>NZ_JAQGNT010000002.1 GCF_028291725.1 Hydrocarboniphaga sp. | reverse complement strand
TCGTCGCGAGTACCAGATATCCCGGACGACGGATATCTTCGTCGCCGAACCTGCGACCAGTCGCGGGGCATGGCAGAGGTAACTCGATCATTGACAAAAAGGCGTATGCGGTGGTCGCAATCGGGTTGCTGCGCTCGGTTCGGCCCCGTCGAATAAGCCCGCCTGGATAGGGTGCCCAACAAAAGGCTACTGAATAACAGGCTACTGAATGGTTTGTTATAACAATCACTGTTTGATAAAGTGCCATCCCTCGATTACAGCGCCTATATCTGAGGTGATCCATGGACCAGCAGCATGACTATGATGTCATTGTCGTCGGCGCTGGCGCCGCCGGGTTCTCCGCGGCGATTGAGGCTGCAACCGCCGGTGCCAAAGTCCTGCTCCTCGAGTGCGGCAAGCGCGTCGGGGGTTCGACCGCCTTGTCGTCAGGGGTGATCTACGCTGCGGGTACAGAAATTCAGAAGGAGGGCGGAGTCGTTGACACTGCCGATGCGATGTTTGCATATAGCTCAGCGCTGAGTCAGAACCGTCAGGATGCCTCACTCTTGCGACGGTTTTGCGACGATTCGGCCCCGCTGATTCAATGGCTGCAGGCGCTTGGCGGCAGGTTCGATCATCAGCGCCTCTATCAGGGAGGGGCAGAGCCGCCCGGAGTTCGTCGGAGCCATCGGTTTGAGGGAAGGGGGGAAGGTCTGATTGAGCTTCTGGAGCGTCATGCATCGGAGCGCTCAGTTGAAATCGTTTGCAGCACTCGCGTGGTGGGGTTGGTGAAGGGCGAAGCGGGAAGGGTTTGCGGGGTGCGAGGGGAGGACTATGAAGTCAAGGCCGGAGCAGTAGTTCTGGCGTGTGGCGGGTTCGGCAACAACATGGACCTCGTCAAGGAGTTCTATCCAGAGGTTGCCGCCGCCGCAGGCGATTGGCTCTGGTACATCGGCAACGAGTTCTCGATGGGTGATGGCCTCAATATGGCCAAGGAGGTCGGCGCCGCAATTGGAAACCATAATCGGGGATTGATTGGGCTGACGCATGGCTTCATCCGCGGAAACGAGCTGTTCCATCCGGACTGGCTGGTTTTCGTCAATCGCAGCGGCCGGCGCTTCGTGCGCGAGTTCAGCCCCTACGGACTCGTGGCCCGTTCTGTGATGGATCAGCCAGGCAAGACCTGCTTCGCCATCTTCGACGAAACATCTCGCAAAGCGGCCGCCGCCAACAAAATGTACGCCGGCCTGATGGACCAGAGCTGGACCGCCGACAACATCGCGATCTTGGCAGACGAAGGACGCATCATTCGGGCGCAGAGCCTTGAGGAACTCGCGGGCCGCGCTGGCATTGATGGCGCGGTATTGGCGAGCACCGTCGAGTCCTACAACAGTGACTGCGACGCAGGCACCGATACGCGGTACGGAAAGAGCCCCGGCGAACTTCGTCCATTGCGCACCCCCCCGTTTTACGCCGCCGAAATCCGGCCGGCAATCCTGGCGGGCACTTTTACCGGTGTCCGGATTGACCGCGAAGCGCAGGCGCTGGATTCATCTGATCGGCCGATCCCCGGCCTGTACGCGGCTGGCGAAACGGCGGCGAGCATGGGTGAGCTTTACATTGGCGGCGGCAACGCCATCGCCAATGCATTGGTGTTCGGGCGGGTTGCTGGAAGAAATGCTGCCAACTCGACAGTCAAGCATTGAGCGCCCCGAAAATCCCGACAGCGGCTCAACTAACGATTGACCTGCTTCAGGAATGCCGGTGCTCCGAGGCTTGCTCATCGGACTCGATGCGAAACTCACCACATTCTGATTCATCGACGCGGCTGCGCCAGTCTGTCTCGGCGGCTTAGCGCGCGTCGTCCAGCGCTCTACGCAGCAGCCTCGCGCTGGGCTGCAAGTCGGAAGGCACCGTGGGCATGAGTCCGAGTGCCACGAAGCGGGCATAAATGACCAGTGAGCGGTAAGCGGCGAAGACCGTGTAGTACGGAAGATCTTTCAGCGGCCGGCCCACCCACGCGGCGTACTGGCGCAGCGTCTCCTCGTGGGTTGGCCATCCGGCCATGCGCGGGATTCCGATGCCCTCGTGAAAATAGCGATCCATCAGCAGCCACCAGGCCAGATCCTTTTCCGGCATGCCGATCGACGACATTTCCCAATCGAGAACGGCGACGCAGGTCCAGTCGCGGAACATCAGGTTGCCGAGGCGCGCGTCGCCCCAGCACAGGCGCACCTCCGGCTCTACTGGCAATCGGTCGCTGAGGAACTCATGAGCCTCATCGAGGATCGCGCGGTAGTGACCGGCGCAACCCCGTCGGTACAGCGCGTCGAATGCTTCAAGATCACGCGAGAGAGGACCGGCACCGCTCGCATTGGGCGTCTGCAGGCCGGTTGCCTTCCAGTCGACGCGATGCACAGCAGACAGGGTCTGCAAGCCGTTCCACCAGAGTTGTTCTCGCTGCCTGGCCGTGGCGTCCGCGATCCAGCCGGACCCTGCCGCGGAGTAGGGGGGATTGTCGGAGGGGACTCGCCCGTCGACGTGACGCATTACGAAGAAGGACGCGCCGAGAATCGAGACGTCTTCCTCGAACCAACGGACCTCTGCAACCGGCGCTGTCGACGCCTTGGCCAAGGCCTGCATCGTTCGGCGCTCGATCGAGAGGTCGAAGCCGAGGAAGATTGGATCACGCAGGGGCGCCCGCCGAAGAACGTAGCGCTCCGTGGTCCCGGCGATCGCGAGGTCGACGAAAGTGGTTTCATTGGAGTAACCGTTGCTCTTCGGAACCTCCAGGTGCGCGATCTGGATATCCGTTTGCGGAAGTCGCTGCCGAAACCACCAGAGCAATCGTTTGCGAAATCCATCCGAGTCATCCTGGCGAGGAGGAGGGCCGGCGTGGATGCCGGCGGGCAGCTTATGCGGAAGGTTGGTGATGGGCTCGGTCATAAAATATCTCGAAGGAAAAGGGTCACGGTGATGGTCGCTTCCGATGGCCATTGCGAAGTATCAAACAATGATTGATTATAAAACAGAATCGTGAACCGCGGCGCAGGATGACCAAAGCATGGCAATGAACGAATTGGAATACGCAGACGATCTGCCAAGAAAGAGCATCCCGGCCGGCATTCCGTTCTGGAGCGAGAGCTACGCGTTCTGGGTCTACCCCGACGACCATCGCTTCGACCTCTATATCCACTACCAGCGGCAGGTAGCCGACCCAGGTATCTGGAAGGCTATGCTGGTCCTGTTGTTGGACAACGGCGAAGCGCTGGTGACGAAAAGCTTCGGGCGCCAGGCGGATGACGCGGGTCCGGGACCCGCTGGATTGAACGTCAGATGCCTGGAGCCGGGGCGCCGCTGGGCGTTACGGTTCGACGCGGCGGCGCAGCGCGTACTGCAAGCGGATCTGTGGAAGTCGGAATTGCGCGACGGAATCGTCGAGCCCTTGTTTGTCGAGTTCGAATTGGATGCCATCGCTCCGGTCTGGTCGCTGGACAGCCAGAACCTGCAGAAGCAGGAAGCGATGATGAGCAGTCACGATGAGCAGGCCTACCGCAGCAAGGGGGTGTTGCGCTTTGGCGGTCGCGAACTCACATTCACGGGTGCGGGCTACCGGGACCACTCCTACGGCCCGCGCAACTACAAGCGGATGGGCGAGTCGCAGATTGTCTTGGGTGTGTTTCCCAGTCGTCGTGCATTCTGGTTCATCACCGGACGCACACCCGAGGGCGTGTATGCCCATTGCGAAGGGGCGCTCGCCGTTGACGGCAAGATCTACCCGCTGAAAGTCGAAGATCCGCCGTTTCACCTGGACCTGCTCAAAGGCAAGGAATCGATGGACTACGTGCTCAACAGCGAACTCGGTAAGATCCGGATCTGTGTGCGATACACCGGTCGGGGAATCCCGTTCTCGTTAACGTCACCGGCGGAAGAAGTGATCGGCGCTGTCGGCGGCTTCGACGCCGTCAAACTGGCCTACTGGGAGATGCAGATTCTGTCGACATGGGACGGCGAAGTCGGAGTGGGATCCGCACAGGGAACAATCTGTCGCTGAT
This sequence comes from Hydrocarboniphaga sp., assembly GCF_028291725.1. Lineage (GTDB taxonomy): Bacteria > Pseudomonadota > Gammaproteobacteria > Nevskiales > Nevskiaceae > Hydrocarboniphaga. The sequence continues at coordinate 185,163 of NZ_JAQGNT010000002.1, read as the reverse complement.
CAGCCTTGCGCCGTCTTCTGCGACCCCTTCGGACCGCAGAATCCGTGCTGGATTTCTTGGCAAACGCCCAAGTGGATCGCTACGACAAAATATCTAGGCTGGCGGACAATTCAGGAACATCGGATTGAGCCAGTCGGACGAGCCAAAATACAGTGGCGTCAATTTGTGCAGCCGCATGCGCCACTGGCCGTCCTCGATCACGCAGAGGTCCTCGTACATTCCGAAACCCATGGGAGCCTGATCACTTCCTTTGGCCCTACCGTATTCCATGAGATAGGTCCTGAGCTTCGCCTCTTTGCCGTCGAACGCGATAATGCGAACAGACAAGATGCCTTGCAGCGCATAGTCCAGCCCGGACCAAAACTGAGTGAAGGCCTCTCGAATTTTGTCGCGACCGCCATCGATGGCGGACGGACCCAGCGGCCTTGGATCCCAAACTGCATCGACGGTAAAGCAATCTGCGTATTGGTCAGCATTTCTCCAGATCACTGCATCAGCAGCCTTTTGCGGTAGATCGAGCAGGTCCAAACGCGTTTTTACGTCGATATCCGATATTTTCATGTTATCTCTCCTGACGTTAGAAATTGTTCCCCATCGCCACGGGGGCGGCGCGACCCAGCAGAATGCGCTGTAGAGTTACCCCGGGAATAAAGGTCAACGCTAGAACGTAGGCCGCTACGACCATGTTTCCGAAAAACCAAAGGCTCCCTATAAGCGCTAACGAGACCCACAGACGCCGTTCACGGTAAAGAATCCAGAGTGACATACAGGCGAATCCCGTAAACAGGTCGCACACCGTCATCGCAATCCACGGTTGCTTTACCGCCGCTGCAAACTGCTGGAAGCCCTCGAAGAAGAGCGGTACTTGGGCTTGTGCCCAGATAGCGCTCGCCGCCGGGGCAGCGAACAAGGCAAGAGCTGCGACTCGTACCCATAGGATTGATCTATCAGTGGTCATGGCGATGCCTAGTGGGCTAGGGCCAAACTATAACCAAACAGTGGTCGATTATAAAGGGACGTCCATTGGACCAGGGTGCAGTAAGTGTCGATAGCCGCCTACTATTCGCAAATCCCCGAGTACGCCAAAGCGGCGTGACTCACACCCGCGAGTCTCTGGGAAACCGGGGTAGTTCGCTGGTCACGAATGTGTATCGGGCTTTATTCTTTATGATTTTTTCTAGCAGCCTGTCGGGCTTGGGAGATCGTAGCGAGGGTTTGGCCCGCTGTGTCCAAGCTGCGGGCGACTGAGGAGACTAGTGAGTCATATTTGACGAGGGCGCCCGCAGTTTGGGCGCAGCGGGCCGATGCCGCAGTAGATCTTGCCAAGCCCGACAGGCTGCTAGGGAATCTCTGAACTCAATAGAGAGATAAACGGCGCACTAGATCGGCGCTACAGTGAACTGCAAAGGTGCCCGCCGTCGACGACGATCTCGCTACCGGTCATGTAAGCGCCGGCCTTTGAGACGAGCAGGAGCAAGGGGCCATCGAGATTTGCATAGTCACCAAAGCGGCGAGCGGGTATGCGCGCCCTCAGCCTTTCGCCCGCATCGCTTTCAAGAAATTCACGATTGAGTTCGGTCGCCACGTACCCCGGCGCCAGACTGTTGACGCGGATCCCATTGTGGGCCATTTCCAGGGCGAGTGCCTGCGTCAGGTGCTTGAGCCCGGCCTTGGAGGCGCAGTACGGACCCACGCCGCCGGCGACGCGGTTGGCGAGAATCGACGTGATGTTAACGATGCTGCCGGCCTTGCTCGCGGCGACCATGCGACGTGCGGTTTCCTGCGCGACGATCCAGGCACCGGTGAGATTGGTACCGACGATGCTAACCCAGTCCGCGTCGGTGTAGTCCAGCGGACGCTTGGTATCGCTGACGCCGGCGTTGTTGACGAGTACATCAACAACGCCGAGTCGCGCTGTTATCGAGTCGAGTGCCGCGCTCACGCTGGCGCGGTCCGCAACGTCCATGGCGACGGCGACCGCCCTGTTGCCGGAGGATTCGATTTCGGCGACCAGTTCCGCAAGTTTGTCGGCGCGCCGCGCGGCGACCGCGACACTCGCTCCCGCTCGCGATAGCGTCAACGCGAAATGCCGGCCCAGGCCGCTAGACGCGCCGGTCACCAGCGCGACCTTGCCGGCCAGGTCAAATAGCTGTGCGTCGCTCATGAATGCGCTCCCTCACGCTCCGGCTTGCCAAGAATTTTTCTGGCGATGCTCCAGCGATGCACTTCGCTGGGGCCGTCGTAGATCCGGAAAGCGCGGATGTCTTTAAAAATACGCATCACGATGGTTTCGCCCATCACGCCCTGGCCGCCGAGCGTCTGTACGCAGCGATCGACGATGCGCCACACCGCTTCGGACACGATCACTTTCGACATGCTTGACTCGATGTTGCCCTGGCCGCCCTGGTCGAGTACCCAGGCTGTGTGCAGGATGTTGAGACGGGCGCTGTGCAGGTCCATTTCGTTGTTGGCGAGCTGAAAGCCGACACCTTCGTGCTCGCCTAGAGTCTTGCCGAAGGCGCGGCGCTTGCGTGCGTAGTCGAGCGCAACGTCGTGCGCGCGGCGCGCCTGGCCTAGCCAGCGCATGCAGTGCGTCAGGCGCGCAGGCGCGAGGCGGATCTGCGCATAGCGGAAGCCCTTGCCGAGTTCGCCGAGCACATCGCTAGCCGGTACGCGGAGGTTCTCGAAGTGCAGTACGCCATGGCCACCAGCGAAGCAGGAGTCGAGCGAATCCATCAGCCGTTCCAGCTGGATGCCGGGCTGATCCATGTCGGCTAGAAACATCGTCGCCGAACCATCTTCCATCTTCGCCATGATGATCGTGAAGCTCGCGCCCTCGGCGCCCGTGATGAACCATTTTCTGCCGTTAATAATGTAGTCGTCTCTGTCCTTGACCGCCGTGGTCATTAGCATCGAAGGATCGGCGCCAGCACCGGGCGCAGGTTCGGTCATCGCGAAGCAGGAGCGGATGTGGCCCTCGATCAGGGGCCGCAGCCAGCGCTCCTTCTGCGACGGCGTCGCGACCACTTCCATGAGATGGATGTTGCCTTCGTCGGGCGCGTGGATGTTCATCGCTACGGGCCCGAGCGGCGAGTAGCCAGCCTCTTCGAAGACGATCGCCTTCTCGATATGCGTGAGGCCCATGCCGCCAAGCTCGGTCGACGCATGCGGAGTCAGCAGGCCGGCCTTGCGCGCGCGCGCAACGAGTTCGGCGCGCAGCGATTCCTTGGGGCCGTGGCCCGTCTGACGCGCATCGTTTTCGAGCGGGATCACCTCGTCAGCGATGAATTGGCGTGTGCGCTGCTGTAGGTCGAGCAGTTTGGGGGAAAGCGAGAAGTCCATGATTGTCCTTTCAGAAGCGCCGACCCGCAGAGATATCGAGCGCGAATTCAAGCAGGCCTTCGGCGAGACCGCCCAGCAAGGCGAAACGGTCTTCCTTCGTTGCGCCTGCATGCCAGCGTGCATAGAGCTGTGCAAAAATGATCGCGGTCTTGAACTGCGCGACCACGCGATGAAAGCGGAAGCCAGACAGATCGCGGCCTGTCGATGCCGCGTAAGCCTGCGCCGCTTCGAGCCGGGTGGGGAAGCCCGGCTGCGCGGTCGGCATCTGCTGCAATTGGTGCATGAAGTCCGGGTCGCTGGGCTCGGTCCAGTAACTCAACAGCGTAGCGAGATCGAACAGACCGTCGCCGCGTGTGCCCTGGTCCCAGTCGAGCACGGCAACCGGCGCGAGCGTCGCCGGGTCGAGCAGGATGTTGTCGAGCTTGAAGTCGTTGTGCAGCAGCACGGCCGCGCCGTCGGGCACGCTGTTGGTGCGCATCCACGCGGAAAGTTCGTCGATCAGCGCCAGTGTGCGCGGCGTTGCCCACCCCTGCACTGCAAGGTTCGAACGCTTGATCCAGCCTTCCACCGCGCGTTCCAGAAAGCGCTGCGGCTTGCCCAGATCTTCAAGGCCGGCATCGACGGGATTCACCCGATGCAACTGGCTCAGCACGTCGATCATGGTCGCGCCAAGCTGACGGCCAACAGCGGCATCGCCGGCAAACGGCGGCGGCAACGTGTCGCGGATCGAGATGCCGCGGCGGTACTCGGTGATCTGGAACGGCGCGCCAAGTATGTTGGCAGCCGGGCACAGGTGCAGTGCGCGCGGGGCCAGTGGAAATTGCTCATGCAGCCTTGAAAGAATTTTAGATTCGCGGCCCATGTCGTAAGCGCCGGGCGGCAGCGGACCCATCGGCGGACGACGCAGCACAGCCTTGATGCCGTCGATCCGAACCAGGTAGTTGAGGTTGGCGAAGCCGCCCGCGAATTGGCGCGGCGCGGGTTCGGGGTCAAAGCTCAAACCCTGCGTGGCGAGGTAGCTCGCGAGCCTGGTCCAGTCCTGCGCGACGCTGTCCTGCGCGCTGCGCAGCTGCGGGCTTTCCACCTCGATTGCGGTGTTCATGTCAGCGCCCCGTGAAATGCGGATCGCGGCGTTCGCCGAACGCTTTCACTCCTTCGGCGAAATCCTCGCTGTGCAGCAGCAGCGACTGCGTGTCCGCCTCCCAGGCGAGCATAGTGTCGAGCGACATCGGCGACCTCGAAAGTATGGCTTTGGTGGTGGCAAGGGTACTGGGCGCCAGCTGCGCGAGCCGCCGGGCGAGTGCGACGGCGGTGTCGAGTACGGTGCCGACAGGCGCCAGCCGATCGGCCAGCTTCAGCTCCTTCGCCTGCTCGCCACGGATCGGTTCGCAGAACATCAGGATCTCGCGCGCCATGCCGATCCCCACGCGCTGCGGCAGCGTCCACATGAGCCCGTAATCGGGCTGCAGGCCGACTCGTCCGAACGATGCGCAGAACGTGGATGCCTCATCGACCACGACGAAGTCGCAGGCCATCGCGATCGAAAAGCCCGCGCCGTAGGCATTGCCCTCGACCGCGGCCACGACGGGTAACCGGCCGCTGATCAGCGTACGCACGATGCGGCTGCCCATTTGCATCGCACGGCGCATGCTTAGTGCCGGGTCGTCCAGGCCGCCCAGGTCGCCGCCGGCACAGAAGTGCTTGCCGCCGGACAACACCAGTACAAGCAGCTTGGGTTCGTCCTGCAGTTCGGCCAGGGTGCGTGCAAGGGCCAGGTACAGCTCGGGCACCAGTGCGTTGCGGCGCCTGGGCAGGTTCATGGTGACAATCGCCAGATGATCGCGACGTTCGACGACGACGGGCTCGGACATGGTTCTCCTCAAGCCTCGTCGTGTGCCCGCTGACGGAGCTTTGGTTTGGCAGTGAGTTGACGACGAGTGGGCCGGAGTATAAGTTGCGTGCTGCCAACAAGTAAATATTCCATGGTCGAATCGCTACCTGTCCGACGTAAGCAGGAAGAACGCACGGCCCTGTCCGACCAGCGGATGATGCAGGCTGCGATCGCCTTGATCGTGGAGTGCGGGATCGCCGGCACCACGCTCGCCGCGATCGGCGAGCGGGCGGGTTATTCGCGCGGGCTGGTCACGCATCGCTACGGCAGCAAGGCGCGCCTGCTCGCTCAGGTGCACGACGTCGCCATGGCCGACTGGATTCGTCGCGTGCAACAGGCGGTGGGTGATCGCAACGGCGCCGACGCGCTGGTGTGCGTGATCGACGCGCTGTATGGATTCATTGCGGAAGAACCCGACGAGATGCGGGCGATGTACCTGCTGCGTTATGCCAGCATCGATCCCGGTTCGGAGTTCCAGGCGAATGTTGCCAAGGCGCACAAGGCGCAGCGGCGCGACGTGCAGCGCTGGATCGAGGACGGCAAGAAAGCCGGCAGCGTGAGCCCCAAGATCGACGCCTCGCTGTTCGCGGAACTGTTCTGCGCGGCGGTGGATGGTCTGATCTATCGCTGGCTGACCAATCCCAAGATTGCTATTCGCGAGCTGCACGAACTGTTCAAGAAAGAAGTCCCGCGCGCGTTAAGACAGAGCGGCGAGCGCTGAATCCACACTACAGTGAGCCGGTGAACCGGCCGCAGGAGACGATGATGGAAGCCTACATTTACGACGCGGTCCGCACACCGCGCGGCAGGGGCCGCAGCGACGGCGGACTCCACGAGATCACGCCGATCCAGCTTGCTGCGCAGATGCTCGGCGCGCTGCGCGACCGCAACAACCTGGACACCGCACTGGTGGAGGACGTGATCCTGGGTTGCGTGTCGCCGGTGGGCGAGCAGGGCGCCAACGTGGCGCGAGTGGCGGCGATCTGCGCCGGCTATGCGGAGAGCGTCGCCGGCCAGCAGATCAATCGCTTCTGCGCTTCTGCGCTGGAGGCGGTGAATCTCGGTGCGGCGCTGGTGAAATCGGGCGAGGCGCAGGCGATCGTCGCGGGCGGCGTGGAATCGATGTCGCGTGTTGCCATGGGCTCGGACAGCGGCGCCTGGTACAACGATCCGCAGACCACTTGGAAGAGCTACTACGCGCCACAGGGCATCGGCGCCGATCTGATCGCGACGCTCGACGGCTACTCGCGCGCAGACGTCGACCGCTTCGCCGTCGAATCGCAGCGGCGTGCGGCGCAGGCTTGGGATCGCGGCAGCTTCCAGCGTTCAGTGGTGCCGGTGCGCGACGTGCTGGGCGAAGTGGCGCTCGCGCGCGATGAACATCTGCGGCCCGGCACCACACTGGCCGATCTGGCCAAACTCAAACCCGCGTTCGCCATGTCCGGTGAACAGGGCTTCGACGCGGTGGCCCTGCATCGCTATCCGCGTGTGGAAAGCATCTCCCACGTGCACACCGGCGGCAACTCCTCGGGCATCGTCGATGGTGCGTCCGCGGTGCTGATCGGCAACGAAGCTTTCGGCAAGGCTGCGGGACTGAAGGCCCGCGCGAAGATTCGTGGTTTTCGTTCCATCGGTTCCGAGCCCACGATCATGCTCACCGGTCCGGGTCCCTGCAGCCATCAGTTGCTGAAGAAACTGGGCATGACGCCCAAGGACATTGATCTCTACGAGATCAACGAGGCCTTCGCCGCGGTGGCGCTGCGCTTTATGCGCGACATGGGCATCAGCCATGAGCAGACCAACGTCAATGGCGGCTCCATCGCGCTGGGGCATCCGCTGGGCGCCACCGGCGCGATGATCCTCGGCACGGTGCTCGACGAGTTGGAGCGCCGCGATCTTTCCACCGGCCTCGTCACGCTGTGCGCCGCGGCCGGCATGGCCACCGCCACCGTCATCGAACGCGTCTGATCCGGAGATTCACCATGAACAACCTGACTCTCGCAGTCGGCGACGACGGCATCGCGCTGATCAGCATCGATCTCGCTGGCCGGCCCATGAACGTGCTCACGCCAGAGTTGCTGAACGAGTTCGACACCGCGGTGAGAGCCGTGCTGAGCGATGCCACGATCAAGGGCGCGGTGCTCACCTCCGCCAAGCCCGGCCAGTTCGTCGCGGGCGCCGATCTCAAGGACTTCGTCAACGCCTACGACAACGGCATGACCGCGGCGCAGGCCGCCGCCGACATGCAGGCCTTCCACAAGACCACGCGCGCGATGGAAACCGGCGGCAAGCCCTTCGCCGCGGCGCTGCCGGGGCTGGCGCTCGGCGGCGGCCTGGAACTGGCGCTGGCCTGCCATTACCGCGTACTTGCGGATGATCCCAAGGCCGTGGTCGGCCTGCCTGAAGTCACCGTCGGCCTGTTGCCGGGTGGCGGCGGTACTCAGCGTCTGCCGCGACTGATCGGCGTCGCGCCGGCTCTGCAGATGATGCTCACGGGTGCGCCGGCCAAGCCGACCGACGCGCTCAAGCTCGGCATCGTGCATGCGCTCGCACCGGTGGACGAGATCGCGGCCAAGGCGCGCGCCTGGGTGCTGGCGAATCCCGCCGCGCAGCAGCCTTGGGACCGCAAGGGATTCGTCGTGCCGGGCGGCGCTGGCCCCACGGCGCCGTTCGCCAACCAGGTCTTCATGGGTGGTGTCGCGCAGATTCGCCGGCAGTACGGTGAGAACGTGCCGGCGCCACTGGCTATCATGTCCGCGGTCTTTGAGGGCACCATCACCGGATTCGACACCGGCCTGCGTGTCGAATCCAAGTATTTCGGCAAGCTGCTGTCGGGCCCGGTGGCGCGCAACCTCATGCGCACCATGTTCGTGAACAAGGGCATCGCCGACAAGCTCGGGCGCCGGCCCAGGGAAGTTCCGAAATCGCAGGTGAAGAAGCTGGGCGTGCTCGGCGCCGGCATGATGGGCGCCGGCATTGCCTACGTGGCGGCGCAGGCCGGCATTGAGGTGGTGCTGATCGACGCGACCCAGGCCGCGGCCGACAACGGCAAGGCCTATTCCGAGAAAATGCTGGCCAAGGCGCTGCAGAAGAACGCGACGACGCCCGAGAGATCCGCAGCCCTGCTCGCGCGCATCACGCCGACGACGGATTACGCAAAGCTCGAAGGCTGCGATCTCGTGGTCGAGGCCGTCTTCGAAAGCCGCGAGGTCAAGAAGGATGTCACGCAGAAGGCCGAGGCGGTGATCCCATTCACCGCGATCTTCGCCAGCAACACCTCGACGCTGCCGATCACGGGCCTGTCGAAGGCCTCGAAGCGACCGGCGCAGTTCATCGGCTTGCATTTCTTCTCGCCGGTGGATCGCATGCCGCTGCTCGAAGTGATCATGGGCGAGCACACCGGCCAGGAGACCTTGGCCAAGGCGCTGGATTTCGCCGCGCAGATGAAGAAGACGCCGATCGTGGTCAACGACGGTCCCGGGTTCTACACCTCGCGGGTGTTCGCAACCTTCATCGACGAGGGCGCCTGCATGCTGCTCGAAGGGGTGGAGCCCGCGTTGATCGAGAACGCCGCGAAGATGGCCGGCATGCCGGTCGGTCCGCTTGCGCAGTTCGATGAAGTGAGCCAGGAGCTGTCCTGGAAGATCATCCAGCAGGCGCGCACCGACGGCTTGGCCGAGCAGTACCTGCGCAACGCGGCGGCGCCGGCGATCGAGAAGCTGATCCGGCTCGATCGCAAGGGCCGACGCTACGCGGGTGGCTTCTACGAGTATCCGAAAGACGGCGGCAAGAAATTCCTGTGGCCCGGTCTAAAGGAGCACTTCCCACCGAAGGCGGAACAGCCCGCTGCTGAGGAACTGCGCATACGCTTCCTCACGATTCAGGCGCTTGAAGCCGCGCGCTGCCTCGAAGAGGGCGTGATCACCGATCCGGCCGACGCCGACATCGGCGCGGTGTTCGGAATCGGCTATCCGCAATGGACCGGAGGTACGCTGAGCTACGTCGACACCGTCGGCATTCAGCGATTCGTCGCCGATTGTGAGCGCTTCGCCGCGGCCTACGGTCCCCGATTTCAGCCATCGGCCTGGCTTAAGGCGCGCGCACAAAAAGAGCAGGGTTTCTATCCCAAGCTCTCAGCACAGCCTAAGGCCGCCTGAGGAGAGCGCGAGATGAAGCGCATGATCTTCGAGCCCGAGCACGAGCTGTTCCGCGACTCGGCACGCAAGTTCTACCAGGCCGAGATCGGCCCGCACGGCGAGCGCTGGCGCGAGCAGGGTTTCGTCGACCGCGAGGCCTTCCGCAAGATGGGCGAGCAAGGCTATCTGCTAATGTGGGCCGACGAGGAATACGGCGGTGCCGGCAATGGCGATCATCGCTACGAGCAGATCGTCTACGAGGAAAACATCCGCTTTGGCGAGGTCGGCTTCTACGCCAACCTGCACGGCATGATCGTCGCGCCCTACATCGCCAAGCTCGGAACTCCCGAGCAGAAGCAGCGGTTTCTGCCGGGATGCGTCAGCGGCGAGAAAATCCTGGCGATTGCGATGACTGAGCCTGCCGCGGGCTCCGATCTCGCCGGCATGAAGTCGCGTGCGGAGGACAAGGGCGATCACTGGTTGCTCAATGGGTCGAAGACTTATATCTCCAACGGCATCCAGGCCGATCTGGTTGTTGTCGCGGCGCGCACGGTACCGGACAGCCGTTACGGCATCGGCCTGTTCGTGGTGGAGGCCGGCATGGAAGGCTTCAAGCGCGGACGCAAGCTGAAAAAGATGGGCCAGCACGCGCAGGATACTGCCGAGCTGTTCTTCGAGGATGTCAAGGTTCCGAAGGCGAATCTGCTCGCTGACCCGGCGCGCGGCTTCACCTACATGGCGCAGTTTCTGGCGATCGAACGCCTGCAAGTCGCGATCGCCTGTGTCACGCAGGCACAGCTCGGCTTCGATCTGACGCTGGATTTCGTCAAGCAGCGCAAGGCCTTCGGCAAGCCGATCGGCGCGCTGCAGAACACGCGCTTCAAGATGGCCGAGATGCGCGCGCAGATCGATGCGGTGCAGTGCTTTGTCGACCAGTGCGTGATGTTGGCCAACAGCAGCGAGCTGACGGCCGAAGTGGCGTCGCAGGCCAAGCTGCTGGCCAGCGAACTCGAAGGCCGCGTGCTCGACGAATGCGTGCAACTGCACGGCGGCGCTGGCTACATGGAGGAGTACCGCATCTGCCGCATGTACCAGGACGCACGCGTGACGCGCATCTTCGCGGGCACCAGTGAAATCATGAAAGAGATCATCGCCCGAGGTCTGGGACTCGACGAACGCAAGATGTGAGCATCCCTATGAGCGAAGAAGTAAAAGTGCCCTACCGCATCAGGACCCGCGTCAGCGAGATGCTGGGCGTGCGATATCCCATTATCCAAGGCGGGATGCAGTGGGTGGGCCTGGCCGAAATGGCCTCGGCGGTGTCCAATGCCGGCGCTTTCGGGCTGCTTACCGGTCTGTCACAGCCAACGCCGGAAGCGCTGGCCAGAGAAATCGCGCGCTGCCGCACGATGACCGACCAGCCCTTTGGCGTGAACATGACGGTATTCCCCACCATCACGCCGCCGCCGTACAGCGAATACATCGACGCGATCATCGAAGGCGGTATCAAGATCGTGGAAACGGCCGGGCCCAAGTCTTCGGATCATTGGGGCAAGCTTCAGAACGCAGGAATCAGGATCGTGCACAAGTGCGTGGCCGTCCGCCATGCTCTGAGCGCCGAACGGGCGGGTGTGGATGCGGTGAGCATCGACGGCTTCGAATGCGCGGGCCATCCTGGCGAAGACGACATTCCTGGCCTGGTGCTGATTCCGATCGCCGTGAAGAAGCTGAGGATCCCGGTCGTGGCCTCTGGCGGCATCGGCGACGGACGCGGCATGGCGGCGGCCTTCGCACTTGGCGCCGAAGGCATCAACATGGGCACGCGATTCGAAGTCACGCAGGAAGCGCCAATCCACGAGGCGATCAAGCAGGCACTGGTCGCGGGCAGCGAGCGTGATACCAAGCTGATCTTCCGCACCATGAAGAACACCGCGCGCGTATTCCGTAACGCGGTATCGGAAGAAACCGTGGCGATAGAGAACAAGCCCGGCGGCGCACATTTCGAGGACATTCGCCATCTGGTCGCGGGCGCGCGCGGCAAGGCCGCGCTCGATGCCGGAGATCCCCAGGGCGGAATCATCACGGCGGGTATGGTAATCGGGCTCATCGATGACATTCCCTCCTGCGAAGAGCTGATCCAGCGCATGGTGCGCGAATGCCGCGCGCAGCTTTCGGGTGCGCTGGCGACTATGGATTGAATGCACGGCTTTGCCCTTAAAGAATTCGCAGGTGCGGCGCGAGGCGCGATGCTGCCGTTGCCGCTCCCGCAAAGTGATTTGGACACCTAAAACGCATTTCCTACCCAGGATCAGCACATGAGCCAGAAAGCATACGTCGCCGGCGTCGGAATGATTCCCTTCCTGAAGCCCAGCGCGGCCGAGCCTTATACCGTGATGGGACCTAAAGCCATCCGCCTCGCGCTCGCGGATGCAGGCGTGGACTACAGCCACATCCAGCAGGTCTACGCCGGCTACGTCTACGGCGATTCCACCTGCGGCCAACGCGTGATCTACGAAGTGGGCATGACCGGCGTGCCGGTGATCAACGTCAACAACAACTGCGCCACCGGCTCGACCGCGCTGTATCTTGCGCGCCAAGCCATCGAGTCCGGCGCGTTCGACTGCATCCTCGCGTTCGGCTTCGAGCAGATGGCGCCCGGTGCCCTCGCGGCGGGCTTCGCCGATCGCCCGCCGCCGATGGGAAAGTGGGTGGACCAGTCGCAGGCGCTGCAGCCCGCGCCCACGGGCACGCCGCCGGCGCCGCATCTGTTCGGCGGCGCAGGCGTCGAGTACCAGCAGAAGTACGGAACGAAGAACGAAACCTTTGCGAAGATTTCGGAGAAGGCGCGCAAGCATGCTTTCCACAACGACAAAGCGATCTTTCGTGATCTGGTCACCGTGGAGCAGGTGCTGGCGACGCCGACGATCTACGGCGTGCTGACGCGCCTGCAATGCTGCCCGCCGACCTGCGGCGCCGCGGCGGCGGTACTGGTGTCGGAGCGCTTCGCCAAACAGCATGGGCTCAGGACCGACATCGTGATTCTAGGTCAGGCAATGACGACGGACTATGCCTCGACTTTCGAGGCCGGGTCGATGATCAAGGCTGTGGGCTCGGAGATGTCGAAGAAGGCTGCCGACGCGGTCTACGCGCAGGCCGGCATCGGCCCCGAGGACATCGACGTCTGCGAACTGCACGACTGTTTCACCGCCAACGAGCTGTTGACCTACGAGGCGCTGGGCTTCACGCCTGAGGGCACGGCCGAGACGTTCATCTGGGATGGCGACAACACCTATGGTGGCAAGGTCGTCACCAACCCGTCCGGCGGCCTGCTGTCGAAAGGCCATCCACTCGGCGCGACCGGGCTCGCGCAATGCACGGAACTCGTCGAGCAGCTGCGCGGGCTCTGCGGACCACGCCAGGTGGAAGGCGCACGGCTAGCGCTGCAACACAACATCGGCATCGGCGGTGCCTGCGTGGTCACCGCCTACGGCCGCGTCTGAGACTGACCTCGTCGGGCGGAAGCCACCCCGCCCATCGCCAGACCGATTTAGTGAGGAGTCAACCGATGTCGGCAACGCTGTTCCAAGGAAAATCAATCCGCGTGGAGTCGCTAGGCGACGGTCTGGCCGAGCTTTGCTTCGACCGCGAGAACGACGGCATCAACAAGCTCGACAAGCGCACCGTCGCCGAGCTTGGTCAGGCGGTCGCGGTCATCGAGCAGGATGAGACGATCCGCGGCGCTCTGGTGAGCAGCGCCAAGGACGTATTCATCGTCGGCGCCGACATCACCGAGTTCGGCGCCATGTTCCAACTGACGGCGGACGAGATCGCCGTGTTCAATGGTGTGCAAAACCGCGTGTTCACCGCGCTCGAAACGCTGCGCGTTCCCAGCGTGGTGGCGATCAATGGCTTCGCGTTGGGCGGGGGCCTCGAATGCGCGCTGGCTTGCGACTTCCGCGTGATGTCGGCGACTGCCCAGGTCGGTCTGCCCGAAGTCAAACTGGGCTTGTTCCCCGGTTTCGGCGGCACCGTGCGATTGCCGCGCGTGGCGAACGCACAGGTCGCGATCGACTGGATCGCGAGCGGCGCGCCTTCGAAGGCCGAGGCCGCCAGGGCCGCTGGCGTGGTAGACGAGATCACCGCTCCGGAGGCCCTGCGCGAGGCGGCACTCAAGCTGTTGCGCAAGGCGGTCGCGGGCGAGGCCGACTGGAAGTCGCGTCGAGCAACGAAGGACTCCGCGTTGCCGCTGTCTGTCGAACATGCCGGGGCTTTGTTCGCTGCCGGCAGGGAGAAGGTCGCGAAGCAGTCGCCGAAGCATCAGCCGGCCGCACTGGCGGCGGTCGAGGTGATGGAAGCCGCGGCGAGCCAGGGTCGTGAAGGCGCGCTTCTGCTGGAGGCCCGCGGTTTTGGTGCCATCTGCAAAACGCAGGCGGCCTCGTCGCTGGTGCAGATCTTTCTCAACGATCAGGTGCTGAAGAAGAAGTTCAAGGCGCACGCGAGGAACGCGCGCCCGCTGAAGCAGGCTGCGGTGCTCGGCGCCGGCATCATGGGCGGCGGCATCGCCTACACCAGCGCACTGCGTGGAACCCCGGTGCTGATGAAGGACATCCAGCAGAAACAGCTCGATCTGGGCACCGGCGAGGCGCAGAAGCTGCTCGTGAGGCAGGTCAAGAGCGGACGCCTGAAGCAGGAGACGGCCGATGCGGTGCTCGCATCGATCCGTCCTCAACTCGATTACGCCGGCTTCGAGCAGGTGGACGCCGTGGTCGAGGCGGTGGTCGAGAGTATCAAGGTGAAGCATGCCGTACTGACGGAACTGGAGAACGTTCTGCGCGACGACGCGGTGATCGCGTCGAACACTTCGAGCCTGCGCATCGACGATCTCGCCGCGCCGCTAAAACGGCCGGAGAACTTCGTCGGCATGCACTTCTTCAACCCGGTGCCGATGATGCCGCTGGTCGAAGTTATCAGGGGCAGCTGCACCAGCGACGTCGCGGCGTCGACGATCGTCGGCTACGGCGTGGCCATGGGCAAGACACCGATCGTCGTCAAGGACTGCCCGGGCTTCCTGGTCAATCGCATTCTCACGCCGTACATGCTGGCGTTCTCTCATCTAGTCGCGGATGGCGCCGACTTTGTCGCGGTCGATCAGGCGATGGAGGCTTTCGGCTGGCCCATGGGCCCGGCCTATCTCAACGACGTGATCGGCCTGGACACCGCGGTGCACGTCAACCGGATCATTAGCGACGGCTATCCCGATCGCATGAAATGGACCTGGGCTTACTCGGGCGAACTGCTGGTGAACATGGGGCGGCTCGGGCAGAAGAATGGCTTCGGCTACTACCGATACGAAACCGATCCCGCCGGCAAGCCGAAGAAGCGGGTGGCCGCAGACACCTACGAGTTGCTCAAGGCAGTGCAGCCGAATGGTAAGCGCGACTTTTCGGCCCAGGAGATCGTGGATCGCATGATGCTGCCGCTGATCGTCGAAGGCGCGCGCGCGCTGGAAGACGGCATCGTCGGCAGTGCGATCGAGCTGGATATGGCGCTGCTGCTAGGGCTTGGTCTTCCGCAATACTTGGGCGGCGTGCTCAAGTACGCCGATTGGCTGGGGCTGGATCGCGTGGTGTCGCTCAGCGACCGCTACGCGGTGCTTGGACCGATGTATCAGGTACCGCAAAAACTGCGAGAAATGGCCGCGCGTGGAGAGCGCTACTACCCGTGAGTGAATCCCGGCATCCACTCGACTCGCTCGCTGGCGAGCGACGATCGCTCTCCATTCCGGGCAACGTAGAGGGGTTGATTCTTACGCGCGCTGTGCGCGCGCCAAGGCTCGCGCCGCGCTTTACGCTAGCACCGAAGAGCGGTTCGGGTGGTCTGCTGTGACTGTTTACGTTCCGCCGCTGTCCCGCATCGCCTTCGTCCTCTATGACGTGCTGGGCATTAACCACGAACTGGCGGCATTCCCCAGGTTCGCGACCGTTGATCGCGACCTCATTGACCGCGTGATCGCCGAGGCGGGCAACTTCGCCTCCAAGATTCTCTCCCCTACACGGATTTCCGGAGACGCCGGCTGCAGGCTCATCGATGGGCGGGTCATAACGCCTCCCGGCTATGCCGAGGCGTACCGCCTATTTGTGGAAGCAGGTTGGCCCGCGATGGCCTGCGACGAAGAACATGGCGGCCAAGGTCTTCCGATGGTTCTGCACAGCGTCATGCTCGAACTCCTCAATTCCGCCAATCCCGCCTGGAGCATGTTTCCTGGGATTGCCCACGGCGCTTACGACTGTCTGCGTGCCCATGCTGCCAGCGCGCTCAAAGAACGCTATCTCCCGAAGATAGCCTCTGGCGAGTGGACCACCAGCATGTGCCTGACCGAAGCGCAGGCGGGGAGTGACCTGGGTCTTGTACGAACCCGCGCTGAGCCGGACGGTACGGGTGCCTACCGCATCAGCGGCTCGAAGATCTTCATCTCAGGCGGCGATCACGATCTGGCCGAAAATATTGTCCATTTGGTGCTTGCTCGATTGCCTGGGTCGCCCGTTGGGTCCAAGGGTCTTTCCTTGTTCCTGGTGCCAAAGCATCTACCCGACGGCAGTCAAGGGCTGAAAAAGGCGGTAAACGGTATCGCTGTTGTCGGGTTGGAACACAAGATGGGCATCCGCGGTAGTCCAACCTGTGCACTGGCATTTGACGACGCACACGGCTGGTTGATCGGGGAACCCAACGCTGGACTCACCTGCATGTTTGTGATGATGAACGCAGCGCGTCTCGGCGTGGGGGTGCAAGCGCTCGGAGCTTCAGAGTTGGCATACCAGTGCTCGTTGCAATATGCGCGCGACCGGCTGCAAGGCCGCAGCGCGGTTGGCGAGCGGGGCAAGGCCGCACATCCGCTAATCCTGCAGGCTGATGTGCGTCGCATGCTACTCACTCAGAAAGCTTGGACCGAAGGTGCACGCCTGATTTCGTACTGGCTTTCACTGCAACTCGATATCGCGCACGCACATCCCGACGCGCGTGCGCGCGAAGCCGCCTCCCGGCGACTATCGCTGCTCACGCCGGTTGCCAAAGCGTTCTTGTCGGACAACGCATTCGAAGTTGCCAACCTCGCCGTCCAGATCTACGGCGGTCACGGCTACATGACAGAACACGGCGTCGAGCAGATCGTCCGCGACGTGCGAGTGTTCGCGATATACGAAGGAACCAACGGAGTCCAGGCGTTTGACCTATTGAGTCGTAAGGTGCTGGCCGACCATGGACGCGCCTTGGAATTGTTGTTCGAGGAGATGAAGTCATCGCTGAGCGCAACCGGCTCGACAGCCGTCGTCGCTGCGATGCTGTCGCTTTGGTTCAAGCTGGCGGAGGACATTCTCCACCTGGTTCGCGACGGCATCCCCGGCACTGCGGCGGGCTCAGTGGCAACCCACTTCCTCCGCGCGCTGGGCCATGCGGTCATGGGCTGGCGGTTCATCGGCGCGACCCGCACCATCTCTTCGGCTGAGGATGCCCGAGCCTATCTCGCGACTGCACAATTCTACTTCGCCCAGCTCTTTCCCGAGGCCTTCTACCATCTCGCGGTGGTGCGTAATGGCGATCCTGTCTCGTCGCCTGGAGACGACGTGCTGTTCGCGTAATCCGACGCTCACTCAAAAAAACGCAGTGCAGGGTGTTGAATCGGCTCAGTCCTGGGCCATCTATAGTCGTCAACTTCTACAGGCCGCGGATACGTGAGACTGGTGTTTTCTTAGGGGTATTGGAGGAGCGCTTTGCAGTTGAAAAAACTTCGACACCAACTCCGCGCCAGTCAGATGCGGCGAGGCAGCGGCTTAGTGCCTTGTCCGAAATTCATGGTCAGCAGCGGTTGGAAGCAATTGAAAGGCGTTGGGAGTTATGACCATTTTAGCTCTCCACCGTCCGCTTCGGGCGCAAAGAGACCCGCGCAGCAGGGCGCGCTTTTTTGCCGCGAAAGCCACTTGAGCGCGCGCGCTTCGGGCAACTTGTTCGCGATTGGCGGACTGCAACGAGGAACGAACGGGCAAGCCAGAGCTACAGCAAATGCACACAGAGCAATTCAAAGCGCTGTCTGATCGCGAAGTGGCTGACGGCCATCGCCGGCTATGGCGCCCGCAGGGGAACGTGGTGTTGGCGGGAAGTTAAGTCCGCAAGGACGCGTCGACATGACGTTCGAGCTTTGCGGGAACGGTGGCACAGCCTCCGCCCCCGTGATGCGTCAGGGAGCGTTACCGAAGGCCAAGACCGCAGGGCTTGGTGAGCGGAGCGAGTAGAGCCCGGCCTGGAACAATGCGGAAGGCGACGCCGTGATTGCATGAAAGTGCCTTCTGCGATTCGGCTTTTGTCTTCCGCAATGGCAAGTGCCAACGACGCTGTCGGTGCTCTGTAACGACGACTTGCTAAAGGACAAATAGGTCTTTATTGGCATGCGTGTCGTCATGCCTAACTGTGCATCCATTGTCAAAGGAGCAGTGTCCAGGGACTGGATACTGTCAAGAACGTGACGGAAGAAAAAGGTTCTCTGCGCGCATTCAGCGCTCCGAAGTCGAATGAATCCGAAACGCTGGATGTCGACGCATTCGCCGTATTGACGCTGATTCCGAAGGCGACAGTGTTGACGTTGCGCAGTCGATCGCCGGACAGACTGCCGCCGCCGTTCCGACAGCGTCCCCTGCGTTGGCGCAGACAGACGGTTGTGCAGTGGATGAAAGATGAGGAGAAGCACGAGATCGACAGGATCGCGCGGCTTACCGCCGGCCTGCGAGTGCGGGGCTAAAGCCCTGTCGCCGTGCGTTACTCTTCAAAGGATTTGATTCCGTCGCTATTGCTGCTGGTAGCAGCACCGTGGCTTGCAGGAATGTTGTTCGCGGCATTCGTAGGCTCCAGTACCTACATGCCCGGCTACGCCGAGGTTCTGCAGATGTGGCGAACTTACTCGCCGTCGCCGCACTATCGAGTGCTTCTTTTTACGGCATTCTCGGTGCCCATCGCTATGAGCGCCCTATTCGCTTTATTGCCGGCGCTCACCCGCCGGCCTGCGTTGTTCGGAGACGCTCACTTTGCCGACGAAAGCGAAGTGCGTTCGGCCCGACTGCGCGCACCTGATGGCCTGATCCTGGGTCGACTCCGCGGCCGGCTGCTGAGGGCGAATGGACAACTGGGCGTGCTGCTATTTGCACCGCCGCGATCGGGGAAAGGCGTCGGTTTCGTTATTCCCAACCTGCTGACCTGGCGCGGTTCGGTGATCGTCAATGACCTGAAGCTGGAGAACTTCGAGAAGACCTCCGGCGCGCGTGAAGCGATGGGACAACAAATCGTGCTGTTCGCCCCACTGGATACGGAAGGGCGAACCCATGCCTACAACCCATTGGACTTCGTCTCGTCGGATCGAAACCTGCGCGTCAATGACGTGCAGGCGATTACCGCGAAGCTTGTCGTAACACCCCCGCGTGCCGACCCCATGTGGACCAACGAGGCGAGGGTACTACTCGACGGGCTGATTCTCTTCTTGCTTGATGTGAATGAGCGAGCATCGCTCGGCGCCGTCTACCGGGCGATTCTGTCGACACAAAACTTCGCCGACTATTTGACCTGGGTCATGAAGGAGCACGAGACGAAGCTCGATCCAATGGCGGTGATGCAGTTCAACGGATTTCTAGGCAAGGCGTTCAAGGAACAATCCGGCGTGTTGTCGTCGCTGAAAGCGGCGCTCTCATTGTTTGCAAATCCGTTGGTGGATCGTGCCACGTCGAGCACGGACTTCGACCAGCGTGACTTGCGGCGCCAGCCAATGACGATCTATCTGGGCGTCATGCCTCGGGACATCGCGCGTCTGTCGCCGCTGTTGAACATCTTCGTGCAGCAGACCTTCGACGGTCTGTTGGGATTGCTCCCCAGCAGGGATGAACCTCTGCAGGTGTTGGCTCTACTCGACGAGTTCACGGCGTTGGGGAGGCTGGAGAATGTGGAAAAAGGCATCGCGTACTTCGCCGGATACAACATCATGCTTGCGCCCGTCATTCAGGACCTGTCCCAACTCGAAGAGGTCTACGGGCGTGCGGTGACCGAAACGTTTCTATCGACGGCGAACATAAGGATCGCTTATGCCCAGAATAGCCTCAAGACCGCAAAATATTTGTCCGAAGAAATGGGCTTTCGCACCATCACGACTCGTAGCCGCTCGCGTCGTGTCAACGATCCCTGGAATGGGAACGTCTCGGAGGGGAGCACGCGGCGAGAGCTGATGCTGCCCCATGAAATCCGGGAACTTGATCGAGGCAAGGAACTTTTGATCGTCGAGGCGGCGGCGCCGATCAAGGCCGACAAGATCTGCTACTACCGGGACCGTACCTTCACCAAGTTTTTGCGGCCCGCGTCGGCTCGGCCGAAGC
Source organism: Hydrocarboniphaga sp. (assembly GCF_028291725.1). Classification (GTDB taxonomy): domain Bacteria; phylum Pseudomonadota; class Gammaproteobacteria; order Nevskiales; family Nevskiaceae; genus Hydrocarboniphaga. The sequence continues at coordinate 165,391 of NZ_JAQGNT010000002.1, read as the reverse complement.
TGCGTAATAAGGTTGTCGAACCGCCGATCATGCCGATGTCCACTTCTAGTCTCACAAACCATGAAATCGATGTCGTTCTCAACGACATGAAGTTGTAGATCGGGCAGGCGGCTCCTCCGGGCCGGACCAAGGGATGGGTCGCGGCTAAACATCTGCACCCCCCCCCCCCGCGCTACTCAGCGCGCCCGCTAGCGCAGGACACTGCAACTGTCCAGAGCTGGCTGGTCATTATCCTTTACCGCTGCCAGCAAGAGCGAAGCCGAGGGCAGCCCAGGGCGGAGTCCGTGCTCGGGTCCTCGCCCGGCGATGTCACTAACGCTGATTGCTCTCCCAAATCGCAGGCAGTCCCGTTGCTGTGCCAACTTCGGATGAACAGGGCCGCCTGGAATCACTAGCCATGTCCGCCAGTCGGCCCGGTGCCGACGCTGGTATCTATGGACGGCAAGCCTCGACTTAGAACCTATAGTCTCGGAACTCAGTCGTCAGCCGATGTGCAAGGACGAGGCGCAGACGCTTGGGCATAGAGCGCGAGGTCGTAAATTATTATCTGCACTCCATCTGCACGGCTAGTGCAGATCGGTGCATATTGACGCAATGCGTAGCAAGCGTCCGCAAATTTATGCTACTGAAGTTAGAGGATATTCGTCCGGGGATGGGCACTTGACCAACCGCTTAGGAGGCGGATGCTCTATCCACTGGGCTACAGGGGCGGATGCGCCAGTTTAAGCGACGGCGCCGATGCACCCAAGCCCGTTTTCGCCGATCCGGCCGTTCGGGCCGTTTTTGTTGTGAGTGTGGGCAGTGGTCGCTAGCATCGCCTGCGGCCGACGTCCTACGCTTGCACTGTTGCCACGTTGGGGGTTCAGATGCGTAGATTCAGTTGCTTCGGGCTGGTGATGCTGGTCGCGCTTCTGGCGGGCTGCGGCGGTGGCGGGCCGAGTTTTGTTGATAATGGGGGTGATGGTTCGGGTACGCCCACCGCATCCGTGTACCGTCTCGGCACCTTGCAGGGCACCAGTTTTTCCGCGGGATCGATCTACCTGTCGCAGTCTGCTCTCGACGCAGGCGGCAGCGCCGGACTGCGCGTGGACATCGTCGACACCGCCAATGGCAATGCGCTGGTCACCGATTCCGTGTCGGTTAGTTTTTCGTCACAGTGCGCCAGTCTGAGCAGCTCCAAAATCGAGCCCAACCCAGTTGTCACCTCCACCGGGTCAGCCTCGGCTACTTATTCTGCACTGGGTTGCAGCGGAAACGATGTCGTAACTGCTACGGCTACGGTCGGCGGCAGCTCCCTAACCGCTACTGGCACGATTACGGTCAAGTCGGCGCCGGCCAGTGCCGTTCAATTTACCTCGGCGACACCCAACAGCATTCGCATCAAGGGAACGGGCGACCCGCAGACCGCGATCGTCAAGTTCACCGTCACCAACAGCGCCGGTGGGCCGGTGCCGGGCCAGAACGTGAAATTCACGTTGGACACCACTGCTGGCGGCATCACGCTGACGCCATCGACCGGTATCACGGATTCCGCAGGTGTGGTGCAAACCACCGTGAACGCCGGCACCGTTGCGACCAGCGTCCGGGTTACCGCGATCGTCGTGGACTCTTCCGGCAACGTCGTCTCCGGTATCCCGCCGGCACAGTCCGACTCGCTGGTGATCTCCACCGGCCTTGCGGACCAGGACAGCTTCTCGATCAGCGTCGGTTGCTTCAACATTGAAGGTGGCGACTACGACGGTACGACGACTAGCGTCAACATCCTTGCCGCCGACCGCTTCAACAACCCAGTGCCGGACGGCACGGCGATCAGCTTCCGTGCTGAAGGCGGCCAGATCCAGCCGCAGTGTCTGACGACCGCGGGCGGGTGTTCGGTGAACTTCACGTCGGCCAATCCCCGGAGCAGCGATCACCGCGTCACCATTCTGGCGACCGCGATCGGTGAAGAGAGCTTTGTCGATACCAATGGCAACGGCCGTTACAACTCCGGCGAGTCGTTCGGCGATCTGGCCGAAGCGTTTCTCGACAAGAATGAAAGCGGCGCACGTGACAGCGACGAGGAATTTGTCGACTTCAACAACAATGCGACTTTCGACGACAAGAGCGGCAACTTCACCGGCGTGCTCTGCGATAGCGGCTGCGATGCGGCGACGTCGCTGTCGGTGCGCGCGTCCGTGCCGATCATCATGTCGGGGTCCAACGCCAAGCTGACCATCCTGCCGAGCACCATCGACTTGAGCAAAGGCGCCCAGGTCGTGCAAGTGGTGGTCGGCGACAGTGCCAACCAGCCGATGCCGGGCAGCACGACGATTGCGGCATCGACGTCGTTCGGCAGCATCGTCGGCGATGCGTCGGTGACGCAGCCTTGTAGCACGTTCAACGGCCCGTTCGTGTACAGCTTCGTGGTCAAACCGCCTGATGATCAGACGACTTCGGCAAACGGCGTGTTTACGATCAAGGTCACGACGCCCAAGGGCAACGTCACCACCGCGTCGGCTTCGGTGCTCTACAGCACGACCACAACCACGCCACCAGCGGGCGGCAAGCTGCAGTCGCTCAATTTCGTCTCGGCTTCACCGACGACGATGAGCATCAAGGGAACCGGCGTTGGCCAGCCCGAGACCTCCATCGTGACGTTCAAGGTGCTCGACGATCAGGGCACAGCGATGCCGAACCAGACGGTCACATTCTCGCTGGACACCACGGTCGGTGGCATCACGCTCGACCATGCGTCGACGACTAGCGCCTCTGATGGCTCCGTCACTGTCGCGGTTTCAGCAGGCACTGTCCATACAACGGTCCGGGTGACTGCCGCGGCGACCAGCGGTGCGACGACGGTGTCCGCGAAGTCCGATACGCTGACCATCTCGACCGGCATTCCGGATCAGGACAGTGTTTCACTGTCGGCGAGCCCGCTCGATATTGAGGGTGCGAATCTCGACGGCGTGACTAGCACGATCACGGCACGAATGGCTGACCGTTTCAACAACCCGGTACCCGATGGCACCGCGATCAGCTTCCGCACCGAAGGCGGGTCCATAGAACCTCAATGCGTGACGGCAGCCGGCGCCTGCAACGTCATCTTTACGAGCCAGAGTCCGCGCGTATCCGACCACCGGTACACGGTGCTGGCCACCGCCATCGGAGAAGAGAGCTTTACCGACCTGAACGGCAACGGTGTCTACGACTCCGGTGAGCCCTTTACCGATATCAGTGAGCCTTTTCTCGATCGAGATGAATCCGGCGCACGGGACCCGACCAGCGAAGAATTCGTCGACTTCAACAGCAACGGTAATTTCGACGCTGCCAGTGGCAACTTCACCGGCCCGCTGTGCAACACCGGCTGTGATACGCAGAAGACGTTGTTCGTCAATGACAGCATCGTCATCGTAATGTCGACTTCCACTGCAGCTTTAACCGGACCAGGGTCGGTGACCGTGAGCGCCATCGGCTCCAAGAGTTTCTCGGTTCGTGTTCAGGACACGGCGGGACAGAACATGGCAGCCGGCACTACGATCGTTGCGACGACCACCTATGGCAGCATCGCAGAGCCGGCAAGTTATGAGCAGGTGGACAGCAACTCGAATGCGGCCGGTACCGTCTACGGATTTACCGTAACCGGTTCCGGAACGGCCGGCAGCGGCGCGATCCTGATCACTGTGACCTCGCCGTCCGGGATCATCACGCGGCTGTCCATTCCCGTCACCGGAACCTGAGCGGCAGTCGAAACGCGAGCGTTTCCGGCCAGGAGAGTTGCTCAGGCTGCGCTCGCGAGTCCATGAAATAATCGCGGCCTCTGACATAGGAGGTCGCGATGCTCATCGGCACGCCCAAGGAAATCAAAGTTCACGAGTACCGCGTCGGGCTTACGCCCGTCGGGGTCAAGGAACTCAAGGCGCATGGCCACGACGTGCTGATCCAGGCCGGCGCTGGCGCCGGGATTGGACTGTATGACGAGGCCTATGTCGCCGCCGGAGCGGAGATCGTCGGCACTGCGCAGGAGATTTTTGCGCGTGCCGAGATGGTCATCAAGGTCAAGGAGCCGCAGGTGGTCGAGTGCGCGATGCTGCGGCCGGGGCAGGTGCTGTTCACTTATCTGCATCTGGCACCCGATCCCGATCAGACCCAGGGCCTGATCGCATCGGGCTGCATCGCGATCGCCTACGAGACCGTCACCGATGCGCGCGGCGGTCTGCCGCTGCTGGCGCCGATGAGTGAAGTGGCCGGGCGCATGTCGATCCAGGCCGGCGCGCATGCGATGGAAAAAGCGCAGGGTGGCAACGGCGTGCTGCTCGGTGGCGTGCCCGGCGTGGCGCCGGCCGAAGTGCTGGTGATCGGCGGCGGCGTCGTCGGCTACAACGCCGCGCGCATCGCGGTCGGCATGGGCGCGCATGTGACGATTCTCGATCGCTCGCTGGCGCGGCTGAACTATCTCGACTCGCTGTTCGATGGACGACTGAACACAATCTATTCGACGGTCGATGCGCTCGAGTACTACACCGCGCAGTCGGATCTGGTGATCGGTGCGGTGCTGGTGCCGGGTGCTGCGGCGCCCAAGCTGGTGACGCGCGCGCATCTGCGGGCGATGAAGCCGGGCGCTGTGGTCGTCGACGTCGCGATCGACCAGGGCGGCTGCTTTGAAACCTCGCGTGCGACCACGCATCAGAACCCGACCTATGTCGAAGAAGGCGTGGTGCATTACTGCGTCGCCAACATGCCGGGCGGCGTCGCACGCACCTCGACGTTCGCGCTGACCAACGCGACGATGCCGTTCGCGGTTGCGCTCGCCAACAAGGGTTACAGGAAGGCGCTGCTCGACGACGTGCATCTGCGCGAAGGCCTGAACGTGCACGGCGGCAAGATCACGTACAAGGCGGTGGCCGATGCGCTGGGCCTTGCGTATCAGCCCGCAATGGAAGCGCTCGCTTAGGTTGTTGTAGGTCGGCAATCCTTTGCCGACGTGAGGCCTCGGTTGCGCATCGCGCGCGCACGTCGGCAAAGGATTGCCGACCTACGGGTCGTTGTTCTTGATCTTCAGCGTGGTCGTCGCTTGGGTGCCCAGCGCCGCATCGCTCGGCGTGCCGAGCTTGAACGTGAGTTTCACCGTGCTCTGCGCGCTTGCATCGTCGGCCACGCTCACCGCGTAGACCTGGGTCTGGCCGGCCGGGATCGTGACCGGAGAAGTGAGGCTGACCCGGGAATCGCTGCCGCTGCTGAGCGTGACCGGCACGCTGATGCTTTTACCGCTCGCACTCGACAGCGACACCAGTACCGCGGGGACCGCGACGCCGGCGCCGAGGCTGCCTTCCGTGACGACGCTGCTTGCGGCCGAGAAGGCCACGGTCGGTAGCGGGTCCTTGTTGACGATCGACAGCTTGGCGCTCGCCGGAGCGCCGAGCGCGGCGCCCACCGGTTTGCTCAGCTTCAGCTTGACGGTCAGCTTGTCGTTGTAGACGCCGTCACTGACGACCGGAACGCTGAAACTCTTGTTGCCGGCCTCGCCCGCGGCCCAACTCAGCGTGCCGGAGACATCGCTGTAGTTCGTGCCGTTGACCGCCGTGCCCGCGCTGCTGCTGTATTTCACTGTCACCGCCGAGGCGGTGCTGCCGAGCCGCTTGACGCTGATGGTGGCCGTGCCCTTGGTTTCGCTGATCGATGAGGTCGCGGAGACGAACGCGACTGTCGGCGGCGGCACGGTGAAGCCGCTGAGCACGGTCAGAGCCGGGAAACCGTAGTAGTTGGTGAACAGCATGTCGCCGGTCACCGGGTCGATCACCGCGCCAGTCGCGCATAGGTTGCTAACCATGCTGCGCGCCGACGCCAGCTGCGGGTCGCCCTTGCTGGTGATGTCGTAGGCGAACAACTGGCTGTCGCCGGTATTGAAGTCGCATTGCGTGGCCAGCAAGCCGGTCTCGGTGAACTGCGGATTGCCGGCGGCGACATAGCCAAAGCCGGTCGGCCGGTTGTAGGAGCCGCTGGCGTTGGTTCCGCTGCCGGCCAGCATGCCGACATCGTCGACCTTGCTGACCTCGTAGGTTCCGACACCGTCCGCGGCCAGGCTCAGACGATAGAAATCGCCGTTGTAGCCGGCCATCTTGAGCTTGCCGGCACCGGCGAAGCCCTGAGGTACAAAGATCAGCGGCCCGCCCTCGACCACCGAAGCCGGCACCAGCGCGGCAAGGTTGATCTGTTTGTCAGGCGCAGTGCTGCCGGGCTTGATCTGGCCCAGGCTGCTGTCGCCATTGCTTGCATAGAACAGCAGCGCATCGGGGCTGTAGGCCAAGCCGGTTCCGGCACCGCGCGCCGGGTCGGTGTAGCCCGGGCCCAGCGCCCGCAGCGTGGCGTTGTCGACGAAACCATTGATATGGCCGTCGGCATCGCGGCTGACGCCGATCGCGTAGATCGCCGCGCTGCCGCCAGCGTCGGTGGTGTAGGCATGCCCGACCATCAGCAGCGTGTCGGGATCACCGTCGCGGAAAGCCAGGCCGCCGTAGGGCGAGGGCACACCCGGGACCGGGTCCACGCCGCCCGATTCCGCGATCGTGCTGATCTGGTAGCTGCTGTCGAAAGGCGGCACCACGGTGGGTGCCGCGACCACCGCGGTCGTGGCAAACAGGCTGGCGAACAGCGTCATGCAGGCGAGCCCGCTCACCGACATTTTGATGATCATGTTGATCCCCCGGTGACGATTTGGGGCGCCGATCTCGCGCCCAGTTCCCGGTCGCAAGGTGAACCACGGTTCCGGCAGAGTCAATCGGGCTGAGCGCTGGGCTTGCGCGTTCCCGGGTTTCAGTCCCTGAAACGCCGGGTCAGATCGGCATACGCATCGATGCGCCGGTCGCGCAGGAACGGCCACCAGCGGCGCACGTTCTCCGAGCGCGCCAGATCGATGTCGACGACCAGCACCTCGCCGGCCTCGGTGCCGGCCTGTGCCAGGAACTCGCCCTGCGGGCCGACCGCGAAACTCGAACCCCAGAACTGCGAGCCCTGCAGCGTCCCGCTCGGATCGGGTTCGAAGCCAGTGCGGTTGGCGACGATCACCGGCAGGCCGTTGGCGACTGCGTGCGAGCGCTGGATCGTGATCCAGGCGTCGCGCTGACGTGTGCGTTCCTCATCGCTGTCGTCCGGGTTCCAGCCGATCGCGGTCGGGTAGAACAGCAGGTCGGCGCCGGCCAGCGCCATCAGCCGCGCGGCTTCCGGATACCACTGGTCCCAGCACACCAGTACGCCGAGCTTGCCGAGGCTGGTCTGGATCGGCGTGAAGCCGAGGTCGCCAGGAGTGAAGTAGAACTTCTCGTAGTAGCCCGGGTCGTCCGGGATATGCATCTTGCGGTACTTGCCGGTCAGCGTACCGTCGCGCTCGAGCACCACCGCGGTGTTGTGGTAGAGCCCCGGCGCGCGGCGCTCGAACAGCGAACCGACGATGACGATGTCGAGTTCTTTGGCGAGCGCGCCCAGCGCTGCGGTGGAAGGGCCGGGAATCGTTTCGGCCAGATCGAACAGATCAGTGGATTCGTGCTGGCAGAAATACAGGCCGGTGTGCAGCTCCTGCAGCAGCACCAGTTGCGCGCCGCGGCTCGCGGCATCGCGGATGCCGGCGGCGGACACCGCCAGATTGTGGTCGCGGTCGTCGGTGCAGCTTTGCTGCACGATACCGACGCGCAAGTTCTTGCTGCGGCTCATCGCGGGTCTCCTAAGCGCGCACGCTCGGCGCGGCGGGGATCTGCATCGTCACGCAATGCAGGCTGCCGTATTGCTGGATCAGCGCGCGGCAGTCGATGCCGATCACCTCCCGATCCTCGAATACCTCGCGTAGCCGCTCCAGCGCGATTTCATCGAGCGGATCGTGGTAGACCGGCACCAGCACTGTCGCATTCATGATCAGGAAGTTGGCATAGCCGGCGGGCAGCCTGCGGCTGTCTTCATCGTAGATCGCGCCCGGCAGCGGCAGCGGAATCAGGTCGTAGGGGCTGCCGTCGCGGGTGCGGAACTCGGCCAGCTCGGCGGCCACGGCCTGCAGCTCGGCGTAGTGCGGATCGCTGGCGTCGTCGCAGGCCTGGTAGGCGATGGTGTGCGCGTCGCAGAAGCGCGCGACCGTGTCGACATGGCCGTCGGTATCATCGCCGAGCAGGTCGCCGTGGCGCAGCCAGAGCACGCGCTCGATGCCGAATTCGCGCTTCAGCACGGCTTCGATCTGCTCGCGATTCAGATGCGGATTACGCGTGGGTGCGAGCAGGCAGCGCTCGGTGGTCAGCAGCGTGCCGCAGCCGTCGACCTCGATCGCGCCGCCTTCGAGCACAAAATCCAGGCTTTCGACCGGCGCGCTCCAGGCGCCGAGTTCGGCCAGGCGCGCGGTCAGCAGCGTGTCGCGCTCGGCCGAGAATTTGCCGCCCCAGCCATTGAATACGAAGTCCAGATGCAGCAGGCGGCCGTCGCGGATCACGGTGATCGGGCCATGGTCGCGCGCCCAGACGTCGTCGCTTTCGACGCGATACACGCGCAGCCGCGCCGGATGGGCTCCGGCCTGGATCAGCCGGCTGCGCAGCGCCGCCGGGTCCAGACCGTAGTTGATGTGGACTTCCTCGTGCCGCGTGATCGCGACCGCGATATCGATGAAGTTCTGTTCCACCGCGTCGAAATGGCGGGCGAAATCGCCCTCGGCACGCGGCCAGGTCAGCATCACGGCGGATTGCGGCGCCCATTCGGGCGGAAGGTAACTGCGGGTCATCGCGGTCTTTGGTCTGCAGCCAGGGCCGGGGCGCAGACCTTACACGGAGTGGATGAAGCTTGCGCGTCGCGACGCGCGGCTACCGGGTGGTCAGGTCTTCACGATGCGCGATCGGCGTCGGCGCATCGGGCCTTACCGCGTCCACGACATGCTGGTTTTCGAAGAACACCGAAAACGTCTCGTAGTCCCAGCGCGTGATCGGCGGATGCTTCGGCGAGTCGCCGCCGACGGCTGGATGGCGCACTTTCGGCTCGCCGTATTGCTGATTGACCACGGCCATGCTGCTGCCTCTGGCCGGTAGTTGCGCGTCGGCCGCGACTCGCGCCGGCAGATCCAGCACCTCGGCCTGGGCGGCGGGCAGGCATACGGCTAACAGGGCGGCGGCAAGCAGGGTTTTCATCGTGACGGCCGGCAGGTGTGTACTCGCGGCGACTATAGCAACGGCCCGCCGGCGCGCGGAGCCGGCTCGCCGTCCGTATCCCGGCGCGCGACCAGCGGCGATTGGGCCGCGTCCGGCTGGAGGATGGCTAGAGTTCCAGCAGCTGCACGTCGCTTTCGGCTGCATGCAGGCAGAGCTGGACCAGTACGCCGGATTCGCTGCAGACCTCGCCGGTCAGCAGGTTGCGGGTGATGCCGCTTTTGATGGAGCGGCAGCTGCGGCAAAGGCCCTTGCGGCAGCCGTAGACGGGATGCAGGCCGGCGCGTTCCGCAGCGACCAGCAGCGGCTCGCCGGCCGCGGCCTGGAACTGTGTGCCGGACGCCAGGCACAGCACCTGCCGGGGCTGCTCGCCGGGCTGCGGTTCGGCGAACAGGCCGTATTGTTCCCAACTGAGCCGCTCCGACAGGCCCGATTCTTTCCAGTGCTGCTGCAGCGGTTGCATGAAGCGCAGCGGTCCGCATAGCAGCGTCTGCCTTGCGCGATAGTCGGGAACCTGCGCCAGCAGGTCGGCTAGCTGCGGCCGGCCACTTTGCGCGGTGTGGAGCCAGACCATCCGTAGTGCCGGCCAAGCGCCGGCCAGCTGCTGCAGTTCGGCACCGAAAATCGCGTCCTCGTGGCGGCGGCTGACGTGGACGAACACGATGTCGCCCGAATAGCCGGAACGACGCAGCGCATAAAGGAGTGAGCGCATCGGCGTAACCCCGCTGCCGGCGCCGATCATCAACAGCTGCGCCGGCAGTGCGGCCGGCAGCGTGAAATCGCCGCTGGCCTGCGATAGCGAGATCACGTTGCCGACCCGCAGCTGCTCGTGCAGGGCCTGAGAAACGCGGCCGCCGGCATGGCGCTTGACGGTGATGCCGATGCGGCGGCGGTCGGCCGGGTCCGAGCTCAGGCTGTAGCTCCGGGTATACCGCCGGCCGTTGATTTCGAAGCTGACCGGAACATGCTGCCCGGCCTGGAAGCCGCGCCAGTGCCGGTTCGGCGCCAGCCAGAAGGTCCGCGTATCGGCGGTCTCGACCGTGATCGCGACGACCCGGGCGAGCAGCCGGCTAAACGCGAAACGGCCCGCGAAGGGCGCGATCAGCTCGTCCAGCGAATCCAGATCGTTCAGCGGCGCCAGCCAGGGGCTGCGCAGCAGAGCGCCCAGGCGGCGGCCTGCCGTTTGCGAAGACTGATGTTCTACCGGCCGTTGCATCCCGACTCCCCCGAACCCCGTAACTACACCGTAACGGGCCTGTTACGCAGAAATCCTGCCAGATCCGCGCCCGTTGAGCGCCGGCTTTGTGATGTAATCCGCGCGCCATGCGCCAACCCTACGAACTGTTCGCTGGCCTGCGTTATACGCGGGCCAAGCGACGCAATCACTTCATCTCCTTCATTTCGCTCGCTTCGATGCTCGGAATCGGCATCGGCGTGACCGCTTTGATCACCGTGCTGTCGGTCATGAACGGCTTCGAGCGGGAACTGCGCACGCGCATCCTGGGTATGGCCTCGCACGCGACGATCTCAGCCTACCAGGGCTCGCTGCCCGACTGGCCGGGCATCGCCAAGGCGGCGCTCGCGGACAAGGAGGTGGAGGCGGTCGCACCCTACGTGGAGGGCGAGGGCATGCTGCGGCTGGATTCGGGCCTGTCTGGCACCTTGCTGCGCGGCGTGCTGCCGGACGAGGAAAACAAGGTGTCGGAGATCGGCTCGCACATGAAGATCGGCCAGCTGACCGATTTGAAAGCCGGCGAATTCAAGATCGTGCTCGGCTCGGAGCTGGCCGAGACTCTGGGCGTGATCGTCGGCGACAAGGTCGACCTGATGATCCCGGTCGCGAGCATCACGCCGGCCGGTGTTTTGCCGCGCTTCCGCCGCTTCACCGTCGCCGGCATCTTCCGCATCGGCATGTACGAGTTCGATCGCGGCCTGGTGCTGATCCACATGGCCGATGCGCAGTCGCTGTACCGCATGGGCGACGGCGTCACCGGTGTGCGCCTGAAGCTGCATGACCTGTTCCGCGCGCCGGCGGTCGCGCGCGATCTGGCCGCGCAGTTGCAGGGCACGTTCTACGTGCAGGACTGGACGCGCAGCCATGCCAATTTCTTCCAGGCGGTGGCGACCGAGAAGATGGTGATGTTCATCATCCTGTCGCTGATCGTCGGCGTCGCCGCGTTCAATATCGTGTCGACCCTGGTGATGGTGGTGCAGGACAAGCAGTCCGACATCGCAATCCTGCGCACCTTGGGCGCGACGCCGCGCTCGATCATGGCGATCTTCATGGTGCAGGGCTCGATCATCGGCATCGTCGGCACCTTGTTCGGCGTGGTCGGTGGCGTCGCGCTGGCGCTGAACGTCGAGACCCTGGTGCCGCTGCTGCAGGCGCTGACCGGGCACCAGTTCCTGTCGCCGGACGTTTACTACATCAGCGATCTTCCTTCCGAACTCAAGTCCTCGGATGTGATCCGCATCAGCATGCTGTCGCTGGCGCTCGGGTTACTCTCGACCCTGTATCCCGCCTGGCGCGCATCGCGTGTGCAGCCGGCTGAAGCTTTGCGCTATGAGTAGTTCGATCGACACCATTCAACCCATCCTGAAAGCGGTCGGTCTGGGCAAGACCTTCGACGACGGCCGCCTGAAGCTCGACGTGCTCGACGGCATCGATCTGGAGATCGGTCACGGCGAAAGAGTCGCGATCGTCGGCGCGTCCGGTAGCGGCAAGTCGACCTTGCTGCACCTGCTCGGCGGCCTCGACGCGCCCACGCGCGGCGATGTCTGGGTTGCCGGCGAGCGCATGTCGCAGCTGTCCGATGCCGCGCGCGGCGTGCTGCGTAACCGGCGGCTCGGTTTCGTCTACCAGTTCCACCACCTGCTGCCGGAATTCAGCGCGCTCGAGAACGTGATGATGCCGCTGATGATCCGCCGTGAGTCGCCGGCCAGCGCGCGCCGTCAGGCAGCGGACCTGCTGGACCGGGTCGGCCTCGGCCAGCGCCTGGAGCACAAGCCCGGCGAGCTGTCGGGCGGCGAGCGCCAGCGCGCCGCCGTCGCCCGCGCGCTGGTGACCCGCCCGGCCTGCGTGCTCGCCGACGAGCCCACCGGCAACCTCGACGCGCGCACCGCCGACAAGGTTTTCGACCTGATGCTCGAGCTCAACCGCGAACTCGGCACCAGCCTGGTCGTGGTCACGCACGACATGAAACTGGCCGCGCGCATGGACCGCATATGGACGCTGGACGCAGGCCGTCTGGCGCTGCCGGAAGCCCTTACCTCCTAGCGGCGCTGTTCACCGCGGGCGTGCTGATCGTGCACGCCTTGCCGGTACTGCCTGCTTTGCGCTGGCTGTTGCTTGCCGCGATTCCGGCGCTGCTACCCTGGCGCGGACGCGCGGCTTACGCGGTGCTCTACCTCGGCGCCATCTACTGTTTCTGGCGTGCGGATACGGCGTTGCAGACGCGCTGGCCGGCCTCGCGGCATGGCGAAGAGCGCGTAGTGATCGGCCATGTCGCCTCGCTGCCGCAGCAGACTCCGGGCAAGGCCGGCGATGAGCGCCTGTGGCGCTTCCAGTTCCAGCCGGCGGACGCGGCGCTGCCGCTGATGCGCACGTCCTGGTATCGATCCACCGAGATGCTGCGCGCCGGCGAGTGCTGGCAGCTCAGCTTGCGGCTGCGCATGCCGCACGGGTCGATGAATCCGAATGCCTTTGACTACGAGGGCTGGCTGTTCCGGCAGGGCATCGCGGCCACCGCGACCGTGCGTGATGCCGAGCGCTGCGAGGGCAGCGCCGGCCCGCTGTCACTACGCTGGCGCCAGGGCGTGCTCGACCGCATGCGGGCCTGGCTGCCGGATCATCCGGGTCTGCCGCTGCTGGCGGCGCTGACCCTTGGAGACGACTCGGGACTCTCGTCCGCCGAATGGGATTCCTATCGGCTCACCGGCACCAGCCACCTCATTGCCGTGTCCGGCTTCAACGTCGCGATCATCGCGGGCTTCGGCTTCTACCTGGGGCGATGGCTGTGGAGCCTGGGGCCGGCCCTGTGCCTGCGCCTGCCGGCGCAGAAAGCCGGCATGCTGATGTCGGCGCTCGTCGGCCTGGCGTATGCCTTCGCGGCGGGCTGGGAGCCGCCGGTGCAGCGCGCCGCGCTGATGCTGCTGTTCCTGCTCGGCGCCGCCTGGTTCGATCGCCTGCGTCATCCGTCGCGGGTGCTGGCTTTGGCCTGGATCGCGGTGCTGCTGCTCGATCCGCTGGCGGTGATGGCGCCGGGCCTGTGGCTGTCGTTCGCTGCGGTCGCGACGATTTTCTACATCACGTCCGGGCGCCTGAAAACCGGCCACTTTGCGGTCGAGGCGCTGCGCGTGCAGATCGCGCTGACGCTGTCCCTGATTCCGCTGAGCCTGTTCTTCTTTCAGGGCCTTTCGTGGGCGACCGCTCCGATCAACCTGATCGCGGTTCCGGTGGTCGCGGTGCTGACGCCGATCGCGCTGCTCGCGCTGTGCATCGCCTCGCTGTGGCCCGCGGCCGGCGTGCCGCTGCTCGGCGTGACCGCGTCCGCGCTTTCGGAGCTGCAACGCGGCTTGAATGTCGTCGCCGAGCATGCGGCGCCGGCCTGGTTTGCGGCGAGTCCGCCGCCCGCGGCACTGGTATTGGCCAGCTTCGGGTTGTTGCTATTGCTGGCACCGCGCGGCCTGCCGCTGCGCGTGCCGGGCCTGTTGTGTCTGCTGCCGTTGTTGATGCCGCCGCAGCCGGCGCCGGCCCAGGGCTTCGACATCGCGGTGCTGGATGTCGGCCAGGGCTTGTCGGTGGTCGTGCGCACTGCGCATCACGTGCTGCTGTATGACGCCGGGCCGGCATTCGACGAAGGTTTCGATGCCGGCGAATCGATCGTCGTGCCGTATCTGCTCGGGCAGGGCTTGCGGCGGCTCGACCGCGTGGTGATCTCGCATGCCGATCAGGACCACATCGGCGGCCTGAAGGCGGTACGCCGGCTGCTCGGCATCGACAGCGAAACCGGTGCGCCGGACCGGCCCGCTTGCCGCGACGGGCTGGGCTGGGACTGGGACGGCGTGCACTTTGAATTCCTGCATCCCGACGGCGGCGCGGACTGGACCGACAACGACGGTTCCTGCGTGCTGGCGATCGGCGCGGCGCCGCATCGCCTGCTGCTGACCGGCGACATCGAGGCGGCGGCCGAGCGGCGGCTGATCGACAAGCACGCGCCCGAGCTGCGCAGCGAGGTGCTGGTCGCGCCGCACCACGGCAGCCGCAGCTCGTCGGGCGCGGACTTCGTCGCCGCGGTGCATCCGCGCCTGGTGATTTACGGCGCCGCCTGGCGCAGCCACTTCGGCCATCCGCGGGCAGAGGTCACGGCGCGTTATGCCGCAATCGATGCGCGTCAGTACGTCACCGGCGTCAGCGGCGCGCTACTGCTGCAGCGCTCCGGCGAAGACTGGCAGGTGACCGAGAGCCGGCGCCGTGACGCGCATTGGTGGAATGCGGCGGTCGAACCCTGAGCACCAGACCTGGGCTACAGAATCGTCGGGTTCGGCGCATCGCCGTAAACCAGCTTCGGGTCGAAGGTCTTCTCGTTCTCTTCGAAGCGCAGTTCGCCGGCGGCGCCGACATCCCCGGTCGGGATCGAGCGGTAAAAACACGAGCGGTAGCCGACATGGCAGCTGGCGTCGCCGGCGACTTCCACGCGCAGCCAGATCGCGTCCTGGTCGTCGTCGATGCGCAGATCCACGATTTTCTGCACCAGGCCGCTGGTCGCACCCTTGTGCCACAGCGTCTTGCGCGAGCGGCTGTAGTAGTGCGCCTCACCGCTCAGGATCGAAGCTTTCAGCGCCTCGGCATTCATGTAGCCCAGCATCAGCACTTCGCCGGTGGCGGCTGCAGTGGTCACGCAGGGCATCAGGCCGTGCTCGTCGAACTTCGGCGCGAGTTCGTGGCCTTCCTCGACCTGTTCGATGGTGACGCGGGGGAAGAAGCGGACGTCGGCTGCGGTGCTCATCGGCGGGCTGGGTTCAAAAAACAGGCCGCCATTATCCCACAAGGCGGCCGGCACGCTTTAGGGAACCTCTGATCAAGTCCCGCGGCGCGGACGCGCGGGACTTGATCAGAGGTTCCTTAGTTCTGGTTGTCACGCGCCTTGTTGCCCCAGCCGCGGCGATCATTGTCGCGCTGCGGCGGAGGGCTGTTGTTGTCACGCTGGGGCTGCGCTTGCGGCTGCGGTTGCGGACGCTGCTGGGATTGGGGTGGAGCGGAGTTGCCGCCGGGTGCGCGGCCACTCCAGCCATTGCCGCGATTCGCCTGAGGCTGGTTGTTGTTGTTCGAGGGGCGGTTATCGTCGCGATCGTGCGGATACCGGCCTGGGTTGCTGCCGGTGACTTCACGACCCTTGTCTCCCCAGCCGCCGCCGTGGTTGTCGTGATCGTCGTGGTGATCATCGTGATGATCGTTGGGCCGGCCCGGACGCGGGTAGTAGTAGCCATAGCCGGGCCGATACGAATAGCCCGGCGAATAGCGCTCGTAATAGATCGTGGTGCTGCCGTAGGCGGGACCGTAGTACGGAGCACTGTAGTACGGCTGCTCGTAATAACCGCCGCCGCCCCCGCCACTGTAGTAAGGCTGCGGCGAAGACGGGTAAGGATCAGGGTAGTACCCGACGCAGCCAGTCAAGGCCACGACGCTGGCAAGGCTCAACCAGCGCAGGGGGCGGGACATCGGTACAGTCGGGAAGGACTTGTTCATAGTGGGATTATCAGCGCTTGCGCTGAATAAAGCGTGAATTTTGCGTGGTCAGCGAGCGGCCCTCGTGCGTCTTGCAACGGCGCCCTTCATTACGCCTTCGTAAGCGCGTATTTCAAGCTGCCCGCACGCCGATCCTGGGGATGCCAGTTGGGCAAGCCATTCGGCAATTCGTTCGACCGTGGTGTCGCCGTCCATCCGCTCGACACGGGCTTCCGGCAGCGCAATTTCGAAGCGGCCTTCGGGCGCTTGATACGCAAAGCGCAGGCGTCCGTTGCCGCGCGCGACCAGGTCTTCATTGGTGCCGAGATAGATGTCGAGCCAACGCGCCGCGACTTCGGCCTCGAGCGTCGGTGCGCGCTGGCCGTCGACGCGGATTTCGATGCGCGAACGGTGGCCATGCGCGATGCGCTGGCAATGGCCCTTGTGCTTCTTCAGGCCATGTGTGTAGTGGTAATAGGCGCCCTCGATGCGCTCGTTGCGCAGGTGAAGGCGCAGTTCGCTGACGTTCGGCGGCAGAACTTCCGCGAGCCGCGGTTTCAGATAGGCCGCAACGGCCGCGGCATCGATCGCGTCCGCCTCGACCAGGCTGACGGCGACCGGCGGCGACTGGTACTCGAAAGCGCCCAGCTCGGATCGGAATACCAGTTCGGTCTTGGCGCCGCTCTGGCTCAGGCTCAACTCCGGCGCCAGCCGCGGCACGACCAGGGTGTGGTCCACAGAACCGTCGATCGCCTGCTTGAGCCGGCGTTTTACTTCGCCGAAGTCCAGCACCATGGACTGCTCGTCCAGATCGCCGATCAACTCGATGTCGACGATCCAGCTTTCGCCGACCAAGCCGCGGGCGGCGTCCAGGTAGGCGCAGTCGATTACCGTGAGCTGTTCGACGAAGAGGCTGGTCATCGCCGCATTTTACGGCCCGCAGGGGGTGTCCTGATAGAATCACCGGCTATTCAGAATCTTTTCGAACCGATCTCCATCGCCATGTCCGCCGTCAGCCGCTTTGCACCCAGCCCCACCGGATTCCTGCATATCGGCGGGGCGCGCACGGCCCTGTTCTCGTATCTGGTCGCCAAGCGCCTGAACGGCAAGTTCCTGCTGCGCATCGAGGACACCGACCGCGAGCGCTCGACCCAGGAAGCGGTCGATGCGATCTTCGAGGGCATGGAGTGGCTGGGCCTGAAGTCGGACTTCGCGCCGGTGTATCAGACCCAGCGTTTCGATCGATACCGGCAGGTGATCGAGCAGATGCTGGCCGATGGCACTGCCTACCACTGCTACGCGAGCCGCGAAGAACTCGACGCGATGCGTGCCGAACAGACCGCGCGCAAGGAAAAGCCGCGCTACGACGGCCGCTGGCGCCCGGAGGCCGGCAAGACCCTGCCGCGGCCGCCTGCCGGTGCGCCGCCGGTGGTGCGTTTCCGCAATCCGGTCGAGGGCGAGGTCGTGCTCGACGACCTGATCAAGGGCCCGATCAGGTTCGCCAATGTCGAGCTCGATGACCTGATCATCGCGCGCGCCGACGGCGTGCCGACCTACAATTTCTGTGTTGTCGTCGACGACTGGGACATGGGCATTACTCATGTGATCCGTGGCGATGATCATGTGAACAACACCCCGCGCCAGATCAACATCCTGCTCGCGCTCGGCGCGACGCTGCCGAAGTACGCGCACGTATCGATGATCCTCGGTGCCGACGGCGCCAAGCTGTCCAAGCGCCATGGCGCGCTCGGCGTGATGGAATATCGCGCGATGGGCTTCATGCCCGAGGCGCTGCTGAATTATCTGGTGCGGCTGGGCTGGAGCTTTGGGGACCAGGAGCTGTTCACGCGCGAAGAAATGCAGACGATGTTCGACCTGTCCAAAGTCTCGTCGTCACCGGCGCGCTTCGATATGGAGAAGGCCTACTGGGTCAATCACCAGTATCTGAAAATCGCCGATCCGAAAATGATCGCAGTGGAATTCGACTGGCATCTGCGCCGCATGGGCGTTGATCCGGCCAATGGTCCGGCGCTGGTCGATGTGATTTTGTCGCAGCGCGAGCGCTGCCGCAGCTTGCTGGAAATGGCCGAGAAATCGCACTTTCTGTATGCGGAGCTGAGCGGCTATAACGACAAGGATGCAGCCAAGCATTTCAACGCCGAAGGCCTGCATGTTCTTGCCGGCTTGTACAAAACGCTGAAAGCACTGAGCAACTGGAATGCGCCTGCGCTGCATGAGGCGGTGAACCAGTTTGCCGAAGCTGAAGGCCTTAGCCTGGGCAAAGTCGCGCAGCCGATCCGCGTGGCCGTCGTCGGCATGGCGGTGTCGCCGCCGATCGACCAGACGCTGGCGCTGCTGGGCCGCGATCGAACCTTGGCGCGGCTCGACGCCGCCGTGGCCTGGGCGCGTTCGCGCGCCGCGGGCTGAAGGGAAGGGGAAGCGCATGGGCATGGTCGAAGCGATTCGGCTGGCGGCCGAGCGAGGTTGCGAAATCATCGCCGCCGGCGACGGACGCATCGCGATCCGTGCGATCAACTACGACGCCGACCCTTACGAGCTTGAAGAACGCCGGCTGCTGGCGATGAGTGCGGAGGAATTTCTGAACGAGTGGATTCCGCCGCACTACGAGCCTTGAGCCGCCAACGACGCAATAAATGCAGTAAATATATAGGCGCCGCGAACGATCGCGGCGAAGGATGCGCAGCATGTCCATCAACATCACTTTCCCCGATGGCGCCGTCAAAAGCTTCGATGCGCCTCCGACTGGCTTGGCGATCGCGCAGGGCATTTCGCCCGGCCTGGCGAAGAAAGCCGCGCTGGTCAGCGTCAACGGTGAACTCTGGGACCTGACCCGGCCGATCGAGACCGACGCGGCTATCAGCATCGTCACCCGCGACAAGCCCGAAGCGCTGGAGACCATCCGTCACGACGCCGCGCATGTGCTCGCTCAGGCCGTGCAGGAGCTGTTCCCGGGCACCCAGATCACCTTTGGTCCGTCGACCGATGTCGGCTTCTACTACGACTTCGCTCGCGCCGAGCCTTTCAGTGAAGACGATCTGGGCGCGATCGAAACCCGCATGCGCGACATCGTCAAGCGCGATCTGCCGATCCGGCGGGAAGTCTGGCCGCGCGAGGAGGTGATCCAGTTTTTCGAGAAGAGCGGCGAAACCTTCAAGGCCGAATGGGTCACCGAGGGCATCAAGCCGAACGAAGAAATCACGATCTATCGCCAGGGTGACACCTGGCTGGACATGTGCCGTGGCCCGCATCTGCCGTCCACCGGCAAGCTCGGCAGCGCATTCAAGTTGACCAAGGTCTCGGGTGCCTATTGGCGCGGCGATGCCAATAATGCTCAGTTGCAGCGCATCTATGGCGTCGCGTTCGCGAGCGACGATGAGCTGAAGGCTTATCTGAAGATGATGGAGGAAGCCGAGAAGCGCGATCACCGCAAGATCGCGCGCGCGCTCGACCTGTTCCATCAGCAGGAGGAAGCGCCGGGCATGGTGTTCTGGCATCCGCGCGGCTGGGCGATCTGGCAGGCGGTCGAGCAGTACGTGCGCGGCGTTTACCGCCGCAGCGGTTATGCCGAAGTGCGCGGGCCGCAGATCATGGATGTCAGCCTGTGGAAGAAATCCGGACACTGGGACAACTACCAGGAGAACATGTTCTTCACCGAATCGGAAAAGCGCACCTATGCGCTGAAGCCGATGAACTGTCCCGGCCACGTGCAGATCTACAACGCCAACCTGCACAGCTATCGCGATCTGCCGATCCGTTACGGCGAGTTCGGCGGTTGCCATCGCAACGAGCCGTCCGGCGGCCTGCACGGCATCATGCGTGTGCGCGCATTCACTCAGGACGACGGTCATATTTTCTGCACCGAAGCCCAGATCGAACACGAAGTCACCGCATTCCATGTGCAGGCGATGAAGGTCTATGCCGACTTCGGCTTCACCGATCTGTCGATCAAGATCGCGCTGCGCCCCGACAAGCGGATCGGGGCCGAGGAAGTCTGGGACCGTGCCGAAGAAGCGCTGCGCGCTGCCTTGCGAAGCGCCGGCGTCGAATGGGGTGAGCTGCCGGGCGAAGGCGCGTTCTACGGCCCGAAGATCGAATATCACCTGCGCGACTCCATCGGCCGCTCCTGGCAGGTCGGCACCATGCAGGTGGATTTCATGATGCCCGAGCGTCTCGGCGCGACCTACATCGACGAGGCGAGCGCGCGCCGTCATCCGGTGATGCTGCATCGCGCGATCGTCGGTTCGATGGAGCGCTTCATCGGCATCCTGATCGAGCATCATGCGGGTGCTATGCCGGTATGGCTGGCGCCGGTGCAGGCGGTGGTCGCGCCTATCGTCTCCGACGCCGACAGCTACGCAGTCGAGGTCAAGGAGGCGCTGATCGCGGCAAACCTGCGTGTCGAAACCGATCTGCGCAACGAGAAGATCAACTACAAGATCCGCGAGCACTCGATGCAGAAAGTGCCGGTGATCGTCGTGGTCGGTCGTCGCGAAGCGGAAGAGAAAACGGTGACTTTGCGTCGCCTGGGCAGCGAGCGTCAGGAGACGCTGTCGCTGGCCGACGCGGTGGCGCAGTTGGCCTCCGAAGCCCGCGCGCCAGGCTGATGCGGCAGCTCGCTTGGATGGTGGCGGCAATCCCGATGTTGTTCGGGATTGCCGCCGATGCTGCCGCAGCAAAGGGCGAGGCAGCGGTCGAAATCAAAGGGATCTGGCGCCAGGGCGAGCTGATTATCGGCCAGGTCGCGGCGGGCTCGCAGGTCGCGTTCAAAGGCAAGCCCATCCGCGTGGGCGACGACGGCCACTTCGTCATCGGCCTGGATCGCGATGAGGAGGGCGAACCCAGGCTCGAAGTGCGCACGGCCGACGGCAGGACGCATGCCGAGTCGCACAGGATCGCGCCGCGGACCTACAGCATCCAGAAACTGACGCTGCCGCCGGACAAGGTCAACCCGCCGCCGGAAGTCACGGCGCGCATCGAGCGCGAGACCCAGCTGGCGCGCAAAGCGCGAATGATCGACTCGCCGCGCGACGACTACGAGACCGCGTTCGCCTGGCCGGCAACGGGGCGCATTTCCGGTGTCTACGGGTCACAGCGCATCCTCAACGGCGAGAAGAAGCAGCCGCACTACGGCGTCGATGTCGCGGTGCCGACCGGCACGCCGGTACGGGCCCCGGCGGGCGGTATCGTTACGCTGGCGGAACCCGACTTGTACTACACCGGCGGCACCCTCATGATCGATCACGGGCATGGATTGACGTCGGCGTTTCTGCATTTGTCGCAATTGCAGGCAAAGGTTGGCGACGCGGTGAAGCAGGGCGACGTGATCGCGCTTTCCGGAGCCTCCGGTCGAGCCACCGGACCGCATCTGGACTGGCGTATCAGCTGGCTCGATGCGCGTGTCGATCCGCAGCGGCTGGTCCCGCCGATGGTCGCGGACCCGTCGGACAAATCGAATAAAAATCCCCGTTAGAGGACAGGAATACGCATGTTCAAACGACTGATAGTCGGCCTGCTGTTGCTGGCCTTGGCTGGAATCGCCTTTGGTGCCTATCGCACACTCACGCCGCCCGGCCATCTATACATCTATGCCGGTCATTTTGGCGGATGCCCGAAGCGGCCGAGTTGCGTGTCTTCACTCGCAACCGACGACATACACCGCGTAGCCGCGCTCGGTTACAGCGGCGATTCCGCTGCCAATTACGTGATGCTGCATGAAGTGGTCGAGCGCATGGGCGGCAAGATCGAGGACGAGCAGGAGGGTTACATCCATGCGGTGTTCCTGTCGCCGGAACTGAAATTGCGCGACGATCTCGAGCTGCTGATGCTGCCTGACGGCCGCGTCGACGTGCGCTCGATCGCGCGCTTCTCCTACGACGACCGCGGCGTCAATCGCGCGCGGGTCGAGCAGCTACGCCAGGCTTTCGAGGCGATGCCGTAACGGAAGTGACCCGGTGTTTTCCTTTGTAGGTTGGGGTGAGCGTAGCGAACCCCAACATTCGTCCGCGCTGATGTTGGGGTTCGCTATGCTCACCCCAACCTACCCCGACTACAGCAACTTCAGCACCACTTCCGGCGGCCGGCCGATTGCCGCCCTGCCGCGATACACCACGATCGGCCGCTCCATCAGCAGCGGATGCTCGGCGAGCACGTCCAGCCACTGCTCGTCGCTGAAGCCGTTTCTGGGCTTGAGCCCCAGTTGCCTGAACAACGCCTCGCCGGTCCGCACGATCGCCAGCGGCTGCACGTCGAGCAGCCAGCACAGCTCGCGCAGCTCGGCCTGCTTCAGGGGTTTCTTGAGGTATTCGACGACCGGCAGCTCGACGCCGCGGTCTTGCAGCAGTTGCAGCGCCTCGCGCGATTTGCTGCAGCGCGGGTTGTGCAGGATCTGGTCTTTGATCGCCATGGTGTGAGCTTACACGCCCAATCACGCTAACATTCGTCCGATGTCAGAAACTAAGGCCGCTACCACCACCCCTGCCGCAGACGCGGACATGAGCCCCTGGGCCGTGTACAAACGCCTGCTGCGCTATACCGCCGGGCACTGGAAAATCTTCGCGATCGCCGCCGTCGGCATGGCGCTGACCGCCAGCACCGAAGTCGGCTTCATGAGCCTGATGCGGCCGCTGCTCGACAGGACCTTCGTCGCGCCCGATCCGTATACGATCCGCTGGCTGCCGTGGGCCATCGTGGCGCTGTTCATCGTGCGCGGTGTCGCCGGCTTCACTTCCGGCTACGGCATGTCGTGGATCGCGCGCAGCGTGGTCAAGCAGCTGCGCGGCGAGCTGTTCGAACACATGTTGCGCATGCCCGTGCGCTTCTACGATCGCATCAGCTCGGCGCAACTGGTCGCTCGTCTCACTTACCACGTCGAGCAGGTTGCCGAAGCGGCCAGCAATGCGCTGACCACGGTGATCAAGGATGGCCTGACGGTCGTCGGCCTGATCTGCTGGATGTTCTATCTGAACTGGAAGCTGGCGCTGTTCTGCATGATCGTCGCGCCAATCATCGCCACCATCGTGCGCTACGTCAGCAAGCGCTTCCGCAGGGTCTCGAAGCGCATCCAGGACAACATGGGCCAGGTCGCACAGGCCGCCGAAGAGAGCGTATCGGGCCAGCGTATCGTCAAGATCCACAGCGCACAGGAATACGAAGCGCGTGCGTTCAACCGGGTTAACGATCGCGCACGTTCGCTGGCCATGAAGATCGTTGCGACCCGTGGCGGCAGCGAGGCCGTGATCCAGTTCATCGCGGCATGGGCCGTTGCCGGCATCGTTTTTTTTGCAACGCAACCGGATCGCTTGAGCGAGATTACGCCGGGCACCTTCGTGTCCTTCGTCGGCAGCATGCTGGCGCTGATGAACCCGATGAGGAATCTCGGCAATGTCAACGAGCGCGTGCAGCGCGGCATCGCCGCGGCGGCCGATATTTTCAAGCTGATGGGTGAAGAGCAGGAGCCCGTCGGCGGTACCCGGCCGCTGGAACGCGCCCGCGGTGCGATCGAATTCCTCGACGTGCGGTTCCGCTACCGGCAGGATCTGCCGGATG
Organism: Hydrocarboniphaga sp.; assembly: GCF_028291725.1. Classification (GTDB taxonomy): domain Bacteria; phylum Pseudomonadota; class Gammaproteobacteria; order Nevskiales; family Nevskiaceae; genus Hydrocarboniphaga. The sequence continues at coordinate 141,952 of NZ_JAQGNT010000002.1, read as the reverse complement.
CGCTGAAAGGGGTATCGGTGATTATCGCACCGGGCCAGACCGTCGCCTTCGTCGGCCGCTCCGGCTCCGGCAAATCGACGCTGCTGTCGCTGATTCCGCGTTTTTACGATGTCGACGGCGGCGCCGTGCTGATCGATGGCCACGATCTGCGCGACTACCCGGTACCGCGGCTGCGCTCGCAGATCGCGCTGGTCGATCAGCAAGTGCGCCTGTTCAACGCCAGCGTCGCCGAGAACATCGCCTACGGCTTCGACCAGCTGCCGCCGGAATCCGAGCTGATCGCTGCGGCCGAAGCGGCGAATGCCTGGGAGTTCATCCAGAAACTGCCGCAAGGTCTGAACACGATGATCGGCCAGAACGGCACGAGCTTGTCCGGCGGCCAGCGCCAGCGTCTTGCGATCGCGCGCGCGCTGCTGAAGAACGCGCCGATCCTGATTCTGGACGAAGCGACATCCGCGCTCGATACCGAGTCGGAGCGCCTGATTCAGACGGCGCTGGATCATCTGGTGGCCGGCCGTACGACGCTGGTGATCGCGCATCGCCTGTCCACCGTGCAGCGCGCCGATCGCATCGTCGTGATGCAGGACGGTCGCGCAGTCGAGCAGGGCCGGCATGAGGAATTGCTGGAACGCGGCGGCATTTACGCATCGCTATATCGGATGCAGTTCGAGGAGCCCACGGCCGTTGCCGTGTAGGCCCCAGGCGCGTGTGCAAGCGATGAAAGCCTGGCTGCAGCGGCGCTGGTATTCGCAACAGTCGGCGCCACTGTTGTTGACCCCGCTATCCCGGCTTTACGGCGCCATCACCGATGCGCGCCGCCACCGGCTCGAATCGGCGCGTGTTCCGCTCGCGTTGCCGGTCATCGTCGTCGGCAACATCAGCCTTGGCGGTACCGGTAAAACGCCGTTCGTGATCTGGCTGGTCGAGCATCTGCGCGACTGGGGCTGGCGCCCGGGCGTGATCTCCCGCGGCTATGGCGGCCGCGCGCCTCAGTACCCGTTTCGCGTCGAGGCCGGCAGCGATCCCGCCCTGGTCGGCGACGAGCCCTTGTTGATCGCGCTGCGTACCGGCGTGCCGGTGGTCGTCGATCCCGATCGCGTCGCGGCCGCTCGGCTGCTGATCGCCAGCGGCGAAGTCGACGTGCTGATCGCCGATGATGGCTTGCAGCACTATCGCCTGCCTCGACAACTCGAGTTCTGCGTCGTCGACGGCGCCCGCGGTGTCGGCAACGGCGCGCTGCTGCCGGCGGGCCCGCTGCGCGAACCGCCGTCGCGGCTGAGTAATGTCGATCTGGTCGTCGTCAACGGTGCAGGCTTTGATGGCGGCCCCGAGTCGGTGCGCTTCGATCTGCGTACCGGTCGACTGCGTAGCCTGGTCAGCGGCGAACCGCGCACGCTGGCGGATTTTGCCGGCAGTGCGGTGCATGCGATCGCCGGCATCGGCAATCCTCTGCGTTTTTTCGCCAGCCTGGAATCGGCGGGTCTGCGCGTACATCGGCATGCGTTTGACGATCACCATCGCTACCGTCCCCAGGATCTCGCTTTCGGCGATGGACTGCCGGTGCTGATGACCGAGAAGGACGCGGTCAAATGTCATGCGTTCGCACAAGGCCATTGGTGGGCGCTGCCGGTGTCGGCGGAGCTGTCACCGGCAGATGAGAAGCGTGTGCGAGAATCCTGCTCGGTTTTGAACGCTGCAAACGACCAGATAAATGTGATTTGAGGTGATTTGAGAATGGATAAGCGTCTGCTCGACATCCTGGTCTGCCCGGTCACCAAGGCGCCGCTGGAATGGCATGCCGACCAGCAGGAGCTCTGGTGCCGCGCCTCGCGCCTGGCCTACCCGGTGCGCGACGGCATTCCGGTGATGCTGGAGGAAGAGGCGCGCGCGCTGGCCGACGAGGAACTCGGATCATGAACGACGCCATGATGCCGTCTTTGAAATTCAAGGTGGTCATCCCGGCTCGTCTCGGCTCAACGCGCTTGCCCGGCAAGGTGTTGCGTGAGCTGCACGGCCGCCCGGTGATTGCGCACGTCTGGGATGCCGCCCGTGCCAGCGGCGCCGAGCAGGTGCTGATCGCGACCGACGACGAGAAAGTCGCGGTTGCCGCACGCGGCTTCGGTGCCGAAGTGCGCATGACCTCGTCGAGCCACAACTCCGGCACCGACCGCGTCAACGAAGTCGCGCGCATCGAGGGCTGGGCCGACGAGGTGATCGTGGTCAATCTTCAGGGCGACGAGCCGCTGATGCCGCCGGCGCTGCTGCGCCAGGCCGCGGCGCTGCTGGCGGACGATCCGATCGCCGATCTGGCGACGCTCGCGCATCCGTTGCATTCGGTCGAAGAGTTTCTGAATCCGAACGTGGTCAAGGTGGTTGCCGATCGCCGCCATTACGCGCTGTATTTCTCGCGTGCGCCGATCCCGTGGAAACGCGATGGCGCAACGCGCGACAAGCCCTTGCTGCCGGAAGGGCTCGCGTATCGGCATATCGGCCTGTATGCGTACCGCAGCGGGCGTCTTGCGGAATTCAGCGCGCTGCCGCCGGCGCCGCTGGAAGACTGCGAAGCGCTGGAACAGCTGCGCGCGCTCGCGAACGGTTTGCGCATCAAGCTCGGATTCACCGACAACCCGCCGCCGCGCGGTGTCGACACCGAAGAAGATCTGGCGTTCGTCAGCGCCGCCTTGTCGCGCCGCTGAGTCAAAAAAAGCCCGCCGGACTCGATGTCCGGCGGGCTTTTCATTGCCGCAATACGACTACGAGTTGTGCCGCTTGCCTTCTTCCGAGTCGTTGGCCGGCGAGTCGATATGCGCGGTCTCGACCTGGATGAAACGCGGCGCGGCCGGCTTCGGCGCTTCTGCCGGCGCCGGCTCGGCAGCGGCTTCGATAACGGGCTCGGCGGCCGGTTCCACAACGGCTTCTGCCACCACTTCCACGAGCGGCTCGGTGGCCGGCTCAACGGCTGCCGGCTCGGCTTCGACCGGCGGCGGAGTCGGGAAGGACTCCGACGACATCTCCAGCGCGGACACCTGTAGCGGTTGGGCAAACACGTCCGCCTCGGCAATTTCAGCGGCCGGGGCCGGCTCGGCCACCGGCTCTGAGGCAAGCGGCGCCTCGAACGGCGCTAGGCTTTCCGGCGTTTCCACGACGGCAGCCTGTTCGACCGCGGTTTCGACCATTTGCGGGTCGGCGGCGGCGACTTCCATTGGCACCGCAGCCTGCTCGACGGCCGGGGCCGGCTCGATCAGCAGTTCCTGCTGAACCTTCAACTCCGGGGCTAAAGCCGCTACTGGCGCATGCGCGACGGCTTCTGTCAGCGTTTCGGTGTCGCTTGCGGTCGGTGCGTCCACATCTGCGGCCGGATTGTTCACCGGGAAGCGCGATTCGACGCGCGAGTAGCGCACCGTGTCCGGCGCGAAAGCCTGTGCCACGGCGGCATTCACCGGCCGCCGTTCGCTGTCTGATGATTCCGTCGTGATCGCGACCGGGATGAAGCTCGGCACGGTGCCGGCGGGCGGTTCCATCGGCATCGGAATCGGCACACCGGCGGAATCGGTGGCGTTGAGCAGCGTTACCGTTACCGCGGCCGCTGCCGCCGGCGTCAGCGCCGCCGCCAGATCGGCCGGCAGTGCATCCCGGCTGACATCGGTGCCCTCCGCGCCTTCCTCGCTGGGACGGCGTTCGCCACGGTTGCGGCCGCGACGACCGCGACGGCTGCGGCCGCTGCGTTCCTCATCACCGGCACCGGTGCGCGGCGCGCCCTGCGGATTCTGCGGCCGCGGTGCGGCTGCGCTCGGCTCGGCGGTCTCGCCTTCGACGATGGTCGCGCGCTGCTGCTGCGGCTGCTGTTGCGGACGACCACCGTCACGACGCGGCTGCTGGGGCTGCGGTTGTGGCTGACGCGGCGGATTGTTGCCGCCCGGATTGCGCGGCGGCTGCGGGTTGCTGTCGCGGCGTGGCTGCTGATCGCGGCCGCTTTCGCTGCGGCTCTGATCACGGCCGGAATCGCGATTGCCGCCATCACGGCGCGAGTCGTTCGGACGAGCGCTGCGGTTGCCGTCGCGACGCCCACTGCTGTTGCTGCTGCTCGAGCGGCTGCTCTGAGGGTTGCGGCTGGCGGGTGCGACGATCACCGGTTCGGCGGTCTTCGGCCCGACGCCGAGGAAGCGCAGGATCCGGGTCCACAGGCCTTCGCCCTGGATCACGACTATCGGCTGCATCTGCGGGATCGGAGCCGGAGTGGCGGCCGGCGGCGTCGGCGCGGGCGCCGACGGGATGATCTGTTTCACCGCCGCTTCCACCGGGCGAACGACCGGGCGCGGTGCGTTCGATTCTTCCAGCGCCTTTGCGTCCAGATTGCGCGCCAGCAGATGGCTAGGCGCGGCGTTGTCGTCCTGCTGCAGATGATCGGCGCGGACGCGGCGGATTTCGAAATGCGGCGAGTGCATCGTCGCGTTCGGGATCAAGGCGATCGTCACGTGGCAGCGCGCCTCGATCTCGCGCACCAGCGCGCGCTTCTCGTTGAGCAGGAAGGTGCCGACATCGACCGGAACCTGCGCGATCACGCGGCCGGTGCGGTCCTTCATCGCCTCTTCCTCGATCAGCCGCAGGATCGACAGCGACAGCGACTCGACGCTGCGGATCTGGCCGCGGCCTTCACAGCGCGGGCAGGTGATCTGGGTATGTTCACCCAAGGACGGGCGCAGACGCTGACGTGACATCTCCATCAGGCCGAAGCGCGACAGGCGGCCAAGCTGGATGCGCGCGCGATCAATTTCGCAGGCTTTCTCCAGGCGGCGCTCGACGTCCTTCTGGTTCTTGGAGCTGTTCATGTCGATGAAATCGATCACGACCAGGCCGCCGAGATCGCGCAGGCGCAGCTGGCGCGCGATTTCGTCTGCCGCTTCAAGATTGGTGTTGAGCGCGGTGTCTTCGATGCTGCCACCGCCGGTGGATTTGGCGGAGTTGATGTCGATAGCGGTCAGCGCTTCACCGTGATCGATGACGATCGAGCCGCCCGAGGGCAGGCGCACGGTGCGCTCGTGCGCGAGTTCGATCTGCGATTCGATCTGGTAGCGCGAGAACAGCGGCACTTCTTCGGCGTAGAGCTTCAGGCGCGGCAGGTTCTGCGGCATCACATGTTCCATGTGCTGACGCGCCTGCTCGTAGATCTCGGCGTTGTCGATCACCACTTCGCCAATGTCCGGGCGCAGGTAGTCGCGCAATGCGCGCAGGATGATGTTGTTTTCCTGGTAGATCAGGAATGCGCCGCTGCGGTCGGCCGAGGCCTTCTCGATCGCGGTCCAGATTTCGATCAGGTAGTTGGCGTCCCACTGCAGCTCTTCGGCGGTGCGGCCGACGCCGTTCGAGCGCACGATCACGCCCATCGTGTCGGGCATCTGCAGCTGCTCGAGCGCGGCTTTGGCTTCTTCCCGGTCCTCGCCCTCGGCGCGGCGCGAGACGCCACCGGCCTTCGGGTTGTTCGGCATCAGCACCAGGTAACGGCCGGCCAGGCTGATGAACGTGGTCAGGGCCGCACCCTTGTTGCCGCGCTCTTCCTTCTCGACCTGGACGATCAGCTCCTGGCCTTCGCTGACCAGCTCGCGGATGTTGCCGCTGGGCTGCTTGAAGTAGTTTTTAGCGATTTCCTTGAGCGGCAGGAAGCCGTGGCGTTCCGAGCCGTATTCGACGAAGCAGGCTTCTAAGCTTGGTTCTACTCGGGTAATTTTGCCCTTGTAGATATTGGATTTTTTCTGTTCCCGGCTGGCGAGTTCGATGTCGAGGTCAAAAAGCTTCTGTCCGTCGACGATGGCCACGCGCAATTCCTCGCGCTGGGTGGCATTGATCAGGATTCTTTTCATTAAGGCGGTCTTTGGTGGAGCGCTCGACCGCGACACGGGTGATTTTCTGGCGCACGTTGATCATGGTCGGAGTCTCCGGCGCTTTTTAAGTTGCCCGTCTGTTGCGGGAGCGATGCTAATGACATTGGGATCTGCTACGCCGGAGGATCGTCCTTCCATGCGAGCAGGCTGAATAACTCTCAAAATTTACAATCCGCGGGATCGGGCGTGGCGCTGCTAGACTTAGCGCGAGCCATCGCGGCGGCCCGATCCTTGTGGTCCCCCTGGCGTGTGATTTTAGAACCGCCGCCGGGCGAGAGGCTCCGGCTTGTAAGCACGGAGTTGTAACATTTTGCCACAAGTCAAGCCGCAAGTCCGCTATGTCCGCGCCGGGGCTCAGGACGCCGGTCAAAGAATCGATAATTTCCTTATAAAACAGCTACCTGGCGTGCCAAAGTCGCACGTCTACCGCCTGGTTCGCTCCGGCCAGGTGCGCATCAACGGCGGCCGGGCCAAGCCCGCGCGCAAGCTGGAAGAGGGCGACGAGGTCCGGATTCCGCCGGTCCGCATCGCCGAGAAGGGTGAAGTCGTCAGGCCGCCGGACGAGGTGCTGCAGCGCCTCAAGGACAGCATCGTCCACGAGGATGCTCATTATCTGGTGCTCAACAAGCCGGCTGGCTACGCCTCGCATGGCGGCAGTGGCCTGGCTTATGGCGTAATCGAAGCGGTCCGCGCCTGGGACGCCTACGAATTCATCGAACTGGCTCACCGCCTCGATCGCGACACCAGCGGCGTGCTGCTGCTGGCCAAGACCCGCGCCGCCTTGCTGCGCGCTCAACGCGCGTTTCAGCACGGCCATGCCGAGAAGCGCTATTTCGCGCTGCTGATCGGCCGCTGGAAGGGTGAGGCGCGCGAAGTCGACGCGGCCCTGATGAAGACCCGGATGGAAAACGGCGAGGGCTACACCGAGCTGGACGAAGAAGACGGCAAGCCTTCGCGCAGCCTGTTCACGCCGCAGGCTCGTTATAAGGACGCGACTTTGTGCGAGGTCGAGATTTTCTCCGGCCGCACCCATCAGATCCGCGTGCATTCACTGGCGCTCGGCCACCCGGTCGCTGGCGATCGCAAATACGGCGAGCGCGAGGTTCACAAGCCGCTGCGTGATCGCGGATTGAAACGCATGTTCCTGCACTCGCATTTCTTGAAACTGGCGGCGGATGAGGAGTTTCCGAAGCTGATCGTGTCGGCGGCGATGCCGGACGAGTTGCGTGACTTCCTGAGCAGCCTGCCGGCGGCCGAGCGGCGCTAGGTGACGAACAAAAGATTCGAGCTGCTGATTTTCGATTGGGATGGCACGCTCGCCGATTCCGCCGCCCAGATCGTCACCTCGATGCAGTCCGCGATTGCGGCCTTGAAGCTGCCGGAGCGCAGCGATCACGAGATCCGTGACCTGATCGGCCTTGGCATGCACGACGTGCTCTACCGGCTGTTTCCGGAGCTGGATTCCGGTGATGTGACGCGCTTGCTCGCCGGCTATCGCGAGGCCTATCTGAGCAAGCTGCCGCCGGAAGCACCGCTGTTCGCCGGCGCGCTCGAGGGACTGCGCAAATTGCATTCGGAGGGTTATCAGCTCGCCGTGGCGACCGGAAAATCACGGCCTGGCCTGAACCGTTCGCTGGCGCATCACACCGAGGTCCGCGATCTGCTGGTGTCGTCGCGCACCGCGGACGAAACCGCATCGAAGCCTGATCCGCTGATGCTGAAGGAGTTGCTGCAGGAACTCGATCTGCCGGCCAACAAGGCGCTGATGGTCGGAGATACTGAATACGATGCGCACATGGCGGCAGCGGTCGGGATGCCGATGGTTGGCGTGATTTGCGGTGTACACGACGACAACCGTCTGCGCCAGGCTGGCGCGGAAGCGGTGCTCGAGTACGCCGCCCACTTGCCGTTGTGGCTAGTCCGCTGAATCATTGGGATGGGCGGTGAGGGACGCCCGCCTCGGGTGGACAGCACCGTCCGATTCCAGTGATTCAGCGGGCTAGGGCACCGCTGAGCCGACTTTCTCGAGCATCCGGCGCAGCGCGATCAGCGGCAGGCCGATCAGCGCGGTCGGATCGCGCGATTCCACGGCGTCGAACAGGCTGATTCCGAGGCCTTCAACCTTGAAGCCTCCGGCGCAGTCATGGGCAGGCTCGGCCGCGACATAGCGGGTGACTGCGGCGCGATCCAGCGGGCGGAAGCGCACCACGGTCAGATCGAGTTCCAGGTGTTCGATACCGCCTGCCGTGGTCAGGCATAGCGCGGTGGCAAAGTGCACTTCGCGGCCGCTGAGACTCAGCAGCTGCTCGACATTGGCCTCGGGCGAGCCGGGTTTGTGCAGCACCTCGTCTTCGCAGAACGCGACCTGGTCGGAGCCCAGCACCCATTGCCCGGGGCACCGGTCGGCGACGGCGCGCGCTTTCTCTGCGGCCAGGCGCCGGGCGCGGCTTTCGGGCAGTTCGCCGGCCTGGTCGGCCTCGTCGATGCCCGGAGGCTCCTGTACGAACGGCAGCTGCAGCCGGGCCAGCAGTTCAGCCCGGTACTTCGAGGTCGAAGCCAGGACCAGCGGTGTTGCGGGGCTGATCACGACCGGGTTTTCGGGCCGAGCCGGGGCCAATTCCATGGTGAGGAAAGCTTTGACATTGTGGGGGGCGAACTCTATCATCCGCGCCCCTGGTGAATCCGCTTATGGCACTCCCACAGTACATAAAGGTTAGCCAAGGCCTCGCAAGGTCCGAGCAATACGCCGGTGAGGTCGACCCGCAGCAATTGCTGCGGCTCAGGCTCGAACTGGCCGGCCCGTCGCAGGGCATGCAGGTATCGCTGGGGCTGGTGCGGGACGCTATTGGCAACTGGCTGAGAGGCGAGTTGCGGGGCAGCCTGGATTTGCAGTGCAGCCGATGCGAAGCGGTGTTCGCCTGGCCGCTCAAGGTGGATGTCGATCTTCGACTGGTACGCAGCGAGGCCGAAGCAAAGCAAGTGTTACAGGACGCCGACCCTTATCAGGTCGATGATGATCGTCTACCTCTGGTGGAGGTCGTCGAGGACGAGGTGCTGCTGGCGCTGCCGATGTTGCCGCGCTGCCAGGCCTGCGAGCAGGCGGCGGCGGATGCGCCGGAGCCGGCGCCAGCGGTCAAGGCCAAAAAGCCGAACCCGTTTGCGCAATTGAAGAAAGAGCTGAAGTAAACATTACGGGCGAAAAAATAAGGCCCGAAGGAAGTCGTCATGGCAGTCGCAAAATCCAAGAAGTCCCGTTCCTATCGCGGCCACCGTCGTTCCCACGACGCGCTGTCGGCGCCGACCCTGTCGGTCGATCCGACCTCGGGCGAAACGCATCTGCGTCACCACGTGACGGCCGACGGTTATTACCGTGGCCGCAAGGTGATCGACAAGTCTGCACCGGAATCAACCGAGGATTAATCCTCTAAGGCGGCGCGTAACCGAAGATGGCCGCGCCCGTCGTTCTCGCAGTAGACGCCATGAGCGGCGATCACGGTCTATCAGTGACCGTGCCCGCCGCTTTGTCGTGCCTGGAGCAGCATAAAAAGCTGCATATCGTGCTGGTAGGCGATCAAGTACGGCTCCGCGCGGCGCTGCTCGATACGCGCTGGCAGCCGGGCAAGCGCCTGAGCCTGCAGCACACCAGCGAAGTCGTGGCCATGGACGAGTCTCCGGCCAAGGCGCTGCGGCACAAGAAAGATTCCTCGATGCGCGTCGCCATCAACCTGGTCAAGGCCGGGCAGGCCAGCGCCGCGGTGTCCGCCGGCAATACCGGCGCGCTGATGGCGACCGCGCGTTTCGTGCTGAAAACGCTGCCCGGTATCGATCGCCCGGCGATTGTCTCGGCGCTGCCGGCGGTGCTTCGCCCGGTGCATATGCTGGATCTCGGTGCGAATGCCGAATGCACGCCCGAACAGCTGGTGCAGTTCGCGGTGATGGGCTCCGCCCTGGTCACGGCGGTGAACGGCGTGGAACGCCCGCGCGTGGCGTTGCTGAACATCGGTGCCGAAGAAATCAAGGGCAATGACACGATCCGCAGCGCCGCCGCGCTGCTGCAGAAATCGACGATCAACTACGTCGGCTTCGTCGAAGGCGACGGCGTGTTCTTCTCGGATCTCGATGTCGTCGTCTGCGACGGTTTCGCCGGCAACGTCGCGCTGAAAACCGGCGAGGGCGTCGCCAAGCTGATCCGTCAGTTCATGCGCGAGGAATTCGATCGCAACGTGTTCACGCGTGCCGGAGCGGCGGCGGCGATGCCGGCACTGAAAGCGCTGTCGCGGCGCATCGATCCGCGGCGCTACAACGGCGCCAGCTTCGTCGGACTGCAGGGCATCGTGATCAAGTCGCATGGCAGCGCCGACGCGCTGTCGTTCGGCAGTGCGCTCGAAGTGGCGCTGAAGGAAGTCGAGAAAGACGTGCCGATGCGGATCAGCAAGCTGCTGGCGAGTTCCGGGTTGCCGGGGGCATTCAAGGCCTGATCGTGTCTGTTGGGGTTCGCTGCGCTCACCCCAACCTACGATGCCTTTGTTGGGGTGAGCACAGCGAACCCCAACATCGGCGCACTACTTCACCAGCTGATTCAAATCGAAGATCGGCAGCAGGATCGCCAGCACGATCACCAGCACGATGCCGCCCATAGCCAGAATCAGCACGGGCTCGAAAATACCCATCATTGCGGCGACCAGGGTCTCGACTTCGCGCTCCTGGTTTTCTGCGGCGCGATCGAGCATTTCGTCGAGACGGCCCGATGATTCGCCGCTGGCGATCAGGTGCACGGTGATTGGCGGGAACAGCTTGCTCTCGGCCAGTGAGCGATGCAGGCTGCCGCCTTCGCGGACCTTGCGGGCGGCAACCTCGATCGCTTCGCGCATCGGCAGGTTGGTGACGACCTGGGTTCCGATGCGCATCGCCTCGAGGATCGGCACGCCGCTGCCAAACAGGATTCCGAGCGTGCGCGTGAAACGGCCGGTGTTGGCGCCGCGCGTCAGCCGGCCGACCAGCGGCAGGCCGAGCTGGCGCAAATGCATTTTCCGCTTGAATGAGTCGTTGCGCATCATGCGGTTGAAGCTGAAGCCGCCGATGACGATGCCGATCACCATAAACACGCCGTAGTCGCGCAGGAAATTGCTCAGCGCGATCAGGCCCGTGGTCAGCGGTGGCAGGTCGGCCTTGATGTCGGCGTAAACACCGACGACCTGCGGCACGACATAGGTCAGCAGCAGCACGACGACGCCGATCGCGACCAGGGTCAGGATCGCCGGATACACCGCCGCGAGCATCACCTTGTTGCGCATCACCTGGCGTTTCTCGACGTATTCGGCGAGGCGCTCGAGGATGTTGTCGAGTTTGCCGGACTGCTCGCCGGCCTCGACAGTGGCGCGGAACAGCGGCGGAAATGCGTTCGGAAACTGGTTAAGCGCCAGCGCCAAAGTGCTGCCTTCGAGCACGCCGCTGCGCACGCCGAGCGCAATGCGTTTGACGCGCTTGGATTCGCTCTGCTGCGACACCGCTGCCAGCGACTCGTCCAGCGGAAGTCCGGAACGCACCAGCGTCGCCAGCTGGCGCGTGAACAGCGACAGCTCGGTGCTGCTGATGCTGCCCCGATTGTTGAACACCGACGACTGCTGAGCCGCGGCCTTGTCCGAGACCTGCTCGACCGCGAGCACGGTCAGCCCGCGGTCACGCAATACCTGCCGCGCCTGGCGTGGGCTGTCGCCTTCGATCAGTCCTTTTTCCTGGCGACCTTTGGCGTTGAGTGCGCTGTACTCGTAAGCGGGCATTACTCTTCGACGGTCACGCGCAGCACTTCGCGCAAGGTGGTGTGACCCGCGATCACTTTGTGGCGGCCGGACTGCAGGATGCCGGGGCCGCGGCTGCGTGCGTAGTCTTCCAGCGCCTGCTCGCTGCTGCCGTCGTGGATCATGCTCTCGAGCTTGCGATCCATCTCGATGATTTCGTGGATGCCGCTGCGGCCGAGAAAGCCCATGTGCCGGCACAGCGGGCAGCCGACCGGCTTGTACAGCGTCAGCGGCGCATGCACATCGACGGCGAGCTGTTCCTTTTCGGTCACGCTGGCCTGATACGGCTGTTTACAGTGCTTGCACAAGGTGCGCACCAGGCGCTGCGCCATCAGGCCGACCAGCGACGAACTCAGCTGATAGGGCTCGACGCCCATGTCGCGCAGGCGCGTGACTGCGCCGACCGCTGTGTTGGTGTGCAAGGTCGACAGCACCAGGTGACCGGTCTGCGAGGCCTGCACGGCGATTTCGGCGGTTTCCAGATCACGGATTTCACCGATCATCACCACGTCCGGATCCTGACGCAGGATCGCGCGCAGGCCGCGCGCGAAGGTCATCTCGACCTTGGTGTTGACCTGCGACTGGCCGACGCCGTCGATGTAGTACTCGATCGGATCTTCGACCGTCATGATGTTGCGGCTGCGATCGTTCAGCACGCTCAGCGCCGAGTACAGCGTCGTCGTCTTGCCCGAGCCGGTCGGGCCGGTGACCAGCATGATGCCGTAGGGCTTGAAGATGATCCGGCGCAGCATTTCGATCTGCTGCGCATCGATACCCAGGTGTTCGAGATCCAGGCGATCGGCTTGCTTGTCGAGAATACGCATCACCACGCGCTCGGCATTCACGCCGGTCGGGATCGTCGACACGCGCACGTCGACCTTGCGGCCGCCGAACGCACGACTGATGCGGCCGTCCTGCGGCAGACGCTTCTCGGCGATGTCGAGCTTGGCCATGACCTTGATGCGCGACACCAGGCGCGGCGCCAGCGCGCGCGGCGGCGACATGATTTCGCGCAGCACGCCGTCGACGCGGAAGCGCACCGTCAGCCGATTCTCGAAAGTCTCGACGTGAATATCCGAGGCATTTTCCTTGATCGCTTCGACCAGCAGGCCGTTGATGAACTTGATCACCGGCGCGTCGTCGCTGGATTCCAGCAGATCCTGGTTTTCCTGCAGCTGGTGCGCGATTGCGTTGAGGTCGGTGTCTTCCTCGTCGTTGAGCCCTTCCATCAGGCTCGCGGTTGCCGCGGTCTGGCCTTCGTAGGTGCGCGACAGCAGTGCGTCGAACTCGGCGACGGTGAGGTTCTTCAGGCGCACCGGGCGGCCGATGAAGCGACGCGTCTCCTGCAGCGCTTCGATTTGCGCGCCGGGACGCGCCGCGACCAGCACGTGGTCGCCGAGATCCTCGGAGACGATCAGGCCATGCCGTTTGGCAAACGCGAACGGCGGACGTCGCAGCATCGGTTCCATTATTGGTTTACCGCCGGCCGGTCGGCGTAACGACGGTGCTCTCGCCTTCCGGCAGCAGCGGGATGGGCCGGGTCGTCGTCGGTACGTTGATCGGTTCGGAATCCGGTGTGGCCGGCGGCGCGGCACCGGGCAGCGCGCCCGGTGGCGGTACGCTGGCCGGCATATGATCGCGCGCAGCGGTATCGAAGCCCGGCATCACCGGACGCGTGCCGCCAATCAGCGGGATCGATCCGGCCGTGCCGTTCAACTGCGCTTCGCGCGCCGAGTCGTACTTGCGGCGTGTGTAGTAATCGCCCTGCGCCTGCGTGCGTACGATCGCTGGGCGGATGAACACCATCAGGTTGCGCTTGGTGCGCTGCACCGAGCGGTACTTGAATAGCGAGCCGAGCAGCGGAATGTCGCTGATGAAGGGCACGCCCGAACGGCTGTCGTTGAGCGAGTCGTCGATCAGCCCGCCCAGCACGAGGATCTGGCCGTCTTCGACGGTGACGGTATTGCTCAAGGTGCGCTTGTTGGTCACCAGGTCGACGGCCGAGGTCGAATTCGCGGCCAGGCTGGAGATCTCGAGTTTGAGCTTGAGCTTGATCGTATTGCCCTGGTTGATCTGCGGCGTGATGCCCAGGGTCAGGCCGACGTCCTTGCGCTCGATGGTCTGGAATGGGTTGACCGAGCCGCTGGTGCTGCTGGTGCCGGTGTTGCTGTAGGAACCGGTCAGGAACGGGACTTCCTGGCCGACCGAGAATTCGGCTTCCTGGTTGTCGAGCGTGGTCAGCGAGGGCTGCGACAGCACGTTGGTGTTGCCGTCGCCCTTGAGCGCCTTGAGCAACAGCGCGAACGTGGTGCCGCCACTGCTGAGAGCGCCGCCGCCGATATTGATGCCCTGGCTGAGCGCGCCGGCAACCGCCGCGGTGGTGCTGGTCGCCGCGCTGGCGCTGGCGATGGCCGTCAGCGTGGTCGGATTGAGGATGCCGGCAGCGGCGATCGTGTTGCCGTTGAAAACCGCCCAGTCGACGCCGAGCTGGCTGGATTTGTCGGCGCTGACTTCCGCGATGATGCCATCGACCAGCACCTGCGAGCGGCGCACGTCGAGCTGCGCGATGACGTCGCGGATCAGGCGCATCGCTTTCGGCGGCGCGGTGATGATCAGCGAATTGGTTTCCTTGTCGGCAAGCACCTTGACGCCATTGGCGTTGGACCCGCTCGAAGTCGGCGCCGCAGCAGCAGCGCCGGTCTTGCCTTCGGTATTCACCTGTTGGGCGTAGCCCTCCAGGATCGGCGCCAGGTTTTCGGCGCTGCCGTAGTTCAGGTAGTAGACCTGGGTCGCGCCGCCTTCGCCGATCTCGACGTCGAGCTGCCGGATGATATCGATCATCTTCTGACGGTCGGCCTTGTCGCCGCCGACCAGCACGTTGTTGGAGCGCTCGTCGGCCAGTACGATCGCCGGCTTGACGCTCGGGTCCTGGTTTTTGTCGCCCTGGGTCAGGGCGGTCAAGGTGCGTACCATGTCGGCGGCGCCGGCATTCTTCAGGTGCACCATCTCGATGTCGCGGTCGCTGGACTGGTCGATCTGCCGGATCAGCTTCTCGAGGCGAACGACGTTCGCCGCGCGGTCCGAGATGATCAGCATGTTCGACGGCGCGTAGGCGGCGAGGTGGCCCCACTGCGGCACCAGCGGACGCAGGATCGGCACCAGCTGTGCGGCTGACACGTTCTGGATGTTGTAGACGTGGGTGACGACCTCGTCGATCGCCAGGCCCTCGCCGCTGGAGTTGTAGCTGCCGCCGTCCTGGCGCGCATTGGTCTCGGGCACGATCTTGATCGACTCGCCGGCGGGAATCGCGGCGAAGCCCTGCACCTGCAGCACCGCCAGGAAGGTTTCATAAACGCCGGCCGCATCCATCGGGCTCGACGAAATCACCGTGACCTTGCCCTTGACGCGCGGGTCGACGATGAAGTTCTTGCCGGTGACCTCGGAGACCGTCGCGATCAGCGTGTTGATGTCGGCGTCCTTCAGGTTCAGCGTCACCTGCGCCCATGCCGGCAGCACGGCGCACATCGAACCCAGCAGGAGCAGCACAGCGGCGCGTGCGCGCCGCGCATAGATGGAAGGCGTCATGAGAGCTTCGACAGATCCCCGAAACAAAAACGAATCATCAGAAAATGAACAACGTTAGAACGTTGCGCGCTATGTTGAATCAGACCGCTTAATTCATGTTGATGGTGATCGCCTGCTGCGAACCGCCGCGTTCGACCGTCAGATTCAGCGTATTGGCCGAGCTCAGATCGCCCAGCATCTGCAGGGCTCGCGACGGATCGTCCAGTTGCACGCCATTGACCGAGGTCACCAAGTCGCCCGGCCGCAGACCGGCGCCGTTGAATACCGAGCGGTCCCGCCCCGGGTAGATACGATAACCGCGCTGCTGCCCATTGACGTTGGCGGGCTGGATGCGCAGGTAGTCCGAAGCCTTGCTCGGGTCGTTCAGCAGCTGGTCGCGGATGTTGCCGAGCATCTGGGCGGTGTCCGGATTGCCGGCCTGTTGCTGGACTGCCGATGCGGTGCCCGGTCCAGCGGCCAGCGGCGCTCCGGCGCGGTCCTTGTCCAGGCGCAGGGTTTCGAGCTGGCCGTTGCGCGCCAGGATTACGCGGTCCGGGAAGATCGCTTGCAGGTTAACGCCGCGGACGACATCGTCGCCCACTGAGTAGGGCTTCTCCTCGCCATCCTGAGTGCCGATCAGCGCGCGCGACTCCTGGTCGCGATCGGCGGCGAGAATGCCGAGCAGGTTCAGGCTCAGGCGCGTGTCCGGCGCCTTGTCCATCTGGTCGAGCGCCGGATCGGCCGGCGCCTGATAATCACCGAACAGATGGGCGCCGGCGATCAGCTCGGCATTGGGGCCGCTGGCCGCCGTCGGAGTATTGGCGGCGCTGATGGCCGGCGGCGCCGGTTTCCAGGCACTGGCCTCAGGGGCGGGCACCCACAGCCAGACGAACTCCGCGAGCAGCCGCGCCAGCAAAAGCGCGAACAGAACCTTCGCCGCGGCCGGCAGCCAGCGCCCGTGGCGCTCGTAGGCGAGCGCAAGCGTGCGCGGCAGGTTATCGGCCAAAGAGGTCATAAGGCCATCATAACCTGCTGTTTGTTACGGATAACAGCGGGATAAACCCGGGTTCGGTCTCCAACCCGCGGCGCAGCCTGCGCAACACCGTGATGCAGGAACGAATTGCGCCGGTGGTTGCCGAAGTGTTGCCATGCGTCGCCATCGGTAACGTAGCCGGCGGCGCCTGGAATGGCACTTGAATTGTTGGTATCTGAAACCAGATTGCTTTGGTCCCATCAGACGTGCAAGGCGATGTCGGGCGTGGCCAGGCGGCGGCGCGCGAGCCGGCCCGCAAGAGTCGCGAGCTGTCATGTCCGGCGGCCTCGTTTTTTACATGTACAGCGCTACACTAGGACCATGAGCCGCAGCAGCAATACCCAGCGTGACGAACTTCGCGACCTCGCCGTAGAGGAAGCCAAGCCGCGCCTGCAGCAGCCGCCGATGTACAAAGTGATCGTCGTCAACGACGACTTCACGCCGATGGAGTTCGTGGTCCAGGTCTTGCAGCAGTTTTTTCATCACACCCGGGAGGCGGCGGTGCAGATCATGCTCCACGTTCACACCAAGGGCCGCGGCACCGCCGGGATTTTCCCGGTGGAGATCGCGGAAACCAAGACTGCTCAGGTAAACGCCTACGCCCGTAAGCATCAGCACCCGCTGCTCACCGTCATGGAGAAAGCTTAATGCTCAGCGATGAACTCCAGAAAGCATTGGACGCCGCGTTCTTGGCCGCTCGTGGTGAAGGCCACGAACTGCTGACCGTCGAACATCTGCTGCTGGCCCTGTTGTCCGATACCAACGTGTCGGAAGTGCTGAGTGGCGGTGGCGCCGATCTCGAAAAACTCGAGCAGGCACTGCGCGACTACATCCGTCAGAACATCCACTCCAACCGCGAATCGGCCGATCAGGTCGAAGTGCAGCCGACGCTGTCGTTCCAGCGTGTGCTGCAGCGCGCGATCTACCACGTGCAGGCGGCGGGTAAAAAGCAGGTCACCACGCTCAACGTGCTGGTCGCGCTGTTCGCCGAAAAAGACACCCACGCGGTCTATCTGCTCAACGAGCAGGGCGTAACGCGGCTCGACGTGGTCAACTTCATCAGCCACGGCATCGCCAAGAACAACAGCCAGGCGCCGCAGCCGGCACCCGAGGCGTCGCAGGACAACGAGGACAAGGAAGACGGCAAGGCCAGCGGCAAGACCGCGCTGGAACAGTTCGCGGTGAATCTGAACGAGCGCGCTGCGCGCGGCCAGATCGATCCGCTGATCGGCCGTGAGCAGGAAATCGAGCGCGTCATGCAGACGCTGTGCCGTAGGCGCAAGAACAACCCGCTGCTGGTTGGGGAGGCCGGCGTCGGCAAGACCGCGATCGCTGAAGGCCTGGCCTGGCTGATCATCGAAGACCGCGTGCCTGATCTGCTGCGCGGCAGCGTTGTTTACAGCCTGGATCTCGGCAGCCTGATCGCCGGCACCAAGTATCGCGGCGACTTCGAGAAGCGTTTCAAAGCGGTGATGACCGAGCTGACCACGCAGCCGGGCGCGATCGTGTTCATCGACGAGATCCACATGATCATCGGTGCCGGCGCGGCCAGCGGCGGTGTCATGGATGCGTCCAACCTGCTCAAGCCGCTGCTGTCCACGGGTGAGCTGCGCTGCATGGGCTCGACCACCTACCAGGAATATCGCGGCATCTTCGAGAAGGATCGCGCGCTGGCGCGCCGTTTCCAGAAGATCGACGTCACCGAGCCGACCGTCGAAGATACGGTCAAGATTCTCGAAGGCCTGAAGCTTCGCTTCGAAGAACATCACCATGTGCAGTTCACCCGCGGCGCGCTGCGCTCGGCGGTGGAGTTGTCGGTGCGCCACATCACCGACCGCCATCTGCCGGACAAGGCGATCGACGTGATCGACGAAGCAGCCGCGCGGCTGCGCCTGCTGCCGGAATCCAAGCGCCGCAAGACCGTGCAGGTCCGCGACATCGAAGAGACCGTCGCCAAGATCGCGCGGATTCCTCCGAAGAGCGTGTCCTCGAACGACCGTGACAGGCTGGCGACGCTGGAACGCGATCTGAAGCTGACGATCTACGGTCAGGACGTGGCGATCGAGCAGCTGGCCTCATCCATCAAGCTGTCGCGCTCGGGCCTCGGCAATCCGGACAAACCGATCGGCAACTTCCTGCTGGCCGGCCCGACCGGCGTCGGCAAGACCGAGGTCACGCGCCAGCTCGCGCTGCAGTTGGGCATCGAGCTGATCCGTTTCGACATGTCCGAGTACATGGAGCGCCACACGGTCAGCCGTCTGATCGGCGCGCCTCCGGGCTATGTCGGTTTCGACCAGGGCGGTCTGCTGACCGAGGCGGTCATCAAGCAACCGCATTGCGTGGTACTGCTCGATGAAATCGAGAAGGCGCATCCGGATGTTTTCAACCTGCTGCTGCAGGTCATGGACCACGGCACGCTGACCGATAACAACGGCCGCAAGGCGGATTTCCGCAACGTTATCCTGGTGATGACGACCAACGCCGGCGCCGAGGAGTCCTCGCGTCGCTCGATCGGTCTGGTCGAGCACGTCCACTCGATGGATGCGATGGAAGTGATACGCAAGATGTTCACGCCGGAATTCCGCAACCGTCTCGACGCGATCATCCCGTTTGCCGCGCTGGGGCCGGTCGAGATTTCGCGGGTTGTCGACAAGTTCCTGGTTCAGCTCGAAGAGCAGCTCGCCGCCAAAGGTGTGGTGCTGGATATCGACGAGGATGCGCGCGCCTGGTTGGGCACGCGCGGCTACGATCCGAAGATGGGTGCGCGTCCCATGGCGCGCACGATTCAGGATGCGCTTAAGCGCCCGCTGGCCGAGGAGCTATTGTTCGGCAAGCTTGCGCACGGCGGCAGCGTCCATGTCTCGGTCAAGGACGACAAGCTCGTGTTCGAGATGGAGTCCAAAGAGAAAGTGGCGCAGCTGGAGCCGGTCTGAGGCGATGTAGGTCGGCAATCCCGTTGCCGACGTGAGGCAGCGATTGCGCAACCGAGAGCACACGTCGGCAAGGGATTGCCGACCTACGGCCAACAAAAAGCCCGCTTTCGCGGGCTTTTTGTTGATTCATGTTGCGCGAACTACTTGTCGCGGAATGTGATGCGGCCCTTGGTCAAATCGTAGGGCGTCAGCTGCACCGTGACTTTGTCGCCAGTCAGGATGCGGATGTAGTTCTTGCGCATGCGGCCAGATATATGGGCCGTGACCACATGTCCATTGTCGAGTTTGACGCGGAACGTGGTGTTCGGCAGGGTCTCGGCGACCGTGCCGGGCATTTCAATGTGATCTTCTTTCGCCATTAGCGAGGTGTACTCGGACATGCGGGATAGCCCGGCATTATCCGCTTTCGCATCGATGCGGGCAACCGCCGTCTTCAGCCTTCATGCCGGGCGATCTCAGGTTTCCAGAACCTGCCAGCCGCGGCTGGCCAGAATCTCCAATGGATGGAAGTTGCGCTTGTATTCCATCTTCTGGCTGCCCGGCACCCAGTAGCCGAGGTAAACGTGGTCCATGCCGGCATCGCGTGCATGCATGACCTGTCTCAGCACCGCATAGGTACCGAGGCTGCGGTCCGGTAGATCGGTGTCGAAGAAGGTGTAGACCGCTGACAGGGATTGCGGTGTGCGGTCGACGACCGCGCAGGCCACCATCCGGCCATCCAGCCGCATCTCCCAGAACTCGGCGGTGCCCCAGCCGCAATCGAGAAAATTGTGGAAGCCGGGTTTGTCTTCGGGATTCATTCCGCCACCGGAATGGCGACCGCGCAGATAGCGCCGGTAGAGATCGAACTGCTCGTCACTAAGCTCCTGGCGGATCTCCATCACCAGGTCGTCATTGTTTTTCAGGCAGCGACGCTGCGAACGATTCGGCGCAAAATCGCGGACTGGAATCCGTGCCGGAATACAGGCCGCACAGCCGCTGCAGCGTGGCCGATAGACATGATCGCCACCGCGCCGAAAACCCTGCGACAGTAACATCTCGTAGCGCTGCGGATTGAGCGTGAAGTCCGGATCGACGAACAGGCTGCGCGCCGTTCTCTGCGGCAGATAGCCGCAGGGATGTTCGGTGCTTAAGTAGAGCCGGATCCGTTCCATTGCTATTGCATCTTACCGAGGTAGATGCTCGCGCGGTGTGGGGGAGGGAATGTCGAAACGCCAGATGCCAGTGCGTCCCGGCAGTGCCGTTGCCGGCCGCAGCAGGTTCAGGAAGCGTTCGCGGGAAATATCGATCGCCCCCAGCGTGCGCAGATGCTCGGACGCGACCTGGCAGTCGAGCAGATGGAAGTCCCAGCTTTTCAGCTGCTCGCACAGCCAATACAAGGCGATCTTCGAGGCGTCCGTGGCATGCGAGAACATCGATTCGCCAAAGAACGCACGGCCGAGTGCCACGCCGTAAAGACCGCCGATCAGCTCGCCATCACGCCAGACTTCGACGGTGTGCGAATAACCGCGTCGATGCAACTCCTGGTACGCATCGCGCATGTCGCTGCCGAGCCAGGTGCCGCGGCTGCGCATGCGCGGCCCGGCGCAGGCGTCGAGCACGTCGCGATAGGCCGTATCGAGCGTTACCGCGTAGTCGCCGCGGCGCAGGGTTTTGGATAGCGAGCGCGAGATTTTCATACCGCCGGGCATCAGCACGGCGCGCGGATCCGGGCTCCACCACAGGATCGGTTCGTCCGGGTTGTACCAGGGGAAAATGCCGAGCGAATAGGCGCGTATCAATCTGGTGACGGACAAATCGCCGCCGATCGCCAGCAACCCGTTCGGATCGCGCATGGCGAGATGCGGCGACGGGAAACTCTGGCTCGGATCGCGTGGATCCAGCCAGTGCAGGCGGATCGGATTGTCCATCGGTCAAACAGTCGGCGTGGGGTCGTGGCGGTAAGGGCTATGGTGCATCAGTTCCACTCCGCGCGCCGCCACTGCACGACGTTCGCGCTGCAGGAAGTGTTCAACGGCATCTCGAAGCCGGGGTTCGGCCAGGTGATGCAAGGAACGGGTCAATACCGGGGTGAATCCCCGCGCCAGCTTGTGTTCGCCCTGGGTGCCGGCGTCATAGCGCCTCAGGCCTTCGCGCAGGCACAATTCGATGCCCTGGTAGTAGCAGCATTCGAAATGCAGGCTGTGATATCGATCGGCCGCCCCCCAGTGCCGCCCATACAGCGTATCGCCGCCCTGCAGCGTCAATGCGGCGGCGATCAAGTGTGCGCCCTCGTAGCCGAGGATTACGCGGAACGGCGAGCCCGGCGCGGCGCCGTAGCCGAGCAGGAAATCGGGCGTCAGATACGGTGCCTGGCCGCGCTCCTCGTAGGTGTTCGCATAGAGCGTGTACACCGCCATCCACGCGGCTTCGTCGAGTTCGTCGCCGCGGCGGGTTTCAAAGCGCAGGCCGGCCTCGGCGACCCGACGACGCTCGCGCAGCATTTTCTTGCGCTTGTCGCTGGAAAAGCGCCCGGCGAAGGTGCTGAAGTCGGCATCGCCGCGGTTGAACCACTGAAATTGCAGATCGTGCCGCTCCAGCCAGTGGGCGCGGCGGTAGGCCTCGGCCTGATCGTCGGCGACGAACAGCGTATGAGCCGACGACAGCGACTCGGCTTCGACGAGCGCGGTCAATTGCTCGGCGACGGCCTCGCGAACAGCGGAATCGATCGCGCCGATGCGAGGGCCAACCGCCGGTACGAATGGAATCGCGTTGAGCAGCTTCGGATAGTAGGGCCGGCGAATGCTGTGGCTGGCCTCGGCCCAGGCGAAGTCGAAAACGAATTCGCCATACGAGTGCAGCTTCAGATAAAGCGGCGCGGCACCGACCAGCTTCCCATCGCGATGCACCAGCAGGTGCCGGGGCAGCCAGCCGGTGCTTTCACCGACGCAGGAATAGGTTTCTAGTGCCGACAGGAAGGCGTGGCGAGCGAAGGGATAGCCGCTGTCGAACAGTGCATTCCATTCGGAGGCTGGGACGCCTGACAGCCCGGCCGCGAAGGAAAATCGCAGCCCGGCTGGCGAGGCTCTGTCGTCGTTGGGGCTGATCAGCGACGCGATCAGTGAAAAGTCGGACCAACCGTGGGGCGGTCGCGCAACACCCATTGGATGACGGCATCGTGTTCGAAGCCGCTGATCTGGTCCTCGGGCGTTGCCGGGCCGGCCTCGAGCATCGTGCCGTCGGCGTCGAAGCGGATGCTCGCGCCGGCACTCTGAATGCGGATCTCGGAGTCGGTTTCATCTTCGAGCGTCAACTGCAGATAACGGACGCGCGTCTCGGCGAACTCCGGCATACGGCTGGCGCCGGCTGCCACCTGGGCTGCCTGCTCCGGTGAAAATTCACGGATGCGTCCATCACCCGTCAGAACGAAATGCCGCACGTGGTTGCTCATGTCGGTCCTCGTCCGAGTCTCAAGACTCGCTGGCACTATGGTTACAGGGAGATCGCGCTTCAAACATCTGCTGGATGTCCACCAGATGATTGTCCGCGCTAGCTTTCTGGTATGTGAAGCTGAACGTAATCAATTCAAGAGTTCCATTGTCAGGCGACGGTCCGGTGAAGAACAGCCGCCTTGCTATACTCAGGCACCATCATTACCGCGTCTTGCGCTGAATATTCAAGTGGTTAAAAGCAAATCTCAGGCCACTGACGATCTTGCCGATCCGGGTTGGCTGGAGCGGCTGCCGCGTGAGGCCGTGTTGCTGGCCTGCGCCGGCTTCACGGTATTCCTGCTGGTTGCGTTGATCAGCTTCAATGCGGACGACGCCGGCTGGTCGTCGTCGGGCACTGGCGCCCCGGCGCACAACCTCGTCGGCGGCGTCGGCGCCTGGATCGCCGACGTGCTGTTGAGCCTGTTCGGCTATGTCGCGTTCTTCCTGCCATGGGCGGTATTCGTGCTCGGCCTGCGCTTCTATCGCGGCCGCAACGACGCAGCCAGTATTCCGTGGCCGCTTCGGGCAGTGGCCTGGATCATTCTGCTGCCGAGTTTTGCCGGCCTGTGCGCGCTGCACGTCGGCACCTGGCCGTCGTTCCCGCCGCAGGGCGCGGGCGGCATCGCCGGGCAGGCGCTCGGGTCCTGGCTGGTGGCTGTCCTGAACCCGGTCGGTTCCAGCCTGCTGCTACTGACGCTGACGCTCTGCGCCCTACCGCTGGCGCTTATTTTCTCCTGGGTCGATGTACTGGATTCGGTCGGCGCGATGGTGATGCGGCTTTGGGCGCTGCGTCCCGATGTCGTGACCGATGACCATCAGGCGGCCGACGACGAAGATCGGCAGAACGCGCCACCGGCGGTTGCGGTGGTCGACGAGGACCTGCCCTGGCTGAAGCGCCGCAAGGCGCCGCAGGTCGGTACTCGTCCGCCGGTGATCGGTACCGCCGAAACGCAGATGGATCTGCTTGGCGCGTCTGACGTCAAGCCGGTGGTGTTCACGCCGCCGATGGAAGTGGCCGAACTTGATGTGCCGGAGAGTTTCGACGAGCCGCCATCGATGCGCGCGAAACCGAAGCCGCCGCGCAAGCCGGCGAAGCTCGACGCCCCGTCCGTGCCCGTGTTCGATGGCGACCCGATTCCGCCGTTCAGCCTGCTCGACATGCCCAAGCCCACCGGCAAGCGCTACACGCCGGAAGAACTGGAGCGGCTGTCGCGCGAAGTCGAGAATCACCTGAAGGATTTCGGCATCAAGGCCACGGTCGTCAATGCGATGCCGGGCCCGGTGATCACGCGCTTCGAGCTGCAGCCGGCGCCGGGCGTGAAGGGCGCGCAGATCACCAATCTGTCCAACGACCTCGCGCGCTCGCTGTCGGTGTCGCGCGTGCGCGTGATCGAGGTGATCGAGGGCAAGCCCTACGTCGGCCTCGAAATCCCGAACACCAAGCGCGAGATGGTGTGGCTGCGCGAGATCCTGGATTCGCCGGGCTACAAGAGCAGTACCTCGCCGCTGACGATGGCGCTGGGCAAGGACATCGCCGGCAATCCGGTGTCGGTCGACATGGCGAAGATGCCGCACTTGCTGGTTGCTGGCACAACCGGCGCGGGCAAGTCGGTGGCGATCAACGTGATGATCCTGTCGATGCTGTACAAGGCGACCAAGGAGCAGGTGCGCTTCATCTTCGTCGATCCGAAGATGCTGGAATTGTCGGTTTATGCCGACATTCCGCATCTGCTGACACCGGTCGTCACCGACATGAAGGACGCCGCCAACGCGCTGCGCTGGTGCGTGGCCGAGATGGAGCGCCGTTACCGCCTGATGACGGCTATGGGTGTGCGTAATCTGGCCGGCCTGAACCGCAAGATCGAAGAAGCCGAGGCGGCCGGTCAACCGATCCTGGATCCGACCAAGAATGCGCCGCAGCTGTTCGACGATGCGCTGTCCGAGCCGGTTTATCTGAAGAACATGCCGCACATCGTCATCGTCATCGACGAACTCGCCGACATGATGATGGTGGTCGGCAAGAAGGTCGAAGAGCTGATTGCGCGCATTGCGCAGAAGGCGCGAGCGGCCGGTATCCATCTGATCGTCGCCACGCAGCGTCCCAGCGTCGACGTGATCACCGGCCTGATCAAGGCGAACATTCCGTCGCGTATCGCGTTCCAGGTGGCGTCGCGCATCGACAGCCGCACGATTCTCGATCAGCAGGGCGCCGAGACGCTGCTTGGCCACGGCGACATGCTGTATCGGCCGATCGGCGCGTCCAGCGTGGCGCGGGTGCATGGCGCGTTTGTCGACGACCATGAAGTACACAAGGTCGTCGCCTACCTCAAGCAGGTCGGTGCGCCGGATTACATCGAGGACATTCTTGCTGACGAAGCGCCAGTCAACGCGCCCGGCAGCGGCGGCGGGGAAGACGATGCCGAGTCCGACGCGCTGTACGACCAGGCGGTCGCGATCGTGCTGGAGACGCGCAAGGCCAGCGTGTCCTGGGTGCAGCGCCGCCTGAAGATCGGCTACAACCGCGCCGCGCGCATGGTCGAGCAGATGGAGGCCGCGGGCATCGTCGGCCCCAGCGGCCCGGGCGGCAATCGCGAAATCCTGGCGCCGGGCGGGCGCAGCGGCGACTAGGGCCTGTTAACACACGTCAGCGCAGCGACCGACGTGTGTTAACAGGCCCTAGATCGATCCGCCAGAACGATTGGCGCCCGCGCCTGTCCCAAGAATCCACCATGTCCGGGTATTTCATGCGCAACTGTCTGTTCCGATCCGCCTTGCTGCTCGCGCTGTCCGCGGCTGGCATGTCGTCCGCGTTGGCCAATAGTGGCGAAGAAGAGCTGAGCCGCTTCATCAAGGACACCCGCACCGTCACCGCCCATTTCACCCAGGTGCAGATCAACGAACGCGGCGAGAAGCTCGCCAGCAGTTCGGGGCAGATGATCCTGTCGCGCCCGGGCCGGTTTCGCTGGAATTACGAGCAGCCCTATGAGCAGCTGATGGTCTGCGACGGCCAGAAGATCTGGCTGTACGACCCGGATCTTTCCCAGGTCACGGTGCGGCCCGCGGCCGACACGCTGAGCGGCACGCCGGCGGCTTTGCTGGCGCAGCGCTCGACCTTGACCGACGAGTTCACGATCGAAGACCTCGGCGCCCGCAGTGACACGCAGGGCGTGCGCCTGAAGCCGCGCAATGTCGATGGCGATTTCGAGGCGATCGAAATGTGGCTGCGCCGCGGCGCGCCCGAAAGCATGGTGTTCATGGACCGGCTCGGCAACCGCACCGAAGTCGCGTTTACCGACATCAAGGTCAACGTCAAGGTCGATGAGGCGCTGCTCAAGTTCACGCCGCCGAAGAACGCCGAGATCGTCGAATCCGGCCAGCAGAGCGTGCCGCCGAGCCTGCCGATCGTGAAGCCGAGCACAAAATGAGTCCAGGCGCCGCCCAGGCCTCGGCGGCTCCTCTGGCGGAGCGGATGCGGCCGCGCAAGTTGGACGAGGTCGTCGGTCAGGATCACCTGCTGGCGCAAGGCGCGCCGCTGCGCACCCTGCTGGAGGCCGGCAGGCCGCCGTCGATGGTGTTCTGGGGGCCGCCCGGGGTCGGCAAGACCACGCTGGCGCGCCTGGTTGCGCAGCATGTGGACGCGCATTTCGTCAGCTTGTCGGCGGTGCTCGCCGGCGTGAAGGAAATCCGCGAAACCACGCAGCGCGCACAGGCCGCACTGCAAGGCCTGACACCGCAACGCACGGTGTTGTTCGTCGATGAAATCCACCGCTTCAACAAGGGCCAGCAGGACGCGCTGCTGCCTTTCGTCGAAGACGGCACCGTCGTGCTGATCGGTGCGACGACCGAGAATCCGTCTTTTGAACTGAATTCGGCGCTGCTGTCGCGCTTGCGCGTGTTCGTGCTGCGAGCGCTCGACGAGCCGGCAATCGCCAGCCTGCTGAAACGCGCGCTGAGCGACCCGGTGCGCGGCCTGGGTGAGCCCGACGACACGCTGCCGGCATCCTGGCTGCAGCGGATGGCGGAAGCCGCCGACGGCGATGGCCGCCGTGCGCTGATCCTGCTCGAGACGGCGGTCGAACTCTGGCGGGCAGAACGCTCGCGGCACCACGATGCACAGCCCGATGACGCGCTGCTGGAGCGCCTGCTCGGCCGCGGTTTTCGTCGCTTCGACAAACAGGGCGAGAATTTCTACGACCAGATTTCGGCGCTGCACAAATCGGTACGCGGCAGCGATGCCGATGCGGCCTTGTACTGGTTCGCGCGGATGATCGACGGCGGCGTCGACGCCGGCTACGTCGCTCGCCGGCTGGTGCGGATGGCGGTGGAAGACATCGGTCTGGCTGATCCGCGTGCGCAATCGATGTGCCTCGAGTCCTGGGACACCTATGAGCGGCTGGGCAGCCCCGAAGGCGAACTGGCCCTGGCCCAGGCGGTGGTCTACCTGGCGGTCGCTCCGAAAAGCAATGCCGTCTATACCGCGTACAACGCGGTGCGCGCGCTGGTCGAAAAAACCGGCTCGCTTGAAGTGCCGATGGCGATCCGCAATGCACCGACCCGGTTGATGAAGGACATGGGTTATGGGGATGGCTATCGATACGACCATAACGAGGCCGACGCCAATGCCGCCGGCCAGCAGTTTCTTCCGGACGCTCTGATCGGCAGCGAGTTCTATGCGCCGACGCCGCGCGGGCTCGAGGCGAAGATCGGCGAGAAACTCGCCCAGCTGCGCGCGCGGCGTGCCTCCGGCAAAGGCTGACGAGCCGGGCCGCTATACTTCGCCCCGGTTTTTCAATCGGTGAACATCATGCTGGACCCCAAGCGCCTGCGCGCCAATCCTGAAGCGGTCGCGACCCAGCTGCAGCGCCGAGGTTTCGCTTTCGACACCGCGCGCTTCATCGAACTCGAGGCGGCCCGCAAGCAGTTGCAGACCGAAACCGAACAGCTGCAGGCCGAGCGCAACGCCGGTTCCAAGCGCATCGGACAGGCCAAGGCCAGGGGCGAGGATGCGTCGCCGATCCTGGCCGACATGGACAGGATCAAGGCGCAGCTGACGGCCAACGAGCAGGCGCTATCGGTGCTTCAGGCGGACTTCGAAGATTTCCTGCTGCGCCTGCCGAATCTGCCGCAGCAAGGCGTACCCGAGGGCCGTGACGAAAACGACAACGTCGAACTGCGCCGTTGGGGCCAGCCGCGTTCGGCAGAAGGCGCAAAGGATCATGCCGATCTGGGCGAAGCGCTCGGGCTGATGGATTTCGCCGCTGCCGCCAAGCTGACCGGCGCGCGTTTCACGGTGTTGCGTGGTGGCCTTGCGCGTCTGCACCGCGCGCTGAGCCAGTTCATGCTCGACGTGCATACGCAGGAACATGGCTACGAGGAAATGTACGTTCCGTACATCGTCAACGCCGTGAGCCTGCGCGGCACCGGGCAGCTGCCGAAATTCGGCGACGACCTGTTCGCGCTGAAGTCGGAGGAGGGGAGCCAGCAGGACTGGCGCCTGATCCCGACCGCCGAGGTGCCGCTGACCAATCTGCTGCGCGACGAGATCGTCGCGGCCGAGTCCCTGCCATTGAGGTTCGTCGCGCATACGCCTTGCTTCCGTGCCGAGGCCGGCGCTGCGGGACGTGATACCAAGGGCATGATTCGCCAGCATCAGTTCGAGAAAGTCGAATTGGTGTGGGCCGTCCAGCCGGAACAGTCCGCGGCCGCGCTGGAGTCGCTGACCGGCCACGCCGAAGCGATCCTGCAGAAGCTCGGCCTGCCGTATCGGGTGCTCGCGCTATGCACCGGTGACATGGGTGCAACGGCGGCGCGGACTTACGACCTCGAAGTCTGGCTGCCGTCGCAGAACCGCTACCGCGAGATCAGCTCCTGTTCGAACTGCGAGGACTTCCAGGCGCGCCGCATGCTGGCGCGCTATCGCACGGCTGCCGGCAAGATCGAGCTGCTGCATACACTCAACGGATCCGGTCTCGCGGTGGGCCGGACCCTGGTTGCGATTCTCGAGAACTATCAGCGTGCCGATGGCAGCATCGAGATTCCCGACGTACTGCGTCCGTACATGGGCGGTGCGACGGAGGTTTTTGCCGGTTAAGACCGCTGCGAGCGGCGGATGTAAAAAAGCGGGCCGAAGCCCGCTTTTTTGCGTACATCCGATGAAGAACTAGTTGGCTCCCCTCTTCTTTTTCTTCTTGCTCGGGTCCGTGTCGCCGAACACTTTTTCCAGCAGGCCGACCGGCCCGCCTGAACCCTCCGCCAGCTTCGGATTGCTGCTAGCGCCGGAGCCGGCAGCTGAGCCGCCGCCGCCGGTGTCGATTCCGGCACCCGCGCTGCCACTGCTGCCGCTGGTTCCGCTAGCGGCCGATGCAAGCGACATGGCGCCGAGCAACGCGGCCGCCACTGCCGTTTTCAGAACTGAATTGATGAGATTCGACATTTTGATGCTCCTGCCAAAATCGATTGGCGGTTATTTGAAGTTGTAACCGAGGCCGACGGTGCCGCCGAGTTCGACATCGCCGCCGTAGCGCTTGCCGAGGTTGATCGCGCCGACCGTAATCGTCAGCGGCAGGAACTGCGGCAGCGGTGCGATCGAGATCGCGGCATTGGTGAAGCGGCCGGAGTACTCGCCAATCACGGACAGCCAGTTGGTGAAGTAGAACGCGCCAGAGCCGAAGACGCCGATGCTGGTCTTGCCGGGCTCGTTGAAGAGGTTGTCGCCAACGCCCAGATTCAGGATCGCGACGTGGTTGCCCACCTGCACGCCCTTGGTGACGGCTGCGTACACGCTGGAACTGTTTGCGTCTTTAAAGCCTTGGCTGCCCCATTCGCCGGTGCCGATGACGCCAACGCCGAACGCTGCGTCACCCGGAAGATTGGTGTGCAGCTTGAGGCCGAAGGAACCGGAGTCGCCGAACGAATCGGAGCTGCCGTGGCCCGTCAGCGACGAGAAGACCGCGGAAGTTTCCAGGCCGACGTATTTGTCGGCATCGCCGAGACCGAACGAGATGCCGGCCGCGCCGTCACTGCTGCTGCCCAGCGTCTGCGCATACGCGCCAGCGCCGATGGCGCCCCAACTCATACCGAAACCGACCGGAGCTTGAAAGGAAGCCGCCGCATAACCCTGGATCGTGCGACTTGCCGATGAGGCCGCGATACCGCTTTCCTGTGCCCACGCATTCGACGTGAATAGCGCGAATGCACCCGCGGCCACTGCCAACACCTTGTTTTGCAACATATTGCTTGCTCCCTGTGTGAATAGAAGACTGGCGTTCCCGACTTCCCTCAGGAGCATCGCCAGCTATAACTCGAATGCTGAAGTGACTTTAGCCTTCATAGCGGCTGAAAGGCAACCATATGATCGATTATGGATGGGAAACCTTGCTGCCCGCTGATTTTTCAATGTTTTCCGGGCCTAAGGCCGGATATGTTCAATAGATTTGGCTGATAGGCGACAGTCAAATCATGAAAACTTTTTGCACAAAGTTCAGGATTCTGGTCGTTGCGCAGCAAAAAAGTGTCGAAACCGCAGGTTCGCATCTGCTGTAGTTGGTCTCTGACCACGGCCTGGCCGGTAGCGCGCAGTTCGCCAGCATAGTGATGGCGGCGCCGCAGCAGCGTGGCTTGAGAATAGGCGCGGCCGTCGCTGAACGACGGGAAACTCAGTGCCAGTAAAGGGCGGCCCAGCAAGTCGCCGAGTGCCGCAGTCACATCCAGGGTATTCGGCAGCAGCAGACCGACTTCGAGTGCACCCAGATCCAAATCGGTCCTTTCCGCATTCCAACGATCCCACGATACGATGAGCTTGCCTGTTTTGGGCGGGGCCTCGCCATCAGCGAGCAGAAGCCAATCGTCGCTGAGGACCGCGCCATCCCGGATCAGAAGGCTCATGCGGTTTCCACGGCATACAGACGCGCCTTGAACGGCGCCATGCCGACCCGGCGATAGCAGGCGAGAAAGCTCTCGTCTTCGCTGTTTCTCAGGCTCAAATAGACGTCGATGATTTTCTTGATCGCCGGTGCGATGTCGTCGCGGGCGAACGAAGGCCCGGTGCGGTCGCCCAGGCTGGCGTCGTTTTCGGCCGAGCCACCAAGCGTAACCTGGTACCACTCCTCGCCTTTCTTATCGACGCCGAGGATGCCGATGTGGCCGACGCTGTGATGGCCGCAGCCGTTCATGCAGCCCGACATCTTGACCTTGATCGGGCCGATATCGTGCTGATCGTCGAGGTTGTCGAAAAGGTCGAAGATATCCTGGGCGACGCTGATCGAGCCGGCGTTGGCCAGGGAGCAGAAATCCAGGCCCGGGCAGCAGATCAGGTCGGTCAGCAGGCCGATGTTCGGTGTCGCCAGTCCCAGGTCGCGCAGGCTTTGCCACAGCGTATAGACCTCGGACTGACGCACGTCAGCGAGAACCAGGTTCTGGTCGTGGGTGACGCGAATCTCGCCGAAGGAATGGCGGTCTGCCAGTTCGGCGACCGCATCCATCTGCATGGCCGTCATGTCGCCCGGTGCGACGCCCGATGCTTTCAGCGATACGAATACGATTTGGTAGCCGGGCTGCCGATGGACAGCGAGGTTGCGCTTGGCCCACGCGGCGAACGCCGTGTCTTGGGCGAGTTTCCGGTCGAAGCTGGTATCCAGGCTGGCGGCATCGTCGTACTCGAACCGATCGAATCGCGAGCGCATCGCGTCGAGATCGCCCGCTTGCAGGCGCAACTCGCCGTCCTTGATCTGCTCCCACTCGGCTTCGACCAGGTCGCGGAACCGTGCCAGGCCGGTTTCCTTGACCAGGATCTTGATCCGCGCCTTGTAGATGTTGTCGCGCCGGCCGAGGCGGTTATAGACGCGCAGTACGGCCTCGAAGTACGACAGCAGGTCCGCTTCGGGCAGGAATTCGCGAACCATCGGGCCGATGATCGGTGTGCGCCCCAGACCGCCGCCGGCATAGATGGTATAGCCGAGTTCGCCGGCCGCGTTGCAGACGATCTGCACGCCGATGTCGTGCACGCGGATCGCGGCGCGATCGCCGTTGGCGGCCGAGAATGCGATCTTGAACTTGCGCGGCAACCAGTTGAATTCGGGATGGAACGTCGCCCATTGCCGGGTCAGCTCGCAATACGGCCGCGGGTCGAGCATCTCGTCGGCGGCGACACCGGCCAGATGGTCGCTGGTGATGTTGCGGATGCAGTTGCCGGAGGTCTGGATCGCGTGCATCTGCACTGAAGCCAGATCGGCCAGGATGTCCGGCACGCGCGCCAACTCGGGCCAGTTGTACTGGATGTTCTGGCGGGTCGTGAAGTGGCCGTAATCCTTGTCGTAGGTCCGGGCGATATGCGCCAGCATGCGCAGCTGGCGGCTGGCCAGCAGGCCGTAGGGGATCGAGATCCGCAGCATCGGCGCAAAACGCTGCACATAAAGGCCATTGCGCAGGCGCAAGGCCCGGAATTCTTCGTCCGGCAGCTGGCCGGCGAGAAAGCGCTCGGTCTGGTCGCGGAATTGGGAAACGCGTTCGTCGACCAGGGTCTGGTCGTATTGGTCGTAGCGGTACATCGCGGCGGTCCGGCGGGTGGCCTGATGTCGAAGGGGCCGCAAGGCTACCAGCCCGGCACCCACTGCTACAGCCATGTACCGATATATAGAAAGAACTAAAAGGAATAATTCTTAGATCAAGTGCAGGGAATCAATCAGTTCGCGTGTTTTCCGCGAACGGTCCTCATGGTCGGGCACCGCCGCAACTGCATCGATCAGGTCGCTCGACAGGTGTGATGCGAAGGTCTGCATGAACTCGTACATGTAGCCGCGCAGGAACAGGCCTCGTCGGAAACCGATATGGGTGGTGCTGGGCTCGAACAGATGATCGGCTTTCAGTGAAACCAGATCGGAGTCCTGGTTTGCGTCGTAGGCCATGTCAGCCACAATGCCAACGCCCAGGCCCAGGCGCACATAGGTCTTGATCACGTCGGCGTCGGCCGCGGTCAATACCACGTCGGGGCGCAGCCCGTGGGCGGCGAAAGCCTGGTCGAGCTTGGAGCGGCCTGTGAAGCCGAAGGTGTAGGTGACGATCGGGTATTCCGCGATGTCCTTCAGCGTGAGCTTCAAGACCTGGGTCAGTGGGTGATCGGGTTTGACCAGAATCGTCCGGTTCCAGTGATAGCAGGGCAGCATCACCAGCTGCTCGAAGTGTTCGAGTGCCTCGGTCGCGATCGCAAAATCGGCCTGGCCTTCGGCTGCCATACGGGCGATTTGCTGGGGAGAGCCCTGGTGCAAATGCAAAGATACCCGCGGGAAGCGTGTCTTGAAGCGCTGGATCACCGGCGGAAGCGCGTAGCGCGCCTGGGTATGGGTCGTCGCGATCGACAGGTCGCCACGGTCGGTGTCGCGGAACTCTTCGGCTATGTTCTTGATGTTCTCGACTTCATTGAGCAGGCGGTCGGAATACTCGAGTATCCGTTTGCCGGCCGGGGTGATTTCCGAAAGGTGTTTTCCGTTGCGGACGAAGATATCGACGCCGAGTTCCTCCTCGAGCATCTTGATCTGCTTGCTGACTCCGGGCTGCGACGTGTACAGGGCCTCGGCGGCAGCGGTGACATTCAGGCCGCGGCGCGAGACTTCATGAATATATTCAAGCTGTCGGAGTTTCATTCGGCCTCCAGGGCCTATCGTTAGAACGTCAGCGACGATCTGCCGCGGCACTCTGCCATATTCAATATAGACGTAAAAGATTTGTTGGTTATTCCATTATGCATATTGTATTTTTAAATTCATTTTAGGAATAAACATATTCTTAGAAGTTCCTAAACGGCATGAGAGCGGCTTGATAGGGTTCCGGTCTCCTTTCCTACGTCACACGACATGGATCTCGCGTTTTCTTTAGCCGGCCTTGTGGTCGGTCTCGCCGTTGGTGCAACGGGTGTCGGCGGCGGCTCGCTGATGACACCGATTCTGATTCTGTTCTATGGCATCACGCCGACGGTCGCGGTCGGCACCGACCTGATCTATGCCTCGATCAGCAAGGCCTTCGGGGTCGGTCTGCACAGCCGCAACGGTTCGCTGGACTGGAGCTTGGTCGGGTGGATGTCGCTGGGCAGCGTGCCGGCAGCGCTGCTGACCCTGGTGTTCCTGCACCAGCAGCCGGCGGGCAAGGATCTCGACCACCTGATCAAGCTGACACTGGCGCTCGCGATCGTCATCACCGCGGTCTTCACCGTGTTCCAGGACAGCGTGATGGCGTTGATCCGACGCTCGCCGGCCGAGGCCGAGGCGATCGAAGCATCACGCTGGCAGAAGCCGATGACGGTGCTCTGCGGCGTGCTGATCGGCGCCCTGGTCACGATCTCGTCAGTCGGCGCCGGCGTCATCGGCATGATGATGTTGCTGCTGCTGTATCCCAAGCACCCACCGATCCGCCTGGTCGGCAGCGACCTTGCGCACGCGGTACTGATCACCGCGATCGCCGGTGCCGGGCACGCCAGCCTGGGCTCGGTCAATTGGCCGATGCTGGGGGCGCTGCTGATCGGCGCCATACCAGGC
The DNA here is from genome assembly GCF_028291725.1 of Hydrocarboniphaga sp. GTDB lineage: Bacteria > Pseudomonadota > Gammaproteobacteria > Nevskiales > Nevskiaceae > Hydrocarboniphaga. The sequence goes on along the minus strand of NZ_JAQGNT010000002.1, from coordinate 107,750 downwards.
ATCTACATCGGAACCCGTATCGGGTTCCGGCTCAATCCCAAAGCACTGAAGAAGGTGATTTCGGGGCTGCTGATTTTTGTCGGCGGCACGATGCTGTGGAAGGCGATGCACTGATTCGGACGGGGCGGGGCTCCAACTCGGCGCATTTTCGGCGCTGTCATCTGGCCGTCACATAAACGTCATACGCTTTCAATCACGGAGAGCGACGATGCGCCGCGCCGTAACCCCCTTTCCATCGAGTACCCAATGAAATTCAAGACTATCGTCGCCGTTCTGGGCACCGCCTCCGGCCTCGTCGCCGGCACGGCTTTCGCCAAAGTCGATGCCGATCTTCCCGATTACAACCCGGCTTCCGGCGTCTCCGGCAACTTCAGCAGTGTCGGTTCGGACACGCTGAACAATGTGATGACGCTGTGGGCGGAAGACTTCAAGAAGCTGTACCCGAGCGTCAACATCCAGATCCAGGGCGCCGGTTCGGCAACCGCACCGCCGGCGCTGACCGAGGGCACCGCCAACTTCGGCCCGATGTCGCGCCTGATGAAGGACCAGGAAATCCAGGCCTTCGAACAGAAGTACGGCTACAAGCCCACCGCGATCGGCGTCGCCATCGATGCGCTCGCGGTCTTCGTCAACAAGGACAATCCCGTCAAGGGGCTGAGCCTGGGCCAGGTCGATGCGATTTTCTCCGCGACCCGCAAATGCGGAGCAGAGAAGGACGCCGCCCGCTGGGGTGATCTGGGCTTGACCGGCGACTGGCTGAAGAAGCCGATTCAGCTGTATGGCCGCAACTCGGTCTCGGGCACCTACGGCTACTTCAAGGAACACGCGCTCTGCAAGGGCGACTACAAGACCAATGTCAACGAGCAGCCGGGTTCGGCTTCGGTGGTGCAGTCGGTGTCGACCGGCCTGAATGCGATCGGCTACTCCGGCATCGGCTACAAGACCTCGGGTGTGCGCGCTGTTCCGCTGTCATCCAAGGACGGCGGCGAGTTTGAAGAAGCAACCGAAGAAAACGCCATCAGCGGCAAGTACCCGCTGTCCCGCATGCTCTACGTCTACGTCAACAAGGCGCCGAACAAGCCGTTGGCGCCGCTGGAGATCGAGTTCTTCAAGATGGTCCTGTCCAAGACCGGGCAGGGCGTCGTCGAGAAGGACGGCTACATCGCGCTGCCGGCCAAGCTCGCTGCCAAGGAACTCGCCAAGCTGCAGTAGTAGTTGCAATCGATGCATGAATGAGAGCAGGGACGCTTTCCTTCCAAGATATCCGGCGCACTCCTGTTCTCATCGTTGAATCCCTGTGTGGCGCCCCCTCGGGGCGTCGCAACGGGGGAGTCATGCCTTTTTGACCCATTTTAGGGAGACACCCTGTGAACCCATTCCTCAAGTACGGCGCTCTTGCCGCATTCATCGGCGCTGGCGTCGGCGCCGCTCACGCCGACACCGTCGAAACCAAGGGCGGCTTCAAGATCAAGACCGACGACGGCCGCTTCGAAATGAGCATCGGCGGCCGCATCATGTTCGACGGCTACATCCTCGATGAAGACAAGGATTCGACGTTCGGCAGCGGCGCCGCCAGCCAAGACGCCAAGAGTTCGACGTATTTCCGCCGCCTCTACCTGACGGTGAAAGGAAAGGCCTATGGCTGGAACTACAAGTTCGAGCCCGATTTCGCCGGCAACAGCACTAACAATTCGGCTCAGGCATCCAGCTGTACGACCAGCACTGCGACTCCGCCGGTGACGACCTGCACGACAAACAACAACAACAGCCGCGACATCGCGTTCCAGGACGTGTACATCAGCCATGCGTTCGGTCCGGGCGGTGAAGTGTTCATTGGCCAGATGAAGCCCTTCCGCGGCATGGAAGAGCTGACCAGTTCGAACGACATCACGATGATGGAGCGCCCCTTCGCTTCTGCTGCCGGGATTTTCAACGGTGGTTCGAGCCGCGAGTTCCAGCAGGGTTTGTTCTACAAGATGGACATTAGCGACTTTCTGCTCGGCGCCAGCGCTTTCGATCTACGTCGCGACAACACGCGCCCCACCGAGGGCGTGGGCTACAACGCCCGTGCCGTTTACGCACCGCTGCGCGCCGATGGCGGCACGCTGCACGCCGCAGTTTCATACAGCGACGAGAATCCGCAGAAGAACGGCAACGACAGTACCAGCATCGATGCGATCGGCAGCAGCTTCACTTACGCCGGCCGCCGCGGCCCGAACCAGGGCTTTGGCAGCACCACTGGCGGTGAGCACGCCAAGACTATCGGTGGCGAACTGGCAGGTTCCTTCGGCCCGGCAACCCTGCAAGCCGAATTCATGGACCAGAAATTGGGACAGGCTGTCGGTAGCGATCAGGACGTACAGGCCTGGTACGTGCAGGCGAGCGTGTTCGTCACCGGCGAATCCAAGCCCTACAAGAAAGGTGAAGGTACCTTCGGCCAGCCCAAGCCCAAGGCCGACTTCGGCGCCATCGAACTGGCGGCGCGCTACGACTCGGCCGAGAATAAGGACATCGGCTGCGGCGTCACGGGTGCCACCCAGTGCCAAGCCACGGCCATTACGCTGGGTGCGAACTACTACGTGAACCCGAACGTCCGCTTCATGCTGAATTACATCATGGGTGAACTCGATACCGGCTCGGCGAAGGACAAGTCCAACGCCATCACCGCCCGCGCCCAGTTCGCATTCTGATTCACTGCTTGTAACAGAAGTCGCGTAAAAGGGTCTGGTGCAGCCTAAAGCTGCACCAGACTTTTTCCCGCAGCACTTTTCCGGTAGAAAGTGCTGCGGGAAAAAGCCGGGCCGTTCGGGTCCGCCCGCCCGACGTTTGCCGACCCCTACACATGACCGAAGCTACAGCGTCCGACACACCTGACCGCCAGCCTCGATCGATCGTGGCCGGCAGCGCCGGGTACCAGCCGCGCTACATCAAGGATCGCCTCGCCAAGGTGGTGGTGCTGATTGGCGGCATCGGCGTGATTGCCGCGCTGTTGCTGATCTTCGTCTACCTGCTGAGCGAAGTCGCGCCGCTGTTCGAGGGTGCCGAGTTCAAGGCGCGTAAAGCATTCCCAGTGCCGAGTGACGGCAGCACCTCGCTGTATGTTTCGGCTGAAGAGCAGGGCGAGGTCGGCATGCGGGTCGGTGCGTCCGGCGAACTCAATTTCTTCGACCTGCACAGCGGCGTGGCGCGCGAGGCTGTGCATCTGCCGATAGGTGATCTGCAGATCAAGCAGGTCGTGGATGTGGCCCCGGAGCGCGCGCTGCTCGCAGCCGGGCTGTCCGACGGCTCGGTGCTGATGTTCCAGCAGGAATACAAGGTCACTTATCCGAACGACAAGCGCCTGATCACGCCGGGCATCCTGTTCCCGAAAGGTGAAACGCCGCTGGCTTTCATGCCTCAGGCGCCGATGCATCTCGCGGTTCGGGAGAACGATGACTCGCTGATGCTGGTGGGCTCGGATCCTGCAGGCGATGTATCGCTGAAGGCTTTTGAAGTCACCACGTCGCTGATGGGCGACAGCTCGGTGACCGAATCGCCGATGCAGACCTTCACGCCGCCGGTCAAACCTGACCTGCTGCTGCTCGAACCCGGCATGCACTGGCTGTATGTAATCGACAAGGCGGCAGGCAAGATTGCGTTCTACCGCCTCAACGGCAGCGAGGTGCCGCAGCTGGTCGACGTCAGCGAAGCGGGCGCGGCGATCGTCGATGCACATTATCTCGCCGGCGGAATCTCGATCGTGAGCGCGCAGTCTGACGGCCGCGTCTCGCAGTGGTTCCCGGCGCGTCGCCAAGGCGGAAAGGACGACGGCAAAAGCTATCTGGCGCATATTCGCGATTTTGAACTGAAGGACGGCGCCAAGCCGACCGTGATCGGCTCGGAGCCGCGTCGCCGCGGTTTTGCGGTCGGCGACGATCAGGGTCATGTTTCGCTGTTCTACGCGACTTCGGGCCGATTGATCCACGAAGAGAAGATGCTCGAAGCTCCGGTGCGCGCGCTGGCTTTCAATCCGCGTGCGCAGCTGCTGCTGGCGCTCGGCGATGACGGCAAACTGGTCGCGTCCGACGTGCGCAACGAGCACCCGGAAGTCTCGCTGCGTGCGCTGTGGGGCAAGGTCTGGTACGAGAGCTACGACGAGCCCAACCTGCTGTGGCAGTCCTCGTCGGCGAGCGCCGACTTCGAACCGAAATTCAGCATGGCGCCGCTGGCGCTGGGCACGCTGAAGGGCGCCTTCTACGCGATGATCTTCGCGATACCGATCGCGGTGCTCGGGGCAATCTTCACCGCCAACTTCATGTCGCCGGAAATGCGCCAGGTGGTGAAGCCGGCGGTCGAAGTGCTGGCCGCGCTGCCGTCGGTGATTCTGGGCTTCCTCGCCGGCCTGTGGCTCGCGCCCTTCGTCGAGAGCAACCTGCCGGGCATGTTCCTGGCGCTGCTGCTGCTGCCGCTGTCGATCCCGACCTTCGGCTATCTGTGGATGCGCGCGCCGCGCGCGGTGCGCCTGCGCGTGCCGATGGGCTGGGAGGCAGCGCTGCTGATGCCGGTGATCGCCTTCGTCGTATGGCTTTGCTTCCTGCTCGCCAAACCAATGGAAGCCCTGTTGTTCGGCGGCAACATGCAGGCCTGGATGGATCACACGCTCGGCATCGGCTACGACCAGCGCAATGCGCTGGTGGTCGGCATTGCGATGGGTGTTGCAGTGATCCCGGTGATCTTCTCGATCGCCGAAGATGCGATCTTCTCGGTGCCCAAGCATTTGTCGCTGGGTTCGCTCGCGCTCGGTGCGACGCCCTGGCAGACCCTGATCGGCGTGGTGATGCCAACCGCCAGTCCCGGCATCTTCTCGGCGGTGATGATCGGCCTGGGCCGCGCGGTCGGCGAGACGATGATCGTGCTGATGGCCACCGGCAACACCGCCGTCACCAACTTCAGCATGTTCTCCGGCATGCGCACGCTGGCCGCGAACGTCGCGGTGGAAATGCCAGAATCCGAAGTCGGCAGCACGCACTTCCGTCTGCTGTTCCTGTCCGGCCTGGTGCTGTTCCTGTTTACGTTCTTCTTCAACACCGTCGCGGAAGTGGTGCGTACGCGCCTGCGCCGCAAGTACAGCAGTCTGTAAGGCGACGACAATCATGGCGACTGCCCAGGAAGAAATTGCTGCCGCGATGCCCAAGACCCTGGTGTCCCAGGGCACCGAGGGCGTACATGCCTATATCAAGTCCGGCGCACCCTATGTGTGGGTGACCGCCGCCGCGATTTCGATGGCCTTCATCATCACGCTGTCGCTGCTGATACTGACCGCATCGCGCGGCCTGCCGCATTTCTGGCCCGCCGACCTGGTGCAGGGCAGCTACCAGGAGCCGGGCAATACCGCCGAGCCCCTGCTGGTGGAGATCCGCAGCGCTGAGGAAGTCACCACGGCGCGTCTGCAGAGTGCCGGCGTCAAGATCGACGACAGCAAGCCGCTGCACGACCGCATCCTGGTGAAGGTCGCCAACCGCGATCTGCTCGGTGCCGATTTCCGCTACCTGCTGTCGGACTGGTTTACTGCTCGCACCTCGCCTGAAGACGCGACCGTGTTCGAGCGCGTCGAATGGGGCAACTTCCACGGTTTCCTGGTTGGCCTGGTGGAAGATGGCAAGAGTGTCGCGAGCGGCGCCGATACCTGGGCGGCGTTCAACAAGAGCATTGCTCGCGCCGACGAGCTTCGCGGCAAGCTACATGACATCGAAAAGGGTCGGATTCGCAGCATCAACTACGCGATCGAGCGCGTGCGTCTGGACGAGCGCCGCCTGCAGTTGCAGGGCCATACCCGCGAGAACGCGGCAGCCGACTATGCCGCGCTCGATGTGCGCCGCAAAGAGCAGGAGGCGCTCTATGAAGGGCTGCGCGGCGAACTCGACTCGATCAAGAAGGAGCTGGCGCGCGACAGCCTGGTCGTCAAGACCGTTGACGGCACCGAGGTGAAGCTGCCGCTGGCCAAGGTGCTCGAAGCCTATCGTCCGAACCAGATGAACGTGATCGTCAAGATCGGCTTCTTCTTCAAGAAGATCTGGGAGTTTGTCTCCGAGGACCCGCGAGAAGCCAATACCGAGGGCGGCATTTTCCCGGCGATCTTCGGCACCGTGATGATGGTGCTGCTGATGTCGGTCGTGGTGATGCCGTTTGGTGTGCTCGCCGCGCTGTATCTGCGCGAATACGCCAAGCAGGGTTTCGTCACGCAGGCGATCCGTATCGCGGTCAACAATCTCGCGGGCGTGCCTTCGATCGTCTATGGCATGTTCGGTCTGGGCTTTTTTGTGTACTTCGTCGGCGCCAACATCGACAGGGCGTTCTATGCCGAATCGCTGCCGTCGCCGACTTTCGGCACCCCGGGCATCCTGTGGTCGTCGCTGACGCTGGCCTTGCTGACCCTGCCGGTGGTGATCGTGGCCACCGAGGAAGGTCTGGCCCGCATCCCGCGCTCGCTGCGCGAAGCCTCGCTGGCACTGGGCGCAACCAAGGCCGAGACCTTGTGGCGCGTGGTGCTGCCGATGGCCTCGCCGGCGATGATGACCGGCCTGATCCTGGCGATCGCGCGCGCCGCAGGCGAAGTCGCGCCGCTGATGCTGGTCGGGGTGGTCAAGCTCGCTCCGTCGCTGCCACTGGACGGCGATGCGCCCTTCCTGCATCTGGAACGCAAGTTCATGCACCTGGGCTTCCACATCTACGATGTCGGCTTCCAGTCGCCGAACGTCGAGGCTGCACGGCCCTTGGTTTACGCCACCGCTTTCCTGCTGGTGCTGGTGATCCTGGCACTCAATCTTTCCGCGATCAGCATCCGTAACCGACTGCGCGAGCGCTACAAAGCCCTCGAAGGCTAGACAAGCCGGGCCTTTCGCGTCGAGGATTCAAATGGACCCCCAGACTATGACCAGCGTGCAAACCAGAACTTCCTTAGGCCACGGCATCGATATCTCCTCGATGGAGCGCTCGCAGATACCGACGCGTATCGAGGACGAATCGATCGCGATCGAAGTCGACAAGCTCGACCTCTACTACGGCGAGAAGCGCGCGCTGAACAGCGTGTCGATGAAGATCCCGCACAAGAAGGTCACCGCCTTCATTGGGCCCTCCGGCTGCGGAAAATCGACGCTGCTGCGCTGCTTCAACCGCATGAACGATCTGGTCGACGGCTGCCGCGTCGAAGGCGGGCTGCGTCTGGACGGCAAGAACATCTACGATCGCGACGTCGATATCGCGATGCTGCGCCGCCGTGTCGGCATGGTGTTCCAGAAAGCAAACCCGTTCCCGAAGTCGATTTACGAGAACGTGGCCTACGGTCTGCGCCTGGCGGGCATCAACAAGAAGCGCGTCATCGACGAGACCGTCGAATGGGCCCTGAAGGGAGCCGCGCTCTGGGACGAGGTCAAGGACCGGCTGGACGACTCCGCCCTCGGCCTGTCCGGCGGCCAGCAGCAGCGTCTGGTGATTGCTCGGGCGATCGCGATCCATCCCGACGTGATCCTGCTCGACGAGCCCTGCTCGGCGCTCGATCCGATCTCGACGCTGAAAGTCGAAGAACTGATCACCGAATTGAAGAGCAACTACACGATCGTGATCGTAACGCACAATATGCAGCAGGCAGCGCGCGTCAGCGACTACACCGCCTTCATGTACGTCGGTGACCTGATCGAATTCGGCAATACGGACCAGCTGTTCACCAAGCCGAGCAAGAAGCAGACCGAGGACTACATTACGGGGCGTTACGGCTAAAAGCCGGTTCGCAATCGGTAGCACGGTGCAGAACTTGCACATCCGCAGTTGATGATCCGCAGAGCGACAGATGAATACGACCGGCTATAAATCGCATATCTCCAGCCAGTTCAACGCCGAACTCGAAGACGTGCGCCAGCGTGTGCTGGCGATGGGCGGCCTGGTCGAGCAGCAGCTGATCGACGCCACCAAGGCGCTGATGGATCTCGACACCGAACTCGCCGAGCAGGTGTTCCGCACCGACGACAAGGTCGATCAGCTCGAGATCTATATCGACGAGGAATGCTCGCGCATCCTCGCGCGCCGCCAGCCGACTGCCAGCGACTTGCGGCTGGTTCACGCGGTGATCAAGACCATCACCGACCTGGAACGCATCGGCGACGAGTCGCACAAGATCGCCAAGATGGCGCACGAGCTCTCTACCCAGGAGCGCATGTACGAGAACATGGTCGAGACCCAGCATCTGTCCCGCCAGGTTTCACAGATGGTGCGTGGCGCGCTCGACGCCTTCGCGCGCATGGACGCCGACGCCGCAGTGGCTGTGGTCCGCGAGGACGTGGTCGTCGACCGCGAATACGAGGCGCTGCTGCGTCAGTGCATCACCTACATGATGGAAGAGCCGCGCACGATCGGCCGGGTGATCGATCTGATCTGGGCGGTGCGCGCGATCGAGCGCATCGGCGATCACGCCAAGAACATCGCCGAGTACGTGATCTATTTCGTCAAGGGCAAGGACGTCCGCCATACGCCGCTGGAGCAGGTCGAGCGCGAAGTCCGCGGCGAATAGGGGGCCGTTCAGCTTGACGGCGATGCCGCGCCGGCTGCCACCGCGCGGCCGCATCGGCCGCCGCAAGCCGGTATGATGGCGCGCCATATGGCGCCGCCCGTCCGAAAAAACCCCAGCTCCCGTGTGCCTCGCCAGTTCTGGTATGGGCTGGCGGCTGTCGCCCTGGTTCTGGGCAGCGTCGGTCTGGTCGCGTTCTCGTACTACCTGGTCGCGCTGGACAAGGACATCCGCACCCGATTCGCCGGCGTGCGCTGGGCGCTGCCGGCGCAGGTGTTCGCGGCGCCGCTGGAGCTGTATACCGGCCTGAATCTGGATGCCGGCGACCTCAAGCATGAGCTCGAGCGGCTCGGATACCGCAACAACACCACGCTCGACGGTCCCGGCGAGTTCGTGCTGGCCAAGGACCGCGCCGACATCTATATCCGCGAGTTCCACTTCTGGGACGGCCCGCGCCCCGAAAGCAAGATCAGCGTGAAGCTCGATGCCAAGGGCATCGCCGACGTCACCGACACCGACACGCACGAAGCGCGCGACATCGTGCGCATGGACCCGATGCTGATCGGCAGCATCTACCCACAGCAGGACGGCGAAGACCGGGTCCTGGTCAAGCTCAACGAGGTGCCCGACTTGCTGCGCGAAGGTCTGCTGTCGGTCGAAGACAAGGATTTCTACGAACACTTCGGCATCAGCATCCGCGGCGTGGTGCGTGCGGCCTTCGCCAACCTGCGCGCCGGCCATACGGTGCAGGGCGCCAGCACCGTGACCCAGCAGCTGGTGCGCAATTTCTTTTTGACGCTGGATCGCACCTACACGCGCAAGTTCAACGAGATGTTCATGTCGATCCTGCTGGAGCGGCATTACTCGAAGTCCGACATCCTCGAGGCCTACTTCAACGAGATCTATCTGGGCCAGGACGGCAATCGCGCGATCCATGGTTTCGGGCTGGCCAGCTGGTTCTATTTCAACAAGCCGATCGGCGAGCTGCGCGATCACGAGATCGCGCTGCTGGTCGGCGTGGTCAAGGGCGCCTCCTACTACAACCCGCGGCGCAACCCGGTGCGGGCCAAGGCGCGTCGCGACCTGGTACTGCACGTGTTCAAGGACGCCGGCCTGATCGACGAGGCGGAGATGAACTCGGCGATCGAGCGGCCGCTGTCGCTGGCCGGTACCAAGCAGGGCGGCGTCGAGCGCTATCCGGCCTTCGTCGACATGGTCAAGCGCCAGCTGCGCGGCCAGTACAAGGACTCGGACCTGACCGACGAAGGCCTGCGCATTTTCACGACGCTGGACCCGCGGGCTCAGGAAGCGCTGGAACGCAATATCGAGCAAGGCCTGGGTGAACTCGAGAAGAACCGCAAGCTGCCGGCGAACAGCCTGGAGTCGGCCGGCGTCGTCACTAGTGTCGGTGGCGGCGAAATCCTTGGCGTGGTCGGTGGTCGCGACGTGCGTTACTCAGGCTTCAACCGCGCGCTCGATTCTCGCCGCTCGATCGGCTCGCTGGTCAAGCCCTTCGTCTACCTGACCGCGCTGGAGCAGGGCGACCGCTACAACCTGCACACGATTCTCGACGACGAGCCGATCGAGCTGAAGCTGCCGACCAAGCAGATCTGGGCGCCGAACAACTACGACCACAAGCTGCACGGCCCGCAGCCGCTGTACATGGCGCTGGCGCAGTCCTACAACCTGCCGACCGTGCGCCTCGGCCTGGAACTCGGCGAGAAGGCCGTTGCGACGACCTTGAAGCAGGCGGGCTACCCCAGCGAGCCGCCGCTGCTGCCGTCGATGTTCCTCGGCGCGATCGACGTCGCGCCGGTGGAAGTCGCGCAGATGTACGGAACGATCGCGGCCGGCGGCTTCCAGAGCCCGCTGTCGTCGATCCGCGAAGTCACGACCAAGGAGGGCGAGCCGCTGAACCGCTACCCGATCCGGGTCAAGCAGACGCTGCCCGAGGGCTCGGTGTACCTGACGACCTGGGCGATGACCCAGGTGATGCGTCTCGGCACCGGCCGCAGCGCCTACACGGTGTTGCCGGATGATCTGACGCTGGCCGGCAAATCCGGCACCACCGACGATCTGCGCGATTCCTGGTTCAGCGGCTTCAGCGGCGACCGCGTCGCCGTCGTCTGGGTCGGCCGCGACGACTACAAGCCGATGGGCCTGTCCGGCTCGACCGGCGCGTTGTACATCTGGTCACGCTTGATCAAGGACCTCAAGGTCAAGCCGCTGGACCTGATCCCGCCACCCGATGTCGAGGAGCAGCTGGCCGATACCATCACCGGTCTGAAGGCGGACGAAGGCTGCCAGAGCAGGCTGCTGGTACCCTATTTGCGCGGTTATGCGCCGCAGACCTGGGCGCCCTGCGCGCATGCTGCGGAATCCCAGCCCATGCAATGGTTGCGCGAGATATTTCAATAGATATGCAAATGAGGACGCCAGTCCCCGCCGCTCTGAGTGTGTTCCTGGTGCTGCTGGTGGCCGGCTGCGCGAGCAGCGGAGGCCAACGCGAGAGTTCCTGGCCGGACGACGTCGGCCACACGATTCCTGCCCCCGCGCCGCCACCACCGGCGCCGCGCCAGCCGGTGCCGGTCACGCCCGATCCTTCACTGGCGATGATCCCGCCGCCGAAGGCGCTGCCGACGTATCCGAAGGCGGCCGAGGAAATCAGCAGCCAGGCCGTGGTGTCGCTGATGAAGCAGGCGCGCACCGCGCGCGCCGCCGGCCAGTACGACCAGGCCAGCGGCGCGCTCGAACGTGCCCAGCGCATCGAGCCGCGCAACTACTTCGTCTGGAGTTCGCTGGCCCGCGTGTACCTCGACAAGAAGGACTACGACAATGCCGAAAGCGTGGCGCTGAAGTCCAATAGCCTCGCGCGCGGCAATATCTACGTCGAACTCGAAAACTGGAAAGTCATCACCGAGGCGCGTCAGGCGCAGGGTGACGCGATCGGCGCACTGCAGGCGCAGAGCAAGGTCGACGAGATCCTGCGCAACATCAGCGGCGGCTGAGCGTGAGCGACGAGGTCGATGACCTCTTCGGCGACGGCGGCGTCCTCGCTCGCGGGCTTCCGGGCTTCGTCGCCCGCGCGCAGCAGATGGCGATGGCGCGTGCCGTCGTTGACACCGTCGAGTCCGCCGGCACGCTGATCGTCGAGGCCGGTACCGGAACCGGTAAAACCTACGCTTATCTGGTGCCGGCGCTGGTCGCCGGCAAGCGTGTCGTCGTCTCCACCGGCACCAAGAATCTGCAGGACCAGTTGTATCGCCGTGACTTGCCGCGACTGCTCGGCGCGCTGAAAGTGCCGGCGCGTACTGCGCTGCTGAAAGGCCGATCCAACTACGTCTGCCTGCACCGGCTCGAACGCGCGCTGCAGACGCCGGGCTGGCGTTACGACGACCGCCTCAATCGCATCCGCGCCTGGTCGCGCAGCACCGATTCCGGCGAGCTGTCCGAACTCGGCGATCTGAACGACGACGACCCGCTATATGCACGGGTCAGCTCGACCGCCGACAACTGCCTCGGCGCCAAATGCCCGGACTTTGCCGAGTGCCACGTGGTCAAGGCGCGCCGGGCGGCGCTTGCCGCCGACCTGGTCGTGGTCAATCACCACTTGCTGTTCGCCGATTTTCTGCTGAAGGAAGAGGGTTTCGGCGAAATCCTGCCGGGCTCGGACGCGGTTGTGATCGACGAGGCGCATCAGCTGCCGGAACTGGCGACGCAGTTCTTCGGTGTGCGCGTGTCGACGCGCCAGTTCCGCGACGTCGCCCAGGACGCGCAGACCGAGGCCGAGGAGTGGGGCGATCTGCCGGATCTGGTGACCGCGGCCGAAACCCTGGCGGCCGCGGTGCTGCCGATCGAGGCCCTGTTTGCCAGCATCAACGGCCGCATGCGGCTGGAGGATCTATTGGCGCGGCCGATGGTGCCGCAGCTGATCGATGCACTGGACGAGCAGCTGTTCACGATGCGCCAGACGCTCAAGGCCTACGAGGATCGATCGCCGGTGCTGGCCGGCGTTTTTGAGCGTGCGGCGGTGCTCTACGAGCGCTGGACCGTGCTGACTGCGCCGGAACAGCCGCAGGGCCTGGTGCGCTGGGTCGAGTCACGCGGTCGCGGCGGCAGCTTTCACCAGACCCCGATCGAAGTCGCGGAAAATTTCGCGAAGATGCGCCAGGCCCACGCCGGAGCCTGGATCTTCACTTCCGCGACCTTGTCCTCCAGCGGCGACTTCGGCCACTTCCAACGCCAGCTCGGGCTCGACGACGCGCACACCCTGGCGTTGGACAGCCCTTTCGATTTTCAGAACCAGGCGCGGCTGCATCTGCCGGCCGGTTTGCCCGAGCCCAACGACCCCGCGTACACGACGGCTTTCATCGAGGCGATCGTGCCGCTGATCGAAGCCGCCAACGGCGGCGCCTTCGTGCTGTGCACCAGCCATCGCGCGCTGAAACTGGTGGCGCAGACCTTGAAGATCCGTCTCGGCCAGACGCTGTTCGTGCAGGGCGACGACGACCGCGCGCGCCTGCTCGAGCGCTTCACTGCCGACGGCAATGGCGTGCTGGTCGGTACCAGCAGTTTCTGGGAGGGCGTGGACGTGCGCGGCCGGGCGCTGCGCATGGTGCTGATCGACCGGCTGCCGTTCGCCGCGCCGGGCGACCCGGTGTTCGAGGCGCGGCTCAGCGCGATCAAGCAGCGCGGCGGCAATGCCTTCTTCGAACATCAACTGCCCGAGGCTGTGATGATGCTGCGCCAGGGCGCGGGCCGCCTGATCCGCGATGTCGGCGACCGCGGCCTGCTGGTGATCGGCGATCCGCGCCTGCGCAGCAAGCCTTACGGCCGCAAGGTGCTGGAGGCGCTGCCGCCGATGCCGCGCATCGATCGCGACGCGGCGCTGGTGTGGGCGGCGAGCCTGTGATCAGGGCAGCATGATGCGTCTACTCGCCATCGATACGGCAACCGAAGCCTGTTCCGCCGCGCTGTGGCTGGACGGCGTGCTGGTCGAACGCTTCGAAGTCGCCGGCCGCACGCACACCGAAAAGCTGTTGCCGCTGGTACAGGCGCTGCTGGCCGAGGCCGGCATCGTGCCGGGCCAGCTCGACGGCCTGGTTGCCGGCATCGGCCCAGGCAGCTTTGCCGGAGTACGTATCGGCGTCGGCATCGTCAAGGGGCTGGCTCTGAGCCTGGACCGGCCGGTGGTTGGCATCACCTCGCTGGCGATGCTGGCCCAGGCGGCGATCCGCAATGGTGCCGATCGCGTGCTGCCGTGCATCGATGCACGCATGAGCGAAATCTATCTGGGCGCGTTCGAGCGTGACGAGCAGGGACTCGCGCGATCGCTGCAGGCCGATCAGGTGGTGCCGCCGCTGCAGGTCGATCTGAGCGCGCTGAGTGGGGACTGGGCCGGCGTCGGCACCGGCTGGAGTAGGTACGGGGCGATCCTGAGCCAGCGCCTGCCGAACGCCCCGCTGTCGATCGACGGCGCAGCGCTGCCGCACGCCAGCGACGCGCTGCTGCTGGCGCTGCCGCACTTCCGCTCCGGCCAGGCGATCTCGGCCGACGACCTGGTTCCGGCCTACCTGCGCGACCGTGTCGCGCTGACCCTGGTCGAGCAGCAGGCGGCCCGCGCCGCCAAGGCCGCCGGAAACTGATCGGGCAAACGGAGCGGGCAAACTGACCTTGGAATAAGCGATAATGGGCTTGGTCCACGCCGGCCCTTCGCGACGGAAAGCCGTGAACCCCGCCAGGCCCGGAAGGGAGCAACGGCAGCGGTGATGCCGGGTGCCGGAATCAGCTGGCGTGGACCTTCTTCAATATCAAGGTGTTAGTGGGGGATTTTGAAGAACTTTTTCAGCATCGTAGCGTGCAATGCGCTTCTGCGTGCGAGTTTTTTGAGCTTTATATTGTTTTGTATTCGGAACTGATTTGCATATCTTTTGTAACGCCTTTCTGGCTTGTATCCCGGGGTTGAATCCCCACCATTGCCACTCGGCTGGCGCAGATGAGGCAGCACCATGATGGAACCCTTCGAGCAACGCCTGCTGGTCAGCTGGCTCAGCCACTTCTCGGTAAAGGTCGACCGTTACCGCTGGGCGCAGGACGGTTTCACCCGCTTCGTCATCGACGAGGGCGAGCCGCTGGGCATCGATCTCGGCGACGAAAGCCGCACTATCACCAACGATATCATTGTCGAGTCGCTGCGCCTGCGGCTCGACGAACTCCAGACCACCGAACCCAGCGTGCTCGAGCTGAACCTGCAGGCAGTCGGTAGGTTGCTGCGGCTGTCCGAGCAGGAGCACGTGCTGATGGGCGCCCTGGTGCGCGCCAAGGTGCTGCCGATGGTCGAGGAGCTGTTCGAGATGCTCGAGCTGGACGAGATCCGCGCCGGCGACTCGACCACGATGGGCGTGCTCGCGACCCTGCTTGGCCTGACCCGCGGCGAGTTGCTCGACGCCATGTCGCCGCGCGGCCGCCTGCTCGCCAGCGGCCTGTTCACGATCGACTACCGCTCCGATTGCCAGCCGCTGCCGGCGCTGACGCGCTTCCTGCAGGCTCAGGCCGAGCCGCTGGACGATGTGCGCGCCGCGCTGCTCGGCGACCCGCTGCTGAAGTCTCTGGAGTGGGAGGATTACGAGCACCTGCGTGCCGACCGCGATCTCGCTGCCAACCTGCTGCAGCAGGCTGCGAGCCGCCAGGAGCGCGGCATCCACGTGCTGCTCTACGGACCGCCCGGCACCGGCAAGACCGAGTTCTGCAAGACGCTGGCGGCGCAACTGGGCCTGAAGCTCTACGGCGTCGGCCAGGCCGACGAGCGCGGCCAGGAGCCGTCGCGCGACGAGCGCGTCGGCAGCTTCCGGCTGAGCCAGAAACTGCTGGAGAACCAGAACGACGCGCTGCTGCTGTTCGACGAAGCCGAAGACCTGCTGCGCGCCGACGGCTACGACGAATACCTGGCCGAGCGCCCGGGCGGCTACGGCTCGCGCGTGTTCATGCACAAGATGTTCGAAGAGTCGCGCGTGCCGACCTTGTGGACGGTCAACGATCCGTCCGCGCTGGGTCCGTCGGTGCTGCGCCGGATGACGTTTGCGATCGAGATGAAGGTGCCGCCGGCGAAAGTCCGCGAGCGCGTCTGGCAGCGCCTGCTGGACAAGGAAAAAGTCACGATTCCGGCCGAGGAAATCCGCCGGTTGGCGGAAGACTTCGACGCTGCGCCGGCAATTGCCGCCGGCGCGGTGCGTTCGGCTCGGCTGACCTCGGGCGGCAGTGTTGAAATCCGTCGCGCGGTCACGTCGATCGCCAAGGTGATGCGCGGTGCCGAGACGCCGCCGCGGCCGAACAGCAGCGTGATCTACGATCCGCGGCTGATCAACGCCGATCTCGATCTGGCCAATCTGGCGAAGCGCCTCAGCGGCCTGGAGACCCGCGCTTTTTCGCTGTGCCTGTACGGCCCGCCCGGTACCGGCAAGAGTGCCTATATCCGCTGGCTGGCGCGCGAGATGGGCCTGGAGGTGATCCAGAAGCGCGCATCGGACCTGTTGTCGAAATGGGTCGGCGAGAACGAGCGCAATATCGCGGCCGCGTTTGCCGAAGCGCGCGATACCGGCGCCTTCCTGGTGTTCGACGAGGCCGACTCGCTGCTCGGCGATCGTCGCAGCGCCAGCCAGGGCTGGGAGATCAGCCAGGTGAATGAAATGCTGACCTGGATGGAAAGCCACGAGCATCCGTTCGCCTGCATCACCAACCTGATGAGCCATCTCGACGAAGCTGCGCTGCGGCGTTTCTCGTTCAAGGTGAAGTTCGATTTCCTGAAGGCCGAGCAGCGCGAGATCGCGTTCCGCCACTACTTCGACCAGGAGCCGCCGGCTGGCGTGCGCGACATCGATTCGCTGACGCCGGGCGACTATGCGGTGGTGCGCAATCGCGCCAAACTATTGGGCGAGCTGGGCAATACGGCCGAGCTGAAGAAGATGCTGGAGGCGGAGGTGGCGGTGAAGCCGCATTCGCGTAACAAGATCGGTTTTTCTCACGGGTAATCTGACATGCGCGTGTTTGCGACATTGTGCCTTTCGAGCTTGTTGGCCTTCATGTCTTTTTCGGCCAGCGCCGCGGAAACTCCGATGGTGCTGATGGGTAGCTGGATCGAGAAGGGTGAGCAGGGCACGATGCAGTGGGATCTGGGGCCGGACAGCATTTCGGTGATGCCGCTGGACGCGGCCGGAAAGCCGCTCGCCGAAGCGAGCAAGATCGACGTGCTGTATCAGCCCTCGGGCAAGGGCTGGGCGGTCGTGGTGCGTGCGCCCGATGGCGTGGCGCTCGATGAAGGCCGGGCCGAGATCAAGGACGGCACGATGCTGCTGCTGCTGCCCGCCATCGGCACGCACGAACTCAAGCGCAAGTAGCCGCTGCCCGGCCTGCGCAAACTCAGTCGCAGGCCGCGCCTTTCCGCACTCGCCGTATTCCGCGACAATGCCGCTCCGCACAGGCCGTACCGACCATGAGCTACCTCGCCCTCGCCCGTAAATGGCGCCCGCGCCGCTTCGACGACGTGATGGGCCAGAACCATGTCGTCAAGGCCCTCAGCCATGCGCTGGACGGCGACAAGCTGCATCCGGCGATCCTGCTGACCGGTACCCGCGGCGTCGGCAAGACCACGCTCGCGCGGATCATCGCCAAAGGCCTGAATTGCGAGACCGGCGTATCATCGCAGCCTTGCGGCCTGTGCTCGTCCTGCAAGGAAGTCGACAGCGGCCGCTTCGTCGACCTGCTCGAGATCGACGCCGCCAGCAATACCGGCGTCGACAACGTCCGCGAGCTGATCGATAACAGTGCCTACGCGCCAGCGCGCGGCCGCTACAAGGTTTATCTGATCGACGAAGTCCACATGCTCTCCAAGAGCGCGTTCAACGCGCTGCTGAAGACGCTGGAAGAACCACCGAGCCACGTCAAATTCATCCTCGCGACCACCGATCCGCAGAAGCTGCCGATCACGGTGTTGTCGCGTTGCCTGCAGTTCAATCTGAAGCGGCTGCCGATCGCGATCATCCGCGATCAGCTGGCGCTGGTGCTCGGCAACGAGAACCTCGAGTTCGAGCCCGGCGCAACGGTTGAACTGGCGCGCGCCGCCGATGGCTCGATGCGCGACGGCCTGTCGCTGCTCGACCAGGCGATCGCGTTTTCCGGCGGCGAAACCCTGCGCCGCGAACCGATCGCCGAAATGCTCGGCACCGGCTCGCGACGCTTGCTGCTCGACCTGATCAGCGCGCTGGCGGCGGCCGACGCGTCCGCCTTGCTCGAGGCCTTCCGCAAAATCGAGGCGCAGGCGCCGGACTACGCATCGATGCTCAACGATCTGGCCGCTCAGCTGCAGCGCATCGCGGTGCTGCAAATGCTACCGGGCGCGCGCGACGAAGACGACGACGAAGACCTGGTCGCGCTGGTGCCGAAAGTCAGCGTCGAAGACGTGCAGCTCTGGTATCAGATCGGCGTCTCCGGCCGCCGCGATCTGCCCTGGGCGCCGGACCCGCGGCTCGGCTTCGAGATGACGCTGCTGCGGATGCTGGCGTTCCGGCCGGGCGAGAGTGGCGGTGATGGCGCGGCCAAGCCTGCGAGCACCGGCACCGCTGCGCCGCCACGGGCTGTGCCGGCCGCTGCTGCGGCCGCGCTGATGATCGCCGAACCGGCGCCCCAACCGGTGCCTCTTGCAGTCGCGAAAATCGAACTCCAACTGAAGCAGCTGCCCTGGCCGCAGCTGCTCGAGCATCTGGGCCTCGAGGGCGCCGGCAAGCAGCTCGCGCGTCAATGCACCTGGAACAGCCGCGACGGCGACACGGTGCATCTGGGCCTTTCGCTGGATGCCGCGTTCCTGAATCACGAAACGCGCCGCGCGGCGCTGGAATCAGCGCTAGGCCGGGTGTTCGGCGAGCCCTTGAAAGTGGTGATCGATCTGGTTTCCGACGCAGTACAAGGTTCGGCGCAGAGCCCGGCGCAGATCGACGCGCAGCGCGCCGGCGATCGCGTCCGCGGCGCGATCGATGCCATCGAAACCGATCTGGTGGTGCGGGCATTCAAGGAACAGTTCGGCGCCACCGTTCGGCCGAACTCCATCCATCCTCTAGATTCGTAAGTGGGAGCTACAACATGAAAGGTCCGCTCGGACAACTGATGCGCCAGGCGCAGCAGGTGCAGGACAACCTGAAGCGCGCGCAGGACGAAGTCGCCAAGCTCGAAGTCACCGGTGAATCCGGCGCCGGCATGGTCCGCGTCACGCTCGACGGCAAGCACCAGGCGCGGCGTGTCGAGATCTCGCCGGCCGCGATGCAGGAAGACAAGGAATTCCTCGAAGACCTGATCGCCGCCGCGATCAACGATGCCTCGCAAAAGCTCGACGTCGTCAGCAAGGAAAAAATGGCGGCCGCCACCGGCGGCATGCAGCTGCCGCCCGGCCTGAATCTCGGCCTGTAAAGCATCAGCGCGACGCGCCATGGAGCCGCAGGCGCAATGGCCGCCAAAATGGCAATTCTTCCCGGTATTTCTGCGTCTGCGCGGCCGCCGCGTGCTGGTCGTCGGCGGCGGCGAAGTGGCCGCCCGCAAGCTGCGCCTGCTGGCAAAAACCGAGGCGCTGCTCGAAGTCGTCGCAGCTGAACTGGTCGAGGAGCTGAGTCAGGCGGAGCGCGACGGCGTGCTGCGCCACGTCGCCGAGGTGTTCGAAGCCTCGCAGCTCGACGGTTGCCTGCTGGTGATTGCCGCAACCGACGACGCGGTGCTGAATCGCGAGGTCGCCGCCGCCGCCGAGATCCGCGGCATCGCGGTCAACGTCGTCGACGATCCGAACCCCAGCAGTTTCGTCACGCCGTCGATCGTCGACCGGCATCCGCTGCTGATCGCAATCGCGACCGGCGCGCAGGCACCGGTGCTGGGCCGCCGCCTGCGCGAGAAAATCGAGACGATGCTGCCGGCCGCTTATGGACGTCTCGCCGGTTTCATGGGCGCACGGCGTGCGCGTGTACAGCAGACGGTGCCGCAAGCCGATCGTCGCGGGCTCTGGGAGTCTTTCCTCGACGGCCCCGGCGCCGAGGCCGTGCTGAGCGGCGCGGAAGCCGCCGCCGATGCCGAACTCCAGCATCTGATCGACGGCGGCGCCCGCCGCGGCGAGGTCTATCTGGTCGGCGCCGGCCCGGGCGATCCCGATCTGCTGACTTTCCGTGCGCTGCGCCTGATGCAGCAATGCGACGTGGTGCTGTATGACGCGCTGCTGCCCCAGGCGATTCTCGATCTGGTGCGTCGCGACGCGGAGCGCATCTATGTCGGCAAGCGCCGCGCGCGGCATACGCTGGCCCAGGACCAGATCAACTCCGAACTGGTGCGCCTGGCTCGCGAAGGCAAGCGCGTGCTGCGGCTGAAGGGCGGCGATCCTTTCGTGTTCGGACGCGGCGGCGAAGAAATCCAGCGGCTGGCCGCGGCCGGCATCCCGTTCCAGGTCGTGCCGGGAATCACCGCGGCCAATGGCTGCGCGGCGTATGCCGGTATTCCGCTGACGCATCGCGACTACGCCCAGGCCTGCATCTTCGTCACTGGCCATCAGCGCCAGGACGGCACGCTGGACCTGCACTGGGACGCGCTCGCGCGGCGCGGGCAGACCGTGGTGATCTACATGGGGCTCAACACGCTGCCGGATTGTTGCGCGCAATTGATCGCCCATGGTTTGCCGCCGGACTGGCCGGCGGCCCTGATCGAACAGGGCACGTCACCGGAACAGCGCGTGATCGTGTCGACGCTGGACAGTCTGGCGGCGGCGGTCGGCGGCCAGCAGATCAGCGGACCGAGCCTGGTGATCGTCGGCGAGGTGGTGCGGCTGCGCGATCAGCTGCAGTGGTTCGCCGGCAGGGGCTGAGTGCGGCAGCAGCAACGCGCTGACTCGTAGCCCGGGTGCAACCCGGGGCTTTTCCCGAGCGCCGCAAAACCCGGGTTTCACCCGGGCTACGCCTAGCGCAGCCCAATCCGATAAGCCTCGCGCTCGAGCTTGCGCCTGTCGGTATTGCCGAAATGCTTTTCGAAGCCGCTGACCGTGAGCAGCACCAGCAAGGCGGTGATCAGCCCGGCCGGCATGTTCAGCATCCAACTCAGTATCAGTAAGGCAGCCGACAGAACCGTCAGTGCGCTGGCTAGACGCAGCGGCAGATCGAAGCCGCCGCAATAGCAGCGCAACAAACCGCGATCGCATTGGATGCCATCGCGCGGGCAGATGCGATGCAGACGGTACAGCGCGTGAGCACAGCCCAGCGCGCAGATGCCGATGCCCAGGCAGCCCAGCATCAGTAGGGGTTGGATCATGGTGGTTTCTCCCGCTGTCCGTCGTATGGGAGAACAGTGGCAAGCCACAAACCAGCGCGGGCGATCGCGTGCCGGGTGCTGCCAGACGGCCGAGTCAGCGGCTGTCAGCGGTACCCTGGCTGCGGCCTGAAGCGGCTACGGCATGGGATCGAAGCGGCGCCGAACGCAGCGGCGGCGCAAAACTGACGCAGGCTGTCGGCCGCTGACACGCTGTGTCGGCTTTACGACCGTCCGCGTCATCGCGCGGACCCTTGCAGCCGCAACGCAGGTGCGATCAGCCGGCCTGGCGGCTTTCGCCGGCGCTGCTGTCCAGATCGCGTGCGCGCAGCCGCTTCTGCACCGCGCGCAAAATGCCGGCGACATCCAGCCCGCACTGCGCCAGCAGTTCCTCGCGCGTGCCGTGCTCGACGAATTCGTCGGGCAGACCGAGATTCAGCACCTGCACCTTGTGATGCTGGTGCTGTGCGACCAGCACCTCGACCACGGCGCTGCCGGCGCCGCCCATGCGCGCGTTGTCCTCTAAGGTGACCAGCAGATCATTCTCGTTGGCCAGCTCCAGCACCAGCTCGGTGTCGATCGGCTTGACGAAGCGCATGTCGGCGACGACCGCGTCGAGGATGTCGGCCGCGCTCAGCGCCGGCTGCACCATGCAGCCGAAGGCCAGCAGCGCTACGCGCGGACGGCGGCGGCCGCGCGCATCGCGGACGATGCGGCCGCGGCCGACCGTCAGCGGCTTGTACTCGGCCTCGAGCGCCAGGCCCAGGCCATTGCCGCGCGGATAGCGCACCGCACTCGGGCCCGGCAGGCTGAGGCCGGTGGTGAACATGCGACGGCATTCGTTTTCGTCGCTCGGCGCCATCACCACCATGTTCGGGATGCAGCGCAGATAGCTCAGGTCGAAGGCGCCGTGATGGGTGGCGCCGTCGGCGCCGACCAGGCCACCGCGGTCGATCGCGAACATCACCGGCAGGTTCTGGATCGCGACGTCGTGAATCAGCTGGTCGTAGCCGCGCTGCAGGAACGTCGAATAGATCGCGCAGACCGGGCGCAGGCCCTCGCAGGCCAGGCCCGCGGAAAACGTCACCGCGTGCTGCTCGGCGATGCCGACGTCGTAGTAACGCTCGGGAAAGCGCCTGGCGAAATCGACCAGGCCGGAGCCTTCGCGCATCGCCGGCGTGATCGCGACCACGCGCGGATCGCGCTCGGCGGCGTCGCACAGCCAGTCGCCGAATACCTGGGTGTAGCTCGGCGCGCCCTGAGGTTTCTTGGCCGGGAATGCGCCGGTCACCGGGTCGAACTGGGTGACGCCGTGATACTTGATCGGGTCGGCCTCGGCCGGCTCGAAGCCCTTGCCCTTGGTGGTGATCACATGCAGCAGCTGCGGGCCGCGCGCATCCTTGATCGCGTCCAGGCTGTGCGTCAGCGCATCCAGGTCGTGGCCGTCGATGGGGCCGTGATAATGGAAGCCGAAAGTGCGGAACAGCGCGCCGGGATTGTCCAGGTGCGTTTCGACATGGTCTTCGCCGTCCTGCGGCAGCCGCTCCAGATGCGGCGCGACCAGGCCGAGCTTGCGCACCAGCCGCGCGGAATAATCGCGCAGGCCGCCGACGTTCTCGGAGATCGACATGTCGTTGTCGTTGTAGACCACCAGCATGTCTAGATTTGCGTGACCAGCATGGTTCAGCGCCTCGAAGGCCATGCCGCCGGTCATGCCGCCGTCGCCGATCACCGCGACCACGCGGCGTTTGATGTTCTGCACGCGGAACGCGGCGGCCATGCCGGCGGCCGCGGATATCGCGGTGCTGGAATGACCGACGCCGAACGCGTCGTACTCGCTCTCCGAGCGCAGGTTGAACGGCGCCAGGCCGCCGAGCTTGCGGATTGTCTCGAGCTGCGCGCGGCGGCCGGTGACGATCTTGTGCGGATAGGCCTGGTGGCCGACGTCCCAGACGATGCGGTCTTCCGGGGTGTTCAGGCAGCGATGCAGCGCCAGCGTCAGCTCGACCGTGCCCAGGTTGGCGGCGAAGTGGCCGCCGATGCGCCCCAGCGTCTCGATCAGGAAGCGCCGCAGCTCGACCGCCAGGTGCGGCAGGTCGTCGCGGGACAGGGTCCGCAGATCGGCTGGCGCGTTCACGCCGCCGAGCAGCGAGTAACCCGGAATGTCGGTCATAGGGAAATGGTCAAGAGTATCAATGGATTATTGGGGGATTATCGGCGAACTGGCGGCCAGGGCCATGTCAGGCGCGCCGCTGCCGGCTGGCGCGTCCGTCAATGCCGACGGCCCTGGATATGGTCGGCCAGCCAGACCAGCGGCATGGCCTCTGCGCCGAGGATCGACAGCACGCTGCGGGCTTCATCGAACAATTCTTCAGCACGTTGTTTGGCAGCGGACAGGCCCATGACCGAAGGATACGTCGATTTGTGCGCTGCAACATCCTTGCCGACGGTTTTGCCCAGATCGTGGGCGGCGCCCTCGATGTCGAGCACGTCGTCCTGGATCTGGTAGGCCAGACCGAGCAGCTTGCCGTAGCGGTCCAGCGCGTAGCGGTGCGTCGCCATCAGATCGGGCTGCGTTTCGCAGGCCAGAGTCAGGCAGGCACGGATCAACGCACCGGTCTTGTGGATGTGTAGGGTTTCCAGCTCGAGCAGGCTCAGAGCCTGGTTCTCGGATGCCAGGTCGACCGCCTGACCGCCGACCATGCCGCGCGATCCGGCTGCGTCGGCGAGCAAGCCCACCATCCTGATGCGCGCCTGGGCCGGCAACAATTCAGCGCGCGCGAGCACGCCGAAAGCCAGCGCCTGCAGGCCGTCGCCGACCAGGATCGCGGTGGCCTCGTCGAACTGACGGTGACAGGTCGGCCGGCCGCGGCGCAGCTCGTCATCGTCCATCGCCGGCAGGTCGTCGTGGACCAGCGAATAGGCGTGGATCAGCTCGATCGCGCAGGCCGGCGCGTCCAGCTGGTCGACGTGTACGTTCAGCACTTCGCCAGCGGCATAGACCAGCAGCGCGCGCAGGCGTTTGCCGCCGTCTGTGGAATAGCGCATCGCCTCGTGCAGCCGCGCCGGATAGATGTCGGCGGCGGGCAGGCAGCGATCAAGCGTGTTCTGTAGCCGCTCGCGGTAGAACGCGAGACGATGCGAGAAGTCGGTGGTCACGGCGGGCTCGATGAAAGCCTCAGCTTTCATCGGCCGCGTTGTCCGCGGCCAGCAGGTTCTTGACCTTGAGTTCGGCGGTCTCCAGCGAATTGCGGCACTGGCGGGTCAGGCGGACGCCGCGCTCGAATAGCTGCAGCGATTCCTCGAGTTTCAGGTCGCCGCGTTCCATGCGTTCGACGATGCCTTCCAGTTCCGTCAGCGCATCTTCGAAGCGCGCGACTTCGTCACCGCCCGGCGCCGCCTGCGGCGCCTCGGCGGTGGCATCGTCGCCAGAAAAGAGTTCTGATTTTGCAGTGTTTTTTGGCATTGCGAGCGGCGGGCTAGCTTGAAACGGACACGCAGTCTATCGTGCTTGCGGCGCCTGAGTTCATCCGCTACCTTCGCGCCGCCTCCAGCGCTGCCTGCCTTGTGACCGCGGCTGCTGCTGTCCCGCAAACCGTCTGATCCAGCTGACCCGTCAATGGCCGCCCCGACTTCCAAGAACGCACCCGACTCCAGCTACAACGCCGCCCAGATCGAGGTCCTGAGCGGACTCGACCCAGTTCGCAAGCGGCCGGGCATGTACACCGACACCACGCGCCCGAATCATCTGGCGCAGGAGGTCATCGACAACTCGGTCGACGAGGCCCTCGCCGGCCACGCCCGGCGCATCGACGTGGTGGTGTTCGCCGATGGCTCGCTGCAGGTCAGCGACGATGGCCGCGGCATGCCGGTCGACATTCATCCGGAGCACGGCGTCAGCGGCGTCGAACTGATCCTGACCAAGCTGCATTCGGGCGCCAAGTTCTCCAACAAGGCCTATGGATTCTCCGGCGGCCTGCACGGCGTCGGTGTGTCGGTGGTCAATGCGCTGTCCAAAAAACTGGAAGTGCGCGTGGCCCGCGGCGGCACCGAATACGCGATCGATTTCGCCGACGGTTACAAGACCATCGACCTGCGCCCGATCGGAGCGGTGCCGAAATCGCGTAACGGTACGAGCGTGCGCTTCTGGCCGGACGAGAAGTATTTCGACTCGTCGAAGATCTCGGTGCTGCGCCTGAAACAGGTGCTGCGCGCCAAAGCCGTGCTGTGCCCGAACCTGCGCGTCAGCCTGGACGACCAGGTCGCCAACGAGCAGACCGTCTGGCAGTACGAGAACGGCCTGGTCGATTATCTGAAGGACGCGCTCGATGGTGCCGAGACGATTCCGCTGGAGCCCTTCGTCGGCAAGTTCTCCGCCAAGCGCGAAGAGGCCGAGTGGGCGTTGCTGTGGCTCAACGGCGGCGGTGAGGCAGTCGCTGAGTCCTACGTCAATTTGATTCCGACCATGCAGGGTGGCACTCACGTCAACGGCCTGCGCACCGGCCTCACCGAAGCGATTCGCGAGTTCTGCGAGTTCCGCAACCTGCTGCCGCGCGGCATGAAGCTGGCGCCCGAAGACGTCTGGCAGGGCTGCAGCTACGTGCTCAGCATCAAGATGCTCGATCCGCAGTTCGCGGGCCAGACCAAGGAGCGCCTGTCGTCGCGCGAGACAGCGGCCTTCGTGCAGGGCGTCGTGCATGACAGCTTCAGCCTGTGGCTGAACCAGCATCCGAACGAGGGCGAACTGGTCGCTCAGCTGGTGATCGCGAACGCCAATGCGCGCATGAAGCTCGCCAAACAGGTCGTGCGCAAGAAGATCACCAGCGGCCCGGCGCTGCCCGGCAAGCTCGCCGACTGCGTGCTGACCGATCTGAATCAGACCGAGCTGTTTCTGGTCGAAGGCGATTCCGCCGGCGGCTCCGCCAAGCAGGCGCGTGATCGCGATACGCAGGCGATCCTGCCTTTACGTGGAAAAATCCTGAACAGCTGGGAAGTCGATGCGAACGAAGCCCTGGCTTCGGATGAAATCCACAACATCTCGGTCGCGATCGGTGTCGATGCCGGCAGTCCGGATCTGGCCGGTCTGCGCTACGGCAAGATCTGCGTGCTGGCCGATGCCGACTCCGACGGCCTGCATATCGCGACGCTGCTGTGCGCGCTGTTCCTGCGCCATTTCCGCCCGCTGGTGCAGGCCGGCCACGTGTATATCGCGATGCCGCCGCTGTTCCGCGTCGACGCCGGCAAGCAGGTGTTTTATGCGCTGGACGACGCCGAGCGCCTTGGTATCCTCGACCGGCTGCAGGCCGAGGGCAACAAGTCGAAGATTTCGGTCACACGCTTCAAAGGCCTGGGCGAAATGAACCCGATGCAGCTGCGTGAAACCACGATGTCGCGCGACACGCGGCGCCTGGTACAGTTGACGCTCGATGAACTGGCGCAGCCGGCCGCGCTCGAAGGCGACGATCTGCTGAGTGCAGAACCGCCCGCGCCGGTGATCACGACCGACATGCTGATGGACATGCTGCTGGCGAAGAAGCGCGCCGGCGATCGCAAGGCCTGGCTGGAAGAGAAGGGCGATCGCGCCGACGTTTGATTGAACTTGCCGCAGCATTGACAGCGAATCGGCGATCGGACAGAACATCCCTCTGTGGTGCGATGAGCAGAGTTCCCGCACTGCTTCTCCACCGAAAAGCTTGCCGTAAGCACCGCCAAAGTGCGGCTTCAGCTCGCCCAGCGGCGGCTTGCTGCATCGCTTGCAAATTACTGCGGGCCGCAGTGATGATCGTCCCCGAGAGAACGGCATCGCTTCAATAGTCGAGAGCGCTGGGGCCAGGGAGCTCTTCAATGTGGCGTTTCAATCGGGAAAACTCGGGCGACTTCAAGTCACTTCATCGCATTCGAGGGATTGCGACGCATCAACCCGAGTTTCAAGGACGGGCGTCCGGCTCAGGTCGATTCCGGCTTCCGGTTAATTGCTACTAGCTCAAAAAATGGCAATCGCTGACTTTCTGCAAGTTGTTGTAGCGGGGCTCGTAGGTGGCGGCGCGGGAGCCGCTGCTGTGATCTATCTGAGCAAGAAGCTGCTCGATCACAAATTGGCGCGGGACCTACACGGATTTACCACACGCTACACGCGCCTGGACAAGCAGAGGACAGACGCCGTCTTGCAGATTCACGGGCTCCTATGCGAGGTTGAGGACTTGTTGATATGGGGGGCTGGGCCCGGAGGAACGGCAATTGTTAGTCGATGTCCGGAGAAGAGGACAATGCAGGCACTTAACAAGGCCTGGGAGGGCATCGAGAAGTTGAATGGCGTTCTGGGCTTTCACATACCTCGAATGGGCGTGGTAAGGAGGAAGCTTGAAGGCGAGTTCAAAAAGGCTCTGGGCACCGAATGAGAGTGCCGAGAGCTGAACCAAGGCATTCGTTAGAGCGCATTGAGTCCATATCAGGAAGTCACCATGTCCGACGCTGATAAAGTCTTTTCTGGCTCGGTGCCAAAGATCTACGAGAAGTATCTGGTCCCTCTGATCTTTGAGCCCTATGCCACGGACCTTGTCAGCAGGCTCCGTTCGCGTAGCCTTGCTCGCGTGCTCGAGGTCGCAGCCGGTACGGGTGTCGTGACACGTGCTTTGGCGTCCGTGCTAGACGAAGCTGCTTCTATCGTGGCGACGGACTTGAATCAGGCCATGCTGGACCAAGCCTCGCTGGTTGGAGTAAAGCGTAACGTCGAGTGGCGCCAGGCAGACGCAATGCAGCTGCCCTTCTCCGAGGGAACGTTCGATGCTGTGGTGTGCCAATTCGGCGCCATGTTCTTCCCCGATAAGCCCAAAGCCTTCTCGGAGGCACTTCGCGTGCTTAGGTCCGGCGGTGTCTTCATTTTTAACGTGTGGGACCGCATCGAAGAGAATGAATTCGCGGACACTGTGACGAGCGCGCTGGCATCGGTCTTTCCTGATGATCCCCCACGTTTCATGGCCCGTACGCCGCACGGCTATCACGACCGCGCGACCATCGAACAAGACCTGGCAATGGCTGGGTTTACGAGGCAGGCCCGTATCGCGACAGTGGCAGCACGCAGCAGAGCAGAGTCGCCGCGAGTGCCGGCCGTTGCGTACTGCCAAGGGACGCCCCTCCGCAACGAAATTGAAGCGCGTGATGCTGGGCGGCTCGAAGAAGCTACCGACATCGCAACGGCGGCACTCGTTCAGCGGTTTGGATCGGGGGCTGTGGACGGCAAGATACAAGCCCACGTCATCATGATCGAACGCTGAAAGCAGTGGAGTCGATGCAAGTCGCGATTGGGGTCTTGCACCGTTAAGAGCGCATTCAAGCGTGTGGTTTCAGTCTAAGGTCACCTGAGAAGTCGTGGCTTTGTAGCGGCGCCGAGCGATGCGCCGGCTTTCGACGAGGAGCCTGAGATGAAGAAGTCGATGATGCGTTTGCTCGGCGTCGCAGCGCTGTTGCTACTGTCACGCAGTGTATCCGCCGATATGTTCGTATCCGTCAATATTGCGCCGCCCGCGCTGCCGGTCTACGAGCAGCCGGACTGCCCCGGTGACGGTTATCTGTGGATGCCTGGCTACTGGGCTTATAGCGACAACGATCCCTATGGCGGCTATTACTGGGTGCCCGGCACCTGGGTGATGGCGCCGCGCCCCGGTTATCTGTGGACACCTCCTTACTGGGTCTGGAGAGAAAACGTCTACGTGTTCCACCCCGGTTACTGGGGGCCGCACGTCGGTTTCTACGGCGGCGTGAATTATGGCTACGGCTACGTTGGCAGCGGCTACCACGGCGGACGCTGGGAAGGTGATCGCTTCGCTTACAACCGCGCCGTCAACAACGTGGACGTAACCCGGGTGCATAACACCTACAACACCACGATCATCAACAACACCGTGATCAATCGCGTCAGCTACAACGGCGGCAATGGCGGTATCAGAGCGCAGCCGAGCGAGCAGGAGCGGGTGGCCGAGCGCGAGCAGCATGTGAACGCGACCGGCGAGCAACTCAGGCACGAGCAGATGGCGCATGGCAATCCGGCTCAGCACAATGCCAACAACCATGGCCATCCGGAACTTGCGGCCACGCCCAAGGCTGCCGTTTTCCATGCACCTGAGCACGATCGCGGCGCACCGCAGAATCGTCCACAGCAGCCGCGTCCGCAGCAGGAGCAGCATCAGCAGTCACATCCGCAACAGGAGCAGCACCAGCAGTCACACCCGCAGCAGGAGCAGCACCAGCAGTCACATCCGCAGCAGGAGGAGCATCCGTAGCCACAGGCGGCGGCGCGCCCCCGTCCGCCCGCCCAGGATCCGCCGCAGCAGCATGCGCACTGAGGCTGGGAGGAATAAGCAGTGAAGCGCGGCCGGCTCCGCTAAACTGCCGACCCAGGCATGCATCCGGGCCTGAATCCTTCCAATCTCACTGCCGTACATGACGACCGAAATTTCCGAAACCGAACGCCTGCCGCTGCGTGTCTTCGCCGAGAAGGCTTACCTCGATTATTCGATGTACGTGGTACTCGATCGCGCTCTGCCGAATATCGCAGACGGCCTCAAGCCGGTGCAGCGCCGCATCATCTATGCGATGTCCGAGCTGGGGCTGTCATCGACCAGCAAGCCAAAGAAATCCGCGCGCACCGTCGGCGACGTGATCGGCAAGTTCCATCCGCACGGTGACAGCGCCTGCTACGAGGCCATGGTGACGATGGCGCAGCCTTTCGCTTACCGCTATCCGCTGGTCGACGGCCAGGGCAACTGGGGTTCGGCCGACGATCCCAAGAGCTTCGCGGCGATGCGCTACACCGAGGCCAAGATGACGCCGTATGCGTCGACGCTGCTGACCGAACTCGAGATGGGCACCAGCGACTGGGTGCCGAATTTCGACGGCACGCTCAACGAGCCCAAGCTGCTGCCGGCGCGGCTGCCGAACATCCTGGTCAACGGCACCACCGGCATCGCGGTTGGAATGGCAACGGACATCCCGCCGCACAACCTGCGTGAGCTGGTCGCGGCCTGCCAGTTGCTGCTGAAGAATCCGAACACGCCGATGGCCGAGCTGATCGCGGCGGTGCCGGCACCGGATTTCGCGACCGGCTGCGAGATCATCAGCGACGCTGCCGAACTGCGCAAAATCTACGAGACCGGCAACGGCATGGTGCGCATGCGCTCGCGCTGGGAGCGTGAGGACGACGGCCCCAACGGCCTGCAGATCGTCGTCACGCATCTGCCGCAGCAGGTGTCGCCGGCCAAAATCCAGGAGCAGATCGCCGAGCAGATGCGGGCGAAGAAGCTGCCTCTGGTCGAAGACCTGCGCGACGAATCCGATCACGAGCATCCGACGCGCATCGTCATCATCCCGCGCAGCAACCGCATCGACGTCGATGCGCTGATGGCGCATCTGTTCGCGACCACCGATCTGGAAAAATCGGCGCGCGTGAACTTGAACATGATCGGCCTCGACGGCCGTCCGCGCGTGAAGAATCTGCGCGAGATCCTGGTCGAGTGGCTGGTGTACCGCAATGCGACCGTGCGCCGCCGCCTCGAATTCCGCCTCGGCAAAGTCAACGAGCGCCTGCATATCCTCGACGGCTTGCTGATCGCGTTTCTGAACATCGACGAAGTGATCCGCATCATCCGCTACGAGGATGATCCGCACGCCGAACTGATGGCGCGCTTTGGTCTCTCCGAGATTCAGGCCAATGCGATTCTCGATCTGCGTCTGCGGCATCTGCAGAAGATCGAGGAGATGCAGATTCGCGGCGAGCAGGCCGAACTGGCTGCCGAACGCGACAAGCTCGTCGATCTGCTCGGTTCCGAAGCCAAGCTGAAGAAGCTGGTCGGCAAGGAACTCGACGAAGATGCCAAGAAATACGGCGACGCACGCCGTTGCCCGATCGTCGCGCGCGCCGCCGCGGTGGCGCTGGAGGCTTCCGAAATTCTGCCGGCCGAGCCGATCACCGTCGTGCTGTCGAAAGCCGGCTGGATCCGAGCCGGCAAGGGTCATGATCTGGATGCGACCGCGCTGTCGTATAAGAGCGGCGACGAATACATGGCGCACGCGATCGGCAAGACCAACCAGCTGCTGATCCTGCTCGACAGTAAAGGCCGCTGCTACACGCTGAATCCGCGTGATCTGCCGTCGGCGCGCTCGCAGGGCGAGCCGGTGACCACCAAGCTCGATCTGCAGGACGGCGCGCGCATCGTCGCACTGCTGATGGGCGACGAGGCCGACTGCTACGTGCTCGGCTCGACCGAGGGCTACGGCTTCCAGACCAAGCTCGGCGACATGCAGGCGCGCAACAAGGCCGGCAAGGCGGTGATCACGCTGGAAGGCCAGCCGCTGCCGCCGGCGCTGACGCGCGCTGCGGCGAGCGATCGCTACGCGCTGGTCACCGCCGAAGGCCGCCTGCTGGTGTTCCCGATCACCGAACTGCCGGAACTGGCCAAGGGAAAGGGCAACAAGCTGGTCACGCTGAAGGGCGAGGACCGCATCGTCGCGAGTTGCGTGGTGCCGGCGAACACGCCGCTGGTGCTGAGCTGCGGCAAGCGCACGCTGACCTTGAAGCCGAGCGACGTGACCGCGTATACCGCGGCGCGAGCTTCGCGTGGCAATCATCTGCCGCGCGGATACCAGACGGTGGACAGGATCGCGGCTGCCGTCTGAGCGGGTGGGTAGGTTGGGGTGAGCGCAGCGAACCCCAACATTGGCGCGGCGCCCTGTTGGGGTTCGCTGCGCTCACCCCAACCTACAACCTACGAGCCTGAACCGAAATCTTGATTTCATGGTCATAGGCCGCAGATACATTCCGTTGCTTTCCCGCCCCTCACAGTCTTCCCAAACGCCATGAAACGTGTTTTCCTGTTCCTGATCACCAACATTGCCGTGATGCTGGTGCTGTCGGTCGTCGCCTCGCTGCTCGGCGTCGATCGTTTCCTGACCGCCAACTGCCTGAACCTGCCGGCGCTGCTGGCGTTTAGCGCCATCTTCGGCTTCGGCGGCTCCTTCATTTCGCTGTTCATGTCGAAGTGGATGGCGAAGCGCTCGACCGGCGCCGTGGTCATCACCGAACCGCGCAACTCGGCCGAGATGTGGCTGCTCAGCACGGTCGAGCGCCAGGCGCGCGCGGCCGGTATCGGCATGCCCGAAGTCGCCGTCTACGACGCGCCGGAACCGAATGCGTTCGCCACCGGTGCGACGAAGAACAGCTCGCTGGTAGCGGTCAGCACCGGCCTGATGCGCAGCATGAGCCAGGACGAAATCGAGGCCGTGCTCGCGCACGAGGTCAGCCACATCGCCAATGGCGACATGGTCACGCTGACGCTGATCCAGGGCGTGCTCAACACCTTCGTGATGTTCCTGTCGCGCGTGATCGGCTACGTGATCGACAAGGCCGTGTTCAGGACCGAGCGCGGCACCGGCATCGGCTATTTCATCAGCGTGATGGCGCTGCAGATCGTGTTCGGCATCCTGGCGTCGATGATCGTCGCCTGGTTTTCGCGCCAGCGTGAGTTCCGCGCCGACGCGGGTTCGGCGCATCTGGCCGGCAAGCGCAAGATGATCGCGGCGCTGCAGAAGCTCGGCGGCCTGCATGCGGCGTCGTCGCTGCCGCCGCAGCAGATGGCTTTCGGTATCGCTGGCGGCGCCCGCGAATGGTTCTCGACGCATCCGCCGATCGAGGCGCGCATCGCGGCGCTGCAGTCGGCGTCGTAAGCCGCAAGCAACAACGCGGCTTTTGTGAAGCTCAAGGTTTCGAAGCCGCGGCCTCGGGAGTGACAGGGGGCGGCTGTACGACGTTGTCTTTAATTTGTCTCAGCGCGCCGTACATGGCCTTGCCGAGTTCGTCGTCGGTGATGGCGCCGGCCAGCACCGCTTCGTTGGTGCCGTAATAGAGCTTGAGCACTTCCTTGTTGGACTCTGTACCGATGTAATCGCGCATCAGCAGGCTCGAATATTCATCGAGCTGAGCGTCGCTCATGCGTGAAAGATCGGGCCGCAGCGGAAGGTAGGAGATTGCGAATCGTGCCTCGAAAGCCCGGCGATCGTCCCATTTGACATTGGATGCGTTCCACACGTCGATCACCAGATCGCGCACGCGATTCAGCCTTGAATAGACCAGCGCTTGCTCATCGGGGAGCAGTGCAAGAATACCGGCATCGCGCGCGGACGCCCACGCCGCGTTGGAAGGATTCAGATACTGGTAGCCGTCGGAGTTCGATTGCTGGGCGGGGTCGATGTCCGGCCCGGGCCGATAAGGCAGCTTGAGTTTGCCGCCGCTGGCGCGCATCGCCTGCACGTCGTGATTGATCGCCAGCAGCCAGCTCATGCCGGCGTCGAGCGCCTTGAAGTCGTGTTCCACGATCCGCTTGTTCCGGAGCGCTTCGTCATGCAGTCGGATTTCAAGCTCGTTGCGCTGATGACGGTGATGGACGAACTGAGCGGCGTCCTCGAGCGCCAACGCGATCAGCAGGCCGACCGTGATCGTGCCCAGATGGATCCAGAAGTCTTTCCAGGTGTGCAGCGGATGCTCGGGCGGATGGACTTCCATCGGGTACTCCTCGACTGCCTGAGATGACGCCCGGCCGAGCAGGCCGGGCGTCCGATTTAGCTGCCGGCGATCAGGGACGCGCGAACACGATCTCGATCTCGACCAGCATGCCGGGTGCGGCCAGGCCGGCGACCTGCACCGCGGAGCGTGCCGGCAGATTGGGCTGATCGGCGGTGCCGAAGAACTGCGTATAGGCTTCCATCATGCCGGCGAAATCCATCGCTGCGCCCGGCGTCGGACCGACCAGGAACACCGTCATCTTCACGGCGTCGCCCATCGTCAGGCCCATGCTTTCAACCGAGGCCTTGGTTTTGGTCAGCACCGACAGCGCCTGGGTCTTGGTGTCGCCCCAGTATTCGGCGCTGCCTTTTTCGGCGTCGGGCTTGGCCGGGTCCGGTGTCATGCCGCTGTGAAAGAGCAGGGTCTTGCCGCCGGGTACCTCGACCGCTCGCGAAATCGGGAACGTCGAATTGATCAGCGCGTAGCGATGAACCTCGGCCTTGGGCTCAGCTTTGTCGGCGGGCTTGCTGCAGCCGGCCATCGTCACAAGGCTACCGACGCAGGTAGCAGCAAGCAGGACAGACAGGTGTTTTTTCAAAGCGGAATCTCCTTCAGGTGGTCGTAGCGACGCGTTGCTGGATGTGCTCGATGACGGCATGCGCCGAGCGCACGGCGCCTTCCTGCCAGCCGGTGACGTAGCTCATCTGGTCGCCGACCAGATAATGGCGGCGGTCCGGCTGCTGCAGCCTTTTGAAATGCACCGCGCGGTCGGCGTCTTCCCACTCCGGCGCGCAGCCCATCTGATACGGAATCTTGGCCCAGGCGATCGACATGCCTTTCTCTACCATGCCGCCGTAGCCGGGATGAATCTTTTCGGCCTGCTGGATCGCGCTCGTCAGGCGCTGCGCCGGCGTCAGCCTGCCCCAGGCTTCACCCTTGCCCGGGTCCCAGGTGTAGCTGGCGAGCGTGATGCCCTTTTTCTTGTGGAAGCCGTGCGGCGGATACCACATCTGCAGGATGTCCTGATCGGTCCAGCTGATGCCGCCGTAGATGTGATCGTCCTCTTCCCAGAAACGGCGCTTGCCCTGGAACGCGATCTTGAACAGCTTGGCCGCGTGTACCTTGTCGAGTGCCTCGCGATAGTCGCGGCTGAAGTTGTGGTCGAGCTTCTTGATCAGCCAGGCCGGCGCGCCGTTGACGCAGAAATCGGCGTCGATTTCGTGCGGCTTGCCGTCCTGCAGGTAGGTGACCCGCACGTTCTTGTCACCATTGACGAGCTTCGTCACCGGCGCATTGCGCAGGATCACGCCGTCGCCGATCGCCTTGACGAATCCTTTGACGATGCCGTCCATGCCGCCGACCGGCTGCATCATCGTCGGATGCTGTTCCCAGCCTTCCGCGAACTCCATCTGGAACTGCCAGAAATCCGAGCGCAGCAGCTCGTGCAGATCGATCGGCGGCCGCGGCTGGCCGGCCTGCAAAATCTCGTCGCCGATATGGCCGCCGCGCGAGGAACCCTTGTAGAGCAGATCCTTGTCGAGATCGCCCCATTGCTTGAGCATCGCACGCAGCATCTCGGCGTCGTCGGCCGTCATCACATCGTCGAGCGCGTGCTTGTTGCTGGCCTTGGCCAGCAGCTCGGCCAGGTGGCCGCGCGTATCGGTCTGGATGGTTTCGCCGCGGATCGGCTTGCCGCCGAAAGCCCTGGTCGAATGAAAGTAGCTGCCGCGGTTGTCGTTGACGAAAGGCTCGAGCGCGACCTCGAACTGGCGGCAGTAATCCAGGATCGCAACGTGGTGGTACGGCAGCCGCGCCGGGCCGGCGTTGAAATACAGATGCGGCTCGTCGTCGAAGTCGCAGACCTGCTCGCTGTCGATCTCGCGGATAGTGTCGCCGCGGCGCACGGTGCGGTTGCGTCCACCGGCGCGGCCGCTGGCTTCCAGCAGCGTGCATTTGTAACCGGCCTTGCCGAGTTCATACGCGGCGGTGAGGCCGCCAATACCGGCGCCGATGATCACGACCGATAGGCCGCGACCCGAATCGGTGGCCAGTTTTGGTGCGCCGGCATAAGCCTGCGGGATCGCCATCAGGCCCATCGCGCCCATCGCGCGGTACATCGCACCGCTGCCGGCGGCCGTGCCGAAGCGCATCAAGAAGTCGCGCCGCGTCCAGCCCGCTGGCATCCCCTGCATCCCCTGCATCTGCTCTCCCTAGTTGTCAACAGGCTGCTAGGCCGCAATGCGGCAGCCGATCGGTTGGTGCTGCGTCGCTGCTCAGCTGCGGATGGGATCTGCGGCCAGCAAGACGACCTCGGGCTCCTGCACGTGGTAGCCCTGAATGTAGTGGACTCCCAGTTGCCACATCCGTGCCATCACATTGGCATCCTCGACATGGCTGACGATGGTCTTGACGCCGCGGCGGCGCGCGATTGCCAGCAGGTCGGCCATTTTTTTCTGGATATCGGGCTCCGCGAAGTCGCGGGCATAGGACGGATGAAACTTGACGAACCACGCCGGCAGCTGCTCCAGCAATTGCGCCGAATGCGTGCCGACGCCGAAGTGCTCGATCGCCAGGCCCGAGCCGAGTTCGTCCAGCGCGCCGGCCAGCAGCTGGGTCTTGCGCAGATGGTTCTGCACCGCCATTTCGCGCACTGCGAAGCACAGCTCGCGATGCCGCAGCGGCCGCGATGCGAGCACGCCGCGCAGCCAGGCGATGAAGCCATCGGCATCGCGCAGGCTGTCTTCCGACAGCTTGACCAGCAGCACCGCGGGCTCGTGGCTCTGGTCGCGCTTGGCCAATACCTTCAGCGACTGCATGACGACCCAGCGATCCACGGCGCGCATCAGCCCGAACTGCATCGCCGCCGGGATGAATTCGCCGGCGTGCCGCTCCTGGCCGGTTTCGTCGACCATCCGCACCAGCACGTCGTAGTGCGGGCGCGTCTCACCCTCCAGGCTGGCAATGGATTGATAGGCCAGGCGCATGCGGTCCTGTTCGAGCGCGCGCTTGAGCTGCGCCGCGCGGCGCGCGTTCTCGCGCGCTTCACCATGCGCCTGCGCGGTCGGGCCGAGCACCAGCGACTGGCCGCCGCCTTGCGCCGACGCGCGCCGGCCCTCGCGGATCAGCGGATCGATCGCCTGGACGGCGGGCTCGTTCGCACCGATCGGGTAGGCGGCGACGGTCACGCTGATGCGCGTCTCGTGCGCGCTGGCGGTGAACACCTGCTGTGCGAGTTCGCGGCACAGGCGCTCGGCGAGTTTCTCGAATTCCGGCGCGGTCGCGCGCGAAACCAGTGCGACCCACTCGTCGGTAGAGAAACGGAACAGCGGCTGCGGCGCGCCGAGGCGCGTCACGATCGCGCCGGCGATCTGGCTCATCAGCCGTTCGGCGTCTTCGAGGCCGACGCGCGATTCCAGCGAAGCGAATCCGTCGACCAGGAACAGCATCACCGCGCGCGGCCGCGCATCGTCGGGAGCCTTGGCCAGCGCGCGGAACAGGGACAGGCGATCGGGCGTGGCCGGCGCGTCGGCAGGCGCGGGCGCCGCCGCGACCGGTGCCGGCGCCGTCTCCAGGTGGATCAGCCATTCGACGAAGGACTGGCCGGCGATCGTGCCCTGGGTGAGCTGCACGCTCACCGGCAGACCCCGGCCGCCTGCGCGCAGCAGCACGGTCTCGAGCGGGGTTCCGGCGTATTTGCCGCGCGCCAGCTGGCGCAGCTGGTCCTTGACGCGTGGCTGCTGATCGGCCGCGATCAGGTCGATCAGGCTGCTGCCGACCAGGGTGTCCAGCGGCCGTTGCAGCAGCGTCGCGAACGCGCGGTTCGCACGCGTCAGCACGCCGTCGTGCACGTGGATCACGGCGTCAGTGATGTCGTCCAGGCGTTCGCGATGGCGGCTCTCGAACGCGGCCATGCGCGCCTGCGCCTGCATCAGCTCGCGCTCGCGCTTCAGGTTGGTATATTCGCGGCGATAGACCTGCGCCAGATGCTGCAGATCGGCGTCGCTGCCGGTGCAGACGCGATCCGCCGCGCCCAGATGCATTGCCGCGCCGGTCGCGGCCAGATCGGGCGCGTCGCCGAGCGCCAGCACCGGCAGCTCCGGCGCCAGGTTCGTGCGCAGCTCGAGTACCCGCGCCAAGGGGGTGTTCGCGTCTTCGGCGCACAACAGCAGATCGGCGCCGCCGCGGCGCAGCACATCTTCCAGCTCCTCCAGATCGGCAACCCAGGCGGTGCGCACGCCGAAAGCGGCCTTGCGCAAGGCGCTCTCGATCAGTCGCGCGCGGTCCTCGTTGCCGCCGACCATCAGCAGCATGCTGCCGGAGGTAACGGCATCGAGGGTGTCGGCTAGCAAGGGCGAGTCCGCTTATTGATCGAGGGTCACCAGGCAATGATTTCTTTGGCCGGCAGCCCGGCGGTCTCGCGCGCCAGCCGCGGCAGCAGGTAGCCGGGCAGGCGCGTGGACAGTTCGCGCATCAGCGCGCGCGCGCGATCCTCGCCGACTTCAAAGTGCGCGCTGCCGGCGACGCGGTCGAGCAGGTGCAGGTAGTAGGGCAGCACGCCGCAGTCGAACAGGCGCTCGGACAGGGCTTGCAGCGCGGCGACGTTGTCGTTGACCCGGCGCAGCAGCACCGACTGGTTCAGCAGGCTGGCGCCGGCCTCGCGCAGACGCGCACAGGCGGCCGCGACCTTGGCATCGAGCTCGTTGGCGTGATTCGCATGCAGCACGATCGCGGTGCGCAGGCGGCTGCGCCGCAGCAGCGCGATCAGGCTGTCGTCCACGCGCTCCGGCAGCACGATGGGTTGGCGCGTGTGTATCCGCAGCCGGCGGACGTGGACAAGGCCGTCGAGGCCGTCGAGGAACTCGGCGAGCTTCTCGTCGGACAGCGCCAGCGGATCGCCGCCGGACAGGATCACCTCGGAGATCGAAGCGTCGGCGGCGATTTGCGCCAGCGCCTCGCGCCAGTGATCGCGGCCGGCCAGAGCCTCGGAATACGGAAAGTGGCGGCGGAAGCAGTAGCGGCAATGCACGCCGCAGGCGCCGGTGGCCATCACCAGCACGCGGTGCTGGTACTTGTGGACGATGCCGCCGTCCTTGAGCTTGAGCCGGTCGCCGACCGCGTCCAGGCCGAAGCCCTCGACGCTCAGGGCCTCGGCGCCGGCCGGCCAGATCTGCAGGAACAGCGGGTCGGCCGCGTCGCCCTTGCGCATGCGCTCGGCGAAGCCGCGCGGTACCCGCAGCGGGAACGCGCCGAGCAGCGCGGCTTCCAGCTGCGGCAGCGCGGGGTCGATTTCCAGGAAGCGCAGCAGCTCGGCGGGCTGCTTGAATGCATCGCGCAGGGCATGCTGCCAGGCGCGCGCCTGACGGGCCTGTTGAGTTTGGGGGCTAGGGGTTATCATCTGCGCCGCATTTTCGCTGGGCGGGATGCCGGTGAGCAAACCAGAACGCCACCGTTTCTCGTTCCGAAACAACCCCCAATCTAAAAGACCTCGACAATGGCCACCGTCAGCACCAATGAAATGAAGTCCGGCACCAAGGTTCTGGTGGACGGCGAACCCTATTCCGTTGTCGACAACGAGTATCGCAAGCCGGGCAAGGGCCAGGCGACGAACTCGATCAAGATCCGTAATCTGAAGAACGGCCGGGTCATCGAGCGGACGCTGAAGTCCGGCGACACCTGGGAAGTGGCCGATATCGAAGAGATCGACATGCAGTATCTCTACAGCGATGGCGAGTTCTGGCACTTCATGAATCCGACGAGCTTCGAGCAGGTCCAGGCCGGTGCCACCGCGGTGGCCGACTGCTCCAAGTGGCTGAAGGGAGAAGAAGCCTGCAAAGTGCTGTTCTTCAACGGCATTCCGCTGTCGGTGACGCCGCCGAACTATGTCACGCTGACGATTACCGAAACCGATCCCGGCCTGCGTGGCGACACCAGCGGCAGCGGCGGCAAGCCGGCGACGCTGGAGACCGGCGCCGTGGTCCGCGTACCGCTGTTCGTGCAGCAGGGCGAGGTGATCAAGGTCGACACCCGTACCGGCGACTACCTGGGCCGCGTCGGCAAGTAGCCGCACGATCATGCCGCGCTGGCGTCCCGACGCGAGTCTGGCGACGCTGAAGGCGCGGGCGGAGCTTTGCGGCTCCGTCCGCGCCTTTTTTATGGCGCGCGGCGTGCTCGAGGTGGAGACGCCGATCCTGTCGGCGCATGCGACGGTCGACCGCTTTATCGAAAGCTTTTCGACCGTGGACGGCCGCTGGCTGCAGACCTCGCCCGAGTTCGCGATGAAGCGGCTGCTCGCGGCGGGTTCCGGGCCGATCTTCCAGATCGCCCGTGTGTTCCGGCTGGAAGAGCAGGGCCGGCATCACAACCCCGAGTTCACGATGCTGGAGTGGTACCGGCCGGGCTTCTCGATGCAGCAGCTGATGGACGAGGTCGAGGCGCTGATGCGCGCCTTGGTCGGCGGCGCCGGTGGCTTCCAGCGGCTGAGTTATCGCGATGCGTTTCTGCGTCACGCCGGTTTCGATCCTCATTCGGCCGATGCGACGCAGATGCGTGCCGCCGCGATGGCGGCCGAGCTGATCTCCGCTGCCGACTTTGCCAACGAACCCGCCGGCTTCTGGCTGGACTTGTGGATGTCGCGAGTCGTGTCGCCCGCTTTGGGTGCCGCGCAGCCGGCGTTCGTGTACGACTTCCCGGCGAGCCAGGCCGCGCTGGCGCAGGTTCGGCAGGGCCCGCCGCCGGTGGCCGAGCGCTTCGAGCTGTTCTGGCGCGGCATCGAGCTCGCCAATGGCTTTCACGAACTCGCCGATGCCAAGGAGCAGCGCGGCCGTTTCGAGGCGGATCAGCGCTATCGCTGTGCCGCCGAGCAGGTCGTGCCACCGTATGACGCCCATCTGATCGCGGCGCTGGAGGCGGGGTTGCCGGATTGCAGCGGTGTCGCGCTGGGGCTGGATCGGGTGCTGATGCTGAAGCTGGGCCTGAGCGATCTGGCGCAGACACTGGCGTTTGCTGCCGACCGCGCCTGAAGCCGCCTGTAGGAGCGGGTCGTACCCGCGACTGAGGCTCCACCGGCACAGTCGCGGGTACGACCCGCTTCTACTGTGTGGAGATGGAGGCTTTCGCTTTCTTCGTCAGCTTCGCAAAAACCAGCTCGTAGGACGTGCGGATCTGCTGTTCGATCCAGCGCCGCTTGTGGCGCCCGGCGTCCTCGACCATCACCCACTTCGCGCGCGCCAGGTACGGCGCCGGTACAACGCCGGGCTGATCGGTGATCGCCAGGAACAACTCGTCCGGCACTTTGAAAAACAGCCGGGCCGTGGTCGTGATTTCCTCGGGCGTCAGTAGATACATCTTCGCCCCGATCGAGTACACGCGCTCGTTGCCCCACTTGATGTCGATGGTCGTGCCCGGCAGCGCGAGGCACAGCTTGTCTAGCTGCTGGCGATTCACGTCTGCCTCCACACGTCCCAACCCAGCCGCAGAATCAGCAGTCCGACGACGACGATGAACATGCCGCGGACGAAGCCGGCGCCGCGCCGGATCGCCATGCGCGTGCCCACCAGCGATCCGGCGACGTTGCATGCCGCCATCGGGATCGCGAACTGCCACAGCACCGAGCCATGGCTCAGGAAGTAGGCGAGCGCGGCGAAGTTGGTGATCACGTTGACCGCCTTGGCCGAGGCCGAGGCATGCAGGAAGCTGAAGCCGAACAGGCCGACGAAGGCCAGCACCAGGAAGCTGCCGGTGCCCGGGCCCAGAAAGCCGTCGTAAAAGCCAATACTGCTACCGGCGATCACACCCACCAGAATCTGCTGCAAGGTCGACAGGCGCGGCGCATGCAGCTTGCCGAAATCCTTCTTCCACAGCGTATAGCCGAGTACCAGCACCAGCACGCCCAGAATGATCGGTTTCAGCAGCGCGTTGTCGAGATGGCTGAGCGCCGCGGCGCCGATGAAGCCGAAGACCAGCGCCGCCAGTGCCATCGGCAGTACCGAGCGCCACGGCGTCCCGATGTGCCGTGCGTAACCCCAGGCCGCCACCGCGGTGCCCCAGATCGACGCCGCCTTGTTGGTGCCGAACAGCGTCGCCACCGGGTAGCCCGGCAGCAGCACCAGCAGTGCCGGCACCTGGATCAGGCCGCCGCCGCCGACCACGGAGTCGACGAAGCCGGCCAGGAAGGCGAAGCCGCACAGCGCGAGTATCAGTTCGGGAGTCATCAGCCCGCCATTAGAATGGACGCCTGCGGGCTCGCCAAGTCCGCGTCCCCGCGATTCCTACGAAAATCCCACGAGACTCCCAGAGATTCCAGCGACCATGTCTGTCTATTCACCCAGCCTGGCCCGATTGATCGACGCACTGCGGCGTCTGCCCGGCGTCGGCCCCAAGTCCGCGC
Source organism: Hydrocarboniphaga sp. (assembly GCF_028291725.1). GTDB lineage: Bacteria > Pseudomonadota > Gammaproteobacteria > Nevskiales > Nevskiaceae > Hydrocarboniphaga. The sequence goes on along the minus strand of NZ_JAQGNT010000002.1, from coordinate 65,951 downwards.
AGCGCATGGCGTTCCAGCTTCTGGACCGAGATCGCGCTGCTGCGCGCACGCTGGCGCTGGCGATGACCGACGCGCTCGAGCACATCGGCCGCTGCCCGAGCTGCCGGATGTTCTGCGAGAACGGCGATTGCCGCTACTGCTCGCCGGCGCGTACCGCAACCGGGCATCTCTGCGTGGTCGAAGGACCGGCCGACCTGATGGCGATCGAATCCGGCACGCCGTATCGCGGCCGCTATTTCGTACTGATGGGCAGGCTGTCGCCGCTCGACGGCATCGGACCGGACGAACTGGGCCTCGATCTGTTGCAGCAGCAACTCGCGGCCGGCAGTTACCGGGAGCTGATCATCGCGACCAACCCGACCGTCGAGGGTGAAGCCACTGCACACTATCTGGCCGAGATCGCGCGGGCGCAGAACGTGGCGGTCAGCCGCATCGCCCACGGCGTGCCGGTCGGCGGCGAACTCGAGTACGTCGACGGCGGCACGCTGGCGCATGCGCTCAGCGGGCGCCGGCAGGTTTAGACGTTAGCGGGCAGCTGTAGGAGCGGGTCATACCCGCGACTCTGCTCTTCAAGGTCTCAGTCGCGGGTATGACCCGCTCCTACAGAGGCGGAAAGTCGGCGCGCCGCTACTTGCCGTCAGCCAGCCGATCGACCTTCGCCGCGCAGATGAAGTCGTTTTCGCTCAAGCCGTCGACCGCATGCGTCCACCAGCGGATCGTGCAGGTGTTGTAGCCGAAGTCGATATCCGGGTGGTGATCTTCCTGGGTCGCGACGTAGGCGACCGCGTTGACGAAGGCCAGCGTGCGGAAGTAGTTGCGGAAGCCGAACTCGGCTTGCAGCTGGCGCGCGTCCTCGCTGATTTTCCAGCGCGGGTTCAGCTGGCTCAGCATTGCCTCGGCGGCAGGACGCGCCAGCGCGGGCACGCCGCCTTCGCAGGGCGCGCAGCGTTTTTCGGCCAGGATCGTCATCGGAAAACTCCGGAGCAATACGAACGGGGCGGCGATGCTCGCGCGCCGTCGGCGGAAAGTAAACCCGGCTCGATCCGCCGCGGTTAACCAGACCGGTGTAGGCTCATCGATCCATCAACAGGCAGCTACGATGACCGCAAGCCCCAGCCATCTGATCTGGATCGATCTCGAAATGACCGGCTTGGTGCCCGAGCGGCACCGCATCATCGAGATCGCCACGGTCGTCACCGACGCCAATCTCAATGTGCTGGCCGAAGGGCCGGTACTGGCGGTGCAGCAAAGCCACGACGAACTGTCGGCGATGGACGACTGGAATACCAAGCAGCACGGCAAGTCCGGCCTGACCCAGCGCGTGCGCGACAGTCGCATCAGCGACGGCGATGCCGAGCGGCTGACGCTGAATTTTCTGAGCGAGTGGGTGGTACCTGGCAAGTCGCCGATGTGCGGCAACTCGATCTGCCAGGACCGTCGCTTTCTGGCGCGCTACATGCCGGCGCTGGAGCGCTTTTTCCACTACCGCAACCTCGACGTCAGCACACTCAAGGAGCTGTGCCAGCGCTGGTCGCCGGACCTGGCGAAGGGGTTCTCGAAGGAATCTTCGCATCTGGCGCTGAACGACATCCGCGATTCGATTGCGGAGCTGCGCTACTACCGCGATCACTTCCTGCGGATTCCGAATGCGTAGGTTGGGGTGAGCGCAGCGAACCCCAACATTTGGTCCGCGACGATGCGTGGGGTTCGCTGCGCTCACCCCAACCTACGGCCTAGCCAGCGCCGACTTGAAGAAGCCCCAGGCGACTTCGCCGGTGTCGACATCCAGATTGGTGCCGCCCAGATAGCTCGCGATCATCGCACTGTTGATCGCCAGTCCCGGCCAGACATGGCCGGCGTCGCTGAACACGTATTGCTGCGAGGTGGTTCCATTGGCGCAGCTGCGCACGCGCTTCTCGACGGTGTCGCTGACGCGTGTGGTCTGAGCGCTCGCCGAACAGCCGGCGCGGTTTGCCCAGAACTGGAACGTCGCGTCGGCGGATAGCAGCCCGGGCTGCGGCTTGCCGCGCACCAGCGTGCCCTCGGGCATGCCGGCGAAGGGCACGATCGAATCGCGCTTGCCGTTCATCGACAGCCACGGCAGTGGTTTGCCGGCGCGGCAGTTGCGCGCGACCGCGGCCGGCAGCGTCGATATCACGTTGGCGCCGGCGCGCAGCGTATCGCCGGCCTGGCAGGCGTAGTTCATCGCCATGAAGCCGCCGTTGGAGGCGCCGATAATGAATACCGCGCGCGCATCGCCATGGTCGCGCAGCACCAGCTCGGCGATCAGGTTGCGGATGAAGGCGACGTCGTCGGCGGACGACACCGAGTCGCCGGCGAGCGTGCTGCCGCGGCCGTCGTTCCAGTGCTTGTCGACGCCCTGGGGTGCGGCGACGATGAAGCGCTCACGTGCGCCCAAGGTCGGCAGGCTGGTCTGTTTCCACGCGTCTTCGGCAGTCTCAGTGCCGCCGTGCAGGATCACCACGATCGGCATCGGCGCGCTGGCGCCACCGGGAATTTGTACCAGGTAGCTGCGCTGCAGGCCGCCCGCGATCAGCTTGCGCTGCTGCGCCGTCGAGACATCGCCCTTATCCGGAAAGCCTTTCGTTGCCTCGTGATTCTGGACCATGCGCACGCCGCGCACGGCCAGACAGCCGTCGAGGCTGAGCATGACTGCGCCGACGGTCAGCAGCGTGGCGAGCTTGCGCATCAGGCGAACGCGGTGCGGGAATATTTTTTGATTGCTCATCGGAGAATCTCGCGACAGCAGTAGGGATGGAATGCAGCGGATCAGCCGGGCAGGCGAACCGTCACCAGCGCGCCGCCGAGATCGGACGCACCCAGCAGCAGCTGCCCTTCGTAGGCACGCACCAGATCATAGACCGCGGCGAGGCCGATGCCCTGGCCGGGCTTTTTCATATCGGCGCGCACGCCGCGTTCCAGCAATTCCTCGGCGTCCTGAGGAAAGCCCGGACCGTTGTCGGCGACTTCGATGACCGCGGTGCGGCCTTCGTGGTGGACCGTCAGCCGCACCCGTCCATTGCCGTACTTGGCGGCGTTGTCGAGCAGGTTGCCGATCAGCTCGAACAGGTCGCCGCTCTCGGCGCGCAGCCGCAGCCGCGGGTCGATCCGCAGTTCGAACCGGGCTTTCTTCTCCGCATAGACCTTGACCAGCGCGCTGACCAGTTTCTCCGCCAGCGGGCGGATCGGCACCGGTTCGGCCAGCGTGCGCCGGCCGGCAGCGGCGGCCTTGCGCAGCTGATAGCCGGTGATCTGCTGCATCGACTGCACTTGCTCGCCGAGCGTATGCCGTAGGTGGCGCGGCATCTCGGAATCTTCGGTGACGCCCTGCACGACCGCGAGTGGTGTCTTCAGGCTGTGCGCGAGATCGCCGAGCGCGTTGCGATAGCGCGTCTGCTGATTGCGTTCGTTCTGGATCATCGCGTTCAGGCCCTGCGTCAGCGGCTTGAGCTCATCGGGGTATTCGGAGCGGATGTCCTGCTGTTCGCCCATCTCGATGCGGCGCAGTTCGAAGATCAGGCGGCGCAGCGGCGCCAGGCCCCATTGCAGCACCAACACCTGCACGCCAAGCAGGCCGATACCGCAGACCGCGAGCCAGGTCCACAGTGCGCGCCGATACGCGCGCAACTGCGCGCGGAAGCTCGACGCATCCTCCATCACCACGACGTTGTAGCGGCGCGGATCGTCGGCCAGGTCGATCCAGCGGAAGCTGTAGCTCATCTGGAATGCATCGGGATCGTCGACGCGCTGGAAGTGCCACTCGTCGATGCCCGGCATCTTCGGCGCCGGCATGTCGCCGAAGTTGACCGAACGCCAGACGGCGACGCCGTCCTCGTTGAACAGCGCCGCCTGCAGGCTCGACGCCGCGCTTTTCAGCCGTGCATCGGGGACCATCGTCGTCGAGATCGTCAGGTCACCGCTGGCGCTGGGGCCGAGCGCCGCCAGCAGCGAATAGACGATGCCCTCGAGCTTGTCCTGTTGCGCCTGGCGCGCGCTGTCGCCGAACGCGCTTTCCAGCGCGACGCCGGTGATCACGAAAAACGCGGTCAGCACCGCCGATGCCGCGACCAGCAAACGCGTGCGCAGCGATTGCGGCCGCAAGCGTGAATAGACCGATCTTAAGCTCGGCCATTTCATGGTCCTGACGCGTTCCGCGCCGCCATGGATCCAGCGTAGTGGCGGCAACGGCGCGCCCAAGCGGACGCTCCGCTCAGCTTTCGGCGGGTGTCGAGGGCCCGCGCGGCAGGTCCCAGCGATAGCCGCTGCCTCGCAGTGTGGTGATCGGGTTGAGCGTCGCCTCGGGGTCGAGCTTGCTGCGCAGCCGGCGAATGAAAACTTCGATCACGTTGCTGTCGCGCTCTTCGTCTTCGGCATACAGATGCTCGGCCAGCGTGGCCTTGGAGACGACCTGCCCGGCATGCAGGATCAGGTATTCCAGAACCTTGTATTCGTAGGCGGTCAGGTCAACGCTCTGCTGCATCACGAAAACGGTTTTCGCGGTGGTGTCGACCGCGATCGGGCCGCATTCGAGCAAGGGCTGAGCCCAGCCGCCGGAGCGGCGCAGCAGCGCGCGTACGCGTGCCAGCAGCTCTTCGCGGTGGAACGGCTTGACCAGGTAGTCGTCGGCACCGGCCTCCAGGCCTTCGACCTTGGTCTGCCAGCCGTCGCGGGCGGTCAGGATCAGGATCGGATACTTGCGCCCTGCCTTGCGTGCGCGGCGGATGATCTCCACGCCGCTGATGCCGGGCAGGCCCAGATCGACGATCGCGATATCCACCGGGAATTCTTCGGCCATGTACAGGCCGTTTTCACCGTCACCGGCCACGTCGACGGCAAAGCCCTCGTCGGCAAAGTACTGCGATACCAGTCCCCGCAGGTGCGGATCATCTTCGATGACGAGAGCGCGCATGTTTTCCCTTCTCTAGTGTGAGTGCCAGCTCAATTGCCGGGCACGTAGACGATTCGGACGTCGCCGTTTTTCAACAGTTTGACGCGGTAGCCGCGATCGTTGCGCTCCACCGCCAGCACACGGCCCCCGCCGTTCTGCTGCTGGGCGATGCGTGCCGCCTCGCTCGGCGACATATGGCGATCGTTGCCGCCGGGCGTGAATCCAGCCGGCGGCAGACGCAAACGGTCAGACAGGCCCGGATCCCGGGCCTGTGCTGGCAGTTCACTCAAAAACAGGCCCGTGATCAGCAGGGCCATCGAAAGCGGAAACTTTGAGCGCATGGCTCCCGGGTTGATCCGACTCCCTTAGTAGCGGACGGGGCGCACGCTCACGTCCACGGCGATACGATCGCCCGGGTCGTAAGGCATGGTGGTGTGGTAGACGGCGCCGTGGTAGCGATAGGCCACATCGTAGCCATCGATGTGATTCTCGACGTGGTAGTCGTCCACGGTCTGGCATTGGCGCTGATATCCGGTACGTGCGTAGTCCCCGCGATCGTAGCCGCCGTTGTATTCGCCGGCGTGGCTGCCGACGCTGGCGCCGACCACGGCGCCGAGGCCGGTCGCAACCGCGCGGCCGCTGCCACCGCCGAACTGGTTGCCGACCACGCCACCGATCACCGCGCCGAGTACGGCACCGGCGGTGTTGTCGCCGGAATAGCTCGGGCGCTCGCGATAGGTTACCGGCACGTCCCGGCATTCGTCGCGCGGTTCGTTGACCTGCACCTGGCTGTAGATCGGCCGGGTGCTGACCACCTGCGCGAAATCGGTGCGGGGATTGGCGTCGCCGCCAGTGGAGGAATCGTCGTAGTACTGACCGTTGCGATCATCACGATCGTAGCGGCCCGCAAACGCGGGGGCTGAAGCCAGGCTCGCCACGAGGGCGGCGCCGAGCATGCAAGTCATCGCGACCGGGGCAAACCGACGGGCTTGGGAAGGCGCCTGTTCACGCATTGTTGCTCTCCTTATGAGCATGTTCGCTGTCCGCAACGGCGGGAGCTTCGTTCAGCTTAGAGTCGGCAGCTGAATTACAACTTAACTTTTTTAAGGAATTACCGACCTTTACGAGCTTTTGCGGCGCTGCACGTCGCGGCCGAGACGGCGTGCTAGCGGCCGATGCTGGCCCGAACGGCGCCCCAATCGATATCCAGCGCTTGCAGCTGCGTGGCACTGCGCCGGTCGATCAACTTTCGCAACTCGGCGATGCGCTCCGGTGTCGTCGGATGGCTGGCGAGCCAGGCCGGCGGCGCCGTGCCGGGGGCCTGCGCGTCGAGCTTGGCGAACAAGCTCAGCATGCCTCGCGGATCAATGCCGGCGCGGTCCAGCCGAGCCAGGCCCTGTACATCCGCCTCGCGCTCGCTGTCGCACGAGAACTGCAGCCCGGACAGGCGCCCGGCGGCTTCACCGGCGACGCCGAAGTCGCCGACCACGATGCCGATCGCGAGCCGCAGGCCGGCCTGTCGCATCATTGCTTTCAGGCTGTGGCGCAGTTCGACGTGCTCGATCTCGTGCGCCAGCACGCCGGCGAGTTCGTCGGCGTCGGCGGCGGCCTGGATCAGCCCGCTGTAGACGACGATATGTCCGCCCGGGATGGCGAAGGCGTTGAGTTCGGGCTGGCGCGCGACATGCCAGTGATAGGTGTAGCGCGAGCCCGGAGCCAGCCGTGCGCCGATCTGCTGGATCGCGGCATTCGCCGCGGTGTTCTCAATCAGATCCAGCTGGGCCGCCTGCGACTTGAACACCCACTCGCCGAGCTGCTGCTCCTGGGCCAGCGGCACGAAGCCGGCGAGCCAGCCGGCCAGCGGACGCGCGGTCAAGAACAGCAGCAGCAGCGCGAACAGCGGAAGGCCGATCCAGATCGCGATCGCCGACAGGCCGAGGCCGCGGCGAACACGCGCCTTGCGCCGCTGCGCGAACACGGCCGTGATCGCCGGCTGCAGCGCGGCCGGCGGCTGCTGGCGCAAGCGCTCGATCACGCCTGCGTCATCCACCAGCAGGGCGTAGCGTGCAACGTTCTGCGGCCAGCTCATTTCCAGCTGCGCGCCGTCGAAGCCGGCATTGCGCAACACCAGCCGTGAAAGCGGCGAGGACAGTTGCCCTCCGTCCGGCAACGGCACCACGAGTTGCAGAGCATCGATCGTTGCGCTGACGACAGTGCCCGCCGGCGCGAGCGCTGGCCCGAACAGCCGGCCGGGCAGCGCCAGCGTCGGCGAACTCATCGCTTTACTCGTCGTCGCCGAGCAGTCCGCCGAGCAAGCCGCCGGCTGCGCCGGCACCGAGCAGCGAGCCGGTTTCGCTGCTGCGTCCACCGATCGCCGGCGCCGCCATGACGATGCGGTTGGCCATGCGCGACAGCGGCAACGACTGCAGCCAGACCTTGCCCGGCCCCTGCAGCACCGCGAAGAACAGACCCTCGCCTGAGAACAGCGCGGACTTCAATCCACCAACGTACTGGATGTCGTAACTGACGCTGCGCGTCAGCGCGACGATGCAGCCGGTATCCACGCGCAGCACTTCGCCGGGCGCAAGGTCGCGCACGTACAGGGTGCCGCCGGCGTGGATGAAGGCGAGACCGTCGCCGTCGAGACGCTGCATCACGAAGCCTTCGCCGCCGAACAGGCCGACACCGAGCTTGCGCTGGAACTCGATGCCGAGCGCGACGCCCTTGGCCGCGCACAGGAACGAGTCCTTCTGGCAGATCAGCGTGCCGCCGACGTCGGGCAAGTGGATTGGAATGAGCGTGCCCGGATACGGCGCCGCGAACGCGAGCTTGCGCTTGCCGCTACCGTTGTTCGTGAACACCGTGGTGAACAGGCTCTCGCCGGTGACCAGGCGTTTGCCGGCGCCGACCAGCTTGCCCCAGAAGTTCTTCTGCTGCGCCGAGCCGTCGCCGAACACCGTGTCCATGACGATGCCGTCTTCCATGAACATCATCGCGCCGGCTTCGCCGACCGCCGCTTCTCCAGGGTCCAGCTCCACCTCGACGAATTGCGTTTCGGTGCCGTAGATCTTGTAGTCGATGATGTCCATTGCCATTGGCATTGCTCCTGATCGAATGGGAAAGGGCGTGAGAGGGTCTTATTGCGGTTGCAGCAGCGGCGCTAATTTTTTCAAGGCCTCGGGCCGCGCATAGGCGCGGAACAGCGTGCGCGCGAGCACGCTGATCATCCGGTGGACTTCGTCGGGTTCCTGATGACGCAGCGGCAGGATCGAGGCCTCTAACAGCGCGATGATCGCTTTCGACATGTCCTCCAGGTCTTCGCCGAGATCGAAACTGCCCTGGCGCGCGCCCTCGGCCATCACGTCGCGGATCGCGGCCTGCGAGGCGACTTCGAACGCACGTTGCTCGGCGACCAGGCGCACCGTTTCCGGCGTCGACGGCACCAGCCAGTAGCCGGCAACACCGTTTTCGACGCGCGGATCGCGCAGCAGCTTCTCCAGCCCATGGAACATCACGACGATCGCCTGTACCGCGTCGATCTGCTTGCGCATCGGCTCGATCACGTGCTCGGTGAAGATCGCGTGCAGCCGGCGCAGGCACTCGAGAAACAGCTCCTCCTTGCCGGAGAAGTGCCAGTACAGGGCGCCTTTCGACAGCCTGGCGGCCTTGGCGATGTCGCCGATCGAAACGCCCTCGTAGCCGTAACGGCCAAACAGTTCGAAGGCTCGGTCCTGTAGCGCGGAGAGGGTGTCGAACTGCTCGTGAGCGGGTTTGCGCGCCATTCGGTTGCAGGATGGGGGAAAGATCCGATTATGAGGCTTTACGTGAAACCCTCGTAGGTCGGCAATCCTTTGCCGACGTGTACGGTGGATGCGCCACCGGGGCCTCACGTCGGCAAGGGATTGCCGACCTACGACTCGATCGGCCTTTAGTTTCATCTTCGGGAGCGGCAAAAGCGCCATGTCCGTTAACCCCAATTCGGGCGCGGTTCCGTTTAAGGCTGGCGAACCTTCCAAGCGGAGTCCCCGATGTCCTCGTCCCCCGATCTGCGTCGTCGCGCCAGCGTGCTGCTGGTGTCCTTGTTGCTGTCCCTGCTGACGGGCTGCGCGGTCAGCGAGCACCCGCCGACGCCACTGCCCGAGCCGGCCGCCTCGCCGGACCAAGCGCAAGTCGCTCCACCGCCACCACCGACCGCGTCGGAACCGGTCCTGGCCGCCGACGCGGCTTACGCCGCCGCCCCGGCCCGTGCCGAGAGCGCCGCCAAGATGATGCAGAGCCAGAGCCGCATCGGCTTCATGCCGCCACGGCCGATGCCGATGCCGACGGTCTCGGCCGAAGAACGCGAGCACTATGCCGCGATCCAGTCGAACCCGGTGCAGCGCGCCGCCGAGAATCCGGTTTCGACTTTCAGCGTCGACGTCGATACCGGCGCCTATGCCAACGTGCGCCGCTTCCTCAGCCAGGGCCAGATGCCGCCGCGCGACGCGGTGAGGGTCGAGGAGTTGGTGAACTACTTCGACTACGCGTATCCGATCCCGCGCGACCGGGCGACGCCGTTCTCGGTGATGACCGAGACCGCGCCTACGCCGTGGAATCCCAGGACGCATCTGCTGCAGATCGGCGTTCAGGGCTGGAAACCTGAAGGCGAGCGGCCGGCGTCGAACCTGGTATTCCTGATCGACGTTTCCGGCTCGATGAATTCGCCGGACAAGCTGCCGCTGGTGAAGTCCTCGCTGAAGCTGCTGACCCGGCAACTGCGGCCGCAGGACCGGCTCAGCCTGGTCGTGTATGCCGGCGCCAGCGGCGTGATTCTGGAGCCAACCGCCGACGATCAGCAGGCAAAGATCAATGCGGCGCTCGACCGGCTCGAGGCCGGCGGTTCCACCAACGGCGGCGCCGGTATCGAGCTCGCTTATGCGATGGCCAGGCAAGGTTATATCAAGGACGGCGTCAACCGCGTGCTGCTGGCCACCGACGGTGATTTCAACGTCGGCATCACCGATTTCGCCCAACTGCTGGATCGCGTGAAAATGCAGCGCAAGTCCGGCATTGCGCTGACCACACTGGGCTTCGGCACTGGCAACTACAACGAGGCTCTGATGGAGCAGCTCGCCGATGCCGGCGACGGCAACTACGCGTATATCGACACGCTCAGGGAGGCGCAGAAAGTGCTGGTGCTCCAGGCTGAAGCGACGCTGACGACGATCGCCCGCGACGTGAAGATCCAGGTCGAATTCAATCCGGCGCAGGTCGCGGAATATCGCCTGATCGGCTACGAGAATCGTGCGCTGCGCCGCGAGGATTTTGCCAACGACCGCGTCGACGCCGGCGACATCGGCGCCGGCCACCGGGTGACCGCACTGTACGAAATCGCGCTGGTCGGCGAGGGCGGCGAACGCATCGAGGCGCTGCGCTACGGCAGCACCGTCGTGCCGACTGCTACGTCCGGCGAACTTGCGCATCTGCGCCTGCGCTACAAGCGTCCTGGCGATGGTGCCGATGCGAAGAGTCTGCTGATCGAGCGCGCGATCGCCGCCGGCGATGCAAGCCGCACGATTGCCAGTGCCTCGGATTCCTTCCGGATGGCGGCCGCAGTCGCCGGCTTCGGCCAACTGCTGCGCGGCGGCCAGTACCTCGATGCCTTCGACTACACTGCGGTGATGAACCTTGCGCGCAGTTCGCGCGGCCGTGACGACAACGGCGAGGCGGGTGAATTCCTGCAACTGGTGCAGCTCGCGCGCAGCCTCGACAGCGCTGCGCTGAAAACGCCGGTCGAGAACCACGGAGGCTGATTCTGGAAGCAGCGGTTGCGCCATCGTCGGAAGCCGGGACGGCCGAGCCTGCGGAAGGCCCGGCTGTTGTTGGCGGCCCTTCGGACGAAGCCCTGATGCTGCGTTATCAGCGAGGCGAACTGGCGGCTTTCGAGCAGCTGTATCGACGCCATCGCGGCGGCAGCTACCGCTACCTGCTGCGCGGCTGCGGCAACGAGGATATCGCGGCCGAACTGTTCCAGGACGTGTGGGCGAGTGTCGTGCGTTCACGGTCGCGCTACGAGGTGAAGGCGCGCTTCGCGACCTGGCTGTACAAGCTGGCGCACAACCGCCTGATCGATCACTACCGCGCGGCGCGCGCGGGCCAGGAGCCATTGGATGACACCATCGAGCTCGCGGCGCCGGCGCATCTGGAGCCCGAAGCCCAGGCGCAGTCGGTATCGACTTCGCGGCGTCTGCTGCAGGCGCTCGGCGCGCTGCCGTCCGAGCAACGCGAGGCGTTCCTGATGAAGGAGGAGGGCGGCTTGAGCCTGGAGCAGATCGCCGAAGTCACCGGCGTCGGCCGCGAGACGGTCAAGAGCCGGCTGCGCTACGCGCTGAGCCGCCTGCGGGGAGCGCTCGCCGATGTCCTCTGAATACAAGTCGCCGTCCGAGATCCAGGCGGACGAAATTTCGCGCGCCTGGGCGACGACGAAGTCGGTGCAGCCGCCATCGCAGGTCGATGAGGCCGTATTGAAGTTCGCGCGCGATGCCCAGGCGCCGGTGTGTTCGAGGCGGCGCTGGCAGGCGCCGCTGGCGCTCGCCGCGGTGCTGACTCTGGGCGTCGGTGTGGTGCTGCAATTGTGGCGCGAGCCGCTGGTGCGTGCGCCGCAGCCGCAGGCTGCACCCGCCGTGCTGCCAGCATCGGCACCGCCGGTCGAAGCCTCCGTCGCCGGTGCGCCAGCGGCCGCGAAGGGAGCCGCTGCGGATGCCGTTGCGGCGCGCCGTGCCGAAGAGCCGGTCGAGCGTCGCTTTGAGTCGGAATCGCGCCAGCGTGATAGCGCCGTGCGCAAGCAGATGCAGCGCAGCGCCGAAAGCGCACACGCCTTGACGGCGGCCCCGCCGTCACCGCCACCACCACCGACATCGCCATTCGATACCGCACCGCAAAAAAATACCGCTGCATTCGCGCCGCAGGGCATGGCTTTCAGCTCCTACGAACCGGCGGCGCCAGCGGCTGCATGGCAGCCCGCAAGCTTCCAGGGTCTTGCGCTGGCGACGGCTGCGCGCGAGCAAGTACGCGCACTCTACGGCGCGCCGACCTCGATCGATGCGCAACGCGTGGAGCGCTATGCGCAGCTGCCGGGAGTTCAGGGCGCTGCGGAATTCCGCTACGACGAGCAGGCGCAGCTGAGCAGCCTGCGGCTGTTTCCGGAGCCGTCGCCGACGATAGACCAATGGTTCGAGACCACGGGGCGATTCGACGAGCCGCCGCAGATCGCGGATTCAAACTGGTCTTGCGAAGCTCGTTCGAGCACGCCGAGCAACGCGAGCTTGTGGCTTTATCCATCTCGGGGCGTCTGGTTGGTGCTGGATGCGGAAAAGCGCGTGCTGCAAGTGAACTACGCGGCACACTGCGAGCCTGGGTAGGTTGGGGTGCGCGAACCCCAACATCATCGCGGATCGAACGTTGGGGTTCGCTGCGCTCACCCCAACCTACGCCAACCCAGGTTTCTTCGATCTCAGGTCTCGAGCTTGCGCAGCTCGCGGCGCAGTTCGTAGTCGTTGGACGTGACGCAGTCTTCCATGCTGCTGAGGCGTTGTTCCAGGCGCGAGAAGCGACTCTTCAGATCCGCGCTCGTCGTGGGGCGGCCGCCGATGTCGCTGCTGCCGCCATAAGAGCGGCTGGCGTAAGCGCCACTGCCGGAACCGCCGCCGAGATCGCCGGGACCGGAGCTCTCATAGCCACGATCCGGCGATGCTGAAGTGCCGCGTGTTTCCTCCATCACGTACCACAGCAGGCCGTAGACCAGCACGATCGGGAAGAAGCCGCCGAAGATGAAGCTCAGCACCGCCAGCGCCCGGATCATCCGCACGTTCCAGCCCAGGAACTCGGAGATACCGGCGCAGACGCCGCCGATATAGCCTTCGTCCGGATAGCGGCGAAAGCGTGACGAGTGCAGGGAAGACAGCTTAGCCATGATGACGCGCCCTCCAATTCGGTGCTTCGGAGTCGAGGATTTTTTCAAGCGCCTCGACACGCTTTTCCAGGCGATCAGCCAGCCGCAGCAGATCCGCGTCCGCAAGCTGTGATGCTTCGCCCTGCTGCGCTTTCCAGCGTCGCTGACGGTCCGCGAACCACATGCCCATGCCGGGCAGGATCACGAACAGGCAGACGATTGCTATGAGCGGAACCAGTTCTTCCACGAAAGGATCCCCTTCGACCTCTCAAGAAAACAAATGCGAGTCCGCAAGGACACGCGCCCGGGCTATTGCTTGCTCGGCTCGCTCGCGGGAGCGGTCTTGCCGAGCTTGGCGCGCAGCTGGCTGAGCTCGTCCTCGACCTTTTCATTGGCGGCCAGCTGAGCGAACTCGTCTGACAGCGAACGCGTACCCAGGTCGTAGGCTTCGAGTTCGGCCTCCATGCGATCGATCTTGCCCTCGTACTGCTCCATTTTAAGCATGGCGTCGGCCATCTTCGTATCGTGGATCGTCGACTTGACCCGCAGACGAGACGTCAGTGACTGAGAACGCAGCACGATCACCTTCTGGCGCTGGCGCGCATCGGCCAGCTTGGCCTTCAGCTTGCCGGTGTCTTCGTCCAGCTTGCCGATCTCGTCCACGACATGGAACAGCTCTTTCTCGTACATCGAGAACTGCTCGAGCGCGCGGTTCTTCGCCGCCAGCGCGCCGCGGGCGAGGTCTTCGCGATCCTTGCTCAACGCCAGCTCGGCCTTGGCCGCCCAGTCGGCGGTCTCGGCCTGCAGCTGGTTCAGCAGACGCTGCAGTTCCTTCTTGCGGGCGATGGTGCGCACGCTGGTGGAACGCACTTCGACGAGCGTGTCTTCCATTTCCTGGATGATCAGGCGGACCATCTTCTCCGGATCTTCCGCCTTGTCGAGCATGGCGTGGATATTGGAGTTGATGACGTCGGAAAGGCGCGAAAAGATGCCCATGGTGTAGCTCCGGTCAGTACGTGATTGTGACGTTGTTGAGAAAAAGTGTCGGGTCTGCCTGGCGATCAGATCGACTGCGCGGCGGTGTTCGGTGCGGCGCCCGGCTCGTTGCCGACCTTGTGCAGAGGGTCGGCTTCGACCATATCGCTGGCCGGCAGCAGCGGCTGCAGGCGCTCGGCCAGATCGCGCTTCAGGTCTTCGCTCAGCTCGCTGAGAGCGGCGTTGCCCTGGGCGGCGATCCAGCGGCCGAGGCCGGAGGCGACGCGGCTGCTCATGCCATCCGCAGCCTGCGCGCCGGCGCTGCCGCCGATCAAAGCGATTGCGAGTACTGCATGGGCGAGGGGGCGGCGGTTGGTCATGGTGAGTCTCTCCTTGCGTTGCTTGTGTTGGCGCTTGTGCCCCAGTCTTATTGCCAGGCTTGTGCCAACTCGAAAAAACGGCTTATCTATTTGAAATTTAAAGGCTTTAAATTTTTATCTCGATCCAGCTCCGTTGTCCGATCGGCGATGTGCGCAAAGTTATGGTAGAAAACGCCATCTAGTGAGCTGATCAGCGAAAACTGCCACCATGGCCCAGCGCGACATCCCCGATCCGATCATCGGCCAATCCGATAACTTCCTGGCGGTACTCGAAAAAGTTTCGCGCGTCGCACCGCTGGTGAAGCCGGTGTTGATCGTCGGCGAGCGCGGCTCCGGCAAGGAGCTGATCGCCGCGCGGCTGCACTTTTTGTCCGAGCGCTGGCAGCGGCCCTACGTCAAATTCAATTGCGCGGCGCTCAACGAGGAGCTGCTGGAATCCGAGCTGTTCGGTCACGTCTCCGGCGCCTACACCGGCGCGACCCGCGCGCGGATCGGGCGCTTCGAGCTGGCCAACGGCGGCACGCTGTTTCTGGACGAGCTCGCCAGCATGAGTCTGCGGCTGCAGGAAAAGCTGCTGCGCGTGATCGAGTACGGCGAATTCGAACGCCTGGGCTCCTCCGAGACCATCAGCGTCGACGTGCGCCTGGTCGGCGCGGCCAACCAGGATCTGCCCTCGCTGGCGCGCGCCGGCCGCTTCCGCGAAGACTTGCTGGACCGCCTGTCGTTCGACGTCGTCACCGTGCCGCCGCTGCGTGAGCGGCTCGAGGACATCGTGCTGCTGGCGCAGAAGTTTGCCGAGAACATGGCCAAGGAGCTGGGCCGTGAATATTTCGCCGGCTTCTCGCCGGCGGCCGAGCGTCAGCTGCTGGCACACGACTGGCCCGGCAACGTGCGCGAGCTGCGCAACGTCGTCGAGCGCTCGGTTTACCGGCTCGAAAATGCCAGGCGTGTGGTCGAGCAGTTGGAGCTGGACCCGTTCGCATCGCCGTATCGTCCGCGCGGCGTGCTGCCGACTGGCAGTCAGGATCAAAACGTATTGCCGACGATGGTCGCCACGACCGCGGCTGCCGTATCGGCGACGGCCGCAGTCGTGGACGAGCCGTGCTATCCATTGGAGTTCGAGCGCGAAGTTGCCGACTTCGAAACGCGCCTGCTGAAAGGCGCACTCGACGCGGCGCGCTACAACCAGAAGCGCGCCGCCGAGTTGCTCGGGCTGACCTATCACCAGTATCGCGGGCAACTGCGCAAATACGGGCTGCTGCGGGTGGGCGAGTAGGCGATGCTGATCGTCGCTGGAGGAGCAAGCCCCGTTTTTCCCGCCGGCCGCTGACGTTGTTGTCGTACCGCCACTCACCGTACCGAGACCATCATGCAATTGGCTGCCATCCATGTCGTTTTCTTGATCGCCGGCCTTCTGGCCGGAGTCTTGGCAAGCTGGCTCGTATTGAAAAGCAGGCTGTCGCTGGCCGAGCTGAAAGGGGCCGCCGGGAGCGAAGTCGAGCGCGCCACGCTGGCCGAACAAGCCGCTGGGGCAAGAAAGGACCTGGCCCAACTCGATGCCCGGCTGACCGAGGCGGAGGCTCGCGCCAGAACCTTGCAGGCCGCGCTGGATGTTTCCATCCGCGAAGCCGCCGAATCCGGCGCGCGCGCCAGACGCGTGCCCGAACTGGAGTCGGCGTTGAAGCAAACCGCCGAGACGCTCGAGGCCGCGCAGAAAGAAGCCGCCACTGCGTTGCAGGTACTCAACACTCAGTTTTCGGATCTGCGCGAAGCCAATGGCAAGCTCACTGCGGACACCGCCGCGAAGCAGCGGCGCATTGTGGAGATCGAGATCGATCTGAAAGCCGCGCTGGCCGACAAGCAGACACTGAGCGACGAACTGGCCGGCAGCAAAACCGCGGTGGCCACCTTGAGCCAGGAGCTGGCGTCCGAGCGTATTCAACTGCAGGACAAGCTCGCTCTTCTGGAGCAGGCCCGGCAGACCCTGTCGGATCAGTTCAAGGCGCTGGCCAGCGAGATTCTGGATGAGAAGAGCCGCAAGTTCACCGAGCAGAACCAGACCAACCTCGACCAGTTGCTCAGCCCGTTGAAACAGCAGCTCACGGACTTCAAGTCCAAGGTCGAAGAGGTCTATGTCAACGAGGGAAAGGATCGCAGCGCGCTCACCGAGCAGGTCAAGCAGCTGATGACGTTGAACCAAACCCTGAGCCAGGATGCCAACAACCTGACGCTGGCGCTGAAGGGTGATCGCAAGGCTCAGGGCAACTGGGGCGAGATCATCCTTGATGACGTGCTGGAGAAAGCGGGCCTGCTGCGCGACCAGCACTATCAGCGCCAGGGCAGCGTCAAATCCGACGACGGACAAACCCATTTCATCCCCGACGTGATCATCAATCTGCCGGGCGACCGCCATCTGGTGGTCGACTCCAAGCTCACATTGCCGGACTACCGCGCGTTTGCGTCGGCGGACACCGACGAAGAGCGGTTCGCCGCGTTGAAGCGGCATCTGGCCGCCATCCGCAATCACATCAAGGGTCTGTCGGAGAAGAACTACCAATCGCTTTACGGCCTCCGCTCGCTGGATTTCGTCGTGATGTTCATCCCCCTGGAGCCCGCCTTCATGATGGCGGTGACCCACGATCGGGAATTGTTCCAGCAGGCCTGGGAGCGGAACGTGCTGCTGGTCAGCCCTAGCACCTTGCTGTTCGTGATTCGCACCGTTGCCAACCTGTGGCGTCAGGAAGACTTGAGCCGCAACGCCAAGGAGATCTCCAGTCGAGGCGCCGAGTTGTACGACAAGCTGGTCGGCTTCGTCACCGACTTGAACAAAGTCGGCGAGCGGATCGAGCAGGCTCAGGCCAGCTACCACGACGCCAAGAAAAAACTCAGTGAGGGAGGCGGAAATGTGATCCGCCAGGCCGAAATGCTGAAGAAGCTCGGGGTCAAACCTAGCAAGCAGTTGCCTAAGCAGTGGGTTGGCAGCGGTGGCGCGGAGCTGGAAGGCGGGCAGCTGACGCCGCCAGCCGATGCCCTGGAGAACTCCGGGGATGGAACCACCTGACGACTCCAAGTGAACGCGTGTGGCTGAATCGAACCCGTGCCACGTTTGTGAAGGCGCGGTCTGCGACGGCTATTTCGCCGCCTTGATCGGCCGCCAGGCCGGTACCGCCAGTGAAATGAAAACCAGCTGACGTTCCGCGCGGCGGACGATTTCCGCTTCCGCGGCCGCATCGTTCTGCGGTGCATCCAGAATCTGCTCGGCGATCGATACCATCGCGTTGACCATCAGCGTGGTCAGCATCTCCATGCTGTCCGCGTCCCAGCGATCCAGCACCGGAAAGCGCGCCAGATCGGTCGCAAGGTCGGCACCGAAGGCGCGGATTTCCTGCTGGATCGAAACCCGCAGGCTCGAATAGCCGCCGTAGCGCTCGCGCGCGATGAACTGGAAGTGCATGCGGTTGGCGTGCACATGCTTGACCAGGGTTTCGACGGTGCGGCCGATGACATTGCCGTCGGGCAGGCCTTCGCTGCGCACCGAGCGGATCATCCGGCGCAAGGTCCGGAATGAGTCCGTGACCAGGTCCTGGCCCAGATCTTCCATCGTCTGGTAGTGACGGTAGAACGCGGTCGGCACGATACCGGCTTCGCGGGTGACCTCGCGCAGACTCAGGCTGCTGAAGCTCTTGTCGTGGCCCAGCAGACGCAGCGCGGCTTCCTGCAGGCCGAGGCGCGTGCGCTGGCCCCGGCTTTCGCGCCCGGCCTGCACCTGCTCGAGTTTCTCGCTGATCGAATCGCTGACCGGGGGCATGGCCTACGGGGCTACAGGGTTAATGCTGAAGTATACCCAGGCATCGGCACCGGCAGACCTGAATGTGAACAAGTGTTGACATTCCGGATCGGTGCTGCCTAGGATGTGTACATACGTTCACATCACGCCAACCGGTGCCCGGTTCCATGATCGATTCGATGCTCTCAGGCAGTCTCAACCGCGCCCTCGGTTCACGGTTGGTCAATGCACTGACCGCGCCACATGGCGTCGACCGGTTCCTGGAACCGTTCAATCCGATGTGGTCGGTGGACAAGATCAGGGCGCGCATCGAGTCGATCACCCGGCCCACGGCTGATTCGGTCAGCTTGAGGATGCGGCCGAACCGGCATTGGAAGGGTTTCCTGGCCGGCCAGTATGTCCGCGTGCAGGTCGAGATCGGTGGCGTGCGACGCAGCCGCTGCTATTCCTTGTCGGATGCGCAGGCGGCGCACGACGGCCTGATCGAGATCACGGTCAAGGCCCAGGACGAGGGCCTGGTCTCGGCCTACCTGAACCGCAACGCCCGCGTCGGCATGGTGATCGGCCTGTCGCAGGCCGAAGGCGAGTTCGTATTGCCGCAGGCGGTGTCGGCTCCGCTGATGCTGATCGCCGGCGGCAGCGGCATCACCCCGATCATGGCGATGCTGCGGACCCTGGCTCGCGGTGGCCATGCTGGCGTGCTGAGCCTGTTGTACTACGTGCGCAACGCGGCGGACACGATTTTCGCCGATGAGCTGATCGAGCTGTTCGGAGCACAGCCCGAATGGAAGCTGCGCGTCATCCGCACCCGCGAAAGCGGCGGTAGCCGCTTCGGCCGCGCGCATCTCGACGGCCTGGTCCAGGATCTGGCCGCCGCCGAAATCTACGTCTGCGGGCCGGCCGCGCTGATCGATGCGGTCAGCGCGCTGTGCGCCGAACTTGGCTGCGAATCCAGGCTGCGACTGGAGCGCTTTACCGCCACATCGACCTCGGCCCCGGCGGACCCGGACACGATCAGTGGCGAACTCCGCTTCGTCCGCAGCGAGCGCTACGCCGCCAACGACGGCCGCAGCCTGCTCGATCAGGCCGAGGCCGCGGGCCTGCGTCCGGAGTCGGGCTGCCGCATGGGCATCTGCCACAGCTGCACCTGCCGCAAGACTTCGGGCGTGGTGCGCGACCTGCGCAGCGGCCGGCTGTCGTCCAGCGGCGAAGAAGACATCCAGATCTGCGTCAGCGCCGCCGTCGGCGACGTGACGCTCGACATTTGAGCGTGATGAAACGAAAGCCCGCTCAAACCGTAGGTCGGCAATCCTTTGCCGACGTTGACCGTGGGATGCGCAAGCAAACCAAAACGAATTCGGAGTCTGATATGGCCCGTAGCAAATCACTGAGCACACCGCGCAACCCGAGCTCGAAGTTGCCGGGCAAGGCCGCCGCAAGCGTCTCGTCGAATCCGATGATCGCCGCCTTGAGCGCGAGCCAGATCGAAGCCTTTGGCCGTGAACTCGACGCGCTGCGCGAGCGCGTGCTGGCCGATCTCGGCGAGCGCGATGCCGCCTACATCCGCCGCATCGTCAAGCTGCAGCGCAGCCTCGAGATCGCCGGCCGCGGCCTGCTGCAGTTTGGTTTTCTGCCGCCTGCCTGGCTGGGCGGCGTCGCCGCGCTGGCGACGTCGAAGATCCTCGACAACATGGAGATCGGCCACAACGTCATGCATGGCCAGTACGACTGGATGCAGGACCCGGCGCTGAACTCCAAGAACTTCGACTGGGACACCGCCTGCCCCGGCGACCAGTGGCGCCATTCGCACAACGTGATGCACCACACCTACACCAACGTGCTCGGCGTCGATCGCGACGTCGGCTACGGCCTGCTGCGCATGGACGAAAAGCAGCCATGGCGCCCGCAATACCTGGCCAATCCGCTGATGGCCTTCGGCCTGGCCGCGTTGTTCCAGTACGGTGTTGCACTGCACGATGTCGAGTTCGACCGTGTCATCGCAGGCAAGCGCTCCTGGCGTGATGCCAAGCCGGTGCTGCAGGGCGTCTGGAAGAAAGTCCGCCGCCAGTGGCTCAAGGACTATGCGCTGTTCCCGCTGCTGGCCGGCCCGTTTGCCGGGTTCACGCTCGCCGGCAACGCCAGCGCCAACCTGATCCGCAATTTCTGGTCGTTCACGATCATCTTCTGCGGTCATTTCCCGGCCGATGTGCAGACCTTCGACAAGAGCGAGCTAGCCAACGAGACCCGCGGCCACTGGTATCTTCGCCAACTGCTCGGCAGCGCCAATATCGAGGGCGGCAAGCTGTTCCATGTCATGAGCGGCAATCTCAGTTTCCAGATCGAGCATCATCTGTTCCCCGATCTGCCTGGCCACCGCTACGCCGAAATTGCCAGCGAAGTCCGCGAGATCTGCGGGCGTTACGGGCTGCCGTACAACACCGGTTCGCTGGCCAGGCAGTTTGGCAGCGTACTCAGGCGCATCGCCGAATTGGCGCTGCCGCCGCGTTCTGCGATGCTGCCGGTAGCCGCCTGAACCAGGAACCTGGAATGCCGAGCAAGCTGGAGATGTTGAAAGACGTATTGCAGGTCGCGGTCGAATCCGGCGCCGAGCGCGTCGGGCGGATCACCACGGTGATCACCGGCGCGGTACGCGATGTCGCGCGCGAAGTCGGCGAGTGGGCTGGCGACGTGCTCGAAGTCGTCGAAGCGGCGCGCAAGGCGCCGTCGGCCGGCAAGCCAGACAATCCTGAAAAGTAGATGCCGCCTGGGGTGGGCTTCGCCAACCCCGGGCCATTCCCCTGCAGTACCGGGTTTCGCAAAGCTCATCCAGCTCGGCATTTGCCACTTTTATTTGTTAATGATTCTCATGTAGAATCGCGTTCAGTTAATTAAAAAAAATTAACCAGTGCGGAAGCCAAAGCATGATCGCGCCGGGAAGGGCGCCGATATGGATTGCTGCTAGCCACCGTCAATCCATACCGCAGTAGGGAGTGACACGAATGACGAGGTTGCGCATGACGCCGCTGGCAGCGGCGGTTTTGGCTGTGTACGCCGGCCCGGGGATGACGCAGGGCGAGCCGGCGTCAGCCGCGACGACGCCCCCAATCGAAAGCAGTTCGGCCACCGGCGAACGCGCCGTGGCGCTACCCGCGGTTCGCGTCATCGACCAGACCGAGGGCAGCTACAAGGCCGATACGGTGTCCTCGCCCAAGTTCACCCAGCCGCTGGTGAATACGCCGCAGACGATCACCGTCATCAAGAAAGAGCTGATCGCCGACCAGGGCGCCGTCAGCCTCAGCGATGCGCTGCGCAACGTCCCCGGCATCACCTTCCAGCTCGGCGAGAACGGCAATACGCAGAGCGGCGACAGCATCTTCATGCGCGGCTTCGATTCCCAGGGCAGTATTTTTCTCGACAACGTCCGCGACCTCGGCGCGGCAGTGCGCGATGTGTTCAACATCGAGCAGATCGAGATCGTCAAAGGTCCGGCCGGCGCGGATAACGGCCGCGGTGCGGCCTCGGGTTACGTGAACCTCGTCAGCAAGGTCCCGGTTGCCGAGAACGCCGACAGCGGCTCGATCAGCTACGGCAGCGAGGCGCGACGCCGCGTGACTGCCGACCTCAATCAGACGATAGGCGAGCACTCCGCCGTGCGCCTCAACCTGGTCGGCCAGGACGGTGGGGTCGCCGGTCGTGACCTCATTCAGCGCGAACAATGGGGTATCGCGCCGTCAATCGCGTTCGGCCTGGGCACCAATACGCGGATCTACGCTTTCAGCCAGCACATCCGCCAGGACAACGTGCCGGACGGCGGCATAGCGGCGATCGGTCTCGACGGTTATCGCAACCCGACGCTGGACGCCGCCGGTGTCACGGCCGAGACGGTCGATGAAAAGAACTTCTACGGTCTGGATGCCGACTACGAGGATCTGACCGCCAACATGTTCACGCTGCGCATCGAGCACGATCTGCGGCCCGGTTTCACGTTCCGCAATCTGTCGCGCTACGGCAAGAGCGAGCAGAAGCGCGTGCTGACCGCACCCTTGCAGGCGCCGAACCTGACTTACGACGACGATGGTGACGCGGCCACGCCGGCGGTGCTGCAACCGGACAGCTCACAGTGGACGGTCAATCGTTCGCGCCAGGGCAGCTTCCGCGAGAATCAGATCCTGACCAATCAGACCGGCTTCACCGCCGAACTGCCCACCGGCCCGGTCAGCCATACGCTCAGCGGCGGCGTCGAGTTCCTCTACGAGTCGCAGGACACTCCGAGCTATGGCCTGGTCACCGGCCAGACGCAGACACCCGCCAATCTCTACAACCCCAATCCCAGCGACCCGGCGGCCGATGTTGCGCCGACCGGTGCGTACGCCGACGGCCATACGACGACCGGCGCCGTATACCTGTTCGACACCGTCAAGCTGACCGAGCAGTGGCAGCTCAACGGCGGCCTGCGCTGGGAGCGTTACGAGACCAAGACCGACTCGGTCTCGCTGGCAACCGCCACGAGCAATCCCAGCTTGCCGGTCGGTACTCTGGTTCCGGCCCACCTCGAGGCCGCCGACAATCTGCTGAGCTGGAAGACCGGTGTGGTGTTCAAGCCTCTGGCCAACGGCAGCGTCTACGTTGCCTACGCCAACTCGCTGCGTCCGCCGGGTGGCGACAACTTCACGCTGAGCGCGACCGCGGCCAACGTCAACAGCCCGGCGCTGGAACCGCAGAAGGCCAGGAACCTGGAGTTCGGCACCAAGTGGGATTTCCTCGCAGGGCGCCTGTCGGCAACCGCGGCGCTGTTCAAGAGCACCAACCAGAACGATCTGGCGCGCCAGGGCGAAGACACCGTCGTCCAGTACGGCGAGAAGCAGGTCAAGGGAGTCGAACTCGGCCTGGTCGGCCAGCTGACGACGGCCTGGCAGATCAGCGCCGGCTACACCTTCCAGGACACCGAAGTCACCGCAGGCACCATCGCAACCGACGGCAGCTCGACTCAGACCGGCGCCGCGATCAACTTCTCGCCGAAGAACAGCGCCACGCTGTGGACCACCTATGACTTCCCGATCGGGCTGCAGATCGGTGGCGGCGTCCGCTACGTCGACTCTCAGGCGCGCACCGTCAATAACAGCCCAGGCACTCTGACCGCCGGCGTTTTCGACATCGGCAGCTACACCGTGTTCGACGCGATGGCGAAGTACGAGCTCACCCGGAATCTCGGCGTGCAGCTCAACGTCTACAACCTCGCCGACGAAGACTATGTCGCTAGCGTCAACAACTCCGGGCTGCGTTACTACCCGGGCACGCCTCGTTCATACCTTGCGACTTTGAACGTCCGCTTTTAAACGCCGCATGATAAGAAGGGCCCTCGTCAAAGCTTGGCGAGGACCCTGAGGTTTCAGAGAGAACCCATGCTGGTACAGATTCCAGAGCTGCTGAACGCCGACCAGCTTGTGCAGATGCGCGCTGCTCTCGACGGCGCCGATTGGGACGACGGCCGCGTTACCGCCGGCGCCCAGGCGGCGAGGGTCAAGCGCAATCGCCAGCTGACCGAATCGCATCCGCTGGCCAGGCGGCTAGGCGAAATCATCCTGCAGCAGCTGGCGCAGAACTCGCTGTTCACGTCGGCGGCTCTGCCTTTGAAAGTCTTCCCGCCGCTGTTCAACCGGTATGAAAGCGGCGGGCATTTCGGCAAGCACATCGATACCGCGGTGCGGCTGACTCGCGAAGCACCGTACCGTGTCCGTACCGATATCTCCGCAACCCTGTTTCTGTCCGCGTCCGATGAGTATGACGGTGGCGAACTGCTGGTCGAGGACACCTACGGTACGCACAGCGTCAAGCTGCCGGCCGGGCACCTGATTCTTTATCCTTCCAGCAGTCTGCACGAGGTCCGGCCGGTTACACGCGGAGCCCGGCTGGGCGCGTTCTTCTGGGTTCAGAGCATGGTTCGCGACGATGCACAGCGTGCCTTGCTGTACGAGCTCGATCGATCGATTCAGGACTTGAACCAGGCCGTGCCCGAGCATGCGTCGATGACCCGGCTCACCGGTGTCTATCACAACCTGCTCAGACGCTGGGCCGAGCTGTGAGCGCATCGATGGCCGACGCGGCCGCGGTCGCACAGCGCCGCGCGTTCTGGCTCAAGCAGCTGCATCAATGGCACTGGATCAGCGCGGCGCTGTGCCTGGTCGGCATGCTGCTGTTCGCCGCCACCGGTATCACGCTCAATCATGCCTCGCAGATCAAGGCCAGGCCACAGCTCACGCAGCATCGCGGCGAGCTGCCGGCGCCGCTGCTGGCCGAACTCGCGAGTCCATCGGCCAAAGCGGCGGGTGCCTTGCCGGCCGACGTGCAGCAATGGTTCGCGACGCAGTGGTCGCTGCAGGGCGCCGACGGCACGCCGGAATGGTCGGAAGACGAGGTGTATCTGTCGATGCCGCGGCCCGGTGGCGACGCCTGGCTGAGCGTCGATCTGCAAACCGGCGAGACCACTTACGAGCGCACCGATCGCGGCTGGATTTCCTATTTCAACGATCTGCACAAGGGCCGCAACACCGGCCTGATGTGGAGCTGGTTCATCGACGTTTTCGCGGTGGCCTGCCTGATCTTCTCGGTCACTGGCCTGTTCCTGTTGCAACTGCACGCATCGCGGCGGCCGAGCACCTGGCCGTTGACCGGCCTGGGTCTGCTGATCCCGCTGCTGCTGGCGTTGCTGTTTATCCACTAACGCAATCGAGTTCCTTCAACGATGAAACACCCCCCATTTTTCCTGGCGATCTGCAGCTTCGCCGCGGCGCCGGCAGTGCTGGCCGCCGACCTCGATATCAGCGTGCAGATTCCGCAGCTCGATGTTGCCGAATATCACCGCCCTTACGTCGCGGTCTGGCTGGAGCGTGAAGATCACAGTGTCGCCGGCAATCTGGCGCTGTGGTACTCGCAGAAGCGCGGCGGCGGTCCCGGCCCGGGCGGTGCTCCGCCGGCGGACGCTGGCAAGCCAGCCGAAAACAAGTCGATGGCGGGTGGTGAAGGCGGCACCAAGTGGCTGCCGGATCTGCGCCAATGGTGGCGCCGCAGCGGCCGCGAAATCAGTGTGCCGATCGACGGCGTCAGCGGCGCGACGCGCCCGGTCGGTGAGCAGAAGTTCAGCTTCACGGTCGGCAAGGCGCCGCTGGCCGAACTCGCGCCCGGCAAGTACAAGCTGCTGGTCGAGGCGGCGCGTGAAGACGGCGGCCGCGAACTCGTCGATATCCCGTTCGAATGGCCGGTTGCAGC
Organism: Hydrocarboniphaga sp.; assembly: GCF_028291725.1. Lineage (GTDB taxonomy): Bacteria > Pseudomonadota > Gammaproteobacteria > Nevskiales > Nevskiaceae > Hydrocarboniphaga. Next base: position 40,704 of record NZ_JAQGNT010000002.1, on the reverse strand, counting down.
GGAAACGCCGCTGAAAACGCAAGGCAAGAGCGAACTCGGCGGCGTCAGCCTGCTGCTGAAACCATGATGCCGAACAGGACAAGTACGATGATCTCCATGTGTAGCCGCACTATGAAAACTACCGCCGTCGGCGCTGTGATCGCGCTGCTGATGCCCTTGGCCGCAGAGGCCCACAAAGGTTGGATCGAGCCGTCCAAGACGGTGCTCGCGGTCGGTCAGTGGGTGACATTCGACGCCGCCACCTCGACCGATCCTTTCATCAAGGATCACAACCCGCTCCGGCTCGACAATCTGCTGATCACTGCGCCGGACGGCAGCACCGTGCAGCCCGAGAACGCCGCCACCGGCAAGCTGCGCAGCGTGTTCGATCTGCAGCTGACGCAGGCCGGCACCTACAAGATCGCGGTGCTCAACAGCGGCACGATGGCGAGCTGGGACGACAACGGCCAGACCCGGCGCTGGCCGCCGCGCGGCCAGCCGTTCACGGCCGAAGGTTTTGCCAAGGAAGTGCCGGCGAAGGCCAAGGATCTGAAAGTCAGCCAGTCGATCGGCCGGCTGGAAACCTACGTCACGGCCGGCAAACCCAGCGATGGCGCATGCAAGCCGAGCGGCAAGGGTCTGGAGCTGGTGCCGGTCACCGCGTTCAATGACCTGTATGCCGGTGAAGCCGCGGTGTTCCAGCTGCTGATCGACGGCAAGCCGGCGAAGAGTGTCGACGTCGAAGTCATCGCCGATCGCAGGCAGTATCGCGACGCCGTCGATGCGATCGAGCTGAAGAGCGACGACAAGGGCCAGCTCAGCATCCAGTGGCCGAGTCCCGGCCTTTACTGGCTGTCGGCGTCGGTCACCGACAGCAAGGCCGACAAGCCCGCCAAGGAACGCCGCTCCAGCTATACCGGCATTTTCGAGGTGCTGGCGCCCTGAGCAAGTCTGCCGCAGCCGCACCGATGATGAAACCAGTGGGGCAGCGTCTCGTAGGTCGGCAATCCCTTGCCGACATGTACGGTCAATGCGCAATTTTGGTCTCACGTCGGCAAGGGATTGCCGACCTACGACTGCAGCCTCTTTGGGGCCGGCGCAGCGACCGATTCCATGTCAACAGGCCCTAGTCCAAACCGTGTTCTGCTGCCGCTGCAGTTCAGTGCTGCGGCGGAAGCCGGGCCCGGGAGCGGCACGCGCCTGTACGCTCTGCAGGGCCAGACCATGGGCACGAGCTGGAGTCTGCGCTGCGCGTTGGACGATCGTGTCGATCTGGTATCGCTGCAGCGCTCGGTCCAGGCCGCGCTCGATGAAGTCGTCGCGCAGATGAGCACCTGGGATGCGGGCTCGGATCTGTCGCGTTTCAACGCGGCGGAGGCAGGCAGCTGGCTCGCCTTGCCCGAAGGCATGTTCACGGTGCTGAACTGCGCGCAGGATCTGGCGCAGCAAACGGCGGGCGCCTACGACATCACCGCGGGCGCGCTGGTGAATTGCTGGGGCTTTGGTCCGGGCGAGCCGCGCGACGAGCTTCCGTCCGACGTCGAAATCCGCTCCGCATTGCAGCGTGTCGGCTGGTCGCGGCTGCTGATCGACGCCGAGCGCCGCATCGCGCTGCAGCCCGGCGGCCTGTATCTGGATCTGTCCTCGATCGCCAAAGGCTACGGCGTCGACCGCGTTGCCGCCTGTGTCGAGCGTGCCGGGGTTCATCATTATCTGGTCGAAGTCGGCGGCGAGCTTCGCGGCCAGGGCTGCAAGCCCGACGGATCGCCGTGGTGGGTCGAGGTCGAAAGCGTGCCCGATACTGAATCGGATGCCGGCCGCTGGATCGTCGGACTCGACGGCCTGTCGATCGCCACCTCGGGCGATTACCGCCGCTATTTCGAGCGCGACTCGCGGCGCTACGCGCATACGCTGGACCCGCGCAACGGCCGGCCGGTGCGCGCGGCGCCGGCATCGGTGACTGTGCTGCATGCGCAGTGCATGCAGGCCGACGCGCTGGCCACCGCCTTGACCGTGCTCGGCTTGCAGGACGGAATGGCATTCGCCGAGCGTCACGGCATCGCCGCGTTGTTCGTCGTCCGGCGTCGCCAGGATGTTGCGAACACCGACGAATTTGCCAGCAGCGCCTGGCTCGCACTGCTCGATTCCTGAAGTCATGAAGCGATCGGGCGCCTGGGTCGCGGCGGTGACCGGCCTGTTGCTGGCGATGCTCGCCGTGATCGCGGTGCTGCTGTTCTCGCTGCAGCCCGCTCGTTTTGAATGGCGCGATCCGGGGAGCCGGCGGTTGCTGGTCACCGCAGGCAGCGTGACGTTTTACCTGATGCTGTTCGGGCTGCTGGGCTGGCGTCGTTCGCGACGCGATCGGCAGCGCAACTCGCAGGCCGGCGATGCGGTTCTGGTGATTCATTCGAGCCAGACCGGGCACGCCGAACAGATCGCCCGGCAGACCGCCGATGCGCTGCAGGCGGTGAACGTTCCTGCCCAGCTGGTCGCGCTCGAGCTGCTCGATGCGGCGATGCTGGGCACTGCGCGGCGTGCGCTGTTCATCGCCAGCACCACCGGCGAGGGCGATCCGCCGGACGCCGCGCTACGCTTCATCCGCCAGGTGATGATGGAGGCGCCGGAACTCGGCGAGCTGCGCTACGCGCTGCTGGCGCTGGGTGATCGCGAGTATTCGCAGTTCTGCGCCTGGGGCCGTCGGCTCGACGAGTGGCTGCAGGAGCAGGGCGCAAAGCCGTTGTTCGCTCGTATCGATGTCAACAACGCGGACCCGGCGGCGCTGGCGCTATGGCGCAGCCAGCTCGGCGTATTCGCCGGCCATGCACTGGATCACTGGCGGCAGCCAGAGGTTCGGCAATGGCAGCTGATCGAACGTCGGTTGCTCAACCCCGGGAGTGCGGGCGCGCCGTGCTTTCACATCGCGCTGGCGCCGGTATCGGGAAACTCCGGCTGGGAGGCCGGCTGGGAAGCGGGCGACGTGCTCGCGCTGCAGCTGCCGGGCGATCCGCCGGTACTGCGCGATTACTCGATCGCCTCGCTGCCATCCGACGGTGGCGTGCACCTGCTGGTCCGTCAGACACGCCGCGCCGATGGCAGTCTCGGCGTCGGCTCGAGCTGGCTGACGCAGAGCGGCGAGATCGGCGGCACGCTGCCGGCGCTGCTGCGCTCGAACAGCAGCTTCCACGCGCCGGACGATGCGCGTCCGGTGATTCTGATCGGCAACGGCACCGGGCTTGCGGGGCTGCGCGCGTTGCTGAAATCACGCATCGCGAGTGGCGCTCACGACAACTGGCTGATCTTCGGCGAGCGCAACGCCGAGCACGATTTCTATTACCGCGAAGAGTTGTTGGCCTGGCACGGCCAAGGCGCGCTGAAGCAGCTCGACCTGGTGTTCTCGCGCGACGGCGAGCGCCACGAGTACGTGCAGGATCGCCTCCGCGCTCGCGCGCCTGCGCTGCGTGAATGGCTCGAGCGAGGCGCCGCGATCTACGTCTGCGGCAGCGCGCAAGGCATGGCAACCGGTGTCGACGATGCACTGCACGAGATACTGGGGGCAGCGGGCGTCGAGCATCTGCGCGAGTCGGGGCGTTATCGTCGTGACGTGTATTGATCGGCCCCGTAGGTCGGCAATCCCGTTGCCGAGGTGTACGGTCAACGTGTATTCGAGGCCTCACGTCGGCAAGGGATTGCCGACCTACGGCTGTAGGAGCGGGTCATACCCGCGACTGAGGCCCCACCGGCACAGTCGCGGGTATGACCCGCTCCTACCGTTGCAGATTGGAACTACGGCTTGGCCGCCGCCGGATCGGATACGAAGCCGAGCTTGGTGACGCCGGCCTTCGCCGCCTCCGCCATCACCTGCGCCAGCACCTGGTAGCGCGTCTCGCGATCGGCGCGCACATGCAGCTCCGGCGTCGGTTCTTTCTTGCCGGCTTCCTGCAGGCGCGTCGTCGCGACCGCCATCGTGATCGCCTCGCCGTTCCAGAAGATCTGGCCCTTGTCGTCGATCGCGAAGTCGATCTTGTCGGGCTCGACCTGGGTTGGTTCCGAGCTTGCCTGCGGCAGATTGATCTTCACCGAATTGGTCAGCAGCGGCGCGGTGATGATGAAGATCACCAGCAGCACCAGCATCACGTCGATCAAGGGCACCATGTTGATCTCGGTCATCGGTGTCGCATTGGGCTTGTGCCCGAAGCTGCCGAAGGCCATGTCAGGCTCCCTTGTTGACGGCGCGCACGACCGGCGTCGCGGCGAATTGCGTGCCGGTGGTCAGGAAGGCGTAGAGGTCATGCGCGAAGGTGTCGAGCCGCGCCAGCAGCACACGATTGGAGCGCACCAGAAAGTTGTAGCCAAGCACCGCCGGAATCGCGACTGCCAGACCCACGGCCGTCATGATCAGCGACTCGCCGACCGGCCCCGCTACTTTGTCCAGCGAGCCGCTGCCGGACATGCCGATCGCAACCAGCGCGTGGTAGATGCCCCAGACCGTGCCGAACAGACCCAGGAACGGTGCGGTGGAGCCGACCGAGGCCAGGATCGTCAGGCCGTTCTCGACTTTCGCGGTTTCTTCGTCGATGACTTTGCGGATCGTGCGCGTCAGGAATTCCGCCGCGCTGCCAGCATCTTCAAGACGGCTCACGCCGAAGCGTGCGTGATGTTCGCGGGCAAAGATCGCGTGATGCGCCAGGTGCGAGAACGGCTCTTCCGGGTGCTCCCTGACGACGCGCTCCTGCACTTCGATCAGGTCTTTCGCGTTCCAGAAAAAATCCAGGAACTGTGTGCTGCGGCGGCGCTCGATCGCGTTGCGGATGCTCTTGCTGACGATCAGATACCAGCTCGCGATCGACATCAGCAGCAGGAAGCCGAGCAGAAAATGCGCGACGCCATCCGCCTGCCCGATGAAGTGACCGATACCCAGACTCTGCGTTTCCATGCGGCGGCGATTCCTTCGGTTGTGCTGTGGTGATACGGGACGAAAAGCTTCGGGCGCCGGATCAGGCGGTTTTTTTCAACGAGAAAACCATCGGCACCATCGCGATGCCGTCGACCGGCGTGTCGCCGCGCTTCGACGGCACGAACTTCCATTTGCGCACCGCACGCAGCGCCGCGTCGTCGAGCCGGCCGTAGCCGCTGGACCGGGCGACGTCCACCGTCAGCGCCTCGCCCGCGGCACTGACATGCACGCGCAGTACCACGGTACCTTCTTCGTGCAGCTTCTTCGACATCGCCGGGAAGCCGGGCTGGGGGTTGCTCAGGTAGGCCATGTCGAAACGCGGCGGCTCCGGCTGGCCCGGCGGCGAGGGTTCGGCGGCGGCGGAGTAGGCGGCGACCGGCACGGCCGGCTCCGGCTCGGGCTCGGTTACCGGCGGCGCCACGATGGCGTCTTCGACCGGCGTGGTGCGCGTACTGGCGATCACCGGCCTCGTTTTGGGCTTGAGCAGCGGCTCGGGCGGCGCCGGCGGCAGCGGCTCCGGCGGTTTCACCGGCGCGGCCGGGGTGACGAAGCTGACCGACATCACCGCCGGCTCGGGCGGCGTCACCGACTCGTGAGCCCAGACCAGCGCCAGGCCCAGCGCCGCCACGTGCGCAGTGACGACGCCGAGCATCGAGGCGGCCTTGAGCGGGCGATAAGGGACAGGAGCAGCGGCAGCAACGGAAGCCATAAAGAGCGACGCGCCATTTCGTAACTGAGAATTATTCGCAGTAGTATAGGCGCTGAAATCCCGGGCTTCAAACGGTCAAATGAGAGAGCCGTGGCCGTAGGTTGGGGTGAGCGTAAGCGGACCCCAACATCGGCGCGGGACAACTGTTGGGGTTCGCTGCGCTCACCCCAACCTACCTCCCACCTACGAAACGCGAAGCGCGTCAGCAGCTCGCGAGCGTCCGGATTTCGGCGCGCAGCGGCGTCGAGCCGTGGCGGCCGTAGCCGTCGCTGGCCAGGCCGAGACTGGTATGGCCGGCCTGGTGCCGCGCGGCCTGCAGGTTCATCAGCAAGCCGTTGGCGCGGTTCTGCTCCTGGCAGCGGTCGAGCAGGCTTAGCAGCTCGTTTGCCGGCAGGTGCGCCGGCCAGGGCCGCAGGCGCAGCTGCGCCAGCAGCGCCGACAGCGACAGCAGGCCGGCGGATTTTTCCTGACTCAGATGCTTGACCGCCATCACGTCGCCGTTGCGCAGCGCGCTGTGTTCGGCGTCCAGCAGCCCGACCATGCCGCGCAGGCTCAGCGTCGAGCGCTCGATCAGCGCGGTCAGCAGATCGGCCTGTGCGTCCGTCCCCGAGGATTTCATAGCGATCAGCCCAGCTGGGCGTCGCTGGCCATCAGGCGCGAGGCGATGCGCTCGGGGTCGATCTTGTAGCTTCCGTCGGCCATGGCCTGGCGCACGGCCGCGACGCGCTCGGCGTCGAACGAGCGGCTGCTGGCCAGCGATTTTTCGAGGTTCTGCATCTTCATGGCGTCCCCCGTGATCTGCACGGTGTCGTCGCCGCGGCTGCTGGGGCTGCTGGCGCCGGTCGGCTTGGAATCGTAGGCGGCCTTGGCCAGTTTGGCCGAGGCCAGCTTGTCCATGGAGGGCAGCTTCAGCGGCAGGCTCGGGGACGAATCGATCTTCGTGCTCATGACCTAGGTACTCACATCGGTCGGGCGGATTGCCCTCATGGACGAGGTATCGGCGGCCTTGCGTCAAACTTTAGACGCAACTTTTTGCAGTTTTTGCGGGGCCGACGGACGGTAAGCTGTCACTCGCCGGGTGCATAGCCAGCGTAGGGCGGGTCTGGACCCGCCGTTTTGTCACACTCAGACAGAAAAACGGCGGGTCTCGACCCGGCCTACAGCGCGATCTCGACCGTGCCGTCGGCCGCGACCTGGCCCTGGACCACGCGACGCGAGCTGCTGTTCTCGACCGCCAGGCGCTCGCCCAGCGCGCCGTTGGCCAGCGCCTTTCCCTGAGTCCGCACCTCGAAGCCACCGCTGCGGCTGACCAGAGTGACCAGATCACCGCGGCGCACGACGCTAGGGCGCGCCAGCCCCGGCGGCGTCAGCACCGCGCCAGCGGCCAGCGGCCGGCTCAGCATCTGGCCGACGGCGAGCGCGGCGTCGGCCAGATAACCCTGTGCCAGAACCGAGGTATCGCGTTTCTCGACCCGTACGTCGCCGGGCGCGATCTGGCTGCCGGCCGGCAGGTTGCGTGCGGCGACGACCACGTCGGCGACACTGGCGACTTTCACCGGCACGTACACCGTCCAGGCCTGCGGGCCGGCGCAGTTCACCGCCACGGTCCAGCGCTGGCCGCCACCGCCGGCGCCGCTGGCCGCGGTCAGCGGCGAGCCGCAGGCCGGCAGCCGCATGCGCGCGTCGATCGCGTCGGCGCTGATCTGCGCGCCGGCCGGAGCCTGGGCTTGCACGTAGCCTTCGGCCGCGCGTCGCAGGCTTTCGACTGCCTGCGCGTCATCGGCCCAGACCGCGGCGTAGGGCAGGGCCAGCAGCAGGATCACGAGTGCGGTATGCAGTTTCAGGGACATGGCGGGGCTTCATTTGAACGAAAGAGAGCGATCTACCATGGCAAGCCGCATGCCCGCCGTAGGTCGGCAATCCCTTGCCGACGTGAGGCCTCGGTTGCGTATCGGGCTTTACATGTCGGCAAGGGATTGCCGACCTACAGTTGCGCCGGGCTTTGCCGATAGCGCAGTGACATCTTTCGAGATCAAGCCATGGCCGGCCTGTTGGAACGCATCGAAGCCCAGACTCAGCTGGCCGGTTTCAACCGGCTCGCCTTGCTGCTGTTCCGGCTCGACGAGCGTCAAATCTTTGGCATCAACGTGCTGAAGGTCGTGGCCGTGCAAAAGCGGCCCGCGCTGACGCACATGCCGAGCGCGCATCCCTTCGTCGCCGGCATCGCCGAGATCCGCGGCCAGGTGATGCCGGTGATCGATATGTGGAAGGCTCTGGACCGCGACGGCGACTCGAGTTCGGCGCACCTGATCGTCTCCGAATTCAGCCGCAGCACCCAGGCCTTCCTGGTGCGTTCGGTCGACCGCATTATCCATGTCGATGTCGATCGCGTGCGCCCGCCGCCGGCAGCCGAGCAGGGCCCGAGCTATCTGACCGCGGTCACCGAAGTCGGACAGCAGACCGTTGAAATCATTGATGTAGAGCGGATACTGTCGGAGATCGTCGGTGAGATGCCGGCGCTCGAAGACACGGTGGCCGACCTGGCGTCGGTGCAGCGCGCGCTGGCCGGCCGCAGCGTGCTGGTGGCCGACGATTCGCGCGTCGCGCGCGGCCACATCCAGCGCGTGCTCGACCAGCTCGGCATCCCGGCGATCATGCTCAACGACGGCCGCCAGGCGCTGAGCTATCTGCAGAAGCTGGCGATGCAGCCCGGTGCCATCGAAAAAGAGCTGCTGATGCTGATCTCCGACGTCGAGATGCCGGACATGGATGGCTACCGGCTGACGACGGAAATCCGGCGCGATCCGCGCATGGCCGGCCTGTACGTGCTGCTGCATTCCTCGCTGTCGGGCATCTTCAACCAGGCGATGGTCAAGAAGGTCGGCGCCGACCGTTTCCTGGCCAAGCTCAATGCCGACGAACTCGCGCGCGCGGTGCTGGATCAGCTGAATCTGCAGCAGGCGGCGTGATTCATCACCTGTAGGAGCGGTCCTTGACCGCGATTGTGCCGGTGCGGCCTCAATCGCGGTCAAGGACCGCTCCTACAGTTCCGGGATTGACCTTTGTTCTGCTGGCACAGCGCTTGGAGGTACCGGTTCGTCAGCTCACGATCCGGATAACCCGATGGCACTCGATCCCCTCTTTGGCCTGCATGCCGATGCACTGGCCGTGCAGCGCAAGCGCATGGACGTGCTCGCCGGCAACCTGGCGAACAGCGACACCCCCAACTTCAAGGCGCGCGATGTCGACTTTGCCGCCACGCTGCAGCAGGCGCTGGGTCAGTCCACATCGGCCGGCGGCCGGCTTGAGATGGCCGCGACCCGCAGCGGTACTTCGCTGGCGACTGGCACGGTCTCGGGCGAGTCGATTCCCGGCCTGGTCTGGCGCGTACCGACTCAGAACAGCGTCGACGGCAATACCGTCGACGCACAGATCGAGCAAGCCAAATTCGCCGACGCCGCGCTGCACTACCAGGCGAGCCTGAACTTCGTCGACGGCCGCGTGAAAGGCATGCTCACCGCCATAACCGGCCAATAAGGAACACACGCATGTCGTCCTTCCGCATCTTCGATATCGCCGGCTCCGCGCTGTCCGCGCAGTCCACGCGTCTCAACACCGTCGCCAGCAACCTGGCGAATGCCGACAGCGTCGTCGGCGATCCGAGCAAGGTTTACCGCGCGCATATGCCGGTGTTCGAGGCCTCCGCAGAAGCCGGCGGCGAAGACATGCCGGGCGTCAAGGTCACCGACGTGCTGCAGAGCACCGCCGAACCCGACAAACGCTACGAACCCGGGCATCCGCTGGCCGACGCCGACGGCTACGTCTATGCGCCGAAGATCAATGTCGTCGAGCAGATGGTCGACATGATCTCCGCCTCGCGTGCCTATCAGAGCAATGTCGAGATGATGAACACCGCCAAGGATCTGACGATCCGCACGCTTTCACTGGGACGCTAAAACCATGACCACGCCGGTCTCAAGCAATGACAGCATCTATTCCGCACTCGGCCTCGGTTCGAGCACGACGAGCACCAAGCAGTCGCTGGGCCAGGACGATTTCCTGAAGCTGATGACAGTGCAGATCCAGAATCAGGACCCGATGAAGCCGATGGAAAACACCGAGTTCTTCAGCCAGATCGCACAGTTCTCGACCGTGTCCGGTATCGACAAGCTGCAGGGCTCGTTCAGCGACCTGGCGACGCAGCTGAGCTCAAGCCAGTCGCTGCAGGCGGCCGCGCTGATCGGCCACGACGTGCTGGTGCCCAGCAGCGTCGGCGTGCTCTACGACACCGGCATGGGCGGTGCGGTCGACGTGCCGTCCAGCGGCGACGTGCGCCTGGAAGTGCGCGACGGCAGCGGCGTGCTGGTGCGCACGCTCGACCTCGGCACGCAGCCGGCGGGCCAAGTCGCGTTCCGCTGGGACGGCACCGATTCCGACGGCGACGCGCTGTCGCAGGGCCTGTACAAGATATCGGCGACGGTGCAGAGCGGCAGCGCGTCCACCGCCGCGACGACCTACGCACTCGACCAGGTCGGCAGCGTTTCGATCGGCAGCAGCGGCGGCCTGAATATCGAGATGGTCAATCTCGGCGAAGTCGCTTTCAGCGACGTCACCCGCATCCAGTAAACCTCTCTTTCGCTCATCTTGTCACTGCAGCCCTGCAAGCTGCGCAACGGAGTCCAACATGTCCTTCAACGTCGCTCTCTCCGGGCTCAACGCCGCCAACACGGATCTCGCCACGCTGTCCAACAACATTGCCAACGCGAACACCGTCGGTTTCAAGGGCTCGCGCGCCGAGTTCGGCGATTTCTACCGCGAGTCATCCTTCGATCTGTCGGCGACCAACAGCGGCTTCGGCGTACGCGTGGATCGCATCGCGCAGCAGTTCGCTCAAGGCACGATCAACAACACCGGCAAGTCGCTGGACCTTGCGATCAGCGGCGACGGCTTCTTCACGATGTCCGACAAGGGCACGCGCGTGTATACGCGCGCCGGGGCGTTCTCTACCGATCGCAACGGCTATGTGGTCAGCAGCGGCGGTGCGCGCCTGCAGGTGTATCCGCCCAGCGGCACGAGCGGGACGTTCAACACCGCCGCGCCGGTGGATCTGCATATCTCCGGCAGCACCAATCCGCCCGCGGCGTCGAAAGCGATCACGGCCTCGGTAAACCTGCCCGCGAGTGCGGCCGTGCCGACGACGACGCCGTTCTCCGCGAGCGATGCCAGCAGCTACAACAAGACCACGTCGCTGACGGTCTACGACTCGCTCGGTACGCCGCACACCGCGTCGCTGTACTACGCCAAGACCGCGACCGCCGGTGAATGGACCCTGCATACGACAGTTGACGGCACCGAGGTCGGCACCGGTACCGCGGTGAGCTTCGACACCTCCGGCACGCTGACATCGCCGGCCAGTGGCCAGATCACGCTCAATCCACTGACGCTGCCCAACGGCTCGGCGCCGCTGGCGCTGACGCTCGATGTTGCCGACAGCACGCAGTACGGCGATAGCTTCACGGTCGGCACGCTGTCCCAGGACGGTTATGCGGCCGGTGAACTCAGCGGCCTGACGATCACCGACGCCGGCGTCGTGCAGGCGCGCTACAGCAATGGCCAGCTGACCCCGCTGGGCCAGATCATGATGACGCTGTTTCCGGATCAGCAAGGTCTTCAGCAGCTGGGCTCGGCAACCTGGGCCGAGACCTTCGTGTCCGGCCAGCCAATCGCCGGCACCGCCGGCAGCGCCAACTTCGGCGCCGTGCAGTCGGGCGCGCTCGAGGCCAGCAACGTCGACCTGACCGAGCAGCTGGTCAACATGATGACCGCGCAGCGCAATTACCAGGCGAACTCGCAGGTCATTTCCACGGCCGACGAGATGCTGCAGACGATCATGAATCTGCGCTAGTCGTCCACGCTTTTTTTTAAGGAGATTCGTCCATGGATCGTGCGCTCTATGTCGGCATGAGCGGCGCTACGCAGACGATGCTGGCGCAGGCCGTCAACAGCCACAACCTCGCCAACGCCAGCACGCTCGGCTTCAAGGCCCAGCTGGTCGAGGCGCAGGCCGTCGTCGTTCAAGGCAACAGCCTGCAGACGCGCGTCAACGTGCGCAGCAGTGACGGCGGCTGGGACTCGTCGTCCGGCACGCTGCAGCAGACCAATCGCGATCTCGACGTGGCGTTTGCGGACAAGGACTGGCTTGCCGTGCAGACTGCCGATGGCAGCGAGGCGTATACGCGCCGCGGCGATTTGCAGATCGACAATCTCGGGCGGCTGCTGACCGGCAGCGGCGAGGCGGTGATGGGCGAGGGCGGGCCGTTGTCGGTGCCGCCGGCGAGTTCGGTGAGCATCGCGTCGGACGGCACGATCTCGATCGTGCCGCAGGGGCAGAGCGCGGCGGCGCAGGCAGTGGTCGGGCGGCTGAAAGTGGTCACGGCCGAGCCTTCGCAATTGCTGCGCGGTGCCGATGGGCTGATGCGCGCGTCTGCGGGTGTGCAGTTGTCGTCTGCCGCTGGCTCGGTCGTGACCTCGGGTGCGCTGGAAAGCTCCAATGTGAATCTGGCGGAAAGCATGGTGAACATGATTTCGCTGGCGCGGCAGTTCGAGTTGCAGACGAAGTTGATGAAGAGTGCGGATGAGAATGCGCAGGCCTCGAGTTCGATTATGAAGATGGGCGGGTAGGGGTTTCGTTTGGGGCTGCTCGCTCTTGGCCTGTCGTGCTCTGCGAGTTTTCAGCCTCGCCGGCGGGCGTGACTTTCTTTGCTCGTGCAAAGAAAGTCACCAAAGAAAGCACGCCCTGGAAAGTCGCCGGCTGGCGCCGGTACCCGATTGTTGGGACGTGCTCGGGGTCGAGCGAATTCGACATCCTGTCTCATTTCGCTCTCAAGCGGCCATCCGTGGCCGCTTGCCCCCTGCGCGCGCCCCAACAATCGGCGACTTTCAAGGGAACCCGGCAAATCAAAGGCAACAGACTCGCTTCGCCTCGCGAGAAGCTTTTCCCCTCTCCCGCTTGCGGGAGAGGGTGGCGCGCAGCGCCGGGTGAGGGGCTTTTCGCTGTTGGGGGATCGCTGGTCCAAATCAGCATTGTCACGGCGAGAAAGCTGAGATCCACGCATCACATTTCGGCGCTGGATCGCCGCGCTTTTGAACGACCCGCTTGCACGCAGGCAACGGCGTCGCGCTGGCTTGTGGCCGATTGCATCCGCATTAGCTCCAAGGGACTTTCCTCATGACAAGCGTCTGCTCCCTAGGCAACTTGTCGCCGGGGCTGTAACGGCTGGATCTTGGAAAGGGAAATCACATGATCGCGAAACCAACCGGCCTGCGACTCGTCGCAGCGTTTTTTATACTGCTGGCCGCAAACTTGCCCGCGCACGCGGCGCCTCCGGCGAACGATGACATCAGCCACGCCATCGTGATCGCCGACTCCGGTACGGCGGCCACCGTGACGCTGACCGATGCCACCACCGTTGCCAGCGATCCCAGCTGCGGCACCACGCCCTACCAGAGCGTCTGGTATCGCTATACCTCGCCGGTGGACCAGTTCATCGAGGCCCATCTGCAGCTCACCAGCGGCTCCACCTCGCAGCGGCCGCGCATGTCGATCTGGACGGGCGCGCCGGGCGCGCTGAGCGTGGCGCAGTGCAATCCCGATGCGCACGCCGTGGAGTTTCAGGCCACCGCCGGGACCACTTATTACCTGGAGGTCTCGTCGCCCGTTGCCGGTGCGCTCAGCTTTTTGAATCTCAACTTCAACCCGCTGGCTTATTTCCCCGAGGGGCAGAACGTTGCGCCGCCGCCCAACGACCTGTTCTGGTACGCGGTGACCGCGCCCTCCGTGCCCTACGCCACCACTGTGGACGCTGGCCCCGCCAATAGCGATTCCAGCTTCGATCCGCTGAGCTGCACGGACGATCCCGACGACGGCATTCAGTACGTGCTCGGCGACACCATCTGGTATCGCTACACCGCCACCTCGGCGCAGCAGCTCGACGTGCTCTATACCGAGGATGGCACGCCGGGCTACATCGGCGTGTTCACGGGCAACCTGGACACGCTGCACGCCGTGGGCTGCAGTGCGCTGGGCAATGCCAAGGCCGGCGGCGCGCGCTTCACGCCGGTGGCGGGCACCACGTACATGATCGAGCTGGCCGGCGGCGCCGACAACGCCGGCCACGCCGCCGCACAGCTGGCGCTGCAGCCCTCGCCGCCGCCGATTACGGGCAGCGTGAGCATTGACTCGTCGGTGACGCTGCGCCGCAAGCCCTACTGCTTCCCCGACCTGGGTTGCGGCGTGAACACCACGCTGAAGGCCACTGCGCATATTACCTGCTCCAGCAACGTGGCCTCGGCCAGCGTGACGATCGCGATCACCCAGGGCAGCCTCAAGGCTTCGGGGTCCGGCACAGCGTCCTGCGGCGCGTCCGGCGGCGACGTGACCTTGGACATCGGAGCTCCCTCGGGCTTTGCGGTCGGTGCGGCCACGGCCAGCGGCACGGTGCTCAGTTACGACAGCAACTATTACGTAATGGGCGCGCCGCAGGCCGTGACGATCAAGATGGGGCGGTGAATCGCCTGGCTAGCAGCAGCCACGAACGAAGCCCCCTAAACTCGCGCGCCGAAAACCCGACACCAAAGCCCACAATTCCCCTGGCCCACGGCTTGTATAGAAGCTCCAAACGCCAAACCTCCGGCGTCGGAGCAACACGATGAATTCAGCACTGTGGGTCGCCAAGACCGGTCTCGATGCGCAGCAGACGCGCATGGCCGTCGTGTCCAACAACCTCGCCAACGTCAACACCACAGGCTTCAAGCGCGGCCGCGCCAATTTTCAGGATCTGCTCTACCAGAACGTGCAGACTGCCGGCGCACAGACCAGCACGCAGACGCAGTCGCCTTCGGGGCTTTCGCTCGGCACCGGTGTGCGCATCGGCGCGACCGAGAAGTTGTTCACCCAGGGCAACATGTCGCTGACCAATAACTCGATGGACGTCGCGATCAACGGCCGCGGCTTCTTCCAGGTGCTGCAGCCCGACGGTACCATCGCCTATACGCGCGACGGCAGCTTCCAGGTCGACAGCCAGGGGCAGATCGTCACCGACAAGGGCTATGCGGTGCAGCCAGGATTGCAGATCCCCACCGGCGCACAAAACATGACAATTTCCGGCGACGGCATCGTCTCGGTGACGCTGTCCGGGCAGACCACGCCGCAGCAGATCGGTACGCTGACGATCGCCGACTTCATCAATCCCGCGGGCCTGCAAGCACGCGGCGAAAACCTCTATAGCGAAACCGCCGCCAGCGGTTCGCCGCAGAGCGGCACACCGGGCCTCAACGGCCTGGGTGCGCTGGTGCAGGGTTCGCTGGAGGCCTCGAACGTCAATGTCGTCGAGGAGATGGTCAACATGATCGAGACCCAGCGCGCCTACGAGATGAATTCGAAAGCGATCTCGACCACCGACCAGATGCTGCAGTTCCTGACGCAGAACCTGTAATGAAGACGCGCGCGCTACTCTCATTTTTCGCGCTGATTTCCCTGGCCGGCTGCGCGATGCCGGGCGCATCGCCGAAGCCGGCCGACGCCGCGCTGGTGCCGCCGATGCCGCAGGCGCTGCCACAGCCCGGCGCGATCTACGCCGAAGGCGGCAGCATCAGCCTGTTCGAGGACAACCGCGCGCGCAACGTCGGCGACCTGCTGACCGTGGTGCTGGTGGAGAGCACGCAGGCGAAGAAATCCGCTGCGACCTCGACCAGCAAGAAGCAGGACACCAGCCTGGGCGACATCAGCGCCTTCGGCAAGAAACTCACCTACGGCGTCGGCTTCTCCGGCGACCGCACGTTCGACGGCAAGGGCGACACCAGCCAGAGCAACTCGCTGTCGGGCAGCGTCACCGTCACCGTCGTGCAACGCTACGCCAACGGCAATCTGCTGGTACGCGGCGAGAAACTGCTGGAGCTCAATCAGGGATCGGAAGTGGTCAAGCTCGAAGGACTCGTGCGCTCGGCCGACATCAGCACCAGCAATACGATCTCCTCGGATCGTGTCGGCAATGCGCGCGTGACTTACGCAGGGCGTGGCGCGCTTGCGGATTCCAACTCGCAGGGCTGGGTGTCGCGCTTCTTCAATTCTCCCTGGATGCCGTTCTGATGAAGACCTTTTCGATCGGCATTGCGCTGGCGATATCGCTGAGCTTCGCAGCACCTGTGCGCGCGGAACGCGTCAAGGATCTGGCGTCGGTGCAGGGTGTGCGTACCAATGCGTTGGTCGGTTATGGCCTGGTCGTCGGGCTCGACGGCAGCGGCGACCAGACCACGCAGGCGCCGTTCACGGTGCAGAGCCTGAAGAGTATGCTCGCGCAGCTCGGCGTCACCGTACCGGCCAATGTCAATCCGCAGCTGAAGAATGTCGCCGCCGTCGCCATCCACGCCGAGCTGCCGCCGTTCGCCAAGCCCGGCCAGATGATCGACATCACCGTCGCCTCGATCGGCAACTCCGGTTCGCTGCGCGGCGGCTCGCTGCTGATGGCGCCGCTGAAAGGAGCCGACGGGCAGATCTATGCGATCGCGCAGGGCAACGTCATCGTCGGTGGGCTTGGCGTGTCCGGCAAGGACGGTTCGCGTGTGACGGTCAACATCCCGAGCGCCGGCCGCATCCCGGGCGGCGCATCGGTCGAGCGCTCGGTGCCCAGCGCCTTCGACGCCGGCGGCGATCTGCTGCTGAACCTTCACACCGCCGATTTCACCACCGCGACGCGTCTGGCCCAGGGCATCAATGCGGCGCTGAAATCGCAAGTCGCCCGCGCGATCGATTCGGTCACCGTCGCAGTGCAGGCGCCGCAGGACAGCAATCAGCGCGTGATGTTCATGGCCGAGCTGGAGAGTATCGACGTGACGCCGGGTGAAGCACCGGCGCGCGTGATCATCAACTCGCGCACCGGCACCGTCGTCATCAGCAGCAAGGTCGAGGTGATGCCGGCCGCGGTCGCCCACGGCAGCCTGTCGGTGACGATCACCGAGCGTCCGCAAGTCAGCCAGCCACTGCCGTTCTCGAAAGGCGAAACCGCGGTCGTGCCGCAGTCGTCGATCGAAGTCACGCAGAGCGGCGGGCAGATGTTCAAGTTCCCGGCCGGCGTGGATCTCGACGAGATCGTCCGCGCGGTCAACCAGATCGGCGCATCGCCGGGTGATTTGGTCGCGATTCTGGAAGCGCTGAAACAGGCCGGCGCGCTGCGCGCCGAGCTGGTGGTGATCTAGTGGACAACAGCATCCGAACACGAGCTGCACCTGTAGGAGCGGGTCATACCCGCGACTCAGGCCCTGAACGGCACAGTCGCGGGTATGACCCGCTCCTACACGGGCCGTGGTTGGGGTCTCCATGATCAGCTCCGCGCCACAGCTCAACGCACTTGATCTCGGCCAGCTGCAGAGTCTGCGTGCCTCGGTGCGCGCGGACGACAGCACGGCGCTGAAAAAAAGCGCCCAGCAGTTCGAGGCGCTGTTCACGCAGATGATGCTCAAGAGCATGCGCGATGCGCTGCCGGGCGATTCGACGATGGGCGAGCAGGGCGACTTCTACCAGGGCATGTACGACCAGCAGCTGTCGCTGAGCCTGTCCAGCGGCAAGGGCATGGGGCTCGCCGATCTGCTGGTGCAGCAGCTGACGCAGGCGCGGTCGGCGGTGGCGACGGCAGAGCCGGTTGGATCGGACTTCAGCCCGACGCCTCCTCCCGTTCAAAGCGTCGGGCTGAAGCCCGACCCACAGGCGGCGTCGACCGCCGACTGGCCGCCGGTCGACGCGCAGGATTTCATCGACAAGATCCGCCCGCACGCCGAGAAAGCGGCGCAGGCGCTGGGCGTACCGGCGCGCGCGATCATGGCGCAGGCCGCGCTCGAAACCGGCTGGGGCAAACACATGTCCCGCGATAGCGATGGCAGCGCCAGCTACAACCTGTTTGGCATCAAGGCGAACAAGAGCTGGAGCGGTGACAGCGTGCAGACCTCGACCCAGGAATACCGCCGCGGCAGCTTCGGCAGCGAGCAGGCCGCGTTCCGCTCCTATGACTCGCTGGCGGATTCTTTCGACGACTACGTCAGCTTCCTGAAGGACAACCCGCGCTATCTGCAGGCGCTGCGCGCCGACACCGTGCAGGGCTTCGCACAGGGCTTGCAGAAGGCCGGATATGCAACCGACCCGGGCTACGCCGGCAAGATCGTCGACGTCGCCAATGGCTCCAACATGAGCGCTGCGCTGTCGTCGGCGCGCGCTCGCTACAGCGTCTAGGAAACCGCACATGTCAGACCTACTCGGCATCGGCAGCAGCGCGCTACTCGCGTATCGGTCCGCGCTGAACGTGGTCGGCCAGAACATCGCCAACGCCAACACCGCGGGCTACAGCCGCCAGCGCATCGACCTCGCGGCGCGCAGCCTGTCGGGCGGCGCGGTCGCCAACGGCGACGGTGTTTCGGTGCGATCGATCCAGCGCTTGAGCGACCAGTTCGTGTTCAGCCGGATGGTCAGCCAGGACAGCAGCCTGGCGCGCATCAGCACCTTTTCTGCGCAGGCGACGAGCGTCGACAGCTGGCTGTCAGGCACCAACACCGGCCTGTCCAGCTCGATGCAGGGCTTCTTCGATTCGGTCAACAGCCTGGGCTCGAGTGCGTCTTCGTCGGCGACGCGCCAGGTCGTGCTCAGCGGCGCCGCGGCGCTGAGTTCGCGCTTCAACGATCTGCAGAACAACTTCAACGCGGCCGACGGCGATGTGGATGCGCGGCTCGCCGATACCACCAGCCAGGTCAACCTGCTCGCCAAACAGGTCGCGACGCTCAACGAGCGAATCGCGCAGGCGACCGCGGCCAATGCCGGCGAGCTGCCGAACGAGCTGATGGACCAGCGTGATATCGCGCTGCGCTCGTTGGCGACCCAGGTCGGGATCAGCACCACCACCACCGACGACGGCTCGGTCAACGTCACGCTCGGCAGCGGCCAGGCACTGGTGCTGGGTACGCGCGCCGCCACGCTCGACGTCGTCGCCGACGCCTACGGCCGGCCGCGTGCGCTGGTGCTCAACGGCGGCGGCGCACCGGTGACGGTGACGCAGCAGGTTTCCGGCGGCACGCTCGGCGGCCTGCTCGATTTTCGCCGCGAAGTGCTGGAGCCGGCGATGAACCAGCTCGGCACCATCGCCTCCGCGCTGTCGAGCGCGATCAACGCGCAGCATGCCGAGGGCATGGATCAATACGGCGAGATGGGCGGCGCGCTATTCACGGTGCCGACCGGGACGACGACGCCGGCGCGCACCAACACCGGCACCGCAACCCTCAGCGCCAGCATCGGCGATATCGGCGCGCTGACCTCGCAGGACTACACGCTCAGCTACGACGGCGCGAGCTGGAAGATGAGCGACGCCGGCACCGGCGCGCCGGTCGCGCTGAGCGGCAGCGGCACCGCGGCCGATCCACTGGTGGCCAATGGTGTGAAGCTGGTGCTCGGCGGATCGGCGCAGGCCGGCGACCAGTTTCTGGTGCAGCCGACACGCAATGCCGCCGGCCAGTTCAAGCTGGCGATCAGCGATCCGGCGCGCCTTGCCGCGGCGAGCCCGCTGCGCACCAGCGCCGGTACCGGCAACAGCGGCCTGTCCAGCATCGGCGCGCCTGAAGTGCTCGATGCCGGCAACCCGAACCTGCTGCAGACGACGACCATCGCCTTCACTTCGGCCAGCACCTACACGATCAACGGCAGCGGCAGCTACACGCTAGCCAGCGACGGCGCGATCGCGGTCAACGGCTGGAGCGCGAAGCTCGGCGGCATCCCGGCGAGCGGCGACAGCTTCACGCTGAGCCGCAATGACGGTGCCTCCGGCGACAACAGCAATGCGCTGGCGCTGGCCGCGGTCGCCAACCAGGGCCTGTTGTCCGGCGGCCGCAACACCCTGGCAGCGGCCAACAGCGCGCTGGTGTCCGCGGTCGGCAGCCAGGCTTCGCAGGCGAGCACCCAGCTCGATGCGCAGACCTCGCTGAGCACGCAGACCCAGGCCGAACGCGATTCGGTGTCCGGTGTGAATCTGGACGAGGAGGCGGCCGACCTGATTCGCTTCCAGCAGGCTTACCAGGCCGCCGCGCAGATCGTGTCGGCAGCCAACACCTTGTTCGATTCCTTGCTGTCGGCCGTGCGCGGCTGATGCACAGCTGATCAGGGCGCAGTAGCAGAAATACCAGCGGAGAGCGGCTATGAGCTTGCGAGTCACCACGGCAGGACTGTTCCAGCAGGGCGTTGCATCGATGCAGGCGCAGAGCCAGGCGCTGGCCAAGCTGCAGTCGCAGATGGCCACCAACATGCGCTATACCCGCGCCGGCGAAGACCCGGTGGCGGCGGCGCGCGCGCTCAACGTCGACAAGGCGCTGGCCGATGCGGCGCAGTGGACGAGCAACATCGGCAGCGCCCAGGACCGCCTGAATCTGGAAGAGGGGGCGCTGTCCGGCGCCACCGACGCGCTGTCGCGGATCCGCGAACTCGCAGTGATGGCCAACAGCGGCACCGCCACCGACAGCGACCGCAAATCGATCGCGCAGGAAATGACCGAGCGCCTCAGCCAGTTGATGTCCCAGGCCAATGCGCGGGACGGGCAGGGCGGCTATATCTTCTCTGGCAGCCGCACGCAATCGCGGCCGTTCGACAAGATCGGAAGCAGCTTCATTTATCAGGGCGACACGATGGTGTCGCAACTGGCGATCGGCTCCAATCGCGACATCTCGATGAGCGATGCCGGCAATGACGTGTTCATGAGCATAGGCTCCGGCAACGGCCAGATCGCGGTCTCCGCAGGCAGCGGCAACCAGGGCTCGACGATCGTGCAGAACCTGGGTTTCAGCGACTCCAGCCTGTGGGACGGCGGCACCTACAGCATCGGCTTCAGCGCCGGCAATTACAGCGTGCTCGACGCCGCCGGCAACCTGGTGTCCAGTGGCGTCTACACTGCGAACGAGGCAATTTCGCTGCGCGGTGCGTCGATCACGCTCAACGGCGCGCCGTCCGACGGCGACACGTTCACGATCGCGCCGAGCCAGCAGCAGGACGTGTTCACCACGGTGCAGAACATGATCGACGTGGTCTCGGGCTCCGGGCGTACGCCAGCGCAGACATCCCGCGACCAGACCACGATGTACAACACGCTGCAGTCGCTGGACACGGCGATCGACCACATCACCGACGTGCGCGGCGGTGTCGGTGCGCGTTTGAATGCACTCGACGACGCCGGCGCGCAACTCGACGCGCGCTCGGTGCAGCTGCAGGAGACGCTGTCCGGGCTGCGCGAGATCGACTACACCTCGGCTGCCGCGCAGCTGTCGCAGACCACGACCACGCTACAGGCGGCGCAGCAGAGCTATCTGAAGATCCAGAGCCTGAGCCTGTTCGATTACCTGCGCTGATCGTTCGGCAGGTAGTTCTGGTTAAGCTTCGCCAGAAGTTTTGACGCAAATCCGATCAAGAGCATGGCCGTCTCCGAAGTAGATGCGAATGGCAGGTGCTTAAGCGCTACAGCCTGCTTCGTCATTCCCGCGAAGGCGGGAATCCAGGGGGCGAGCGAGCAGCCAACGTCAGGCGATTCTGGATCCCCGCATTCGCGGAGATGACGACGCACGGCGGACATGTCGCTTTCGCCGCCCCCGATGATGAAACGAAAGCTGAGTCGAATTGTAGGTCGGCAATCCTTTGCCGACATGCCTGGTGTTTGCGCATCGGCTGCCGCCGTCGGCAAAGGATTGCCGACCTACGAATGTTTCATGCTAGGTAAGCGCCATTCGCGGCCGACCCTGATCGCCGATTCAATGAGGCTGCGGCATTCCTGCCGCAGAAAACCGAGACGCTGTCGCTGTTCAACCCGAATGTGTGGACGCTTCAATGAGGCCGCGGCATTCCTGCCGCAGAAAACCTTGTCATGGTGGACAATGGAACGAAAGACAAGGACGGAGCTTCAATGAGGCCGCGGCATTCCTGCCGCAGAAAACCCCAGATGTGAAGGGCGGCAGCTGATGCGTTCCAAGCGCTTCAATGAGGCCGCGGCATTCCTGCCGCAGAAAACGAGATAAGCGCGAGCGTCGAAGAGTTCGGCCGCGCTCCGCTTCAATGAGGCCGCGGCATTCCTGCCGCAGAAAACGGGGATGTCGGATGGCGCGTTCCAGGCGCGCGTCACCGCTTCAATGAGGCCGCGGCATTCCTGCCGCAGAAAACCAGATGACGCCTTCGACGGTGCCACCTATTTGATGGTCTGGCTTCAATGAGGCCGCGGCATTCCTGCCGCAGAAAACACTCATCGCCACCACGACTGATCTATCACGTCGGGCCGCTTCAATGAGGCCGCGGCATTCCTGCCGCAGAAAACGACCAGCGGCCGGCGCCCAAGAACTACGACCGCGCCGGCCTCGCTTCAATGAGGCCGCGGCATTCCTGCCGCAGAAAACGGTCCGCGCTACTGGCTGCCGCATCTGCGGTGTGTGGAGCTTCAATGAGGCCGCGGCATTCCTGCCGCAGAAAACGGCTGGTCCGGTTCCACGCGACGGGCTTGTGCAAGCCGCTTCAATGAGGCCGCGGCATTCCTGCCGCAGAAAACAGCCTTAAGCCGAAAGCATCAATCAGCTGCTGAGTCCGCTTCAATGAGGCCGCGGCATTCCTGCCGCAGAAAACGAGGTGCTCTGTGATCCGCCTTGCGCCTATCACTCAGCTTCAATGAGGCCGCGGCATTCCTGCCGCAGAAAACAATGAGCCTAGCGCCGAAGTGGACGAAGGTTTTGCTGCTTCAATGAGGCCGCGGCATTCCTGCCGCAGAAAACGCTTTCTATAGAAAGATTGTGTTAGGAGCCATCCTGCGCTTCAATGAGGCCGCGGCATTCCTGCCGCAGAAAACATCGTCGCGACCCTATACCCCATCCCGAGTTTGCTGGCTTCAATGAGGCCGCGGCATTCCTGCCGCAGAAAACCGCCGGCAAGCAATGCGCCGGCGCGCAGGCTCAGCGGGTGCTTCAATGAGGCCGCGGCATTCCTGCCGCAGAAAACATGTATGGAGCGGGCTTCCGATAACGGAGATTGCCATCGCTTCAATGAGGCCGCGGCATTCCTGCCGCAGAAAACGCAGCGTGCCAGGCTTGACCCACTCAGGAGGAGCCCTCGCTTCAATGAGGCCGCGGCATTCCTGCCGCAGAAAACGCGTTGCTCGAACTCTTCGTATGTTTCTGTTGAGCGCTTCAATGAGGCCGCGGCATTCCTGCCGCAGAAAACAGCACGCCGCGCGCCAGAATCGTCTCGATATCCTGTGTGCTTCAATGAGGCCGCGGCATTCCTGCCGCAGAAAACGACAGCAGGGAAAAACCGAAAGAACGCTTGATGAGGTTGCTTCAATGAGGCCGCGGCATTCCTGCCGCAGAAAACTATTGGGCCGCCGGCTTGAAGGCGCAGCAGATCCCGGCTTCAATGAGGCCGCGGCATTCCTGCCGCAGAAAACTACATGGACAAGGGAGCAAGAGCGATGACATTTCACGCTTCAATGAGGCCGCGGCATTCCTGCCGCAGAAAACAACGCTGAATCCGGTGGACAGCTTGAATCGCGTCTCGGCTTCAATGAGGCCGCGGCATTCCTGCCGCAGAAAACGAGCAAGACGGATGTCAACAACATACGCGCCGAGCTTGCTTCAATGAGGCCGCGGCATTCCTGCCGCAGAAAACATGCTGCCGTCGATCGCCTTCGCCTTCGCGATCCCCTGCTTCAATGAGGCCGCGGCATTCCTGCCGCAGAAAACTGCGCGATGCCTGGATCGCGAAGTTTGGCCAAGAAGCTTCAATGAGGCCGCGGCATTCCTGCCGCAGAAAACAGTCCCATCCCAAGCCCCTGAACTGACAGCTTTAAAAGCCAAGAATGCGAGCGCTGGCGATTTTGAGGGAGCCTGGACATTCACGCAAGGAGCAAAGGCAATGGAGCGGATAGCTAAGTATCTATTGTTAAAGAGCATAGAGCGCCGCGAGCGCTCCCTAGGGAATTCGTCGCCACTGGAGCGCTCGCGCCGGCGAGGCAAGAGGTGACCCAAGGGCGAGTGTCGGGTCACGGGTCACACGATAGTCGGTTCGCGCTTTACGGCGTCGAACGACTTGCCCAAGCTGACCACCCGGGGCTTGACCGCGTCAGCCGGCCCCAGGTCCAGCATCACGACGTGATCCAGCCCGTCCACGATCAGGCCGTTGATGAGCCCCACCAGTTCCGCATGGCGCTTGTAGGAAAGGCGGCATTGGAAGACCGAAAGCTGCAACCACTCGCCGAAGCCGTTCATGAGCCTGAAGACCCGGCGCCAGCGTTTCTGATCGCCGATGTCGTAGCTGACAATGTAGAGATGCTCTTCGGTCTTCATCGCGTTGTGAAGTTGGGGTTTTCTCGCAATTCACCGAGCAAGAACCGGCCCAGAAGGCGGCATTGCAGCTCGATCAATCGCCGATAGCTGATCTTGTATCCGAACAGCGGATGCGTGATCTCGTGCGAGAGCCGCCGTTCAAACGTGGCGATGAATCGCTTGCGTCCTTCCTCCGACAGATTAACCCGACCCGCGCCGCCTACGAAGTCCGTCGGCCGGACCTCGCCGTTGTTGATGGCCTGGAGGACGGCGGAATCCGCGATCAGCGGACGGAAGGGCTCCATCAGATCCAGCGCCAGCGCGGGCCGGCCATAGCGGGGCTGATGGTAAAAGCCGCGGTAGCCATCGAAGCCGACCGATGTGGCAGCAATCGCAAACGTCCTCGTCAGCATCGCGTAGGAGAACGACAGCAGGGCATTGACCGGATCGGCCGGCGGCCGGCGGTTGCGGTGCGTGAAGTCGAAAGAGAAGTTCGCGCTCTCTTTATCGCGTTTCAGCAGATCGGCGAATGCGCCGAAGTACACCGCCGCGCCGTTGCCTTCGATCCCCAGCAGTTCGGCCAGATTCCGCGCCCTTGCCACGGTTTTGATGGAATGCTCGATCTGTGCGAGCGGCGCATCCACTGATGATTCGCCGCGCCAGTTCCGGCGCAGCATCACGCGGCTGTTGACCAGCTTGGCCCTAACCCAACCCTTGGCCAGCGCCAGGCACACACTCTCGTCCTCGGCACCGCGATGCTGGGCAATCCGCAACTCCACGTTCTTGTGGCCCATGCCGGCGGTGTAGCCGAGAAACCAGCCGCCGTAGGTTTGCCACACCACGGGCACCTCGCGGCGCATCAGCTCGTGCAAGGTTGGCGTCGTCATGTAGACGTTGCCCTGCAGGATCACCTGCGAGATTTCGGCCAGCCGCGGTTTCGCCACCAGCTTGTCGTCGATGGTGACCTCCAGGTTATCGCCGGACTTTGCAATCTTGGCCTTGTGGGCCTGCACATACATCGGCAGTGATTCCGAAATGCCGACCGCGAGCGGGCGCGGTGGCGTGTCCTGCTTCTGTAGAAAGTTGATCTCGTCCGGCAGGCAGATACTCACCAGCGAGCAGCGCGGGCATTTGGGCGAATCCTCCAGCGGCGGCGGGATACGCCCGCCGAGCGCAATGCCGCGCAGGCCGTGAATCGCCGACAGCGTGAGATCGCGCAACTCCGCGTCGAATACCACTGGCACGCGCTCGCGCGATTCGCTGAAGTACAGAACGCCGGATTCGCACTGATAACCCTGGTCTTCGAGAATCAGGCCCTGGATGCAGAGTTGCACGCGTTCGGGGTCGTACGCCCCATGTGCTACGTGTGGCCGCTTGCCGCGTTTGTAGTCGACAGGCTGTACCTGGCCGTCGCTGCCCTCGATCAGGTCCAGCTTGGCGATCAGGCCGAGGCGGTTCGACGAGATCGTGACCGAGCGTGCATGGATGCGTTCGCCCGATTCGATTTCATCGGCGGCGGGCAGATCGCCGCCGGCTACATCGACGCGGCGATGCTTGTAGCGTCCGTCGACCGTATCGCCCGAGTCCGCCCATTCGCCCTGCACCCATTCCAGGTACGCCAGGCGCGGGCAGTACACGTACTCATTGATCATCCGCGCCGGCAACAGCGGCTGGTCGGCGGTGAGTTCCGGGAAGGGCAGAGCGAGTTCGTGCTGTTGGCCATCCATCGGTCAGGGCTCCTAGTCAGGCTTTATTAGGCTTTGCAGGCGGATAGTCATCCTGACCGTGAGAGATTATCATCCATGACATGAGTGATTATCATCCAAGATGGTTGGAGCATCGCCTAGCCGACGCGCTGGCCGACACGCCCGTTGTGCTGATCAACGGCGCCCGCCAGACCGGCAAAAGCACCGTGGTCCAGGCGATTGCCGCTGCTCGATCGGGCCGATACCTGACGCTTGACGACCCCACCGCGCTCGCAGCGGCCACCGCCGACCCCGCCAGCTTCATCGCTGGCGCGAAGGATCTGCTGGTCATCGACGAAGTCCAGAAAGCGCCCGGGCTGTTCGCGGCGATCAAGCGCAGCGTCGATAAGGACCGTCGCCCCGGGCGCTTTCT
The DNA here is from genome assembly GCF_028291725.1 of Hydrocarboniphaga sp. GTDB lineage: Bacteria > Pseudomonadota > Gammaproteobacteria > Nevskiales > Nevskiaceae > Hydrocarboniphaga. The sequence continues at coordinate 14,572 of NZ_JAQGNT010000002.1, read as the reverse complement.
GCTGACGGGTTCGGCCGATATCTTCATGCTGCCGGGCGCCGCGGAGTCGCTTGCCGGGCGCATGGAAGTGCTGACCCTGCATCCACTCGCGCAAGGCGAGATCGGCGGCGCGACGCCGGGCTTTATCCAGAGCCTGTTCGCCAACCAGTCGATCAGCTTCCTCCCTGCATCCGGCAGCGGCCAGGGCGAGGGCCTTGCAGCGAGAATCGTCGCCGGCGGTTTCCCCGAAGCGCTGACGCGCAAGCGCGCCGATCGCCGCCGCGCCTGGTTCGACGCCTACGTCACCACCATCACGCAGCGTGATATCCGCGAGCTGTCGAACATCAGCGATCTGACGGCGCTGCCGAGATTGTTGAGCCTGCTCGCGGTGCGCAGCGGCGCGCTCGCCAACGTGGCGGAGCTCGCCCGCGCTTCCGGCGTGCCGCAGGCCACCTTGCATCGCTACGTCGCGCTGCTCGAAGCCAGCTTTCTGTACCAGCCGCTGCCGGCCTGGCACGCCAACCTCGGCAAGCGGCTGATCAAGGCGCCTAAGGCTTACCTGCTCGACAGCGGCCTGGCCTGCGCTCTGTCCGGCATCGACGCCACCAGCCTCGGTAGCGCCCCGCACTACGGTGCCTTGCTCGAAACCTATGTATTGGGCGAACTGCGCCGGGAAAATAGCGCGCTGCCCAGTCCACACAAGATCTACCACTACCGCAGTGCCGGCGGCGTGGAAGTGGACATCGTCATCGAGAACGCTGCGGGCGACTGTGTCGGCATCGAAGTCAAAGCCAGCAGCAGCCTGGGCGAGCGTCACTTCAACGGGCTGAAAGATCTGCAAGCGGCGCTGGGTGCGCGCTTCCGCTGTGGCGTGGTGCTGTATGGCGGCGAGCAGACGCTGCGGTTTGGCGAGCGGCTGTGGGCGGCGCCGATGCAAGGGGATGGCTGATCGATACCGTTTTGGTATAAAATATCGGTCATGCACGTTATCGCGAAACCGGCGCTGATTGCATTCTGGACCCGTCATCCAGAGGCAGCAGCGCCCCTCCAGGCTTGGTATCGCACCATGGAGAGCGAGGTGTTCACCGATTTCAACGATCTGAGAGCCACTTTTGCCAGCGCAGATTATGTGCAGGGCTTGACGGTGTTTAACATCGGTGGCAACAAGTACCGGCTGATTGCCGCCATCCACTACAACCGGCGCAAGGTCTACATCCGAGCCGTTCTCACTCATGCGGAATACGACCGCGGAGACTGGAAGAGGGACAAGTAATGGGCAATGCAATCAAGGTTGTTCCCGAGCCCAAGGCCATTCTCAAAGCCTGGACGCCATTCAAGGAACTTGTCGGCGTCACTTCCGTGCGCACCAAGAAAGACTACGCGCGGGCACAGGCGACCATCGATGTCTTGCTTGCAGAAATCGGCAGCGATGAGAAACACCCGCTGGCAGAAGTGCTCGACTACCTCTCGGATCGAGTCAAAGCATATGAAGACGAACACTTCCCGATTCCGGAAGCCGAGCCGCGCGAAGTGCTGCGCTTCCTGATGGATCAACAGGGCCTGTCCCAAGGCGATCTCACCGACTGCGCCGCGCAGAGCCGCATTTCCGACATCCTTAGCGGCAGGCGCGCGATCAGCAAGGAGATTGCAAAGAGCTTGGCGCGGCGATTTCATGTGCGGGCGGATCTGTTTTTGTAGGGACTGCTGGGTTTGATTCCGGTGCCGGAAGCATTCCCGGGCGTATCGCCAAGCGCCCAGCGCAAGCGGCGCGCTGTTTGAGATCCGATGCCGGCTACGCTCGTCAACACCTCTGCGTCTGCGCTCACTACGGCTTCCACGCTGCCGAACCGGGCCAGCAATTGCGCCGCTCGTTCCGGACCGACGCCGGGCAGACCCTGCAAGATATAGCTCTGCAAAGCGGCCTTGCCCTTGGGCCGCCGCCCGCGCCGGGTTAGCCCACCCATGACGACCGCGCGGTTCTGCTCGGCGGCGTAAAGCATCGTGCGCGCGGTTTCCAGGGCGCTGCGGCTGCGCAATATCGGCAGGCCGATGAACAAGGAGACGTTGATCAAGGCGCCCTGGATCGCCTCCCAGCGCATTTCACTGCGGGCCAGATCGCCGGCCGTTCCTTCCAGCACCAGCGCCGCAGGCCAGCGCGCCCGCGCCAGCCGCAACGCCTGGCTGAACAATCGACCCTCCTTGATCGAGGCCGCCAGATCCGGCAGCGTCTTGCGCTCAAACAGCAGTGCGCCATCGACAAGGCAATCACCGAGCGCAAGGCGCCGTATCTCCACATCAAACGCGCCGCTTGCCGCGAGCGCATCCGGCAGCGGGCCACGACACTCGCGGTCGTCGAGAATCAGTGGCATGCGCGCGGTCGTCGGATTCACGGCGGTAGCCCGAGCCGTGCGCGCAGCGTTTCGAAAACGGCCGGGTCTACCGATGGTTTCATTCTCCGGCTATCCCGTTCGGCCTGCCGGACCAGGGCTTCGACCTGCTCGCGTCCATCGGGCTGCTGCATTGCCGCCAGCGGAGTCCAGCCGCCGAGCGCCGGGACTCCCTCATGCACCCAATGCTCGTAATGCCTGGCCATCATCTCGGCGAGCTGGGCTTTGATTTCGGGCAATTCCGCGAGATCTGGCTGCCCGGGCCGCATCATCGTCGCTCCGTCTTGCGCCAACAGCTTGTCAGCCGACTGGACCTCTGCCATGCGATAGCGCGCCCGCCTGCCCAGTGCCTGCTCCACGACGCGGCGAAAATCCGCGGCGCGCTCTTTCGAGTTCACTTGCGCGTACAGCCGCTGATTGTCGATTTCGATGGCGCCGAGAATCGTGTTGGTCCAGCCCTTGTGCACCAGATTGCCGGGTTTCTTCCAGTCAAACCGGACGCGGCGCAGCTGGCCTTGTTCATCACGCTCGGCGCCTTCGAGCAGCCCGGCTTCGGTGCTCTCGAAGTCCAGGTGCTTGAGTGCGTCGAAAGCCACCTGCGCCGAATCGATGTCGAACACCAGGCGCTGCACCACCACATCTTCGCCATCGGTGTTTCGGAGCAAGGGCAGCTGCGGGTCAAGCAGCCGCTCCATGAAGTCGAGATACAGCCGCCGCAGCTTGTCTTCCTGGTCCAGGATCAGATCATGCGTAATCAGCTCGCGCTCGGGCCGGAGTTGCTTGCGGAGTTCGACGACCTCGATCTTGTGAATCGGCGGAATGGCGCGCGGACTGCAGGCTTCGAGCAAGCTGATGCCACCCACGCTGGCGATCTGACCGTAAAGCAGATCGCCGTTGCTCATCGTCTGCGACGCGCTGCGCTCCAGCACATGGTGCTGCTCTCCGGTAAAAATATCGTGAGCCCGGAAGCCGTGTCCCGGCTCACAGTGCTCGATATCAAAGAAGCTGAACCGCGAAGCCAGGCAGGCTTCCAGAGTCTGGCGCAGTAGCGGATCGAGACTGCGGCCTTTCCGATCCAGAAAAGCCCGCGTCGGCGTCACGCCGTGCAGCGCCCTGTCCGCGACCGCGGTTTCTGCCGGGTCGGGCGACCAGCGGTGATACATCCAGGGCTGAAACATCTGCAGGTAGGGTGTTCTCGAATCGAAGCTGGAGCCGTCCCACAGCGTGAATTCGCCCCAGGCCTCATCCAGCGCGACCACGCCATAAGTCTCCAGGATGAACCTCGCCATTCGCGCCGGAAAATCAGCGGTCGCCCGTCGGATACGCTGCCACAGCAGCTGGGCCGGGTCCTGCGCGGCGCTGATGGACGCCGCCAGGCAGCATTGCTTGTACTTCTTGCCGCTGCCACAGGGGCAGGGATCGTTGCGTCCGGGTTTCGGAGCTGAATTCATGGATTTAGGCGTCGGTGTTTATCGGTGGGTGTGGTGGAAGAATGGCGTCGCTCACACATAAGTCTCGACGTAAACTGCCCAGCTGTCGCTGAGTAAGTCCCATCGGACGAGGTGGATGACATGAGGGCATTGACGATCCGGCTGCCAGATGACCTCGAAAAGCAGCTCGCGCGTGCCGCCAGGGCCGCCAAGAAAAACCGCTCCGAATTCGTTCGTGATTTGATTGCCGACGCCTTTCGCCGCCAGGAACGGGATGCCTTATCTGGATGGCGCGAATGAAGCCCAATCGCGGCGCCGAGTTCGGCAAAGTCCGGCCCGCCGTGGTGTTGCAGATCGAAGCGTTCAATCGCCGTTTGCAAACGGTGATCGCCGCGCCGCTCACCACACAGTTGCGGCCGGAGGAAAAAGCCCTGCGTATCGAAGTTCCGCCTCGCGGGCGCTTGAACCAAACCTCGTACGTCGCCGTGGAATAAACACGATCCCTGGACCGGGAACGCTTTGGAGAAGGCCCGCTGGCGAGCCTGACCGAAGATGAGATGCGCCAGTTGGATAAAATCCTGCTGGCGATTTTGGGGATTGGCGCCTGAGGGAATCCACGACGCGCGCCGAAGCCGTAGCGTGGAAAGAAGTGGATCGAAGATCTTCATTCGAACTTCCTCTGCGGCAACGGCGGTATTGAGCCCAGCTCCGCTACATGTAGACGCAGATGCCAGAAGTGCCAGGACTTCTCCGAAAACTGCCCTGCTTCGGCGTGCGTCAGCACTTGCCGCAGACGCTCGGAGGGAACGGCAGCTTCGAGCGTCGCCACATCATCCCAGGTGCCCAGGTTCATAATCTGAGCGATCAGGAGATCGGGATGCGCCGCAGCTTCGGCGGACGTTTTCCACCAGAGTTACTTCTTCAGTAGTGACTCGGTTAACGGCTGCGCCGTCATGCATATCCTATCGTTGCGTCCAATCTTCATGAACCGCGGCTCCGAGGCATCGACTGAAAAACGCCATGTCCAATTGACAGCATGCTGCTACGCCAACCTGCGCTTTGCCGGCCGGCACAGGCGCGATATCGTTTAACGTCGGCAGTGATATCATCCCTGCCTATGGCCAGGACCCTGATCAATCTCGACCCCGACGACAAGCACTGGCTTGATCGCGAGGCTCGAAAGCGTCATCTGCCGATGACCGAGCTGGTTCGTCAGGCGATCCGCAGTTACCGCGTGCGCGAGGAAAGTCAAGGCAGGCCGGCGCTGCAGGATGCGTTGGCGAGAACCGCCGGCATCTGGCGGCACGGCGACGGACTTGCGTGGCAGCAGCGGATGCGTGACGAGTGGGATCGCTCGGCTTGAAGTATCTGCTGGATTCCGTCGTCCTGATCGACCATTTCAACGGCATCGAGGCAGCGACAGCCTTCATCGCTGAACACGGTAGCCAGTGCGCAATATCGGTGATTACCCGCGCCGAAGTGCTCGTGGGCTTCACCGGCGAAACCGAACCCCTGGCGCTGGAGTTGCTCAATGTGTTTGCGGCGCTTCCGGTGACGGCCGAGGTCGCCGATCTGGCGGCAGCCTTGAGGCGAACCCAGCGCTGGAAACTGCCCGACGCACTACAAGCCGCCATCGCCACGCACCACGGTCTGACACTGGTGACGCGCAACACGCGCGACTTCAGCACGGGCGGAACGCCGGACGTGCTGGTGCCGTATCGCGTCTGATTTGGGTCGGCCGCGATCCGCGTGATGTCCCGGTTAGCAGGCTGCTCGGCAACCGAGCGCAGTACCCATTCGAGTTGCAGCATCACGGTCTTCGGTTCAAACACGTCGACTGCAGCAAGCACCGACGTAGCGACGCGTGATTGCTTCGAGGCATCCTGCCGGTAGTGGCGTGACAGCACCTTGGTATCAACGGCGCGCACGGGAAGCAGCCTTCTTCATTGCAACACCGCCCCGCATCTCACTGACCGGGATGCGCGGCCCCGAGTAGTTCAGGATCGCCGGCACCGCCTCGATAGAAGACTGCGTGCCCGCTCTCACCAGTCGGATACGCGCGCTGCCTGCTTCCAGATCGAACTCGACCTTGCTCCCCGCCGTGATCCCCAAAGCCTTGCGAACGCGCTTGGGGATCGTGACTTGTCCTTTGCTGGTGACAAAGGTTGTGGGCATGGCTGGTCTGCTTGTAATACCTGGTAAGGATTTTATTGGAGTGGTTATGATGAATGTGTTTGCCTGAAGTGCAGCTTCGGCCCACCGGTCTCATATGTTCCAAGGGACGAACAGGCCGAGCCCGTAGTGACAGGAGTGGCCTAGAGCAGGCGTTGGAAAAGCAACGGGGGCGTCAAACGTAAGCTCGAAGAACAAGCCAATTCGGCGAGTCTTTTCTGTCTTGGCTGACGCTGATGGAACGTGGACCGCGGTAAGAACGCCCCCAGTCGAGATTTCTTCTTCGCCTTCCGGTGCCCGAACAATAGCCCAGTCCGACATGGGCGGAGTGGATTTTTGAGCCTGTCCGCTGGGTGTCAGACGGCGAATTTCGCCGGTCGAGTTGATTCCTGCCTGCCGTAGGCATAGAACCAGCTGCTGTTCCGGCGAGTCTTTGGCCTTGAGTTTCGCGCCGTGCAGATTTCCCGTGTAGAAGTAGCGCGGAGGAACGAACGGTGTACTGTTGCGCCAGATGCGGCTCGAGTTCTGCCCGATGGAAATCGGGCAACCCTCAGCAACCGTATTGCCAATCGCCATGAGAACCGGTTTGAGGGGATGCTTTCCGCTTCCCCAATCGAGACGGTGAACGCGCATCAAGGCTTCGACTTCAGCCTGGGTGAAGCCGTAGGGACACCAGACATGAAGTTCGTTCAGCGAATCCGAACGAACCCGGTCCGTCCCAAGCGGAAGATAGAAAGCATGCTGGTGTTCACCTTCAACATCTTCCGGCCGGTTGTGTCCTGATAGCGCGAAAGAGTTGCTGTCGCTATTGGCGCTCCGATGATGAGCGAGTGCGCGCTCTCTGAACATATCCGCCAGAGGCACGGTGAACTTGAGTGGCACGGGGATGCGGCACTGAAGAGAAAACCGGAGGTAGTGAGCGATACGGGGCGCCGGAGATCGTGATGCCTTGGGGCGCGCGGACTTGGCGATGCGCACGACCCATCGGCCTGGCCATCCTGCTGACATTTCGTACGATACCCATCGCCCGCCATCGGGCAGGGGCTGGTGCGCCAGCAGGTCTTCGACAAGATGGGGCGGCGCGGCGCTAGGATCGAGTCCGTCGCGACGGGAGCGGCGGGACCACAGATCAGCCGCCTGGAAGTTCCGTGGATCGGGGCAGAACACATCGCGGCAGTTTTCAGCGATGCGGCGGATGGGCTCTCCATTGCTCAGACAAGGCCGGCACCAGCCGACACCGGGAAAGTTGTCGCCATCCGTCAGTTCCAGATTGCACAGTGATTCTGCACGGCCGAAGTAGCTGACGTGCGGGAGGATGTCTCCAAGCAGAGAACGCTGCCGCTCATCAAGCGCGAGATTCTTCCAACAGAAAACCACCGGGCTTGCGGTCGCGGCAAAATGGTTTTCGTGGCGGGTGCGCTTATAGGTTGCGGCAGCTCTGGCATCCTTGTCCGCCGCCCCGAAATTCGGTTGCCAGTGAACCGTCTGGGAAAACGCGACTGGGCCGACGGCGATATCCGGCAATTCTCTCCCCAGCTTTTCGAGAAGCGAGAGCAGCTCTGACGTTGGCGCATGACCGCTATTCGCACGGAACCAGCCGGAGGTCAGCGCTCGCAGCAAACGCCACGAGCTTGGCGGCCATTCGGCTTCGCGCAACCGCGTCGGGTTGAGTCCCCAAGGATGGGCGTAGTAGCGGCCCCAGGGGAAGGTGAGTCGAAGGGTGAGCATGACGATTCAGGCAAACGCCAGAACGAGCGGATGCCGGCCGGCAGGCAGTTGCGCACCTGCAATCAATCCGCCTTCTCTCGTGAGAGAGCCGTTTGCGATAGAGGAATACGGAAAGTCGCCGCTTGCGGTAGGAGATCCACCTTCTGCCTTGAACTGCGGTTGTGCCTTATCTTTCAACCGCAGCTTGCATTCAGACCGCAAGCTCAGTTCAATCCGCAAGAGATCGAGGAACACGGCTACCTTCCACAGCGCAATGGCCAGCAAGAGTTGAAACCTCGCGTTTTGGCGTTGACCTGGAATCCCATTCTGTGGAGTGTCAAGGCGCAGCGAGGCAAGCAGACCAACATCAATGGAAAAGCGAGCCTCGATTGTCTTGGCCGTGATGCGCTGCTTTTGGAAGATGGCTTGGCCAGCGTCACCGGTTCCAATCGGATCGAAGCGAATGCCGGGAACACTCACTCGTTCGCAATTCAAACCGACAATGCTCGCGGTCAAGGCGCGCGGTGATCGCAAACCAACAAAGGTCAGCTTATTCTTGACGGAAATCTGGAAGCCATGAATCAGCGACAGCGGGTCGTATTCCATCGCCAGGCGGAAAATCTCTGGGACGTTGGCAGCCGGACAGGTGTCGCCCGCTGGCATTCCCAATCGGGCCTTCACCAACTCGACCATTTCCCTGTTCTGGTTGGCTGGCGCCTGAAACGACTTCATTTCCGCGCTGCTTCCTATTCCATCGACGCGGCCTTTCGCGCCCATGATGTATTCCGACGCAAAGCGGTGCCCGTCAATTGAGGAACTCGTCTTGAAGACTCCGTTGGCTTCACCATTCTCCGTCAGCTTGATATACGGCAATCCCCCCAGCGCGGGTTTGAGTGCGCCCGTGTATTTATCGGAAAGGCACACATCCTCTAGTCGATTGGCCATAGAGGCTTCTGATTCGACCAGGCAGATGAGTCCGTGTTGCCCCGACGGATCGGGATACATCACTGGGCCAATGTCGGGGAAGCCCGTGGGCTGGATACGTGGATCGCCATTTGAAGGTTCCAGTTCGGCGGTGATGAAAATTCGCCGGCAGCCGGCGGGAACCGTGAAGTCGTCGAATTCAAGCAGCGAAATGCCAGTTGAGGTGTTGTTGCTCATGGGAGTTCCTTCTTTTGATTTCAGTGTTTGACGGATTGTGGAAGGGTGACAGCACGGTAGAGCTTCCCGCGATCACGCCAATCGAGTGGGATGAGAACGGCGGCGGCAAGGCGGGTGACGAGGCGCGATTGGGCTTCGCCGAATTTGAGTTCGCGTTGATCGGCGCGGATGAGGTCTCGCCCACCTAGGCGACGCTTTTCAAGGCGGGCGGGTTCGCCCCAACAGTTCGGGACACCCCAGATCGCTAGCCAGCGGAGAGCGTCTTCAACGGTAAGCGCTAGCGACGACGGCGCGCGCTGGCACAGCAGGGCAATCGGGCGGTTGGAACGGCGCTTCTTCCACAACGAAGCATCCGCTCCTTGTCGTTCGCACTCTATTTCGAGCAGCGCACGAAGTGCAGCGTACGGGAGAGGAATGGCCGGGAAGTTCTGCCGCTCGTCTTCTGGTGATTTGTCCTCATTGTGGGGAGAAGAATGGGGATTTCCTTCCCCATGTTCGAAATGCCAGCCGACAAGACTCAGCGCCTCGGTCCAGCGTGCGATGCGATAGTCATCGAGTCCGCCGTTCAAAAACGCGAGGATGTCGTGCAATGGAGCCGAACGAGGCGCCAGGAGTGCTGGGCGCACATCATCGAGCGAATCGAGATAGCGCCGCGACAGCACGCGGGCGAGGTCGTGGCAAAGGTCGGCGCCGCTCCAGACAGCCTGCTTGGAATTCTCTTCAAGCCGGCAGTGCCCGTATTCAAGGTTCAATGGCAACAGCGAGCCCAGGAAGGGCTGCGCTTTTGAGAATTTGCCATTTGACTGCTTGGAAAATCCTGCAATGGAAGCCAACGCTCGGGCGATCCTGAATTCCGATGTATCGAATCCATCCAATAAGTCTTCCCACTGCTTCATTGGCAGTGGGGCGAAGAAGGTGGCGCGCTGGCGGAGCGTTTCACGAAACGATTTAGATTGCGCCAGTTTCCCGCAGGCCGGGTAGAGCCTGAGAAGTATTTCCATCGCATTGTCCGGTGTCGGCTGAACAACGGCATCTTCGATGGCCGCGCCGATCGATGCTCGAATCGGATGAGGGCTGCGCGAATCGATCTTGCTCCCTTTGTATTGCGGTTCAAATTGATCGAGAAATCCGCTTTCATCCAGCGGCGCCAGCGCATCGTTGAGGGGTATTGAGTGCCGGTCGGAAGTAGCGCCCAGGTAGCGCCCGGTACACACCCACGGTACGCGGCTCGCCTTCATCTTGAAGCGGAACTCCTGCCAGCCTGAAAAGCCGGCGTCTACGCCCTGGGCACGCAAGGCGCGCGCGAATTCGGCGGAGAATCGAGCTTCCTTTCCGGGCAGTCGTGCCTGAGCGTCGCAAATGAATGATGACAGTTCCGCAAAAGTGGCCGGGCGATCCCACAGCGGCAGCCAGATGGAGGAAGCCGTACCCTTCACCTCGTTGCTGTCGTCTACGAGATCCTCGCCCGAGTCGAAGACGAAAGGAAACGCTGCGAATCGCCGGCTGTTGGCTGCCAGTGCACGCGACGCTGCTCCCCGCAAGGCGAGCGCTCCTTCGACGGCCAGAAGATAGTCGAGCGCGTTGAATGGAAAGCTATCCACTACCCACCCCAGGCCGTTGTTGTACGTTTTTATGGCATCGGGAAAGAAAGGCGTGCCAGGGGATTTCTCCTTATCCCAAAGGCTGGACTGCTGCGGGAAAAGCGAGGCCCTGACCAAGTCCGCAGGCTTATCTTTGAACGACAAGAAGTAGCTCCAGAAGCCACGGAAAATCTCGCTATTTCCCGCTTCACCACGCCTCAGAAAAAGCGGATTGTCACTGGCACGAGTCGTTCGAGATGTCAGAACGGCGTCCATTGCAAGAGCACCCAGTTCCGGTAGTTCGTCTCGAAACGATTCAAGAAGCTCCCTTGTGCGCGCTGAAGTCTCCGCCACCTGGAAGTCCGCAAAGAAGTGGCGCCCAGCGACAATCGCTTTGATGATGTCACCATGCGATGCCATCGTGCTCTGAACGACCGCGATTGTGGCCTTTTCGCCGGAAGTCTTGACTTGGGTTCGAGTCGTTACTTCGTCCATGGATTTGGCGAATGTCGGTTCGAGTTCTCCTTTTTTTAGGACAAACGAAAATTCGCCCTTGGATGGCACTTTTTTTCGTAGCGCCTTTATCTTCTCCCGAGCTTTCAGTCCTGCTGCCCGCAAGGTACGTCTGTTCCGAAAGACGAAGTAAACAAGTGTGTCCGTTTCCTTTTTGGTTGGCTTTCCGAGCTTGGGACCACCCTTCTTATCGGTCTTGAGCTTGGAGAACGTGACTACAACCTCTTGTTTCTCGTCCAGTCCTCCACCGGTATTCCATGGTGAGAAAATCGGAGTCGGCCGATAGTGATCTGCGAAAAACCGGGTTAGCGCAGCCTCATCTGGATACTTCGCTGAGCGCAGATGGAAGCAGGCATTGCCAAAATCCCACCAGCCTTCCGCTTCAGGATCACAATGTTCCGGCTCAGCGCAACTGGCGAGCACGCGCAGAAGACCGATTGCCTTCAGGTTGTGCCCAAGGATGTCGTGCCGGCAGCCCGGAATGGCAATTGTGTTCATGGACTATCCTCGCCTTTCGCGTCGTGTCGCGCTGTCCTGACAGACTCAAGCGCGGCGCGATCGGCCTCGACAAAGCTGCGCAGTTGTTCGGTGGAGGGCAGAGCTACCAAGTATCTTGAAACGAAGAGTTGCTGATCCATGCCCGCCGTTGCGTATTCAACCTTGGTCGCATCCTTGGCGCTGCACAGCAGCAGGCCGACGGGCGGGTTGTCGCCTTCGCCGACTTCGTTCGTCTTCCAGTAGTTGAGGTAGAAGTTCATCTGGCCAGCGTCGCCGTGTTTGAACACGCGTACCTTGAGATCGATCAAGAGGTGGCAACGTAAACGACGGTGATAGAAAACGAGATCGATGTAGTCGTGCTCGTTGCCGACCGTAATGCGTTTTTGCCGCGCCTCGAAGCAGAAGCCGGCGCCGAGTTCGAGCAGGAATTTCTGGAGATGATCGAGCAACGCTGATTCGAGCTCGTTTTCGGTATAGCTGGGACGTTCCGCCAAGCCCACGAACTCCAGCACGTAAGGGTCGCGAATCAGGTCGGCCATTCGCGAGGGTGTTTCGGTGGACTGCTGCCGCGCCCGGTCTATGACGGCGGTTTTGTCCGTGGAGAGGGCCGTGCGCTCGTAGAGGAGCGAGCCGATCTGGCGCTGAAGTTGGCGCACCGACCAGTTGCCCTTGAGGCATTCATTCTCGTAAAAGGCGCGCTTCCACGGGTCGTCGAGATGCAGTAGCTCGATCCAGTGAGTCCAGGAGAGCCGCAGGATGTTTTCGGCAACCAAGGGACGGGGCTGTCCGGGTGCAGAATTCGTCATCGCCGGTGACAGAATGTCCGGCCCGACCGGCGGGACAAGCACGATGCCGGATTCCGTCATCACCGATGACGGAATCTGTGCGCGCAGTTGGGGAAAGGCGCGATAGAAAAGCCGCATGCGTCCCAGCATCTCGGCGCTGCTCCCGGAAACAGACCGATGCTTCAGGTCGTGAGCGAGTTGCGCCAGTAGCTTCGCTCCGTACTTGGCCCGGTCTTCGCCTTTTTGTTCAAATTCGACCAGATGCGCGCCAATCATCCAATTGCGCAGGATGAGCCACCGATTCACGGCAAGCGCGGCCTGGCCGCTTGACTCTTGATGCAAGGCAACTATGGATTCAACCAAGGCACGATAATTCACAGCGCTACGTCCTTTGACGCCTGAGCGTCGGCTGCGCGAAGCAAGGCCTCAAGGTAGGCAAGACGGAAAGGGCCGAAATGATCGAGCAAGTGAAGAACCCCGCGCGTGTAACTTTCGCAGCCGTCCGCCCCGCGCCCCATCCGGCGGCAATCCACGGCTAGCGCTTCGCATCCGATTTCCTCGCCCTCGACTGTGATAGCCGGAAGCGGGTCGCCTTCCGTCACACCGCGCACGGTGTCCGCGGCTTTCTCCTCCTTCGGATTCCTGGGGATTTCGTCCCGCAGCACCTTCCGGACCTGTCCGTGGTGGCTCATCACGAGGTATTCGGCAAGGAGTTGAGCTAAGTAGTCCTCTTTCGTCTCCGGAGCCAGTGAGCGCAGATGGCCGGCGGTTTGAATGTGCCGCTGCCGCAGCGCGAGGGCGGACGCCACTTCGTGGGCCATGCCGGGACTGAACAAGTTTCTGAGGCGATAAACTTCGCGTCGCAGCTTGTCCCCGGTCAGTTGATTGCCTTCTTCATCCTTGAGCCTGGGACTATCAAAAAGCGAGAATTTGGCAAGCGGCATGTCGTTCGTGGAAGGCTCGATTCCGGCCTCTTTTAGCGCCTTGATCGCAGCATTTTTCCAATCCTCATGGTTCTTCCCGATGTCGTGCCAGAGTGCGGCCTTAAGGCAGGCCTCCATTTCTACAGAGGTGATGAAGCCGTCGTCGGGCAGAGCCGCGAAGATGTCGCGCAGCATGTTGCGCACATCCTGCACATGGAGGGCAATCGAGCGCCAGCCGTGGTTCAGCCAGGAGAGTTGATCTTCATCCGATGGATGCTCGGTCGGTTGATATAGGTCGGCCGGCTTGTCGTCACTCTTTCCGGTCCAGCCGCGATTCAAAGCGTAGCCTCCCGCGCTGGTACGCAGGAGAAGAGTAGCTCCGGGAGAGATCCCCTGCCCCCCGGCTGAAACCCACCCGCCTTTTCCTTCGCGTTCCTGCCGGACCCATAGCCAGCCGTCTTGCCGCCAGTTGCTAAAGCTGTCCTTTCCCGTCAGGCGGCCGATTGGCACCGCGCACAATTCGTCGCGTCCAATATCCCCCCTGAAGTGGTCGTTGGGATCGCCCGTCCATTCCCGCCACAGGACATAAACGTCGGTGTCTTCGTCCAGGCCTCGAACAAAGGGGGATACGTCCGTGTAGCCCAGGGAAAGATTGCTGTCGGTGTCGAAGAAGTCCAGCAACTCGTGGCGCTGGAGGGAGTAGGGGCACCGTTCGATGGACGCCTCTATCGCATCGCGGATCGATTCAAGCGCGGCGGGGGAAGCGTCACAGTTGAGTTCGGGCAGCGTGTTCCATGCTTCGTCGCAGACGCGCCGGTCGTATGGAAGATACGCACGTTCGTTCTTTGTTTCACGCTTCTTGCGTTCTTCAGCTTTCTCGGCCGGGGGCGGGGCCTCTAATGCGATGCCGACAAAGATTGGTACAGGTTCCCACCCGAAGCATGCGGTTCCAATCGATCCAAATTCCCCGGTGCGGTTGAGCCGTCCCAGGCGTTGCACTAGGGACGAGAGCGGAGCGACTTCACTCCAGAGAATGCCGCTGGAGAGGTCCACGCCGGCTTCGATGACTTGCGTGGAAACGACGATCTGCCCGTTGGGATACTTCTCAAGATACTTCGGCTTCAGTCGGGCTGTCTGAGAATTTCGATCCGCTGGCCGAAACCGGGAATGGAGCAAAACCACGTCAACGCCTTGAAGCTCTCCCTCTTCCTGCTTTCGAAACAATGCGTCGAAGACGGAGGTGACGCGATCCACCGTGTTGCAGATGACGAGCGAACGGCGAGGTACGTTGCCCGGTGCGTTGTGTCCTTCTAGTCCGATGGGAGACCCCCCGGCTCTGCCGGGGAGGCAGTAGACGTTCGACGTATCGGGCGGTCCATCAATGAAACTCCGGAGCGTGAGCCGCCAAGCAAACGCAGAGGAGTTTCATCAATGGAC
>NZ_JAQGNT010000087.1 GCF_028291725.1 Hydrocarboniphaga sp. | reverse complement strand
GTTGGGCAGCCGATAAGGCCTGCTGCGTGACTGAGCCCCCGTATTTTCGGGGGGCTTTTTGGGGGGCGCGGGTTGTTGGGGTTCGCTGCGCACACCCCAACCTACCAGGGCATTCGTAGGTTGGGGTGAGCGCAGCGAACCCCAACATCGGCGCGCAACAGCGTTACGCATTCACCAACGCATAAACCGGCACCGCTTCGGCAAAACCCTTCATCACCTCCGGCGCCTGCGGGCTGATCGCGACGCGCACATCGTCGGCCAGCGCGTCGCAGGTTCTCTGGTCGGCCAGCACTTCGCCGTCGGCGGCGCGCTGGCACAGGCGCGCGGCGAGATTCACCGCCGTGCCGACCGCCGCATATTCCAGACGTCCCGCACCGCGCAAGGCACCGATCGTGGTATCGCCGGTGGCAACGCCGATGCCGATGCCCAGCTCGACTCCAGCCTCATGC
Organism: Hydrocarboniphaga sp.; assembly: GCF_028291725.1. Classification (GTDB taxonomy): domain Bacteria; phylum Pseudomonadota; class Gammaproteobacteria; order Nevskiales; family Nevskiaceae; genus Hydrocarboniphaga. The sequence continues at coordinate 34,199 of NZ_JAQGNT010000087.1, read as the reverse complement.
AGAAACGCGCCGACATGCGTGCGCAGTTCCAGCGCAAGACGCACCGCATGCACCGCGTGGCGGCGATCCGGCAGCGGTGCGCCGACCAGGATCAGCACGCCGTCGCCGGCGTGATCCTTGACGGTACCGCGGTGCTGCAGGCTGACCTGGCCGACGACGCGGTAATAGCGCTCCAGCAGGCCGACGACGCCGTCGGAATCGTGCTCGCGCGCGTACGCGGTGAAGCCGCGCAGATCGCAGATCACGATGCTGATCTCGCGGCGCTCGCGGCGCATCGCCTGCTCCATGCCCTGCATCGATAGCAGCCGCGCGATCTCCGGCGAGATGAACTGCCGCATCGAGGCACCGCGCTGGCCCTGGATGATCAGGTAGTGCACCGAGCCGGACAGAAAGATCAGCAGGCCGAAGGAGATCAGCAGCGGCACCCATTCGCGGCTGACCACCAGGCCCGTCAGCAGGAACGGCGTGGCGACCATCAGCGCGCGCAGCCGCAGCGACTCGGCCGGGTCGCGGCGCGTGAAGCGCACGATGATCAGCGCGATGGTCGATAGCAGGATCGCGATCGCCAGCACCGGAATCAGCGCCCAGCCCCAGCCATGCATGCGGATCAGGCCGGTGGCGTCGGTACTCGCGGTCTCCGGCGCCAGCACGACATAGCCGATCACCAGCAAGCCGTACAGCAGCGTGATGCCCTGGGATACGCGGAACAGCACGCCGACGGTGCGTTTGAGCTTGGCACCGGCATCGGCGGCGACGCGCCGCGCCCATTCGATACCGGCGAGTATCGACACCGTCTCCAGCGTGCGGCTGCCGATCTGGTAGATCCAGAAACCATGGCTGCCGAGCCGGTGCTCCGTCGGCACCAGCGACAGGCGCAGGCCGATCACGATCAGGCACAGCGCGAGCGCGCGGCTCGGCCGGCTGCTCCAGTCGGCCCACAGAAAGATACTGCCCAGCCCAACCGCGAGCAGGGCCGCCACCCAGAATGCGCTGCCGTCCATTTTCCAAGTTCTCGTGATGACCCGTGCCGGCGGCGCCGATGTTGAGGCCAGGGCTTGCGCTCAGCAACCGGCATTCACCGGCCATGCATGAACCCGCACTGAAGCCCTGAACCGGAGTTCATACGCAATTCATCGCTGCCGCCGATAGTAGGGCTACATATCACCAAGGAAGGAGAACGACGATGAGATCAAACCTGGAAATGGATTCCGGCCCGCGCTTCGTCAAGCCCGCGATCATCGCGGCGATCGCGCTGATGCTTGCCGGCGGCTTCTATGCGATGACGCGACCCGGCGACAAGACCGTCGCCGTCGCCAGCCCCGACGGGCGGCAGCAGACGGCCATGGCCGGCGACGGCAATGCGCCGGTCGCCGCCGAAGGCGCCGACGCGCCCACGGCCGGCATGACAGCCAGCGCGGCAGCCCCCGCTCCCGCAGCAGCGCCGGATGCGCCAGTGCCGCCCGAACCTGCGACGACGACCGCTGCACCGGCTGCCGCAGCGGTGGAAACTGCGACCGAAGCTCCGGCCAAAGCTCCGGCGCCCAGGACGAAGCCGGCTCCGGTCGAAACCGCCAGCGCGAGCCCATCCGGCGCGGCGCGGCGGACACCGGCCGCCGATCCGGTCGCGGCAGACAGCAGTGCAGCAGCCGCTTCGTCCTCGGAAGCCGCGGATCACGCTCAGCTTGCGGTGAAGGACCAGCGGCCGAATCGCCCGGCCGTGCGTACACCGGCAGCCTCGGCCTCGGATGCGCTGCGCCCCTGGTGGAACCAGACCGCCAGTGACGATCGCTTCGGCGTGCAGTACGTCGGGCAGGCCGCGGATCAGCCGGCGCTGGTAATCCGCTTCTCGCGCCAGGTCAGCGATCCGGCCGCCGCGCAGAACATCAAGCTGATTGCTGCCGATGGGCAGCCGGTGACGGCCAACTGGGAACAGGGCCAGGATCCGCGCGTGCTTTACGCGCCACATCTGCAGCCGGGCCGCTACACCGTCGTGATCGATCCGCAGCTGGCCAGTATCGACGGCGAGTCGCTGGGTACGCAGCTGCATGGGCCGACCTACATCCAGTAGGCGCGACCAGGAGCGCCCGACTGGTAGACCCCAGCTAAGCGCTCGATCGGCATTGCCAGATGGAAGCGGCGCCTGTGAGCGCCGCTTTTGTCATCGGTAGACAGGCTCGCGACCGACGCGGCTGCTGCGCAGCGGCTTGACGATCAGCTCGTCGGCGCTGCAGCTGGCCGCGACGCTGCAGGCCTGGTACTGAAAACCCGCGTCGAAGCAGACGCTGAGCCCGGCCAGTGAACGCCCGTGGCAGTCGAGCACGATCGCCTCCACGCTCAGGCCCGGATTGTCGCGGATGAAGGCGGCTTTCACCATCTCAGCCGAAGTGTGCAAGGCGGCGCTGACGGCCGTGAACTCGCTCGGCACCAGCACGCGGCGGCTGCCGCGTTCGAGCTGTGTGTAGTAGCCCGCAGAATCCAGGCCACTACAGGCGCCCTGCCGCTTCCAGGTCTTCCTGATCTGCGCGCGATTGGGGATCGTCGTCAGCCAGCGCTCGGCTTCTTCGTCCGAGAGGCGCTGATCGGTGCAGGCCGGCTTTTCACCGTCGAAATGCGGCAGCAGGCCGTCGACGGTGAAATAGCGCTCTTCGGTGCATTGCGCCTCTTTCGAACTCAGCTTGGCCTCGCAGTAGTCCGGTGACCAGACCAGATGCAGGGTCCAGCCCTGCGGCGCGGCGCGGCTCTGCGTGCACACGCACATCAGGCCGAACGCAAGCGCAGCAGCGCGATTCGACCATGAGGTTCTCGGCGATCGGTAGTGCGACATCGACGTTCTCCGCGGCGACAGGCCGGGATTGTGCTACGACTTGCCGCTGCGCGTCAGCCGCGCTGCAGCGCGCGCGCCGCGTTGAGCACTTCGTCGGACAGCGCCTTGGATCGCACCGCGCGCGCGACGATGATCGCGCCGATCGCGGCGGTGTAGCGCGCGATCGCCGCGCGGCGCGCTTCGGCGTTGTCGCTGCCCTGGGTCAGCAAGCTGATCATCGTCTCGAAATGGGCATCGAAGCGCGCACGCAACGCCGGCTTCAGCCGCCCGGCCTCGGAGCCCATCGCCGCGAACACGCAGCCGTTGGCGGGCTGGTCGCGATGCGCATCGCTCAGGTAGCGCGACATCAGTACATCGCGACGCTGCTTGGGCTCTGCCGTCTCCACCGAGTCGGCCAGCGACGCCAGCGACTGCTCGAAGGCCGCGTCGATGGCCTCGCCGACGAGCGCGTCCTTGGATTCGAAGTGCGCATAGAAGCCGCCGTGCGTGAGCCCGGACTTCTTCATCAGGGCCGCGACGCCGATGCCGTCGACACCGTACTTGCGGAACGCCGCCGCCGCATTCTTGACGATACGCGCCCGGGTTTCGGACTTGTGGGTATCGGAATATCGCATGGCGGCGGACCTCAATATGATTGCCGACATTCTAAGGCGGACAGGTAATGGCGACGATACTCGAGACCGTAGGGCGGGTCGTGACCCGCCGTTCTGACGGCCGGGCACAAAGCGGCGGGTCGCGACCCGCCCTACGCATTTGCGGCAAGTACCTTCGATGCGCAACCGAGGCCTCACGTCGGCAAGGGATTGCCGACCTACGACAGGCGGTCCGATCGATGTGGCGTGGGCCGCGGCCCACGCTACTCCGAGTCGGGCTGGTTCTGCGGCGCGGCTCTGCGAAAAGCGTCGAGTTCGGCTGCGGCGTCGGCAATGCGGACCACGGTCGGGTAAGCGTCCAGCGGCACGTGGAAACGGCGTGCGTTGAACACCTGCGGCACCAGGCAGATGTCGGCCAGCGTGATCGTGTCGCCGAAGCAGTAGCGGTCGGTATGCGGGCCATTGGCCAGCCGCTGCTCCAGCGCGGCGAACCCGGTCTGCAGCCAGTGATGCATCCAGGCCCTGCGATGGGTGTCGTCGATATGCAGCTCGTCCTTCAGGTAGGCGAGCACGCGCAGATTGTTCAGCGGATGAATGTCGCAGGCGATCTGCAGCGCCAGCGAGCGCACGTAGGCGCGATCGCTGGGATGCCAGGGCATGATCGGCGGCTGCGGGTGCTTGTCTTCCAGGTATTCGATGATCGCCAGCGACTGCGTGTGGACTTCGCCCTCGTCGACCAGCGCCGGAATCAGCGCCTGCGGGTTCAGCGCGCGGTAGGCATCGCTCAGATGCTCACCGCCGTTGCGCAGCAGATGCAGCGGACGTTGCTCGTAGGGCAGGCCCTTGATGTTCAGCGCGATGCGCACGCGAAACGCGGCCGAGCTGCGGAAATAGTCGTAGAGCGCGGTGCCTGCCTGTGAGCTTGCTGCGTCGTTCATTCCCTGTGTCCTGGTTCGGCGACCGTCTGGTCGATCGCGCCGAAGATACTGCTTCCTTGCGCGTCGAGCATTTCGATGCGCACCCGGTCGCCCGCTTTCAGGAACGGCGTCTGCGCTTTGCCGCCGCGCAGCGTCTCGACCGTGCGCAGCTCGGCCAGACAGGAGTAGCCGAGGCCGCCCTCGGCGATCGGCCGCCCCGGACCGCCGTCGGCGTCGCGGTTGGAGACCGTGCCGCTGCCGACGATCGTGCCGGCCGCCAGCGGCCGCGTGCGGGCGGCGTGCGCGATCAGCGTCGGAAAGTCGAACGTCATGTCGACGCCGGCATCGGGCCTGCCGAAAGCCTGGCCGTTGAGCTGCGTCAGCAGCGGGCCATGCAGACGGCCGCCGTCCCAGGCCGGGCCGAGCTCGTCCGGCGTCACCGCCACCGGCGAGAACGCCGACGAGGGCTTGGACTGCAGGAAGCCGAAGCCTTTTGCCAGCTCGTTCGGAATCAGGTTGCGCAGCGACACGTCGTTGACCAGCATCAGCAGGCGCACGCAGCCACGCGCCGCCACCACCGAGGCGCCGAGCGCGACATCGCCGGTGACCACCGCGATCTCGGCCTCGAAGTCCGCGCCCCAGGCGGCATCGCCGAGCGGGATGTGCTGCCGCGGCGCCAGGAAGGCATCGCTGCCGCCCTGGTACATCAGCGGATCGGTCCAGAAACTCGCCGGCATCTCGGCGCCGCGCGCCTTGCGTACCAGCTCGACATGATTGACGTAGGCCGAACCGTCGAGCCACTGGTAGGCGCGCGGCAGCGGCGACAGACATGCCGCCGGATCGAAAGGCGCAAAGCCGGCCGCGGAACTCGAGTTGACCCGGTCCGATTGCTGCAGCAGCAGCAGCTCGACCTCGTCCCAGCGGTCCAGCGCCAGCTGCAGCGTCGCCACCGCCGCCGGCATGCACAGCTTCAGATCGCGCGAAACCACGACCAGACGGCCGTCACGGCTACCGTCGCGCAGGCTCGCCAGCTTCATGCGCCGCTCCCGGTGGCCGGCGCGCCGCGCCAGGACTGGTGATAGTCCTCGCGCTCGACCTGGCTCGCCTCGGTGCCGACATCGAGCGCGTCGCGTGTGTCGATCATCACCGCGTATTCCTCGGTGGCCGGCTTCGCCTGCTTCAACATCCGCGTGAGCGCCTTCGGATGCGGGCCGTGGGTGAAGCCGCAGGGATGCAGCGTGACCATGCCCGGATGGATGCCGTCACGCGAGAAGAAGTCGCCGGCGTGGTAGAAAATCACTTCGTCGTAGTCATCGTTACTGTGAAAGAACGGGATCTTGATTGCGCCCGGATCGGTCTCGAACGGCCGCGGCACGAAGGTGCAGACGACGAAGCGCTCGGCGACGAAGGTGGTATGCGCCGACGGCGGCAGATGGTAGCGATGCGACATCAGCGGCCGCAGATGGCGCACATTGATCCGCACCGGGTGCAGCGTGCCGTGCCAGCCTTCCGCGTCGAGCGGGTTGAAGGGATAGCGCACCGTCGAGATCGCGTTGCGGCGCTTGATGCGGACCTGCCATTCGCGCGGCTGCGCGCTCTGCAACCGATGCGCCTCGTCGATCTTCGGCAGATCGAACATCGCCGGATCGAAGATCGCGTTCTCGCCGACCAGGCCCTTGTCCGGCAGCCGGTAGCTGCTCTGCGTCGCCTCGATCAGCAGCAGCGTGATCGGCGCCGCGCATTCCAGCCGCCACATCGTGCCGCGCGGCAACACCAGGTAGTCGCCGGCCTCGATGCTCAGGTGACCGTAATCGCAGAACAGCTCGCCGGCGCCTTCGTGCACGAACAACAGCTCGTCGCCGTCGCCGTTGCGCACCAGGTGGTCCATCGTCGCCGGGCAGCGCCAGTAACGGAATTTCACGTGCGCGTTGCTCAGTATGTCGCTCGCGTCCCAGGGCGATGCGGCGCGGGCTTCGATGCGTGTCAGGTCGAAAGCGCGCGGCCGCAGCGGGCCTTCCCAGGAGGTCCACCCCGTCGGCGGGTGCGCATGCATCATGTGCGTGGCCGGGCCGAAGAAGCCGTCCTTGCCGAGTTCGCGCTCATAGAGCCCGTCCGGCAGATCGGCATGCGCCTGGCGCGAGGTGCGGCCTTCGGTCGGCGGGCGATAAATCCATTTATTCATGTGCGGGCTCCGGGCACGGCATACCAGAAATTTTCAACGAAACTCCGTTCCTCCCGCACGCCAAGCACGTCTGTGGGCGTATCGAGGGACGCATCGCGCTCAAGTCCCTCGATACGCCCGCAGAAGCGCGGGCAACTCGGGAGGAACGGAGTTTGGATGGGGATTTTGAGTTCACGGCGCAATGATGCGATCACCGTCGCGCGTCTGCGTTGCCGGAATCGCCGGCTGCTCGCGCACCCGCTGCAGCAGTTCGCGCAGATCGCCGCGGGTCTGCGCGAACAGCTGCTCGAAGCTGTCGAGCACGAAATAGGTCTGCTGGTAGGCGTCGATCCGATACGCGGTGCGCATCACCCGCTCGACATCGAAGCCGATGCGATGCGGCTGCGGCGATGCGATGCAGTACACCGTCTCGCCGCCGCTCGACAGAATGCCGGCGCCGAACGCGCGCAGACCCTTGGGCGTGTTGATCAGGCCGAACTCGACCATGTACCAGTAGAGCCGCGACATCGGCTCGACCGCGTCCAGGCCGATCGCGATGCGTCCCTGCTCGCCGTAGTGCTGCAGATAGTCGGCGAACACCGGGTTGGACAGCAGCGGCACGTGGCCGAAGAAGTCGTGAAAGATGTCCGGCTCGACCAGGTAGTCGAACTCGTCTTCACGGCGCAGCCAGACGCTGACCGGGAAGCGCCGGCGCGCGAGATGCTCGAAGAACACCTCGTTCGGAATCAGCCCCGGCACCGCGACCAGCTGCCAGCCGGTGGCGCGCGCCAGCATCAGGTTGGCACGATCGAAATGCGGGATCGCATCGGCCATGTCCAGCGCGGCGACGCCGGCGACGAACTCCGGCGCCGCGTAGCGCTCGATCAGCTGCGCCTGCCGGGCGTACAGCCGGCGCCACAGCGCCTGATCGGCCTCGGTATACCGGCGGTAATCCTGCTGCACGCTGTAGTCGGCGGCGCACAGCCGGTAGTCGCCGCGCAGCTGGCAGGAGCCGGGGATTGGAAACGGATTCGTAGCATGAATCCCCTCTCCCTCCGGGGAGAGCGAAGCGAGGGGGGCGAAGCCGGCAGGGGTGAGGGTCTCGAAGATCGCGCGATCTCCAAGTCCCTCATCCGCCCCTTCGGGCGCAGTTGGCCTAACTCGGAGCGACTTGGGTCGCTCCTCGCTGGCGCCAACTGCTCTCCCGGAGGGAGAAGGGATTATTGCGGCATGGGATTTCACGCTTCGCTCAGCGAACCACGGCGGATCTGGTCGCGTTCCATGCTCTCGAACAGCGCCTTGAAATTGCCCTCGCCGAAACCTTCGTCGCCCTTGCGCTGGATGATCTCGAAGAAGATCGGCCCGATCTGGGTTTCGGTGAAGATCTGCAGCAGCACGCGCCCCTCGCCGGCACCATCGATCAGCAGCCCGCGCTTGCGCAGTTCCTCGACGTTTTCGCCGTGCCGGGGCAGGCGCTCGGCAATGCCCTCGTAGTAGGTATCCGGCGGCGGCGCCAGGAACGGCAGGCCGAGTGCGCGCAGGCGGTCGACCGTGGCGTAGATCTCGTCGGTCGCCAGCGCGATGTGCTGGATGCCTTCGCCGCGGTACTGGTGCAGGTATTCGGCGATCTGGCTGCGATCGTCGGCGCTCTCGTTGATCGGGATGCGCAGCTTGCCGCAGGGGCCGGTCATCGCCTTGGACGCAAGGCCGGTGTGCTGGCCCTCGATGTCGAAATGGCGGATCTCGTGGAAGTTGAACAGGCGCTCGTAGAACCCGGCCCAGACCGCCATGCGGCCGCGCTCGACGTTGTGCGTCAGATGATCGATCCGGGTCAGGCCGACGCCGGCCGGGTGGTGCTCGACGCCAGGCAGAAAGCGGAAGTCGACGTCGTAGATCGACTGCTCCTCATAGCGGTCGACCAGGTACAGCGGCGCGCCGCCGATGCCCTCGATCGCCGGGATGCGCAATTCCATCGGGCCGACCGGGCCATCGATGGGCTTGGCGCCGCGGCGCACTGCCTCTTCGAACGCGAAGCGCGCATCGCGCACGCGGAACGCCATCGCACAGGCCGAAGGGCCATGCTCGTGCGCGAAGTTCGAGGCCAGCGAGGACGGCTCGCCGTTGAGGATGAAGTTGATCCCACCCTGCCGATACAGCGCCACGCGCTTGGACCGGTGCTCGGCGACGCGGGTGAAACCCAGCGCGCGGAACAGCGGATCGAGCACGGCCGGGTCGGGCGCGGTGAACTCGACGAACTCGAAACCGTCGGTTCCGAGCGGGTTGCCGGCATCGGCCGGCGCGGTGGTTTCAGCTTGCTTCTGCATGACGGGATCTCCCTACCTTATGCAGACAATCTTAGGGATGCAGAACGCGAATGTGCTATCAATATCACCAGTAAATACCCGATCCGGAGCAACATTGACAAAACAAAAGATCATATCGCGCAATATTGTTGCGGAAGGCTTCGACCGGCTCGACCATCGCATCCTGGACGGCCTGGCCCGGGACGCCCGGATATCGAACGTGGCGCTGGCCGAACAGGTCGGCCTGTCGCCGGCCGCCTGCCTGCGGCGCGTCAAGCAACTCGAAGAGCGCGGCGTGCTCAGCGGCTACACGACGATGGTCCATCGCAAGACCCTGGGCCTGAATGTCGAGGCCTTCGTGCAGATCAGCCTGGAGCGGCAGACGCCAGACAACGTCGACCGCCTGCAGGATGCAATCCGCGACCTGCCGGAAGTGCGCGCCTGCTACCTGATGACCGGCAGCGTCGACTACCTGCTGCACATCGTCACCACCGATCTGGACGCCTACGCCGAGCTGATGTCGCACAAGCTGCTGGTGCTGCCCGGCATCAAGGACGTGCGCTCGAGCTTCGTGCTGAAGTGCGAGAAGCGCGAGCCGGGCGTGTACGTGGTGTAGGTTGGGGTGAGCGCAGCGAACCCCAACGTCGGCGCGGGAGCCCTAACTCGACACCGCGCGGGCGCTGGCGCGGTCGAGCTGGCCGCTCAGCAGCTTGTCGATCGCATCCTGGCGCAACAGCCGCATGCCGCCGGCGCGCGCCGCCTCGACCAGCTGCGGCAGTGTGCCGTGCGAGCGCGCCAACTGCTTGACCTGCGGCGTGGCCGACAGCAGTTCGTAGATGCCGACGCGGCCCTTGTAGCCGCTGCGGCAGGCATTGCAGCCGACGGCTTCGTACAGCACGAACTGATCACGCCGGGCGAAATCCTCGCGCCATAGCGCCAGCACTTCGGGCTTGTGCAGCTCGCTGCCTTCGCAGTATTCGGCCAGCAGTTCGGCAATCTCGGCCTCGCTGGCGACGTGAGGACGCCGGCACTTCGGGCAGAGCTTGCGCGCCAGGCGCTGCGACAGCACGCCGATCAGCGCGTCGGCGAAATTGAACGGGTCCATGCCCAGATCCAGCAGGCGCACGATGCTCTCGGCGGCACTGTTGGTATGCAGCGTGGAGAACACCAGATGCCCGGTCAGCGAGGCCTCGATGCCGATGCCGGCGGTTTCCGCATCGCGCATTTCGCCGACCATGATCACGTCGGGATCGGCGCGCAGGAACGCGCGCATCGCGGCGGCGAACGTCCAGCCGATCTTCGGGTTCACCTGCACCTGGCGCAGGCCCGGCTGGGTGATTTCGACCGGATCCTCCGCGGTCCAGATCTTGATGTCGGGCCGGTTGAGGTGATGCAGGATCGAGTGCAGCGTGGTGGTCTTGCCCGAGCCGGTCGGACCGCAGACCAGGATCAGGCCGTGGCCGCGCGCAATCATTTGCTTGAGCCGGGCCAGATCATGGTCGCTGAAGCCGAGGTTCTCCACCGGCAGCGGCTGCACGCCGCCGAGGATGCGCAGCACCACGTCCTCGAGGTTGTTGGCGGTCGGCACGATGGCGACGCGCAACTCGATCGGCAACGGGCCGAAGCGCCCGAACGCGATCTTGCCGTCCTGCGCCTGGCGGCGCTCGGAGATGTCGAGGCCGGCCATGATCTTGAGCCGCGACACCAGCGCATTGCGGTAGGCCGGCTGCAGCTTCAGGTAGTCCTCCATCTCGCCGTCCTTGCGGAAGCGGATACGCGTGCTGGCAGCACCGGGGTTGCTTTCGATATGGATGTCGGAAGCACCCTGCTTGTGCGCGTCCATGATGATCTTGTTGACCAGCCGCACCAGCGCGTTGTCGGTGACCCGCGCGGCGGACTCACGCTCCTTGGTTTCCCGGCCGGAGTCGCGCGGCGCCGAGGTTTCCCGCACCAGCTCGCTGGCCAGGTCCTCCACATTGACCTGCGCAAGATCCCGGCGCCCCGGGAATTCGCCGGCCTGCAGCGCCTCGTCCTCGGCGACGCTGGGTGCCAGCAGGCTGGTGTATTCCGCGGCGATGCGCAGCCGCAGCTCCTCCGGATTGGCAATCACCGGCACGATGCCGAGGCCGGTCAGAAACCGCAGTTCCTGCTCAAAATCCATGGCCAGCGGATTTTCGACCGCGACCACCAGGGACGCGCCCATGCGCAGCAGCGGCAGCACCTGGTGCCGGCTGGCGGCGCCCGCGTTCAACAGCTCCAGCGTCGCCGGGTCGATCTGGAAATCGCGCACGTCGACGAACGGGATGCCGAGCTTGTCGGACAGCGCCACCTGCACCAGCCGCACGGTGACGATGCCCATCTCGACCAGGATGTCGCCGAGGCGCCGCTCGCGGTTGCTCGCCTGCACGCCCAGCGCCTCGGCCAGTTGCGCCGGCGTGATCAGGCCGGCCTCGACCAGCAGCTCGCCCAGCTTCATCGCCGGCCGCAGCTTCTGTCCCTTCAAGGCGCGCTTCAGCGCGGCCTGGTCGACGATGCCGCGATCCAGCAGCTGCTGGCCCAGCGTTTCCTGGCGCAGTTGCGCCTGCTTGCTCAGCGCCGCCGCCAGCGCCTCGTCGCTGAGCTGATGCCGGCGCGCCAGCGCATCGCCGAGCAGCGGGCCGATCTGCACATCGCCCAGGTGCTGTGCAGGAACGAAGCAGCGCAGCACCTGCTCCTCGGCCGTCAGCACATAAAGGAACAGGCCGGCGGTCGCCTTCAGAAATCCGCGCGTGGAGCCGGTGAGCGTCGTGCCGTCGGTAAAGCTCACGGTGAACTCTCGTTCCTCTGCGACCTGCGCTTCGTCGGCGCCGACGTTGCTCATCACGGCCGCGTCGCGGATCAGCCGCAACGGCGTGGTCAGCCGGATCACGCGCACCAGCTTCAGATCGAGCCGGCGCAGCTGCTCATGCTCGGGCGTGACCAGGCTGATCCGCGCCCGGTCCGGCTCGAAGCTGGCCAGATCGGCGTCGATGACGCGGCCGTTGATCAGCTCGACCAGGCAGGCGCGCGCGCGGGTCTCGTCCGGCACTACGGCGAGCTGAAAGAACGGCGGGATCGGCCATGCGAAAGCCGGCCCGGTGTCGTTGGTATTCATTAGGGCCTGTTAACCATTAGGCGGTCGCTGCGCTGGCCCCAAAGAGGGCGCAGTGCAAGGATCGACCGACGCGGTGTACTGGACGTACACAAGGAGGGAGAGACGCCGCAATGCGCCCGCTTTGGGGCCAGCCCGAAGGGTTGCCACCAAAGAGACGGCCATGCTTCGTTGCTCGTCGTCACCATAGTCATCACTATGCCTCCTCCTCGCGCCGTGCCTGGCCGTCTCTTTGGCGGCAACACAGCGATCGACTAATGGTTAACAGGCCCTAACGGTCTCCTGGCGTCGCCATCCGATACCGCCGGCTGCAGCTCGCGCCTTGGCAGCTGCAGCGCATTCACGATTTATGTCTCGCGATTTACGTCTCGTCGGGCTCGTCCGGCTCGTCGTCCTCGATCTCGCCGGAGCGCAGCCGCTCGAGCCGTTCCTGGAACACTTTCAGCAGGCGTTCGCCGTAGCCTTCGTCGAGGATCTGCGCCTCGATCGCGTTGCGCAGCGCATCGACGTCGAACTCCGGGTGCTCGGGATCGATGATCTCCTCGACGTCGCCGACCGCCTTCGGCCAGTTCTCGTCGATCAGCAGCATCGCCGGCGTGTCTCCGGCCTCGAGCGCGAATACGGTGAAGTCGAAGCGGAGCGAGACACCGTCCCAGGTCACCCACTGCGGCTCGCCCGAATCCAGGTAGGTCAGCACCGCTTCCGCCATCACGGCGGCGAACTTCTCGATATGGCTGTACTCGATCATGCGACGATTATCCCACGCTGCCGGCAGACTGTAATCGGTGAACGGCGCGCCGCGTGCACCGTAGGTCGGCAATCCTTTGCCGACGTGCACCCTGGGATGCGCAATCACCGCCTCACGTCGGCAAGGGATTGCCGACCTACTAGTTCTTCAACTTGTAGCCGGTCTTGAAAATCCGTGCGATCACCGCCAGGCAGATCAACATGAACAGCAGCGTCATGCCCAGGCTGACGCCGACACTGACGTCCGCGACGCCGTAGAAGCTCCAGCGGAAGCCGCTGATCAAGTACACCACTGGGTTGAACAGCGCGATCTTCTGCCACAGCGGCGGCAGCATGCCGATCGAGTAGAAGCTGCCGCCGAGGAAGGTCAGCGGGGTGACGATCAGCATCGGCACGATCTGCAGCTTCTCGAAGCCGTCGGCCCAGATGCCGATGATGAAGCCGAACAGGCTGAACGTGACCGCGGTCAGGATCAGGAATCCGATCATCCATAGCGGATGGGCGATGTCGTAGGCGACGAACAGGCGCGCGGTGATCAGGATCAGCACGCCGAGGATGATCGACTTCGAGGCGGCGGCGCCGACATAGCCGAGCACGATCTCCACATACGATACCGGCGCCGACAGTACCTCGTAGATCGTACCGGTGAACTTGGGCATGTAGATGCCGAAGCTGGCGTTGCTGATGCTCTCGTTGAGCAGCGACAGCATGATCAGGCCGGGGATGATGAAGGCGGCGTAGCTGATGCCGTCGATCGCGCCGACGCGCGAGCCGATCGCGGCGCCAAACACGATGAAGTACAGCGAGGTCGACAGCACCGGCGAGGCGATGCTCTGCATCAGCGTGCGGAAAGTGCGCGCCATCTCGAAGCGGTAGATCGCGCGGATCGCGTAGACATTCATCGGCCAGCGAATGGACCTACGAATGGATGTATTCATGCGCGCGACCTCACCAGGCTGACGAAGATGTCTTCCAGCGAGCTTTCGCTGGACTGCAGGCTCTTGAAATCGATACCGTGGTCGCTCAGGCGCCGCAGCAGCGCGGCGATGCCGGTCTGCTCGCCCTGCGCGTCGAAGGTATAGGTCAGCGCGCTGCCGTCGGCCGACAGCTCCAGCGGGTAGCTGGCGAATTCCGCCGGAATTGCCGCCAGCGGCGCCTGCAGCTGCAGGGTCAGCTGCTTCTTGCCGAGCTTGGCCATCAGCGCGACCTTGTCCTCCACCAGGATGATCTCGCCCTTGCTGATCACGCCGATGCGGTCGGCCATTTCCTCGGCCTCCTCGATGTAGTGCGTGGTCAGGATGATGGTCACGCCGCTCTCGCGCAGACCGCGCACCAGCTGCCACATGTCGCGGCGCAGTTCGACGTCGACGCCGGCGGATGGCTCGTCCAGGAACAGGATCAGCGGCTCATGCGACAGCGCCTTGGCGATCATCACGCGCCGCTTCATGCCGCCCGACAGCGTCATGATCTTGGAATCGCGCTTGTCCCACAGCGACAGGTCGCGCAGCAGTTTCTCGATGAACGCCGGGTTCGCCGGCTTGCCGAACAGGCCGCGGCTGAATACCGCCGTCGCCCAGACGGTTTCGAAAGCGTCGGTCGACAGCTCCTGCGGCACCAGGCCGATCTTGGTTCGCGCGGCACGAAAGTCGCGGACGATGTCGTGGCCGTCGGCGAGCACGCTCCCAGAACTGGGATTAACGATGCCGCAGATCACACTGATCAGCGTGGTTTTACCCGCGCCGTTGGGGCCGAGCAGCGCGAAGATCTCGCCGCGGCGGATTTCCAGATCGATGTTTTTCAGCGCATGAAAACCCGATGCGTAGGTCTTGGTCAGCGCCTTGACTGTGATGATGGACTGCAAGCGGTTCTCCGTCGGTGACACCGCGCTCGCTGCCGGGTGTGGCCCCGGCTAGATCGTCGGCGCGGCGGATTATGACCGATCACAAGCATCAGATTTGCGCGAATCGCGCCAAAAAAGCCTAGTTTTTTCGTCGATGGACTTGGCGCGGCGCGGCGCTTGCCCTACATTCCACGCTGCCGTAGTGATTTACGGCCGTTTTCATTGAACACCACCCACACAACGAGGACTACAAAACCACTATGAGCACGAAGAAAGCGGCAAAGAAGAAGGCTCCCGCGAAAGCCGTCAAAGCTGCCAAGCCGGCCGCTGCCAAGCCGATCAAGGAAGCGATGACCAAGACCGGCCTTACCGCGCATCTGGCCGAAATCACAGGACTGGCCGGCAAGGAAATCCGCTCCGTGCTCGCCGCACTGGAATCGGCCGTACACTCGTCGATCAGCAAGAAGGGCGCGCGCTCGTTCACGCTGCCGGGCATCCTGAAGATCAGCGCCACCGCCGTTGCGGCCAAGCCGAAGCGCAAGGGCATCAACCCGTTCACCAAGCAGGAACAGTGGTTCGCAGCCAAGCCGGCCTCGGTCAAGGTGAAGGTGCGTCCGCTGAAGAAGCTGAAGGACGCCGCGGCCTGAGATGCTCTGAGTCGCCAGCCTTAAAAAGCTCGAAGGGGCGCGGCGGAGTCTTCGACTTTGCCGCGCCCCTTCGGCTTTCCAGGGTCCGGCGCCTGCAGCGCTTTGGGCAACTGGCATGACGAAAGATCGGCGGGAGTGAGGCAGGAACCCATGAACATTCGAGCAGCGTTTTGTGCAGCGACTTTCGCCCTGTGCCTGAGCGCGAATGCGCTGGCAGCCGATGCGCCGCCACCGGCCGAGACTCCGCTCACCGCACTGCCCTACACGCCCAGCCTGGATCTCAGGGCGATGGATCGGTCGGCCATGCCCTGCGAGGACTTCTACCAGTACGCCTGCGGCGGCTGGATGAAGAACAACCCGATCCCGCCCGACCAGGCCAGCTGGAGCGTCTACGGCAAGCTGTACCAGGACAATCAGCGCTTCCTGTGGGGCATTCTCGACGGCCTGGCCAAGAACGGCAGCGGCGTCAACGCCGCACAGCGCAAGCTCGGCGACTACTTCGCCGCGTGCATGGACGAAGCGGCGATCGAGAAGCTCGGCGCCGCGCCGCTGGCGCCGTCGCTGGCACGGATCGCCGCGCTACCGTCAGCCAAGGATCTGCCGGCGCTGCTCGCCGCGCTGCATCTGGCCTACGCCGACGACGGCCTGTTCTTCGGCTTCAGCTCCACCCAGGATTACGGCGACGCCTCGCAGGTGATTGCGTCGGCCGGCTCCGGCGGCCTCGGCCTGCCGGATCGCGACTACTACACGCGCACCGACGCCAAGTCGGTGAAGCTGCGCCAGCAATATCTGGATCACGTGGCCAAGATGTTCGTTTTGCTCGGTGACCAGCCCGACGCCGCCAAGCGCAACGCCACCACCGTGATGACGATGGAAACCGCGCTGGCCAGGGCGAGCCTGACCCAGGTCGAGCTGCGCGATCCGTACAAGACCTATCACAGGATGGACGCCAAGGCCCTGCAGGCGCTGACGCCGGATTTCGACTGGAGCATGTATCTGCACGGCCTGGGCCTGAACTCGCTGGACTCGTTCAACGTGTCCGAGCCGACGTTCTACCGGGCGCTGAACCGGCAGTGGAAAACCACGCCGGTCGCCAATCTGAAGACCTATCTGCGCTGGCATGTCGCGCATGCCCAGGCCGAGTATCTGTCAACGGCCTTCGTCGACGAGGACTTCGCGTTCTTCCGCAAGACGCTGCGCGGCGTGCCGAGCCTGAAGCCGCGCTGGAAGCGCTGCGTCGCGCTGACCGACGGGCAACTGGGAGAATCGCTGGGCCAGGAGTTCGTCAACCGCAGCTTCAGCCCGCAGCTGAAAGCCGACACGCTGAAGATGGCGAAACAGATCGAGCAGGCGATGAGCGAGGATCTCGATCAGCTCAGCTGGATGAGCGCCGAAACCAAGAAGAGGGCGCTCGACAAGCTCGCCACCATCGTCAACAAGATCGGCTACCCGGACAGCTGGCGCGACTACTCCGCGCTGAGCATCGCGCGTGACGATTTTGCCGGCAACGTCGAGCGCGGAAACCGCTTCGAGTCGCAGCGCGAGCTGGCGAAGATCGGCAAGCCGCTGGACCGCGGCGAATGGGGCATGACACCGCCGACCGTCAACGCGTACTACAACCCGCAGATGAACGACATCAACTTTCCGGCCGGCGTGCTACAGCCGCCGCTGTACGACGCCAAGATGGACGCGGCGCCGAACTACGGCAACACCGGCTCGACCATCGGCCATGAGCTGACTCATGCCTTCGACGATGAGGGCCGCCAGTTCGACGCGCAAGGCAACCTGAAAGACTGGTGGACGCCGGCCGACGCGAAGGCCTTCGAGCAGCGTGCGCAATGTGTCGTCGATCAGTATTCGCACTACGTCGTGGTCGACGACATCAAGATCAACAGCAAGCTCAGCGAAGGCGAAGACCTCGCCGATCTCGGCGGCCTGGTGCTCGGCTGGATGGCCTGGCAGGCCGAGACCGCGAACCAGCGCCTGCGCCCGGTCGACGGCCTGAATCCGGACCAGCGCTTTTTCGTCGGCTACGCGCAATGGGCCTGCGAGAACAACCGCCCGGAAAACCTGCGCGCCAATGCGCTGACCGACCCGCATTCGCCCGGCAAGTACCGCGTCAACGGCCTGATGGTGAACATGCCGGAGTTCGAAGCCGCGTTCTCGTGCAAGGCCGGGCAGGCCATGGTCAGCGCCAAGCGCTGCCGCGTCTGGTAGCGGAGCGGTCGCGACTAGCGCAAACGGCCGAGATCGCCAACGCGCCGAATCGCTAGGCTGCACCGATGAACGACATCGGCGCAGCCAGCTCCGTCAGCCTCAGCCGCCTCCTGCGCAGCGGCCTAGTCAGGCCGCGCCTTGCGACACCGGTGCACCTCGACGGAAAACGGATCATCGTCACCGGCGCGAGCCCGGGTTCGATCGGCTTCGAAACCGCGAAGGCTCTCGCCCAGTGGGGCGCCGAGGTCACGGTGACGACCCGTGCGCAACCCGAGGCGCTGGCGACGGTTCTGAGCGACGCAGCGCGGCGGCCGATCGACGCGATCACGCTCGACTTGTGCGATGCCGCCACGGTCGAGCGTTTCGTCGCAACTTACCGCCAACGTCACGGCGAGCGGCTCGACGTGCTGATCAACAATGCCGGCGTCCATCTGGACCTGCTGTCGAAATGGAAGCAGCCGCGCCGGTCGGCCGACGGCTTCGAGATCCACTGGCGCAGCAATTATCTCGGCACGATGCATCTGACGCATCGTCTGCTGCCGCTGCTGTGCAGCGCCGCGGCGGCCAGCGGCGACGCACGCATCGTCAACCTGGTATCGCAACTGCATACCAGAGGCCGCAACGATCAGCTGTTCGAGCGCACCCGGCCCTACCACTCCTGGGCCGCCTACGGGCTGTCGAAACTGGCACTGATACACGCCGGCTTCGAGATCCAGCGGCGTTATGCGCAGCGCTCGCAGCTGCAGGCCTACTGCCTGCATCCGGGCGCGGTGCTGACCGATATCGCCAGCAAGGGCCTGGCGGGTCACCCGCGAGTCGAGGCGCTGCGCAAGGCGCTGCGCCCGATCGAAGCGTTCTTTCTGCTGACCGCCGCCGAAGGTGCGCAGACCTCGCTGCATTGCGCGACGCGGCCCGGCCTCGCCGGCGGCCTCTACTACCGCAATTGCCAAGCCGCGAAGCCGAGCGCCGACAGCGAAGACGCCGCCGTCGCCGCGCGGCTCTGGGACGCCACCGCCAGCTGGTCGCAGGCTGTTGGCGCGCCGTATCAGGCGCGGTATCAGAAGTAGAACGGCGGTGGTTCATAGGTTGGCACAAGACCCGACCTGAGAGATTTCATCAGCTCAACGCAGAGTAAGAAAAGCCGTTCTGGATTCCCGCTTTCGCGGGAATGACGGCTTCGGTGCTGGCTTCGAACGCGGCCTTCGCATTACGAGCCGCTTTTTTCCGCCGCCATCTGCGCCAGTTTGGCGACGGTGTTCATGTTGCGCGCGGTGCCGGCTTTCGCGGCCGCGATTTTCAGCTTCGAATCCGCCATGCCGTCGCCGTAGTGCACATAGATTTCCCGCAGCCCCAGGCCGATCGCTTCGCCACGCCGGCCGGAAACATTCTGCAGCGTATCCGCCGGCGGTGCGTGGTCCAGAAAGATCGCGACATTGCGATTGGGCGCGGCGTCCGGGAACGGATTGGCAGCCAGCACGGCCGCCATTTCGGACGCCGTCCGGACCAGCACGCCAACCGGCTTGCCTGCGTACTTCTGCAGTTTCGATTCCAGCGCCGCCTTGACCGCGGCCGCGGACAGCCTGCTGTCGAATACCACGTTGCCGCTGGCGATATAAGTGCGCACCCGTGTCAAACCGGCCGATTCGCACATCGCTTTCAGTTCGGTCATCGGCAGCTTGCCGGTGCCGCCGACATTGACCGCGCGCAGCAGCGCGACGTAGGCGGTCATCGCTCAGAACTCCAGATCCAGCGCGCCGCACAGCCAGTCGTAAAGCGGCGCGATTCCGCGGTATAGCCGGATCAGGAGCCGCAGCAGATCCGGGCTCAGCAGTTCGTCGTCGCTGAGTTCGGCACGGGCGATGAAATCCTTGCGCCTCAGATCGCCGATCAACTCGTGCGCCGGATCGTAGCCGCGCGGCGGCCGCGACAGCGCTTCGCCGCCCATCTCCCAGTTCTTCGGCAGGCCGGGATGACGCGTCGCCTCTTTCCAGCTCTTGGGATTGTTCAGCAGGTAGTCGCGGATCAGCTTCAAGGTATCCGGCTGCGGATGCCAGATACCGCCGGCGACAAAGCTCTGCCCCGGCTGGATATGCAGATACAGGATCGGCGCGTCGAGACGCCCCATCGCCGCGTTGCTGCCTTCGGAGCGCGATACCGCCTTGGTGGCGGCGTGGTGAAAGCTGATGCCGACGTGGGTCTTGTACGGCGTCTTGTCGCCGGAGAATCGCGTGTCGCGATGAATACGGAACAGCGAGCCTCCGACTTTCTTCGGATCGGCGATCAGCTGCGGCGTGATCACCGCCAGCGGCTCCGCGATGTCGGTGATCAGACGCAGCGCCGGCTCGCGCACCTGGGCCTCGTAGCGCGGCTTGTTCTCCAGGAACCACTCGCGGCTGTTGTTGCGCGCGAGCCCGCGCAGGAAGCGGAACACCTCGGGCGTGAAGTAGGCCGTCGATTTCGGCTTGGATGGCATGCGGTGAAGGGTTTGTGGGTGGCGCGATGCGGCCGATTGTAGGGATTCGGTCGCGGCCGGACAAACACCGGCGACGGGAATGACGGGGCTGCGCGTGCACCTCAGAAGTGGTAGTCCGGATTCCGGGTATCGAATTGAAGCTCGCCCAGTTCGGGGTCGAGTTCGTAGTCGCGGAAGCCGTAGTGCTCCATCAGCTGGCCCCGAGTGTTCCAGAACTTGACGTCGGTGGGCATCGCACTGAGCCAAGCCAGGCACAGCTCGCTGGCGCCGACTTCGTACGGCGCCGGGTCGCCCGCAGCCGCGCCTTGGTCGCGATGCACGCACAGCGACGCCTGGCCGTCGACGCTGCGTTCCGACAGCATCGGCAGCGGCGCGCCGTCACGGCTGCCTGCCGCGCGCCTCTGCCCTTCGTTCCTGATCAGCTGAGCCATGTTGAAGATGCCGCTCTGCGAGATCGGCCGCAGGTTTCCACTGGTAACGATCAGATCATCGGGTGACAGCAACAATTGCAGGCCGAGCAGCCCCGGCTGGTGCACCCGCAGCTTGCCGCCGTCACGGTCTGTGCACAGGATCACTTCGCGACCCTTGTGCGGCTCTGCTATCCATTTGAGATAGCGGCATTCGGGCTTGCGGCGATGCTTCATCAGCAGCGTCTCGGTCGGCTTTAGTTCGCCGCCGATCCGCTGCTGCATTGTCATGATCACGCTGTAGCCGGACAGCGCATCGACGCTGGACACGAATCGGTCCAGCAGCGGCGCGAGCCGCTGCTGGACTGCAGCCTCATCGTCGTCCTGTGCGAAACACGGCGGTGAGAACACCGCAGCGGCGATCGTCAGCATCGCGGCGAGAGCGCAAGCGGGCTTGCGCACTATCCGCCGTAGCCGCCGCTCGCCCCGCTCGAAGTCGACATCTCGACGACGCCGTAAACGCCATGGTCCTCGTCATCGGCGCCCGCGGTATAGAACAGCGAATTGAGCGGCTGGCTGTTCAAGCCGTTGCCGAACACGAGCGCCCACAGCCCCGGCAGCACCAGCGTCTCGCCGTCCGGCGTTTTCAGGCTGCCCAGCGATGCGCCCGTGGTCGCGTCGTAGGCATTGATGGTGCCGTCGCCGAAATTGCCGATCAGCAGCGCATTGCTGAAAGCCCCGAAGTCCGCAGGCGCCAGCGCGATTCCCCAGGGCGCATTGAGGGCGGCGCCGGGGCTGACGACGCGACGGATCAGATGGCCCTGAGGATCGAACAGATCAACCAGGCCGAGCCCGGCGCCGGCCGCCTCGTCGTCCGAACCGGACTGTTGCCTGGCGTAGCTCACGTAAAGATTGCCGCCGATATTCTGGATTCCGAACGGCGCGTATCCGGGCGGCAAGGCCGGATCGGCGAAGCCGCCCGGCGTGGACACGTGCGCGTAGTGCGTGTCGAACACGTCGACCTTGTTGTTGTGGAAATCGGTGGCGTACAGAAAATTGGCGCCGCCGGAGCTGGCCAGAGCGAGCCCCTTGTACACCGCGCCGCCGGAGCCATCGTCGTAAGCCACGATCGCACGGGTCGGATTCACCGACGGCGACCAGGCTTCGATGGCACCGCCTTCACCATCGAAAATGAACACGCCGGGACCGGACACCAGGCCCTGGCTGACGACGAAATCGCCGCTGGAATTGAACACGATGCCGGTGGGATCGGCATCGCCGTTGCTGCCTTCGGGCAGCGTCACGATCAGCGGCTGCGCAACGCCGTTGCCGTCATAAAGCGTCGAGGTCTGCGTGTGATTGTTGGCGATCCACGAGAAGCCGCTGGGATTGAACACCAGGCCCCAGGGATTCACCAGGTTGGCGTCGGTGTGCGGCGCGCTGACGGCGCCATCCGAAACCAGCGTTCGCTCCGAGTAGCCGCTCTTCATGCCGTCGCCGCTGCCGCCGCAGGCGGCGAGTGCAAGCGTCGCAAGCAGCACGAGTGCTGCCGATGTGCGATACCGATTGCAGCGCCGGTTACCGGCCAGTTTCCTTTTCATGCAAGCTCTCCTTGAACTCGTTGCGTGGATTGCAACGCACTCCAGTAAGTGCCGACTGCTGCGCAAAAGGTTGCGTGATCGAATCGTGGGTGAGGCACCCAGGTGTGAGTTTTTTCCGGCGCCGATGAACGGCTCCGATCAGCTCGGCATGACGCTGGCGACGGAATCACTCGCCAGGCGCAGGCATCGATCGGCGACGCCAGCCGCGGCCGGACGATGCGAGATGACCAGCAGGATCGTCCGTGGCAGGCAGTGCTTCATCCGCGCCAGCACGGCCGTCTCCGACGCGGCGTCCAGCGCGCTCGTGGCCTCGTCCAGCAGCGCGATCACCGGGCGACGGAGTATCACCTGAGCCAGCAGCAGGCGCTGCATTTCGCCTCCGGACAGGCGGCTCGCGGAACTGCCCAGCATCGTCGCCAGCCCTGCGTGCGATTGGCGCAGCGTTCGCGCCAGGCCGACGTCCTGCAGCGCCTGCCACAAGGCCTCGTCCGTCGCTTGCGGCGCCGCCCACAGCAGGCCATCGCGCACCGATTCCTGCCAAGGCCGCGCGCCCTGGCTGAGATAGGCGCCGTTGCGGACAAAGGCACGATAGCGATCGAAATCGACAGGCTGTCCGCCGATGCGGGCTGCGAACTCCGCCGGTGCGGCCATTCCGGCGAGCACGTCGAACAGGCTGCTCTTGCCGATGCCCGAATCGCCGCACACCAGAGTCAACTCGCCCGGCCGCAGAACCAGATCGCGGATTTCAATCGGCGCCGACGGCAAGTCCAGGCGCAGCCGCTGGATATGCAGCGTCTGGTCGTTGACCGCCGCTTCGGCCGCCGGCATCGGCTGCGCCGCCGGCTCGATATCGATGTAGCGCCGCCACAACTGATACGCCGGAAGCGCGGTCCGCATCTGCTGAAAATTCTGCCGCGTGGAGACCACATAGGGCAGCAGCCGCCCCAGCAGCAGGCACACCGCGATCAGCGTGTCCTGATCGACCCAGCGCCAACGATAGGCGAACGCGAAGATCGCCGCGGTGCTGATCGCGACCAGCATTTCAAGGATCAGGCGGCCCGCAGCCACCAGCTCCTGCTGCCGGCGATAAGCACGGCTCAGCCGTTCTGAAACGGCGCCGTAGCGCGCGATCTCATCGGCCTGTCGTTCGAAGGAACGGATGTGGCGCAGACGCCGCGGAAAATCTTCGCTGAGCCAAAACAGCCGCGTCATATCGGTGACGTAGCGGCGGCTGATGCTCGAAAGCTCGTGGCCGAAGGCCCTCGAAGCCAGCACCGCCGGCCCCAGCACCAGCGGCACCGCCAGTGTCAGCGTCGGCGACATCCACAATGCGAAACCGAGGCTGACCACGCAGGTGACGCCGGCAACCAGCAGCTGCAGCAGCGCGTTGTAGCCCTGGGCAATGACATCGGCGTTGTAGGTCAACACATTGGAAATCTCGGCAGACGTGCGATCCGACAACGAGGCCAAACTCGCATCGACCAGGCGCGCGTGCACCCGCCGCCGCAGCTGCATCGCGCAGCAGCTGACCAGTCGCGCGTTCTGCCGCGCGGCCTGCCAGCGCAGCGTGGCGAAGATCGCCGACATGGCCATGAATGCCGCCGCCGCACCGAAGCCCTGCAGCTCGCCGAAGACTCGGCCGCCGCTGCCGGCCGGCTGAATCACCGGCACCAGCAGCAGCGCCGCCAGACTGCCCGACAGGGCCGTCGCCAGCGATACGGCCACGTAATACGCGACGGCCGGAATCTCCGCCCGCGTCAAGGCGCCCAGCGGCAACCGGCCGGTGCTCAGAACAGTCCGTGCAATTCGACGAACAGTTCCTTGCGGTTCTGCAGATCGTTCTGCGGGATGCCGTCGTAGCGCCGGAAGCCGACGCGGGTCTGGATGAACTGGATCGGATTGAACTCCCAGATCGCGCTCAGGCGATTGCGCTGATCTTCGTCGACCTGGTGATCCGGATCGAAATACTCCGCGCTGAGCTTCAGGTTATGCCCTTGCATGAAGGCCCAGTTCGCTTCCAGCAAGCCGACGTACTGCTTGCGCGTCGGCGTCAGGCTCTTGTCGACGATGTAGTCGGCTTCGGCGAGCCAGGTGATCGGGCCGGTGTCCAACCCGGCAAAGATTCCGCCCTGTTCGAGCTTGCCAATCGCGGCATCGTTGTAGTCGGCGCTCGCACCGAGCCTCCAGATGTGCTGCACGTAGGCGACGCTGGCGGTGGCGCGCTTGCCGCGGTCGTTTTCCTCACCGCCGCCGGCCCCGTTGGAGACCGCAAGCTGGCCGATCCACGACGAGCCGACCCAACCGAGTTCCAGGCCGTTGTCCGGCGTCGTGAAGTTGATACCGGTGGCCTGGCGCACGAACGAGCTGTCGTCCTGCAGCCGCAATCCGTACGGCAGATACAGCTTGCCGGCCTTCACATAAGCCTGATGCTCGTCCCACCAGAACAGGCCGTAAGCCTCACGATTGATGCTGCTGCCCGGCGCCAGCAACTGGTCGGCGTACAGCGTCAGGCGCCGATCGATCAGATCGACCGCGCCATAGGCGCGGAATTCCTGCAGCGCGAACCCGTCGCTGCGTTTCTGATGGGGCGTGTCGGTGGCGCTGGCGTCGTAGCGCAGATCGCCGCCGACGCGCAGAAAATCGTTGAGCTTGCCGGTCCACAGGCCGCGCTCGCCCATGTCCAGCTGCTTGGCTACCAGGCGCGTCTGCGCGTAGACGTCGCCGAACTCCGTGCGCATGCCGCCGCCGCTCGGATTGACGTGGCAGGCCGCGCATTGCAGGCCTTCCCGCGCCGCGAGATACGGCTCGGCCCGGGCCTGAGTATGAACCGCGATACCGATCAGCAGCGGCAGTAGCATCCGCAGCGATGACGTCAGATTTGTAGGCGGGTATTTCATCGGTCTATTCCCTGGTCGTTTGTTTTTTTTGCGGGCGGCACGGCCGCTCGTCAGTCATTGAGCGCGCCGTTGCTGACCCATTGCCGGATCACGTCGATGGTCGCGGCGTCGAGGCAGGGTTGCGACGTGGGGCAGCCGTAGGGCATGCGCGCGCCCGAGATGCCGGCGGCGCCCGCAATTTTCTGGATCAGATAGCTGGCGTCGGGATCGCCAGGCGCAATGCGCGCCAGCGTCGGCTGCTCCTGGCTGACGACGTTGACGATCATGTCGTAGCTCGAGCCCTGTTGAAGATCCAGGCCCTGCGGCGCACTGGCGCCGGCGTGGCATTGGGTACAGATCGGCGTGAACACATTGTCCTGTATCGACTGGAAACTGGCTGTCAGTTCGCCATCCGGTGTGCCGCCTTCGGATATCGGGCGTCCGTTCTGGTCGAGGTCATCGCCGTTGCCGGCACAGGCGCCGAGCGCGAGGCACAAGGACGACAGCAACAGGCGACACATCACTAGTACCGTGGCGCAGAGGTTTCGCAACGAAGGCGCGAAGGGATGGGGGCGCGAGACCAGGCGCGAGGAGGAGTCATAGCCGTCGCTATGGCGACGACGAGCAACGCAGTATCGCGCCACCAGACCGAGCGGATTTGTTGCGAAACCTCTGCGCCACGGTACTAGCGAGCGGCTGCGCTGCCTCGTCGCCGCTGCAGGCAAGCTGCACTGGGGCTTCATATCGACTCTCCCTGGCCGAGCGGAAAATTCCGATCACGCCGGGTGAGTGCCGGCTGCGGCGAAATGGGTTGCGCCGGCCGCGGGCGGAAAACTCGCAGCCTCTCAGCCGAGCAGGCCACTCAAGGCCGCGACGGCTGCTTGCGGACCTTGTCCGCGCCGCAGTTCGAAGAGGTTCATGCGCGACAGTTGCCGCACGAAACTGCGCCAGCCAGGCTGCGTTGCGGCATAGGGCTGATCCGCGGTCAGCCGCTCGACTACGGCCGCTGTGGCCAGTGGCTGCAGCAGATCCTGCGCGTCGCTGGCTTGCGCCGAAGACACGAATATCGCGGCGACCAATTTCAGCGGTGCGGCGGCGAGCCGATGATTTCTGCCGCGTAAATCCAGCTCGAATTTCTGCACACCGCTGCGCCGGCGGATCACTGCCGACTGCTGCGCCCAAGCGATGGTCGCCGCGCTAGTGAAGGCTTGCAGGCTATCGGCGCGCAAATGCAGAAAGTTGGCGGTGCCGGTGGCGAGCAGGCTGTGCGGCTCGACGAATACCGCGTCCTCGGCGAGAAATTCCAGCCCTTGCAGCAGGCCGTGCAAGGCGAGCGTCGACTTGCCGGCGCCGCTGGCGCCGAGCAACAGCAGGCCGCGGCCACGGCGGCCGATGCAGGCACCGTGCAGAGGCACCAGTCCCATAGCGCGCGCCGCCAGCGTGAACACCGCGAATTCGATCAACTCGTAGCGCGGATAGTACGGCCGATCCAGCATGTCGTCCGACACCACGATCAGTGCCTTGCGCTGATCGGGATACAGGATCGCGTAGTTCTGCGCATCCATCACGCCGCACAGCAGGCCCGCGCCGGACTGCGTTTTCAGCATCGGCGGCTCGTCCGCCGTCATCGGCGATTCACGCGGCACCAGGCGCAGGCGGATGCGGAAATCCGCCGGCGGCGTCGACAGCTGGTGACGCGGTAGTCCGGCATACGCCATGTCGACGAGTTTCAGCAGAGCGCGGCTTTCGCTCTCGAAGCAAAAGCGCCCGCCCAGCAGCTGTTTGCGGACACGCAGCAGGCGAGCCGGTATTTCGTTGAACGGGTCAAAGCCGCCGCGTGTTGCGTTCTGAGCCATGGTCATCGCTATCGGCTGGAGCCCGCTTCATATCACAGCCGCAGCACTTCCCGGCCGCGCAAAAAAATAAAACCCGCCGATGCAACCCGTAGCGATCAACCACGGTACTCACGTGACGGGCACATGAAGCAGGAAGCCGCCCGGCTGTCCTGAAACGACTGATGGACTTAACTGGAGCGTCGCCAACAATGCTGAGTATTCTGGTCGGGCATTCCTACTTTCTGCGACTCGATCAAAAGCAGTGGGAGCGCGGCAAACCCTATCCGCCGCTGGCGACGCTGCAGGTCGCGGCGAATCTGCGCGATCTCGGCCATCGCGTGTCGCTGTTCGACGCGATGCTGGCCGACGGCGTCGACGACTACGCAGGCCGCTTGCAGGCCACGCGGCCGGAAGTCGTCGTGCTGTACGAGGACAACTTCAACTATCTGACCAAGATGTGCCTCGGCCGCATGAGAGAGGCGGCCTGCCGCATGATCGCCATCGCGCGAGCCGACGGCGCGCGCGTGATCGTCGCCGGCTCCGACGCGTCCGACGTGCCCGAGACTTATCTGGCCGCGGGCGCGCACGCGGTGCTGCTCGGCGAAGGCCTGAGCGCGCTGCTCGAACTGGTCGATCGGCTCGACACGGATCTGGGTATCGAGCCACAGCGCTGGGTTGGCGGCATCACCGGCGTCGCGTCCCTGGTGAACGGGCAGATCCACGCGGCGCGCGCCGGCGCGCTGCTGCCGGTATCGCAGTCCCTGGGGCTGGCCGCCTGGGATCTGCTCGACATCGAGCGCTACCGCTCGATGTGGCAGCAGCGGCACGGCTATTTCAGCCTCAACATGGCCGCGTCGCGGGGCTGCTCGTTCCGTTGCAACTGGTGCGCGAAACCGATCTGGGGAAACCGCTATCGCCAGCGCAGCGCACAGGACGTCGCCGTGGAAATGAGCTACCTGAAGCGCATGTTCAAACCCGACCACATCTGGCTCGCCGACGACATCTTCGGCTTTCGCGTCGACTGGGTGACGGAATTCGCCGAGCGCGTCAAAGCCGTCGACGCGGCAGTGCCGTTCACGATTCAGACGCGCGCCGATCTGATCAGCCAGCGCATGGCCTCGGCACTGCAGGCGGCCGGCTGCACAGAAGTGTGGCTCGGTGCCGAGAGCGGCAGCCAGCGCGTGCTCGACGCGATGAACAAGGGCACACGGGTCGGGGAACTGATCGCGGCGCGCGCGCAGCTGCGTGAAGTCGGCATCCGCGTCGGTTTCTTCATCCAGCTCGGCTATCTGGGCGAGGATCTGGACGATCTGCTGGCGACTCGCGATCTCGTCACTCGCGCGATGCCGGATGAAATCGGCGTCAGCGTCTCGTATCCGCTGCCCGGCACACCGTTCTACGAGCAGGTCAAAGCCCAGCTCGGCGACAAGACCCACTGGCAGGAGAGCAACGACCTGGCGATGATGTTCCGTGGCACTTACGACTCGGACTTCTACCGGCGATTCCGCGATCTGCTGCATGAGCAGGTCGCCAGCCAGCATCGGAGCGCGAACGCCGCGCTCGACCGGAGCTGGGACGCGCTGATCGCATGCGAACACCTGCATCGGACTGAAGCGGCCGCGATCCCGTTCACGCCGGTCGCTCAGACCGATGCCCAGTCCGATGCCCAATCAGAGGCCCAATCAGAGGCCTGATATGAGCATACGACCCGCAGCCCTTCCGGCGCTGAAAGCCGTGCAGGCCGGCCTGGCACTGACCACCGAAGCGCTGGCGCATGAACTCGCCAGCCCCGGCGAGCGCGCGCCGGACTGGAGCGAACTCGAATGGCGGCTGGCCTGCGCGGTTTCGGCGGCACACGGCGTCTCGACGCTGCTATCGGAATCGCTGGCGTGGCGGGGTCCGGTGGAGTGGCAGCGGTTTCTTGCCGCGCAGCGCGAACACATCGCGCAGCGGCATCGACGCATCGCCGAACTGCTGGAGCGCATCGATGCGGCTGCGCGCAGCGCCGGCATCGCGATCGTGCCGCTGAAGGGCGCGGCGCTGCACGAACTCGGCGTCTACGCGGCCGGCCAGCGCCCGATGGCCGATATCGACCTGTTGGTCCGCGACGAAGATGTCGAGCCGACGCTGCGCATGCTCGAAGACCTCGGCTACTACCTGTCCTTCGTCACCTGGCGCCACCATGTGCTGAAGCCGCGCATCGGCAGCCCCAGCCCGGAACTCGGCGAACACCGCGACAATCCGATCAACGTCGAACTGCATACCCGCGTGCAGGAACGTTTGCCGATTTCGACGGTGGATATCAGCGCGCAGATTTTTCCGCGCTCGCCTCGTCCGGGCCTGAACCGCTACCCGTCGCGAGCCGCGCTGATGACGCATCTGCTGCTGCATGCGGCCGGCAACGTCCGCGGCCGCGGCCTGAAGCTGTTGCAGCTGCACGACATCGCGCTGCTGGCGTCGCGGATGCGCGAGTCGGATTGGGACGAGCTGCGGCGGGCCGGCGTGGACGGCCGACTCTGGTGGGCGCTGCCGCCGCTGCGGCTGATTGCGCGCTATCGCAGCAGCGCGATACCACGCGACCTGCTCGGTCTGATCGAGCCGACTTGTCCATGGCTGCTGCGCCTGCACTCGCGACATCAGACGCTGACCTCGGTGTCCTGTTCAAAGCTGTGGATCGAGGCCTTCCCTGGCATCGAATGGTCGAGGTCCGCAGCGGAAATGTGCGAGTACCTGGCGCGTCGTATCCGGCCTTCGGCGGAAGCCATAAAAGAGCGCGCCGATAGCGCACGCACCCAGCTGTACATGAGCGAGCAGGCCTGGGCCAGGCTGTCGCAGAGCCGACGTATGCTGCGCTGGCTGCTGGTGCAGTCGCCCCGGCTGGACACGATGTTCGTGGTACGCGCCGCGCTGCAGCCAGTAGACCCGTAGGTCGGCAATCCCTTGCCGACGTGTACCCCCGGATGCGCAATCATCGCCTCACGTCGGCAAGGGATTGCCGACCTACTGCGGTGCGATCAGATCGGCGTAGATCAGCTGGAAACGTCGCGCGGTTTCATCGGCATTTTCGAGCAGGGCGCGCGCCTGCGCCGCCATGCCGATGCGCAGACGCAGTTCCTCGTCTGCCAGCAGCAGGCCGATCTGGCTCGCAAGGCCTTGCCAGTCGCCAACCGCTACCGTCAGGCAAGCGGACGGCGTCCACTCCGCCATGTGCCCTACTGCGGTGCCGACCGTCGGCACGCCGACGACGGCGGCCTCGAGCAGACTCAGCGGACCGGCTTCATGGCGCGAGGACATCACATGCATGTCGGCCGCCTCGATCATCGGCCGCAGGCTGTGCTGAGTCTGGAATCCATGAAAGCGAATGCGTCTGTCCAGGCCCAGTTGCGCCGCCAGAGCCTGGATTTCTCCATGCAGCGTGTCCTCGCCGACGATATCCATCGTGAAGTCCACACCCGCATCGGCGAGCGCCGCCAGCGCGCGCAGCAGCGTGGTCTGATCCTTGACCCGGTTCAGGCTGGCGACGTGGATCAATCGCGCCGGCGCGGCGCTGTCGCGGCGCCGCGGGGAGCGCGGCGGCCAGGCCTGCAGATCGACTCCCAGCGGTACTCGCCGCGCCTGCAGCCCGAGTTCGCGCAGCGATGCCAGGATCGGCTCGCTGGCCGCGGTGATCGCGCTCGCGCCGCGCAGCACCAGCGCTTCGCGCACGCGCCCTTTGAGGCCCTGCCGTCCGCCGTAGCCGATCTCCGGCAGCGCGACGAGTTCGCCGCCCGCAATGTGCACCAGGCTCGGCAGCCGCAGCCGCATCGCCGCCGCCACCGCAATCAGCCCGCAAGCGCCCGAGAAAATCGAATGCACCAGGTCGAACCGCGCGCGGCGATGTTCCGCGACGATCGCGCCGACCGCGCGCCAGCGCGTCCAGCTGTCGCCGACGTTGTGGATCTTCGCGCCGGCAAGATCCCAGCAACCGGCTGAAGCCTCCTGATACAGCGCATACACATGCACCTCGTGCACGCAGGCCAGCCGCCTGATCAGGGCTAGCAGAACCGGAATGACGCGGTATTCGCCGCTGCGGTCGACGCCGCCGGGCACCACCAGCGCGATTTTCATCTTCGGGCGGTGCCCGCGCATGCGAGCATCTGCGCATAGGCCTCGGCCCATCGCCGGCCGACCGCAGACAGCGACAGCGTCGCGTCGAAATGGGCGCGCAGCGCGGCCGGGTCCAGCGGCTGGGAAACCGCCAATATCAGCCGCTGTGCCAGTTGCGCGCTGTCTCCACAAGGCCACAGCTGACCGTAGCGGCCATCGCCGGTCAGCGCGCGAAACGAGGGGATGTCGGTCACCACCGGCGTCACGCCGCAAGCCAGCGCTTCCATCACCGCATAGCCGCAGCTTTCCGCATGGCTGCCGAGCACGAACAGATCCGCTGCCCTCATCAGTTCCTGGACCTGCGCATGCGCGACCCTGCCCAGCAGATGGACCCGGCCGGCCAGCAGCGGATCGCGATCGATGCGACGCCGCATCGCTTCGAGCAGGGCCGCGCTTGCATAGCAGCACCACAGCTGCAAGCCGGGCAACTGTCGCACCGCGGCGGCGACACCATCGAGCACCGCCATCGGGTCCTTGCCCGGATTCAGATGGCCGACCCACAGCAGGCAGGGATCGCCGAACAGCCCGCTTGCACGCCGCGCGCTGGCCTTATCGCCCGGCGTGAAGCGGCTCGGAGATTCGGCAATCGCAAACAGCCGCGTGCGCCTATCGAGCAGGCCGGCCGACACGAAGGGCTGCGCCTGATCCAGTGCGGTGAACGCGACGCCGGCGGCGGCCGACAGACCACGCCGCCAGCGTCGCCGCCGCCACCAGCGCGGCGGCCGGTCGGCATGGTCCTGCAGCAGGATCGGCAGCTTCGGCAGACGCCGCGACAGCGCATAGACTTCGTCCGCGAATCCCAGGCCGTGCACATGCAGCAGCTCGGCCCCGATTTCGCTCAGCAGCCGCGCGTATCCGGCGCTGCGCTGGTCCGCCGAGCCCGCCGGACGCGTCTGCACGAAGTAATAGTCAATGTCGTTGCGTGTCATGCGATGCGAGTACGCGGCAGACTGGATCACCGACACGCGAACACCGGCGCTGGCGACCGACTCGGCGATGTCCGGCAGCGAGTGCCAGTCCTGAAGGACTTCCTCGGGATCGCGATTCTGCGGAGCGCGGATCAGATTGAGTTGCGCCACGTGCATCGGCGCGGCTCAGAGACCCGACACTTGCGGATTGCGCAGCCGGATCGCGCGCTCGGCCCAGTTCAGCTCCCAGGGACGGTCGTAGCGGCGATAGTGATAGCGCCACGCCGCCGCCGCGCTCAGCGTGCGCTTCGCCCACTGCGGTGAGCGCGTGTCCTGCGCAGTCGGGAACCGGCATTTCAGCACGGTGACGAAATCACGGATCCGGCGGCGCAGACGATCATCCAGCCAGGGCGCGTCGGCGTGGCAGGCGTAATCGACCCAGCGCGGCTCGGTCCATTGCTCCGGCGTGCTCGGAAACACGATCGGCTCGCAGTGCAGATCGCGCAACACCACCGGCGCGCGCTTGCCGCGCGCGTTGTCGTGCTGGCTGCCCGCCGGCAGCGGCGTGTAGATGTAGATGATGATTTCGGACTGTGGGTTGATGCGCTTGAGTTCGCGGATGAATTCGAAGGTGCGCTCGGTCTCTGCATGCGGATCGTCCGGCGGCGCGACCATGAACGACAGCTCCGGAATCACGCCATGGCGGCGGCATAGCTCCGCGACCGCCAGCGTCTGGTCGGGCCGCGTGCCTTTGCGGATGTCGTGCAGCAGCTTGTCGCTCGGCGATTCCGCGCCGATGTAGGCCATGCGCAACCGGCTCTTGCGCACCAGCGCCCAGGAGGACTCGGACAGGTTCAGCAGCGCATCCGATCGCGCATAACACCACCACGGCAGCTCGAGTTTCGCCATCACTTCGAGCAGCGGAATCATGTCGACTTCGCGGTCGAAAAAATTGTGATCGAAGAACTGGATCGAATCGGCGCCGAGCTGGTACTTCAAGAAACTCAAATCGCGTTCGAGCTTGTCGGCCGCGGGCAAGGCGGTGGCGCCGTTGAACATCGCGGCGACGCCGCAGAACGTGCAGCGGAAGCGGCAGCCCAGCGCGGCCTGATGCGCCGCAGTGCGACGGCCGAGAAACGTGCGCGCCAGATAGCGGCGCGGATCGCCCAGTTGCTCGTACCGCAGACTCAGCGCGGTGCCATCGCGGGAGAAGCGCCGGCTCGGATTGTGGATCACTGCGCCGTCCTGCTTCCACGACAGGCCGGCGATCTGCGAAAGCCCGGCGGATGCGCCGCTGCTCAGCGCCGACACCAGTTCCGGCAGGCTGTCCTCGCCCTGCCCGCGGATCGCGTAGTCGACATACGGCGCGTTCAGCGCGGTGTCCGTGTACAGCGTCGGAAAGTAGCCGCCCCAGATGATGGCAACCTGCGGGTGCTGCGCGCGGATCGCCTTCGATACGGCAATAGCCGGCTCGACCTGCGGGCCGCCCATCACGCTGACGCCGACCGCGTCGAACGCGGTCTCGCCCATGCTGCGCAAGCTGTCTGTGATGAAATCGCGGTCGACGTTGCCGTCGATGATCCGGCTTTGCCCGCTTTGCCCGAGCGCCGCCGCGAGGTTCATCAAGGACAGCGGAAATCGTGCGCTGGAGCGCGAGGTCATCGTCGGGTTGATCAGCAGCGTGTTCGCGGGACGCGTCATGGGCAGCCTTGCACCGGAGTCGATCCGGTGAGTGCCCGATCCTGCCGTTTCAGTTGCAGCACCAGCGCGACCGGCACTTTCAGCGCGACCGGGTCGAAGCGGGCCCCCTGCGGAATATCGGCTGGATCGAGCATCGGCTCGATGACGCGCTCGATGCGCAAGCCCAGTTCCCCACAGGCCGTGTGCCAGTCGCTGTAGAGGTAAGGCGTGTGCCGCACCGCGTAGCGTTGTCCTTCGCAAGTGAAATCGCGTAGCCAGCCCAGCGCATGGCCGATCGGATGCACGTCGCTGCACAGGATCGTGCCGCCCGGCCGGGTGACCCGGCATAGTTCGGCCAGCGGTTCGCGCAGATTCTGCAGGTGGCCAATGGTCAGGCCGCAGATCGTCAGATCGGCCCAGGCATCGTGTACCGGCAGCGCATCGAGACTGCCCTGAATCAGCTGGTAGTCGGTCGGACGGGTCACTTCACGCTGCAACTCGGCACCGGCCCGCTGCAGCATTTCGGTCGACAGGTCGACGCCGATCACTCGCCCCGCCCCGCGCCGCAGCGCCTGCAACACGTAACGGCCGCTGCCGCAGCCGGCGTCCAGCACGCGCTGCCGAGACAGGTCGTCGGGCATCAGCGACAGCAGCGCGCGTTGTTCGGCCTGCATCACCGGATTGTGGGCGCGCGCCGGATAGCTGGCGGCCCACAGCGCATAGGCTTGCACCGGATCGAGAATCGGCGTCTCAGACATGGGTCATCTCTAGGGCCTGTTGACATTTAATTGGTCGCTGCGCTGGCCCCAAAGAGGGCGCAGTGCAAGGATCGACCGACGCGGTGTACTCGACGTACACAAGGAGGGAGAGACGCCGCAATGCGCCCTCTTTGGG
>NZ_JAQGNT010000086.1 GCF_028291725.1 Hydrocarboniphaga sp. | reverse complement strand
GCTGGGCGCCGGCTCCGCGGCAGCGCTGACCGGCGCTGGTTCCACGGCTGGGGCGGATGCGGCGGGTGCCGCCGGCTCGGCGGGCGGCGCCGGGCTGGGCGAGCAGGCAGCGGACAGCAGCAGCAGGGACAACGGCAGGACCAGGCGCAGCTTCATGGACAGGGCTCGTGGTGGATCGGGATCAGGAAGACCGCGGGCATTCCGCGGAGTGCCCGCTAGCGTAGCGCCGGCCATGCGGCGGCGCAGCCCTGCGCTTTGGCAAACGACTCGGCCAGTTCGCTATGTACGCCAGAGTACAGACGCAAATCCAGCGCCTGATTACCGTGTAGACAGCTCCCGCTCAGCTTCTGCCGGCTTTGCCAAGCATCGTTCCCGCCGCCGGGCGGTAGACCGAACATCGCGCGACCTTGCGTCACGAGGCCCCTATGTCCCAGCAGCGCATCACCTCGGACGCCGGCTATGCGCCTGGCACCGCGCCGCGGCCGGCAAACGAGTCGCAGCGCCTGGACGCGCTGCATTCGTACGCGATCCTGGACACCGCGGCCGAAGCGACCTTCGACGACATCGTCAAAATTGCCGCACAGATCTGCGGCACCTCGATGGCGCTGGTCAGCCTGGTCGACACCGAGCGCCAGTGGTTCAAGGCGAGGGTCGGGATCGGCGCCCGTGAAACGCCCGTAGAACAGGCGATCTGCGCGCACGCGATCCTGCAGCCGGACGTGTTCGTCGTCGTCGACACACATCTGGACTCGCGCTTTGCCGCCAACCCGATGGTGACCGGCGAGCCGAAGCTGCGTTTCTACGCCGGCGCGCCGCTGCGCACTTCCGACGGCTACCCGCTCGGTACGGTCTGCGTGCTCGACCGCGAGCCACGGCAATTGAACGCCAGTCAGCTGGAAGCCCTGCAGGTGCTGGCACGGCAGACGATGGCGCTGCTGGAGCTGCGGCGCTCGCTGAGCACGGCCGAGGCGATGCAGAAACATTTGCGCAGCCTGATGGCGATCGCCGGCCACGATCTGCGGCAGCTGCTGCAGTCGATCACGATGAGCCTGGAAATCGCGCGGCTTAAATCCGGCGACCCGCTGGTGGTCAGGCAGGCCACGGCCGGCATCGCCGCCGTGCTCAAGCTCGGCCAGGATCTGGACGACCTGGCGATGGCCTCCAGCGCGGTCGCAACCGTGGTCGCGCCGAAGCGGACCGAAGTGCCGGTCGCAGAGTTGTTCGCGGCGCTGGAGCAGTCCTGGCGGCCGCAGGCCGATCGCAAGGGCCTGCGCCTGCGCTTCGCCGCCAGCAGAGGCCGGATCGTCAGCAATCCGCGGCTGCTGAAAAGCATACTCGGCAACCTGGTCGGCAACGCGATCAAGTACACCAGCAGCGGCGGCGTGCTGGTGGGCTGCCGCCATCTGAAGAACGACCTGCGGATCACCGTCGTCGACACCGGCATGGGCATCGCGCCCGAGCGCCAGATCGAGATGTTCGACGCCTTCCACAAGGCCGATCTGAACAGCGACGGCCTCGGACTCGGCCTGGCTATCGTGCGCAGTGCGGTCGATCTGCTGGGCCACGATCTGCAGCTGCGATCGATCCCCGGCAAGGGCACCATCGTCAGCGTCACCGTGCCGCTGGCGGCCAGCGCCGGTTGACTAATAGGTCGGCAATCCCTTGCCGACGTGTACGCCGACATGTGGAGCCGATACGCAACCGAGGCCTCGCGTCGGCAAGGGATTGCCGACCTACGGCGAACGCATCAGGTGGAGCTTGCCGCCGAGCCAGCACTGCGGGATTGCCAGCACCATCAGCGCGATCGGATACCAGTGTGGGCCCAGGCCCTTGTTCCAGGTCACCAGCAGGCCGACCAGGCCCAGCAGCGTACCGACCACGCCGAGGATCAGCGCATGCTTCATCGGATTCTGCGGTGCGAGCTTCGCGGTCAGCATGGCACCGCCGACGCTGATGACAATGCGATACGCAGTCGCGATCGCCGCCTGCGCGTCGTTCAACTTAGGCCCCTCGAACACGCCCAGCAGATGACACAGCACGTCGACCAGGGTCGTAACCACGACAATGACCAACACGCCGGCAACCACCGCCCAGACCGATTTTCCCTTCATCACGGTGCCCCTCTAAGTTCCTTGCGGATAACCAGCTTCAGGCCGGACCAGATTTCGCTGACCGCGCAGACCTTGATGTCGACAAAACCCAGAGGCAGCGCCAGTTCACGAATCGTGTCCTCGCTGATGTCGGTCGCGATTTTCGACGCTTTTTTTGGCCAGGAGACCCAGACGGCCGCATCGCTTCTGATCGACTTGCGCAGGCTTTCGAGCTGCGCTTTCAGCGCCGGTTTGCGAGTCTCGAACAGGTGGACGATGTCGGTCTGCGACGAAACAAGCGGCTCGAACACGACACCCGCCGGCAAGGGCGCAAGCCAGCGCGCGTATTCGTCCGGCGCTTGCAGCGCAACGACACGCCGGTTCTCGCCGAAGCCGAGCTTCTTGGCGAGCGGGGTTCCCGAATAGCCAGCCTGAGAGCTCATGCGCAAATGCTAGCGGCGTTTTCACGATCTGGCGAACGGGACCAAGCGCGCTGGCGAACGGCGTTCAGCTGCGCTCGCATCGGCCGATAATCCGGACAGCCTGCCTGCCGACTCTTTCCGGCCGGGGCACCCGGTGAACGCATGAACGATTTGATCCATTGCATCTATGCCAGCGCGGCTACCGCGAAATACGATAAGGCGGCGATGCAGGTGCTGATGGCCTCCGCGCGGCGACGCAACAGCGAGCAGGACGTCTCCGGCATGCTGCTGTACACCGGCGACAGCTTTTTTCAGGTTCTGGAAGGATCCGAGTCCTCGGTTGCATCCATGTACGAGCGCATCCTGCTCGATCCGCGCCACACGCATATCACCAAAGTGATACAGGAGCCGATATTCCAGCGCTCCTTCGCGTCCTGGACCATGGGCCTGGCGATGCTCAGCCGCTCGGAAGTCCGTGCGATCTCCGGCGTGAACGATTTCTTTCAGGGCAGCAGCTGCCTGGTCGGCCTCGACAACGGCCGCGCCAAGAAACTGCTGAGTGCATTCAGCGAGGGACGCTGGCGCAGCAAGGTGTCCGACAGGGCCGAGGCCGGCGCCGACAGCCGTTATGCATGACGATGCCGGCGCACCCGGTTTCGAATCGCGCGTTCCGGCCGACCTCAGCGTCGCTTTTCAGCCGATCATCGACACCGTCGACAGGACGGTGTTCTCGTATGAGGCCTTGCTGCGCGGTTCCCGCGGAGAACCGGCGGGTTCGCTGCTGGCGCGCGTCGGCGCAGCCGACATGCATCGCTTCGACCAGATCTGCCGCGACCGCGCGATACGCATGGCCGTGCAGCTGGGAATGGACACCCACATCAATCTCAATCTGCTGCCCAACGGTGTTTTCGGCAGCGGGCAGTGGATAAAACAGAGCCTGGACGCCGCGCGCAGCAGCGGCTTTCCGCTCCACCGCATCATTCTCGAAGTCACCGAAGGCGAGGCGATCGAGGACCACGGCGGCTTCGCGCGGCTGATCAATGCCTACCGGCGGCAGGGCATCAAACTCGCAATCGACGACTTCGGCGCCGGCTACGCCGGACTGAACCTGCTGGCCGACTTCCAGCCCGACCTGGTCAAGATCGACATGAGCCTGGTGCGCGGTATACAGAGCAACGGACCACGACAGGCCATCGTCCGCGGAATCTGGCAGGTGTGCACCGACCTCGGCATCGACGTGATCGCCGAAGGGGTCGAAACCCGCGAGGAATACCAATGGTTTGCGCAGCTCGGCGTTCGGCTGTTCCAGGGTTATCTTTTTGCGAAGC
Source organism: Hydrocarboniphaga sp. (assembly GCF_028291725.1). Taxonomy (GTDB): domain Bacteria; phylum Pseudomonadota; class Gammaproteobacteria; order Nevskiales; family Nevskiaceae; genus Hydrocarboniphaga. Next base: position 18,496 of record NZ_JAQGNT010000086.1, on the reverse strand, counting down.
CCGGATTCGAATGCCTGCCGCCGGTGCTCTTTCCGGCGACTAGTACCGTGGCACCGAGGTTTCGCAACAAAGGCGCGAAGGGATGGTGCCGCGAGACAAGGCGCGAGGAGGAGTCATAGCCGTAGCTATGGCGACGACGAGCAACGCAGTATCGTGGCATCAGACCGAGCGGATTTGTTGCGAAACCTCGGTGCCACGGTACTAGGGTGCTCGCCCGCTAGCGCGGGCGGATCAGCCCAGAAAGGCCTGGCCGCCATCGACGGCGATGCTCTGGCCGTTGATGTAGCGGCAGTCGTCGGAAACCAGGGTCGCGACGAAGCGGCCGATGTCGGCCTCGCATTCGCCGACGCGCTGCATCGGCACCGTGGAAATGAAGGCCGCCGCTTCCTGCGGGCGCGCGCGGGTCCAGCCCGCCATCGCCGGTGAATCGCCCAGCGGCAGGATCGCATTGGTGCGGATGCCGTCGGCGGCCCATTCGCAAGCCGCGGCGCGGGTCAGCTGGCGCGTTGCCTCTTTCACCGCCGCATAGCCGCCGTAACCGGACACATCCCAGCGCATCGCGGCCACCGTGCACAGGTTAACGATGTTGCCGGCGCCGCCATTACGAGCCGCGTACTTCAAATGCGGATGGCATAGCTTCATCAGCCGCAGCGTCGCCAGCGGGCCGGATTCCCAGCCGGCGGCGAGCGCTGCTTCGCTCAGCGACAGCAGCGGCGCGAGCGGCACTTCCTGCGCGTTGTTGACCAGGATATCGATGCCGCCAAGTTGGGCGACGACGCTTTCCACGGCCTGCGCCAGCGCATCGGCCTGCTTGATGTCGCACTCGACCGCGACGGCCTTGCCGCCGCGGCGCCGGATCTCAGTGACCGTGGCTTCGAGCTTGGACATCGTGCGGCCGACCACCGCGATCGTCGCGCCCTCGCCCGCCAGGGCGTAGGCGATGCCCTGGCCGACACCCTGGCCGGAACCGGTGACGAAGGCGATCTTGCTGGCAAGTCTGGGCATGCGTGAACCTCAGCGGAGCTTGGAGGTGGGTTGGGCGTAGGTTGGGGTGAGCAAAGCGAACCCCAACGATCACCGCCCGATCAGGAGCGGCGCCGCGACGATGTTGGGGTTCGCGATGCTCACCCCAACCTACGCCGTTGCGGCGACGCTCACGGACGCCTTCGCCATATGCATCGCGCCGAGATAGCCAAAGGTCATCGCCGGCCCCAGCGTCGCGCCTGCGCCCGGATATTTCGGGCCCATCACCGCCGCGGTGGTATTGCCGGTGGCGTAGAGACCTTCGATCACGCTGCCGTCTTCGCGCAGCACGCGGGCGTTCACATCGGTGACCAGGCCGCCCTTGGTGCCGATGTCGCCGGCGTCGAGTTTCACCGCGTAGAACGGCGCTTTCACGATAGGCCCCAGGCAGGTGTTGGGCTTGACGCTCGGATCGCTGTAGTAACGGTCGATCGGCGTGCTGCCCTTGCCGAACTGGGTGTCGACACCGGTGGATGCATACCGGTTCATCGCCGCGACGGTCTTTGCCAACTCGGCGGGATCCACGCCGATCTTCTTCGACAACTCGGTCAGCGTATCGGCGCGGTAGTAGACCTGGTCGAGCCAGTCCTTGGGCAGCCTGGAATCGGGCTCGATCTGGCCGGGCAGGAAAATACCCATCGGGTACTTGTAGCGGAACGTCGCGTCGAACACGAGCCAGCACGGCGCGGCCTGGTTGCCGCGCGCCTGGTCGGCATACATCGCATCGAGAAAATCCGGATACGCGGCGGCTTCGTTGACGAAGCGGCGGCCCTGCTGGTTGATCGCCACGCAGCCCGGCATGCCGCGCTCGACGAACAAGGTGATCTGCTGCGGCGTGCCCGGCTTGCGCACGGTCGGCGAACCCCACACCAGGTTCATGTGCCGGAGCGCCGCGCCCAGCGACTGGCCGGCACGGATACCGTCACCATGATTGATCGGCGGCGCCGCGCTCCACGCGGTGCTGGTCGGATGCGGCAGGTACTGCTCGCGCATCGCCTGGTTGGATTCGAAGCCGCCGCAGGCCAGCATCACGCCGCGTCGCGCCTTGTAGCGCAGTTTGCGGCCCTGCCGATTGACGACGATGCCGACGACGCGATCGCCGTCGGGCGACGGCTGCTGGATCAGCGACTCCATGCCGGTTTCCAGCTGCAGCGGCACCTGGTTCTTCTTCATCGCCAGGCGCAGGCGCGCGACCAGGGCCTGGCCCAAGGTCAGCCGGCGATCGCGCGGCGTCTTGCGGCGCCAGCGGAAATCCGTCCAGTACTTGGTGAACATTTTCAGCATCAGCCAGACCCAACCCGGCCCGCGCGAGAACAGCGTATGCGCCTCGACCTGGTTCATCGAGATGCGGCCCATCAGCATCGTGCCCGGATAGGCGGCACGCATGCGCTCGTAGTCGTCGCCGAGCCGGGCCGCGTCGATTTCGAAGGGCTCCATCGAACGCCATCCGTCCTTGCCGCCGGGCTGATCGGAGTAGTAGTCCGGATATTTCACAACGCTGTGATACGGCAGATCGAAATGCACGCCGATGTACTGGACCATCTGCGGCGCATGCTGCAGGTAGGCCTCGATCTTTTCGATCGGCGTGGCGTCGCCGATCAGATGCTTCAGATAGGTCAGCGCTTCTTCAAACGAATCGCTGCCGCCATTGGGCGCGATGTCGTGATTGTTCGGAATCCAGATGCCGCCACCGGACACCGCGCTGGTGCCGCCGAACAGGACATCCTTCTCGATGACGAGGGCGGACAGGCCTTGCTGCTTCGCGCACAGCGCCGCCGTCATTCCGCCGGCACCGGAGCCGACCACGATGACGTCGTATTCCGCGTCCCACTGGGGTTCGTTGATGCCCATATTTGCGGCGCTCAGAGGAAGTAGTCGTTGTTGTCGCGGCCCAGCAGCAGGCTGCCGTAGTTGCGCTCGAACTGGTCGGGGTTGTTGGCGTAGTGGCCGCGCGCGGCGAAGATGTCGAACACGTAACGATGCAGCGCGAAGTCGGTGAAGATGCCGCGGCCGCCGCAGACCGAGAACAGCTGGTAGGCATGCTTGGCGCTGCGCTCGACCACCTGTGCGGCCTGGGCGCGGAAATGCGAACGCTGCTGGATGTCGTCCAGCGGCTGTTTGGCGCGGATCTTGTCCATCAGCACCGTGAAGTTGCGGTTCAGCACCAGCTTCATCTCGTCGATCGCCATCGCGGTTTCGGCGGCCGCGATCTGCGCCGGGCCCTGCTCCGAAGTCTTGTTGCCCATGTCGCCGACACGGACCTTGGCGAACTCCAGGAAGGTATCGAGCGCGCCCTGCAGTCCACCGATCGCGGCACTCGAAACCGCACGCACGAAAATCTGCCCGAACGGCAGCTTGTACAGGTCGGACGTGAAGGTGTCGCGGCCCGGATTGGTGCCGGCAAAACCGTCGCTGGCCTTGTGCGTGCGGTACTCGGGCACGAACACGTCCTCGACGACGATGTCCTTGGAGCCGGTGCCCTTGAGGCCCATCGTGTGCCAGGTGTCGATGACCTTGAAGTCGGACTTCGGCAGCAGGAAGGTGCGGTATTCCGGCGGCTGATTCGGCGTGAATATCAGGCCGCCGAGGAACACCCAGTCGCAGTGATCGATGCCGCTGGAGAAACCCCAGCGGCCGCTGAAGCGGAAGCCGCCTTCGACGGGCGTGACCTGGCCCTTGGGCATGTAGGTCGACGCGATCAGCACCGATTCGTCCTGGCCCCAGACCTCGGCCGCGGCGCGCGGATCGAACAGCGCGATCTGCCAGTTGTGCACGCCGACGACGCCGTAGACCCAGGCCGTCGACATGCAGCCTTCGGCGAGCGTCATGCAGACGTCGTAGAACACCTGCGGGTCCATCTCGTAGCCGCCGTAGGCTTTCGGCTTGAGCAGGTTGAAGAAACCCGCGGCTTTCATCTCGGCGATGGTCTCGGCCGGCAGCTGGCGCGCTTCGGCTGTCTTGGCGGCGCGTTCCTTCAGCACCGGCACCAGATCGCGGGCGCGCTGCACTATTGCCTGTGGACTGATCGGCGTGGTGCTGACTTTGGCTTGAGCGGTCTGCACGAGGTTCTCCGGGGAACGAGGAAGGCGCGCCGGGCATCGCCGGCTGCGACTTTTTCGCAGATGAACCGCGGCTAAGCTTCATCCGAAATGACTAGCCCGCTCCAAAAGCGGAGCCGGGGCAGGCCGGGCGGCGACAAAAAACGCCCAGCGGCCCCCAAGCGACGATCATGCAAAATGCGTTAAATATTAACGGGATTTAATCCCGACCCTGCATTTTGCGAGAGTGGATTTTTAGCGGTTTTTTAAGGCTATATTTCACTTAAATCGAGGGTACGGCCGTCCGTGCACCGCGGTAGGGAGATGGACCATGACGACGATGGAAACGGAACCGCGGCTGCGTAAAGCAGCCCGCGCAAACGGCGCTGCCCACAAGGCGCCCGCAGTTCAGGCCCAAGCGCCCGACAGTCGCGAAATGCGCGATCTGCTGAAAGCGATGCAGGCGGTCAGCGAAGGCGACTTCTCCGTGCGCCTGCCCGGCGACGGCGACGGCCTCAACGGCAAGCTTGCCGACGCCTTCAACGAGATCGTGCTGATGAACCGCACGCTCGCCGGCGAGCTCGCCCGCGTCGGCCACGTCGTCGGCCGCGAAGGCAAGACCCGCGAGCGCGTGCTGCCGGCGGCGCGGCGCGGCGCCTGGCTGGAGATGGAGCATTCGGTCAACAACCTGATCGACGACCTGCTGTGGCCGACCGACCGGGTGACGCGCGCAATCGCCGCCGTCGCCAAGGGCGACCTGACCCAGACCATCGGCCTGGAGGTGGAAGGCCGGCCGCTGCAGGGCGAGTTCCTGCGCTCGGCGACGATCGTCAACAAGATGATCGAGCAGATGTCGACCTTCAGCTCCGAAGTCACCCGCGTCGCGCTGGAAGTCGGCACCGGCGGCAAGCTCGGCGGCCAGGCCCAGGTCAAGGGCGTCAGCGGCGTGTGGAAGGATCTGACCGACTCGGTCAACCAGATGGCGAGCAACCTGACCGCGCAGGTGCGCAATATTTCGGAAGTGACGATTGCGGTCGCCAACGGCGATCTGTCGCGCAAGATCACGGTCGACGTGCGCGGCGAGATCCTGCAGCTGAAGGAGGCGATCAATACCATGGTCGACCAGCTGCGCGGCTTTGCCTCCGAGGTCACGCGCGTGGCGCGCGAAGTCGGCACCGAAGGCAAGCTCGGCGGCCAGGCGATCGTGCCCGGCGTCGCCGGCACCTGGAAGGATTTGACCGACTCGGTCAACGCGATGGCGACCAACCTGACCGTGCAGGTGCGCAACATCGCCGAGGTCACCACCGCGGTCGCGCGCGGCGACTTGTCGCGCAAGATTTCGGTCGACGTCAAGGGCGAAATCCTCGAGCTGAAAAACACCATCAACACGATGGTCGACCAGCTCAACGGCTTCGCCGCCGAAGTCACCCGCGTCGCGCTCGAGGTCGGCACCGCCGGCAAACTCGGTGGCCAGGCGCAGATCAAGGGCGTGTCCGGCGTCTGGAAGGATTTGACCGACAACGTCAATTCGATGGCCAGCAACCTGACCGCGCAGGTGCGCAACATCGCCGAAGTGGCCACCGCCGTGGCCAACGGCGACCTGTCGAAGAAAATCACCGTCGACGTGCGCGGCGAAATTCTGCAGCTGAAGGAGACGCTGAACACGATGGTGGAACAGCTGCGCTCGTTCGCGTCCGAAGTCACGCGCGTGGCGCGCGAAGTTGGTACCGAAGGCAAGCTCGGCGGCCAGGCCTACGTGCCCGGCGTCGGCGGCACCTGGCGAGATCTGACCGACAACGTCAATTCGATGGCCTCGAATTTGACCGCGCAGGTGCGCAACATCGCCGAAGTGACCACCGCGGTCGCCAAGGGCGATCTGTCGAAGAAGATCGCGGTCGATGTGCAGGGCGAGATCCTGGAGCTGAAAAACACCATCAACACGATGGTCGATCAGCTCAATGGCTTCGCCGCGGAAGTCACGCGCGTCGCGCGCGAAGTCGGCACCGAAGGCAAGCTCGGCGGCCAGGCCACCGTGCCCGGCGTCGCCGGCACCTGGAAGGATCTGACCGACAACGTCAATACGCTGGCTTCGAACCTGACTTCGCAGGTGCGCAACATCGCCGACGTGACCACCTCGGTGGCGCGCGGCGATCTGTCGCGCAAGATCGAAGTCGACGTCAAGGGCGAAATCCTCGAGCTGAAAAACACCATCAACACGATGGTCGATCAGCTCAACTCGTTCGCCGCCGAAGTCACCCGCGTGGCGCGCGAAGTCGGCACCGAAGGCAAGCTCGGCGGACAGGCCGCAGTGCCCGGCGTCGCCGGAACCTGGAAGGATCTGACCGACAACGTCAACTTCATGGCCAGCAACCTGACCAACCAGGTGCGCAACATCGCCGAAGTCGCGACCGCCGTGGCGCGCGGCGACCTGTCGAAGAAGATCGCGGTCGACGTCAAGGGCGAAATCCTCGAGCTGAAGAACACGCTGAATACGATGGTCGACCAGCTCAACGGCTTCGCTGCCGAAGTCACCCGCGTCGCTCGCGAAGTCGGCACCGAAGGCAAGCTCGGCGGCCAGGCCGTGGTGCCCGGCGTCGCCGGCACCTGGAAGGATCTGACCGACAACGTCAACGTGATGGCGGCGAACCTGACCAACCAGGTGCGCGGCATCGTCAAGGTGGTCACCGCGGTCGCCAACGGCGACTTGAACCAGAAGCTCACCGTCGAAGCCAAGGGCGAAGTCGCGGCGCTCGCCGACACCATCAACTCGATGACCGCGACCTTGGCGATCTTCGCCGACCAGGTGATTTCGGTGGCGCGCGAAGTCGGCGTCGAAGGCCGCCTCGGCGGCCAGGCGAATGTTCCGGGAACAGCAGGAACGTGGAAGGATCTGACCGCCAACGTCAACCTGCTGGCCGCCAACCTGACCAACCAGGTACGCGCGATCGCCGATGTCGCCACCGCGGTGACCAAGGGCGACCTGACGCGCTCGATCACCGTGGAAGCCTCCGGCGAAGTCGCGTCGCTGAAGGACAACATCAACGCGATGATCCGCAATCTGCGCCAGACCACCGAGCGCAACACCGAACAGGACTGGCTGAAAACCAACCTGGCGCGCTTCTCCGGCATGATGCAGGGCCAGCGCAACCTGATCACCGTCGGCGAGATGCTGCTGTCGGAGCTGGCGCCGCTGGTCGGCGCGCAACAGGCCGTGGTCTACATGATGCACAACGAAAATGGCCAGAGCCGGCTGCGGCAGCTGGCCGGCTATGCCGACACGCGCGCCGACGAGCCGCGCGAATTCGGCATCGGCGAAGGCCTGGTCGGCCAGTGCGCCGCGCAGCGCGAACGCATTCTGCTCGACCAGATTCCTCAGGAAGAACGCATCATCATTTCCTCCGGCCTGGTGACGGTGCCGCCGCGCTCGGTGATCGTGCTGCCGGTGCTGTTCGAGCAGCAGGTGAAAGCCGTCATCGAGCTGGCCTCTCTGGGGCGCTTCACCGAATCGCATATCGCGTTCCTGGAGCAGCTGACCGGCTCGATCGGCATCGTGCTGAACACGATCCAGGCGACGATGCGCACCGAGGGCCTGCTCGAACAGAGCCAGCAGCTCGCCGGCGAGCTGCAGACCCAGCAGAAGGAACTGCAGCAGACCAACGACGAACTGGCGCTGAAAGCCAAGCTGCTGGCCGAGCAGAACGAGGAGGTCGAACGCAAGAACCAGGAGATCGAGGCCGCGCGCCGCGCGCTCGAAGAAAAGGCCGCAGAGCTGGCGCTGACATCACGCTACAAGTCCGAGTTCCTGGCCAACATGAGCCACGAGCTGCGCACGCCGCTGAACTCGATCCTGATTCTCGGCCAGCAGCTCGCCGACAACCCCGACGCCAACCTGTCGGGCAAGCAGGTCGAGTTCGCCAAGACCATCCACGGCGCCGGCACCGACCTGCTGAACCTGATCTCGGACATCCTCGACCTGTCCAAGATCGAATCGGGCACGGTCACGGTGGAAGCCGAGACGCTGCCGTTCCAGGCGCTGCGCGAGACCGTCGAGCGCAACTTCCAGCACGAGGCCGAGCGCCGCAAGCTGATGTTCGCGGCCGAGTTCGACCCGCGCCTGGGCTCGTCGATGACCACCGATCCGAAGCGCCTGCTGCAGGTGCTGAAGAACCTGCTGTCGAACGCATTCAAGTTCACCGAGCACGGCGGCATCCGGCTCAACGTCGGCGTCGCGCTCGGCGGCTGGTCGCCGGACCATCCGATCCTGTCGAAAGTGCCGACGGTGGCCGCGTTCTCGGTCAGCGATACCGGCATCGGCATCCCGATCGAGAAGCAGCGCATCATCTTCGAGGCGTTCCAGCAGGCCGATGCCGGCACCGCGCGCAAGTACGGCGGCACCGGCCTGGGCCTGGCGATCTCGCGCGAACTGGCGAACCTGCTTGGCGGCGAAATCCGCCTGCATTCGGTGCCCGGCGCGGGCTCCACGTTCACGCTCTACCTGCCGGTGAACTACGTCGGGCCGGTGCGCGGAACGCCGTTCAAGCAGTCCGAACAGCAGCCCGCGATCAGCCGGAACCAGCCCGCCGCGATGATCATTCCGCAGATCGATGCCGTCGACGACGACCGCGACCAAATCCAGGCCCGCGACCAGCCCGGCGAGCCCGGCGAGCCGGTGCTGCTGATCGTCGAGGACGATCCGCACTACGCCAAGGTGCTGCGCGACATGGCGCGCGATCACGGCTTCAAGTGCCTGGTCGCGATGCGCGGCGCCGAGGCCTTCGTGCTGGCGAAGAAGTACCAGCCGACCGCGATCTCGCTGGACATCATGCTGCCCGACATGCTCGGCTGGACGGTGCTGGCGCGGCTCAAACAGGATGCCGCGACGCGGCATATCCCGGTGCAGATCTGCACCATCGAGGAGGAGCGCCAGCACGGCCTGGAGCGCGGCGCGTTCTCGTTCGTCAACAAGCCGCTGACCACCGAGACGCTGGAGCACTCGCTGGACCGGATCAAGGCCTTCGCCGCGCCGCAGGTGCGCAAGCTGCTGGTGGTCGAGGACAACGACGCCGAGCGCATCAGCATCGTCGAGCTGATCCAGCACGACGACGTGATGATCAGCACCGCGTCCACCGGCGCGCAGGCGCTGAATTGCATGCGCAGCACGCGCTTCGACTGCGTGGTGCTGGATCTGAAGCTGCCCGACATCTCCGGCTTCGAGCTGCTGGCGAAGATCCAGGCCGAGCCGGAGCTGGCCGAGATCCCGATCGTGGTATTCACCGGCAAGGATCTGAGCAGCGAGGAAGACGCGCAGCTGCGCAGCGTCGCCAAGAGCATCGTACTGAAGGGCGTGCAGTCGCCGGAACGGCTGCTCGACGAGACCGCGCTGTTCCTGCATCGCGTGGTCGCCGATCTGCCGGCGGCCAAGCAGAAAATGCTGGCCAGCCTGCACGACACCAACGAGCCGCTGATCGGCAAGAAGGCGCTGGTCGTCGACGACGACGTGCGCAATATCTTTGCGCTGTCCTCGCTGCTGGAGCGCCACGGCATGCAGGTGATCACCGCTACCGGCGGGCGCGAGGCGATCGAGCTGATCGATCGCGAACCCGACGTCGCACTGGCGCTGATGGACATCATGATGCCGGAGATGGACGGCTACGAAACCATCCGCGAAATCCGCCGGCATCCGCAGTTCCGGCGCCTGCCGATTATCGCGCTGACCGCCAAGGCGATGAAGGGCGACCGCGAAAAATGCCTGGAGGCCGGCGCTTCGGACTACATCGCCAAGCCGGTCAACACCGAGCAGCTGATGTCGCTGCTGCGGCTGTGGCTGCATCGTTGAGCCGCGCATGGGCAACGCGACCTGCAACTCGACCTATACCACTACCCAAGGTGCGCCGATGAGCGACGACAAGCCGCGCATCCTGCTGGTCGACGATCAGCCGGCGCGCCTGCTCAGCTACGAGGCGATCCTCGGCGACCTGCCGCTGACACTGGTGCGCGCCAACTCCGGCGAGGAAGCGCTGCACCGGCTGATGGCCGGCGAATTCGCGGTGATCCTGCTCGACGTCAACATGCCGGGCATGGACGGCTTCGAGACCGCCAGCCTGATCCACCAGCATCCGCGCTTCGAGAAGACGCCGATCATTTTCGTCACCGGCGTCCACGTCACCGACCTCGACCAGCTGCGCGGCTACAAGCTCGGCGCTTTCGACTACGTGTACATTCCGGTGGTACCGGAGATCCTGCGCAGCAAGATCACCGTGCTGGTGGAACTCTACAACCATCGCCGCGAACTGCAGCATCTGAACCAGAGCCTGGCGAACGCCAATCTCAACCTGGAGCAGGCCTACACGCTGCTGCGCAACGAGAAGACCCGCGAGCTGCAGGCGCTCAACGCGACGCTGGAGCAGGCCAACACCACGCTGGAGCACACCAACCGCACGCTGCAGGCCGAGAGCCACGAGCGCGGCCTCGCCGAAGAGCGCATGCGCTTTCTGGCGGACACCATTCCGTCGATCGTGTGGACCTGCGCGCCCGATGGCGCCGTGACCTACGCCAACCGCAACTGGCACGACTACTACGGCATCGCCGCGCCCGGCGTCACGCCGGCCTATCTGACGCGCATGGCGCTGCACGCCGACGAAGCGGAAGTGGTGTTCCGCTACGTGTCGGATTCGCTCGCCGCCGGCAGGGCTTTCGAGTTCGAGGCGCGCCATCTGGGCAGCGACGGCAGCTACTCCTGGTTCATCACGCGCGCGGTGCCATGGCGCGATGCGCGCGGCGAGGTGGCGTCGTGGTTCGGCATCACCACCAACATCAACGAACAGAAACAGATGATGGAGCGGCTGCGCGATTCCGACCGCCGCAAGGACGAGTTCCTGGCGATCCTCGGCCACGAGCTGCGCAATCCACTGGCGCCGATCCGCAACGCGGTCGAGGTGATGCGCCTGATCGGCCTGCCCAGCGGCCCGCTGCAGACGATGCGCGACATGATCGATCGCCAGGTCAACCAGCTGACGCGGCTGGTCGACGATCTGCTCGACGTCTCGCGCATCACCCGCGGCAAGATCGAGCTGCTGCACGAGGAGCTGACGCTGGCCGAGGTGCTGGAGCGGGCGATCGAAGTCTGCCGCCCGCAGCTGGAGGCGCGCGAGCTGACGCTGCAGCTGACGCTGCCGCAGGCGCCGCTGCCGATTCAGGGCGACGTCACCCGGCTGGCCCAGGTCTTCGGCAATCTGCTGAACAACGCCGCCAAGTACAGCCCCGTCCAGAGACCGGTTGAGATCGAGGCCGCCGCCGTCGACGGCGACGCGCTGGTGATCGTCCGCGACCGCGGCGTCGGCATCCCGCCCGAGATGCTCGAGCGGATTTTCCAGCCCTTCACCCAGGTCGAAGCGACCCGCGGCTACGCACAGGGCGGCCTGGGCATCGGCCTGGCGCTGGTGCGCCAGCTGCTGGAGCTGCACGGCGGCCGCGTCGAGGCCCACAGCGAAGGCCTGGGACTCGGCAGCGAGTTCCGCGTGCGGCTGCCGCTGAGCCTGCCGCAGCCGGGCACTGCGCCCGTAGTGGAGCCGGAGGCGCAGACCGCGGCCTGCGGCCTGCGCCGCGTGCTGATCGCCGACGACAATGCCGACGCGGCGGCGTCGCTGGCGCTGATGCTGCGGCTGCAGGGCCACGAGGTGCAGATCGCCGGCGACGGCGTCGAGGCGCTGGAACTCGCCGGGCGCCAGCATCCCGACGTGGTGCTGCTCGATCTGGGCATGCCGCGCATGGACGGCTACGAGACCGCGAGCCGCCTGCGCGCCGCGCCCTGGGGCCGCGAGCTGCTGCTGGTCGCGCTGACCGGCTGGAGCCAGGGCGAAACCAGCCAGCGCCCGCTGGCCGACTTCGATGCGCACCGGGTCAAGCCGATCGCGCCCGAGGATCTCGCCGCGCTGCTGGCGCTGCGGCCGGAAATCGCGGCGGCCTGAACCGCAAGCAGCGTGTAGGTTGGGGTGAGCGCAGCGAACCCCAACATGAAGTCCGTGCCGATGTTGGGGTTCGCTGCGCTCACCCCAACCTACTCAGCTGCGGCCGGAAATCGTGCCGGCCTGAGCTGCGCGAGCCTCGCGCCGCCCGAGGTTTCATCCAACAGGACGAGGTCGCCATCCAGAGCGCGGCGAATACTGGCCGCACGGATCGCGCACCGTGATCGCTGGAATGATTCCTGGGCACGGGCAACGGCGCGATCGGCAAACTTCTGACCCGGACTTAGAACTCATGGCAACGAGCAAGGAATACAGCCTCGGCGAATACGACTTCCCGCGTGGCTGGTTCATGATCGCGGAAAGCGGCAAGGTCGGCTCGGACAAGCCGCTGGCGCTGCGCTATTTCGGCCGCGAATTCGCGCTGTATCGCGGCAAGGACTCCGGCAAACTGGTGCTGCTCGATGCGTTCTGCCCGCATATGGGCACGCATCTGGCGCGCAACAGCACCTCTTACGTCGCGCAGGACGGCGCCATCGAAGGCGACTCGATCCGCTGCCCCTACCACGCCTGGCGCTTCGGCGCCGACGGCAAGTGCAACCATATTCCGTATTCGGACGGCCCAATTCCGCCGGCGGCGAGAGTGCGCTCCTGGCCGGTGAAAGAGAGCATGGGCGCGGTCTTCGTCTGGCACGACCCGGAAGGCGGCGAGCCCGAATGGGCCGCGCCTTACCTGAGCGAATGGGATGAGCCGAACTGGGTGCAGTGGACGCATATCGACGACCTCGGCACGATCGCGACGCATCCGCAGGAGATCGTCGACAACATCACCGACGCCGCGCATTTCGGCCCGGTGCACGGCTCGCGCACGCGCTTTTTCGAAAACGAGTTCAAGGGCCACCTGGCGATCCAGCGCATGGCCGGCGGCCATCGCACGCTCGCCGCCGAAGGCGGGCCGCTGCTGGTCACCGAGGCGATCTACAACGGCCCGAGCATCCTGATCACGCGCATGAGCGGCCTGTACGAAAGCTACATCTTCATCGCGCATACACCGGTGGAGAACGGCAGCTCGCATGTCTGGCATTCGCTGCTGGTGAAGACCGCCAAGGGTGGCGCGGCGACCGACGAGGACAGGGCCGGAGCGAAGATGTTCTCGGACATGGCGCTGGCCGCATTCGCGCAGGATTTCGAGGTGTGGAAGCACAAGACACCCTGCTTCAACGGCCTGTTCGTGCAGGGCGATGGCGCGTTCCGCAAGCAGCGCCTCTGGTACCGGCAGTTCTACAATCCGCGCGCGCAGAAACAGGAGTTTTTGAAGCAGGTCGAGGGCATCCACGTGCCGCGCGGCATGCAGGCGTTTCCGAAGGATCAGAAGGATCTGGCGGCGTAGGTCGGCAATCCTTTGCCGACGTGCCTGTTCGATACGCAATCGGAGGCCTCGCGTCGGCAAAGGATTGCCGACCTACGACATCTCCATGTCGCTCCGCCCCCAGAACGCGCGCATCGACGTGAACTGGCCGGCCTGGTTGAACGTGAACGTATCGATCACGCGAATTACCGCCGGCCCCTGCGGCAGGTTCAGTTCCACGTCGAAGGCCATCGCCGCCGCATTGCCATGCGAGGCACGGATCGGCGCGGCGAGCTTCAGGCGCGCACCGGTTTCAACCGACTTGCGATAGAACGCCGCAATCGCATCGCGCCCGCCGATCAGCGGCGTACCGACTGGATCTTCGACCGTCGCGTCATCCGAAAAAAGGCTTGAAATCGCCTGCGGATTCGACGTATTGAAGTGGTCGACATACGCCTGCAGCGCCCGCTTCATGCCGGCCTCGTCACTCATGCCCGCCTCGCTTGGAAGAGATCAGCTGCGACTATGCCCAGTGCCCTGGTGAGTCCGGCTCACCCTTTTGGACGAGACACCTCGTCCGTCTGCGGGGCTACCTTCAGCGTCCGTCGCTGCAACGGCTGCGCCTGGCGACGGAGCCAGTTTTCCTACCCCACCTGAGGGTCGGATCGGTTCAAATAGGTGCAGAGCGCCACCAGGCGACACCCGGCATTTTCAACGGAGGAGACCCGTAATATGCCAATGACCGCTGTATCGATTGCAGATGCCCGCAATGTTTCGCGTACGCCCGCTGCGTTCGCCAACGCGAACCCCGCCCCGGCCAATCCTGAGATCGACCAGCTCGATCGCCTGATCGGCTCCATCTACGACGGCCCGATGGAATCGCCGCCGTGGCAGACTGCGATGCAGTTGCTGCGTGAGCGCCTCAAGGCCGGCCATGTCACCCTGATGCTGCGGCCGCCGTCTACCGACAGCGCCGGCATCATGCTCAACACCGGCAGCACCACGGTGCAGAACGTGCAGGCCTATGAGACCCATTTCTTCTCGATGGATCCGTTCATCCGCCTGCCGGAAGGTGAAGTGGTCACCGCCGAGGAACTGATCGGCAAGCAGTGGCTGCAGTCCGCGGTGTATCTGGATTTCCTCAAGCCGCTGAACATCCGTCACGTGCTCGGAGCGGACATCAACACCCGCGACGGCATCGAGTGCCGGCTGCGCGTGACCCGCCTGCATGAATCCACGCCGTTCTCGGCCGAGGACAAGGCGCTGTGCCGGCTGCTGCTGCCGCATCTGAAGCGCTCGATCCAACTGCATGCGCGGCTCGATTTTCTGGAATGCGAACGGGCGATGTTTGCCGGTGCAGTCAACCGCATGCAGCTCGGCACGATCAGCATCGATCAGAACGGCAACATCATCGAGAGCAACCAGGAAGCACGCCGCATACTCGGCGAGAAGGACGGCATCTGGCTGTCCGGCAACACGCTATGCGTCGAGAGCGCGCAGGAAAGCCGCCAGCTGCAGCAGATGATCCGACACTGCGTGACCGACGCCGGCGCCGCCGATGGTCCGGGTGTGGTCGAGGCGCTGTCGGTGTCGCGCCCTTCGGGCCGCGCCAAACTCGGCATCCTGGTGCGCGCGATTCCGATGGGCCCGTTCTCCGAGAGCAAGCAGCGCCCGGCCGCGGCGCTGTTCATCCGCGACCCGGAAGCCAGTGCGGTGCAGCCTTCGCAGGAGCTGGTGCGCCGGCTGTTCGGACTGACCCGCATGGAAGCCTCGCTCGCACTGCTGCTGACCGAAGGCCTGACCCTCGACGAAGCCGCCGAGAAGATGAATGTGCGCCGCAATACCGCGCGCACCCATCTGCGCTCGATCTTTTGCAAGACCGGAGTAACCCGGCAGACCATGCTGGTCCGTTTGTTGCTCAACAGCGTATTGAGCTTGGGGTGATGCAGAAGTAGCAGAGGTACGGGGGGACGCAGTGAAAAGGCGGGCTTCGGCCCGCCTTTTTTTGTTGGGCGCCGTTTTTGACTCGGGAAACCATAACCGCTCTCCGTTCCTCCCGAGTAGCCGGAGCTTTATCCGGCGTATCGAGGGACGCATCGAAGGTTTGCGGAGTCCCTCGATACGCCGCTACGCGGCTACTCGGGAGGAACGGAGTCTGGTTGTGAATTCCTACACCGCCACCCGCGCCGTGCGCATCGTCACGAACTCTTCGGCCGTGGTCGGATGAACACCGATGGTGTCGTCGAACACCTGCTTGGTCGCGCCGGCCTTCAGCGCCACCGCCAGGCCCTGGATGATTTCGCCGGCGTCGGGGCCGACCATGTGCGCGCCGAGCACGCGGTCGCTGTCGGCGTCGACGACCAGTTTCAGGAACGTGTTTTCGCTGGAATCGGTCAACGTCAGTTTCAGCGGCCTGAAGCGGCTCTCGTAGATGCGGATACGGTGATGCCGTTCGATCGCCTGCTCCTCGCTCAAGCCGACCGTGCCGATATTCGGCAGGCTGAACACCGCGGTTGGAATCAGGCTGTAATCGAGCGGCCGAACCGTATCGGGACGGAACAGCAGCCGCGCCACCGCGGTGCCTTCGGCGAGCGCGACCGGTGTCAGCTGGACGCGGCCGATCACGTCGCCGACCGCGAAGATCGAGGGCTCGGCGGTCCGGCAATGCTCATCGACCGCAATGTAGCCGCGCGTATCCAGCGCGGCCCGGGTATTGGCCAGGCCCAGGTCGTCGACAACCGGACGGCGGCCCTTGGCAAACAGCAGGCAGTCGGTCTGCAGCTTGCTGTGATCGCTCAAGCTCAGCTCAAGGCTGCCGTCATCGAGCCTGACGATCTGCTTGATCGCGCTTTTGAAGCGCAGATCGAGGCCGCGCAGCGACAGCTGCTCGCGCAGATGCGTGCGCAGCCCGCCGTCGAAACCACGCAGGAACAGATCGCCGCGGTACAGCTGCGTGACCGCGGCGCCGAGGCCGTGAAAGATCGACGCGAATTCCACTGCGATGTAGCCGCCGCCGGCGACGACGATGCGCCGCGGCATTTGCGGCAGGTGGAAAGCCTGGTCCGAGGTGATCGCGTATTCGCTGCCCGGGATGTCCGGCACGTAGGGCCTGCCGCCGGTCGCGATCAGAATATGCGCGGCGCGGACGCGCTCGCCGCCGGCCTCGACTGTATGCGCATCGATCAGGCGCGCAGGCTGCCGGATCAGGCGCACAGCGGAATCCGCCAGCAGCCGCGCATACACCTGGTTGAGCCGCGCGATCTCGCGGTTCTTGTTGCGCAGCAGGCTGGGCCAGTCGAACTGTGGCTCGGCGGTGCTCCAGCCGTAATGGCGCGCGTGCTCGAAATCGTCGGCGTAGGACGCGCCGTAGACCAGCATCTTCTTCGGCACGCAGCCCAGATTGACGCAGGTACCGCCCAGATCGCGGCTCTCGGCCAGCGCGACGCGAGCGCCGAAACCCGCCGCGACACGCGCGGCGCGCACACCGCCGGAACCGCCGCCGATCACGAACAGGTCTACGTCATGGGACATCGGCTGTGAATCCGGTGCAAATCTCGCGCTACTTTCGCACGTAACGGGCATGCACTCGTAGGTCGGCAATCCCTTGCCGACGTCAGGCCCCGATTGCGTATCGAGGCTTCATGTCGGCAAGGGATTGCCGACCTACGGGCTAGAGCTGCCGGCCGTGCTTGGCCAGCCAGTGCGCGGTGATGTTCGGCGCCTGCTCGAACGCTGTGACGATCTCGAAGATGCGCTCGTAGGTCGCGCGCTTGATCTTCCAGCGGCCGTCCTGCTTGACGTAGGTATCGCGGTACAGCGCGCTGCCGTCGGTAATGATCTTGTTGCGCAGGTCCAGGAACCAGTCCTTCAAATACCAGACCCCGGTCGCCTCGGTGGCCGACACGAAATCGATCTCGGGATGGTTGACGTGATGCATCGCGATCGCCTCGGCGTGGAAGGCGCCCGACAGCGCGGCGATGATCGCGTCGCGGCCGGCGCTCTCGAAGCGATAGCTGCCGCCGACGTAGCAGACGCTGGAATCCTCGGTCAGCAGGCTGCGCAGCTCGTCGAAGTTGGCCATGTCGATGCAGCGGCAGTAGGCGTATTTGACGCGGCGGATCTGCTCCAGATCCTCGAGTTGGGCAAGCGTCATCGACATCGTGCGGTCTCCGCTGCGGTTGTTTGCGCCGAGCATGTTGCCGGCCCGGCTCGCGGGCATCGTCCGTTCGCAGCAGGGCCCGTCACTGTGTAGTTCTTGTGTAAAGGACCGGTAAATCTTGCGCCGCGGCGCCGGCGCTGCCGGGATACTGGCGGCATGACCGAGACCCCGACTCCATCGGCTAAAGTGGCGCCTACCCGCGAAACCGAGGGAGCGCTTTCCACCGTGCAGCCAGCTACCCGAGTGCTGCTGATCGAGGACGACCGCAAGCTGTCGCGGCTGCTGGCGGAATACCTGCGCTCGCAGGGTTTGACCGCCGAGGCGGTGCACGACGGCCTCGACGGCGCCGCGCGCGCGACCGCCGAGCCCTGGGCGCTGATCGTGCTCGACGTGATGCTGCCGCGGCTCGACGGCTTCGAGGTGCTCAGGCGCATCCGCGCAGTGTCCGATGTGCCAGTGCTGATGCTGACCGCACGCGGCGGCGAAGACGACCGCGTGTTCGGCCTCGAGCACGGCGCCGACGATTACCTGCCCAAAACCGCGTCCTCGCGCGAGCTGCTGGCGCGAATCCGAGCGCTGCTGCGGCGCGCGGCGCTGGTCGCCACCGGCGCCGGCAGCGCATCGGACGAGCGCGAGATCCGGGTCGGCGGGCTGCGCATGGATGCTGCTGCCCGCGCCGCGCAGCTCGACGGCCGCGCACTCGAACTGACGCCGGTGGAGTTCGACCTGCTGCTGGCGCTGGCGCGCAGCCGCGGCCGCGCCTGTTCGCGCGACACGCTGCTGGATCGCCTGCGCGACCGCGAGTTCGACGGCCTGGACCGCTCGATCGACATGCATGTGGCCGCGCTGCGCCGCAAGCTTGGCGACGATCCGAAGCAGCCGCGCTACATCCGCACGGTGCGCACGGTCGGTTACCTGCTGGTGGATCCGGCCGGCGAATGATTCCGACCGGTGAAAGCGGCGGGGG
>NZ_JAQGNT010000061.1 GCF_028291725.1 Hydrocarboniphaga sp. | reverse complement strand
TCCGGCTCGCGCGTCGGCGACAAGGCCTGACGCCATGGGCATGAACATCGGCAGTGAAGGCGGAGGCGACGAAGACGAAGTCGTCTCGGCGATCAACACCACCCCGCTGGTGGACGTGATGCTGGTGCTGCTGATCATCTTCCTGATCACGATCCCGGTGGTGACGCAGACCGTCAAAGTGAAGCTGCCGGCCGAAAGAAACCAGGCGCTGCAGACCAAGCCCGAGAACATCACCATCGTGGTGGACAAGGAAGGCACCATGTACTGGAACACGCAGCGGATACCGGACGTGAACAGCCTGCTCGAACGTCTGAAGGTGGAGGCGGTGAAGCTGCCGCAGCCGGAAGTGCATATCCGCGGCGACCAGACGGCACGCTACCAGGCGATCGGCACGGTGATGGTGACCTGCCAGCGGGCGGGCATCGCCAAGGTCGGCTTCATACTCGAACCGCCACCGCGGACCGGATAACGCACAGACACCGTCATTCCCGCGAAGGCGGGAATCCAGCGATGAAAGCGCGGCGCTCGCCGCCCCTGGATTCCCGCCTTCGCGGGAATGACGGGTTAGCAAATTGATTGGAGTGGCAACATGGGCATGAACCTAGGCAGCAGCAGCGGCAGCAACGGCGACCCGGACGTGGTGGTGGACGTCAACACCACCCCGCTGATCGACGTGATGCTGGTCCTGCTGGTGATGCTGATCATCACCATCCCGATCCAGACGCATGCGGTGAAGCTGGACATGCCGTCGGCTGATCAGCCGCCGAACGATGCGCCGCCGCCGCCGGCGGTGGACCTGGAGATCGACTTCGACGGCACGGTGCTGTGGAACGGCACACCGATGGACCGCGGCACGCTGGACGCCAACTTCCGCCGCGAAGGCGAGGCCGGCGACAACCAGAGCGAATTCCACATCCGGCCGAACAAGCTCGTTGAATACAAGTACGTCGCCGCGGTGCTGGCGTCGGCGCAACGCCATGGCGTGACCAAGATCGGTCTCGTCGGCAACGAACAGTTCATGCAGTAGTCGGGTAGCTCGAGAGATAACATACAGATGAATTCGAAATCGTTCCGCCTCAGTTCCGGTGCCCTGCTGTTTCTGGCTGCCTCCCAGGCTTTCGCCGCCGACAAGCAGACCCTTCGTCCCGAAGTCGGTGCGCCGCTGCAGGAAGCGCAGAAAGCCTTGCAGTCCAAGGACTACAAGACCGCCGCAGCGAAGATCAGCGCGGCCGAACAGGTCGGCAAGCTGACACCCTACGAAAGCTACATCGTGCTGCGCCTGAAGTCCGCCGCCTCGGTCGGCGCCGGCGACTACAAGGGCGCTCTTTCGGCCTACGACCAGCTGCTGGCCTCGTCCGAGCTGCCGGCGGCCGAAAAGCTGCAGACGCTTGATGCCTACGTGAAGATCGCGTATGCGTCCAAGGACTATGCAAAGACCGCTGACGGCATCGCCAAGTACAAGGCGGCCGGCGGTACCAGTGCCGAGACCCTCGGCCTGTACGCGCAGTCGCTGTATCTGGCCGGCAAGTACAAGGAAGCGTCGTCCGCGCTGTCTGCCGAGATCAACGAAATGGCCGCGGCGGGCAAGCGTCCGACCGATACCCAGCTGCAGTTGCTGGCGAGCTGCGCGCTCAAGCAGAACGACATGGTGGCGTACACCGCGGCTCTCGAGCAGTTGGTGACCTACAGCCCGAAGAAGGAATACTGGCTCGATCTGCTGGTGCGTACCCAGCGCAAGCCGGGCTTCTCCGACCGACTTGATCTGGACATGTACCGCCTGCGCGAGGCGACCGGCACGATGGAAAAGTCGGACGACTATATGGAGGCCGCGCAACTCGCGCTGCAGGCAGGCTATCCCGGTGAGGCGCAGAAGTTCGTCGACGAGGGCTATGCCGCCAAGCTGCTCGGCACCGGTACTGACGCCCCGCGTCACCAGCGTCTGAAGGATCTGGTGACCAAGAAGATCGCTGAGGACAAGGCCACGCTGGCCGAGGGCGAGAAGGCGGCCGCGGCGCAGGAAACCGGTGACGCATTGGTCAACACCGGCTTCAACTACGTTGCCTACGGCCAGGCTGACAAGGGCCTGCCCCTTATCGAGCAGGGCATCAAGAAAGGCGGCCTGAAGCTGGCCGACCAGGCCAAGCTGCATCTCGGCGTTGCCTACCTGATGGCCGGCAAGAAGGAGCAGGCGCAGAAGACCTTCTCCAGCGTTCAGGGTACCGACGGCTCCAAGGACGTCGCGCGTCTGTGGACGCTGCAGATGAAGGCGCCCGCCGCGAAATAGGGCTTGCGGAGGCGCCATCGCCGCCGCTGTAGGAGCGGGTCATACCCACGGGCTGTGCTGTTCAAGGCCACAGTCGCGGGTATGACCCGCTCCTATACAGGCTGCTAGCCCGCGACAAGCCTCAGCCTACAAGCCCTTGTTCAACAACAGGCTGATGCTCTTCGCATCGATGTAGCCGGTCGCGCGGCCGCGCTCTTCGGTGCCGGCGAAAACCACCAGAGTGCTCTGCCGCTCGACTTTGAAGCGCTGGCGTACCTCGGCCTGATCGTCATAGTTGACGACCAGCACGGTGTAGGCGTCATACGGCGGCGCGGACACGAGCTGCTTCAGTACCGGTTGCTGCACGCGGCAGGTTGGGCACCAGTCGGCGTGCACGTCGAGTACCAGCGGCTTGTGAGCCTGGGTCAGCTCCGTGAACCTGGCGTCGGTATAGGGCAGGAGCTCTGAGGCCTGTGCGGACGCTGTGGCGAGCGCGGCGCCGATCAGCAGCAGGCGGGCAAAAGATTTCATATCGAAAGACTCGGTAAACAAGGCCCCAAGTAGACCTCCGGCATTGGACAATGTCCGCGGTCCGCGCAGCACGTCCGCGTCATGTCGTCTGGGCGTACGCAAGCAGGGCAAAGTGATTCTTGTGTACCGGGGAAAAGCGAATGAGTTTTCGGACAGCAGTCGCGGGCCTGACGCTGGCGTTGATGCTGTGTGCCTGCGTGAGCGCCCCGACCTCGGTGGACGGCACCGCTGCGACGCTGCAGGGCGACGCCGCCCATCCGCCGCAGACGCAGAACTGGATACGCACCGAGCTTTATTTCGGCATCGGCCTGGTCGATCAGCCGGACAAGGGCATCAGCGACGCGCAATGGCGCGAGTTCCTGGATCGCGAGCTCAGCTCGCGCTTTCCCGACGGCCTCAGCGTGTTCGACATCTATGGCCAGTGGCGCGGCAAGCAGCAGAGTAAAGTCGAACGCCTGCACTCGAAAGTGATCGTGCTGCTGCATCCGGACGGTCCGCAGCAGCGCGCCGATATCGAGGCGATCCGCGCGGCATGGAAGCGCATGACCGGCGACCAGTCGGTGCTGCGCGTGAGCCAGCCGGCCGATGTGTCGTTCTGATTTCTGCTGATTTTAGATTCTGCTTTCGACATAGAGACCAGCATGCGCGTTTTCGTTCGCGGTGATATCGATGGCGTGTTCGGCCTGGCGCTGGACAATCTGATCCTGCTGCTGGTCTTGTCGGGTCTGTGCCGCTACGTGCTGGGTTTCTCCGACGATCTGCTGCTCGGCCACGTGCTGCCCGGCGCGGCGGTGTCCTTGCTGGTCGGCAATCTGTACTACAGCTGGCAGGCGCTGCAGCTGGCGCGGAGCAGCGGCCGTGACGATGTCTGCGCCCTGCCTTACGGTCTCAACGCGGTCACCGTTTTCGCTTTCGTTTTTCTGGTGATGCTGCCGGCCAAACTCGCCGCCCAGGCCGCGGGCGCCGCCGATCCGGCGCGCGTGGCCTGGCAGGCGGGCCTGCTCGCCTGCTTCAGTTGCGGCGTGATTGAGGTCGCCGCGTCTTTCATTGCCGAGCGCATCCGCCGCGCGACGCCGCGCGCGGCGCTGCTATCGACCTTGGCCGGTCTGGCGCTGGCCTTCATCGCACTGGGCTTTCTGTTCCGCGCGTATGCCAATCCGGTGGTCGGGCTGTCGACGCTGGCGGTGGTCCTGCTCGGCTATTTCGGCCGCGTGCGCTTTCGCGGCGGACTGCCGGTCGGGCTGGTCGCGGTCGCGGTCGGTACCGCGCTGGCCTGGGGCACCGGGCTTGCGCCGACCGGCGCAACACCGCCGACGCCGTCACTGCATCTGCCGCTGCCGGTATTCGCCGATCTGCTGGCCGGATTCCGTGGTGATTTCCTGCTGACCTACTTCGCGGTGATCGTGCCGATGGGCCTGATCATCGTCGTCGGCTCGATGCAGAACCTGGAGTCCGCCGAAGCCGCCGGCGACCTCTACGACACGCGCTCCTCGCTGGCGGTGAACGGCATCGGTTCGATCGCCGCCGCGGTGTTCGGCTCCTGCTTCCCGACGACCTTGTACATCGGCCATCCGGGCTGGAAGGCGATGGGCGCGCGCGCCGCCTATTCGGCGCTGTCGGGCATTGTCGTTGCGCTGATGTGCATCACCGGCACGCTCGCGGTCTTCACCTGGCTGGTGCCGGTGGAAGCCGGCATGGCGATCCTGCTGTGGATCGGTATCGTGATGACCTCGCAGGCCTTCCAGGCAACACCGCGGCATCACGCGCCAGCTGTCGTGATCGGCATTCTGCCGGGCATTGCGACCTGGGGCGCGATGATGGCGAAGTCGGGCCTGCACGCGGCCGGCGTGGGCCTGCCCGGCGGCGCCGCGTTCTCGCCTGATCTGGTCGGCAAGTTCCTGCAGAGCGACGTCTATATCAGCGGCGCATTCGCGCTGGAGCAGGGCGTGGTGTTCACCGCGATGATTCTGGCGGCGACGACCGTCGCGGTGATCGAGCGCCAGTTCATGCGCGCCGCGCTGTGGTGCCTGATCGCCGCGGCTTTGTCCGCGACCGGTTTGATGCATGGCTATCACTACGGCTTTGCCGATACCGAGCTCGCGCTGAAGCCCGGCTGGAACTGGGTTATCGGCTACGCGCTGATGGCCCTGGTGTTCGGCTCCGCGCGCTGGCTGACCAAGGCAGACGACAGCAGCGGGCATCCGCAGCACGAGTAGGTTGGGGTGAGCGCAGCGAACCCCAACATCGGCGCGGAACGAATGTTGGGGTTCGCTGCGCTCACCCCAACCTACACTGCACCGGCAGCGAAGCTGAGTTCGACGCCATTGCCGGCGGGATCGCTGAAAAACAGCTGAATCTGATCGCGTAGCGGCACGCGGTCGATCGTGTAGTCGATGCGGTTGCGCTGAAGCCGCGCTTCGATTTCGCCGAGACCGGTGCAGGCGAATGCAACGTGGCTGAAAGTGCCGACGACATCGGCTGCGCGTCCTTCCAGCGGCGAGGCCTCGCTCAAATGCAGTACCGCCTGTTCGCCGACATACAGCCAGTAGCCGAAACTGCGGAACGGTGGCCGCGCACCGCGCGCAAGGCCCACGACGTCGACATAGAAATCACGCAGCCGATCGAGCAGCGCGTGTTCGGCGCGCAGGTTGTAGTGATCGAATCCGATGACCGGCATGCGCTATGTGCTGCTGGCCAGACGCGGCCACAGTGCGAACAGCACGAGGGCGAACAGCGGCAGCATGATCAGCTGCTGCGCGACGGTCGAAGCGGGCTGCACGAAAGGATTCAGCGTGCTCTCACCCTGGGCGCCGAGGTAGCCGAACATGACCAGCAGCAGCTCGAACGGCCGTGGATTGCGGCACAGCACGCCCAGCGACAATCCTGCGATCGCAACTAGTGCCGCCGTCATCAGCAGCGCGATCGGCGCGATCCAGTCGATGCCGGCCGCGCGGATCAGCGCCGGCAGCACCGGGACGATCGCCAGCACCAGCGCGGCGACGATACGCGCCGTCAGCAGGCGGCGGCTCGCGCCGGCGGCGGTGAACAGCAGCGCGCGGGTATCGGTGTCGCGCTCGCGCAGGATCGCGCGGGCGAACACGTCGGCGCTGATGATCCAGGCGCCGATGCAGGCGGCGGCCAGGCCCGGCGGCTTGCACAGGATCTGGAACGCGATCAGCCCGATCAGCGCCAGCCACCACCAGAGCGGGCGCTGACGCAGCACCAGTTTCAGCTCGGCCGCGACCAGCATGCCGCCGCGGCTGCGTTCCAGCGGCCGCAGTGCCGGGTCGAGCCAGCGCAGCGCGCGCCCGGTGAGCTTCTTGCCCATCGGCGTACCGCTGGTGCGCGCCGCCGCCCGGTCCAGGAACGGCGACATCGCGACGATGCCGAGCACGCAGGCCAGCGGCCACAGCGCGCGGCCGAGCAAGTCCAGCGGCCGTATCGTCCAATGGCGCCACTCGAACAGCGTCGGTGCGCCGGTATACGGACTCGAGCCGATGCTGATGCCGAACTCGTGCATCGCCGGTGTCGTTTCCGACAGATGCGCGCGCAGATCACGCATCGCAACGATGACGCCGCTGGGGTCGCTGAGCCAGCTCTGCGCGGCGTGGTTTGCGCCCTCGTCGAGCAGCGGGAAGGCGCCGATGAACATCGTCATCCAGACGAAGAAATACAGCACATTGCCGCCGGTGCGGCGCAGCCCCGGCACCAGGTCGAACAGCACCGCGAAGAACGAGGTCACGCACATCGCCGGCAGGCTCAGCACCAGGATCGGCTTGCACAGCTCGATCAGATCGACGCTGCGGTCCTCGCCGCGCCATAGCTGCACGGCCAGGCCGATGATCAGGCCGATCAGCATGATCAGCACGAACACCGCGATGTGACTGGCCCATTTCGCCAACAGGTATCCGGGCCGCGTCATCGGTGTGGCGACCAGCAACTGCCAGACGCGCGTGTCGAAGTCGCGCACCAGGGTTCCGCGCACCAGGTAGAAGCCGAACAACGACAGCGCGGTGGACACCATCAGCGCCAGCACCATGCCGACCCAGGCGCTGGAGTAATGCGCTCGCACGCCGTCGCCGAGGCTCACCGTCATGTAGCCGGATTCCAGCGGCGGGAAGCACCACCAGCTGAGCAATCCGATCAAGCCGAGCACGACCCAGAAGCGCGTTGCGCGCGAGCGCTGGCGCAGGTCGGCGGCCAGGATCGCGCCGAAGCGGCGCAGCACGGCGCTCATGCCGAAGCCCGGCTCAACGCGCGCCTTCGCGCGTCAGCAGCCACAGGTAGGCATCCTCCAGGTCCGGCGATACCGCCTGCGCATCGTCGGAGGGCGCACGCTCACCGACTACGCGCAGACGCACGCCGTCGGCGCGCCGCAGCGAGCTGCTGATGGTGTGCAGCGCGCGGATCTCGGCAACCTGCGTGTCCGGCACCAGCCAGTCCCAGACATGGCCCTCGGCCTGCGTCACCAGCTGTTCGGGCGCGCCAAGGAAGCGCAGGCGGCCCTTGGCCATCACCGCCAGGCCGGTGGCGCTGGCCTCGACGTCGGAGACGATGTGCGTCGACAGGATCACCAGCCGCTGGCCGGCGAGGTCGGTCAGCAGGTGGCGGAAGCGCAGGCGCTCTTCGGGGTCGAGACCGACGGTGGGTTCGTCGACGATCAGCAGCTGCGGATCGTTCAGCAACGCCTGGGCGATGCCGATGCGCTGGCGCATGCCGCCGGAGAAGTCACCGAGCCGGCGATCGCCCGCGTCGGACAGCCCGACCGCGGCCAGGCATTCGTCGACGCGCGTGCGCGCCAGCGCATTCGGCAGGCCCTTGATCGCGGCCAGGTAAGCCAGGAATTCGCGCGCGCTCAGCGCTTCGTAGACGCCAAAATCCTGTGGCAGATAGCCCAGCTGTGTGCGCAATGCGTCGGGGTTCCTGGCCATGTCGACGCCGTCCCACAGCACCCGGCCCTGGCTGGGTTTGGCCAGGGTCGCGAGGATGCGCATCAAGGTGGATTTGCCGGCGCCGTTGGGGCCGAGCAGGCCGACGATGCCGGGCCCGAGCCGCAGGTTCAGATCCGCTAAAGCCTCGTGGCGGCCGTAGCGGAAATACAGCGATTCGGTGATCAGTTCGCAGGGCATGGCGGCTCGCATCGACGATGCCGGCGATCATCGTTGATGGCCCGGGCTCTGACTAGTGCGATGACTCATAAGTTTGGAAACAGAGATTGGGCTCCCTCCCCCGCGTGCGGGGGAGGGTTGGGGAGGGGGCGTGATGGCAGAACCGAGCTTTCTTCCGCGCCCGCGCCCCCATCCCGGCCTTCCCCCGCA
>NZ_JAQGNT010000076.1 GCF_028291725.1 Hydrocarboniphaga sp. | reverse complement strand
TGGATCAAGGCCCTCACTCAGTACGGCCTGATCCCCGCAGCACCCTGATCTCCACCCCGCTTCCCATGGCCTCAAAAGGCCAGGGACCTCTGCGCCCTAAATCAGGTCTCTTTCACGTTAACCTACGTGGTACCGCGTTATGATCGCGCCAGCATCTCTGGGAGCACGACATGAGCCGCACGCCGTTTGCCACCGTACTGATGTGCCTGGCCTCGACGGCCTGCGCAACCGGGCAAGTTGTCACGCACGATCGCAGCAAGGCGCCGGTTGCCTATGCCGGCACCCAGCTCAACCTGGCTTCGCTGACCGGCAACGAAGACTCGCTCGATCGCTACGAGTATTACGGGATGAAGCCCCCGGAGCATCCGGTGCTCGATCTGCCGCTGAGCCTGGCGGCCGACACCGGTTTGCTGGTGCTGGATACCGCCTCGGTGGCGCTCAGCACCATTTTCGGCAATGCGGTCGCCTGCTTCAGCGAGCTGCTGCTCTGCTCGGCCACGTCTTCGGTGGCCACTAGCTCAGTAGTTACCCCGTTAGGTAGCTTCTAGGCCACTGCGCGGCGCGCTAGGAAACCAGCTTCTCCAACTCGACCACACGCGCCTCCAGCGCCTCGATTCGCTCGACCAGCTGAGCGATCAGGGTCGCGTTCGACGAGCCGCCGCTAGAGGATGAAGACGCGGCCGGCGCATCCGCCATCACCGGAATCGCAGCCTCACCGCAAAGCAGGTGCGCATACCGCACTGTCGACTGTCCGCTGGCGCGCGGCAGCAGCTTGACCAGCGGCTGCGCACGGTCGGCCAGATCGTCCAGCGCGGCCTGCACGCCGTCGATGTCGGCAGGGCCGTTGAGCACGCTCGCATTGGCGCGCAGCTCGGCCAAGGTCTGCGGGCCGCGCAGCATCAGCGTCGCCAGCACGGCGACGCCGGCGGGCTTGAGCAGCATCTGGTGCTGGAACTGCTGGCGCCATTTCACCGCGCGCGGGCTGCTCTCGTCGCGCTTGACCAGCCGCTGCATTTCCAGCGCGATCAGCGCGGCGCCGGTGTCGCCTTCGGTGAGGCTCATCACCGGGCTGCGCGAGTTCTTCTGGTTCGCCGCCAGCATCGTCGCGTTCTGCGTCATCGGGTAGTACTGCGGCGTGATCACGGACTTTTCGAAAAGCGAGGCCAGCACGCGGGCCTCGTTGAGGCTCAGCAGCAAATCGGACATGGAACGCACACTCATCGAAAACGCGGGCGCGAATGCTAACGCTTTGCGCGGCCTCAGGTCATCGCATCGACCGTAGGAGCGGGTCATATCCGCGACCGTGCTCTTGAAGGCCTCAGTCGCGGGTATGACCCGCTCCTACCGGTGCGGAATCAATTCTCACAGCTGGTCGAGCCCGGATATTTCGCCTCGTCGGCTGTGATTACGCTGCCGATCCACTGCTCGATCAGCGCACGGCCCTCCTCGTCGACGACGCTGCGCGCCAGCGGCGGCATGCGCGCAGCCGGCGTGGTCGCCTCCGGCCCGATACGGAACGCGAGCACCGAGTCGGCGACCTGGGCCGGATGGATGTCGTAAGTGCGGCCGCCGCTGCCTTCCTGGCCGCTCGCGGTCGGGCTCTTGCAGATGCCGTAAGTGGTGTCGACCTTGCGCAGCGAGTCCAGATAAAAACCGGTGCTCGCGGCGAAGCCGCTCACGTTGTGGCAGTGCTGGCAGTTGACTTCGAGCCAGGCGCGCGCACGCGCCTCGATATCCTGCGGCGAGTTCGCCGCAAAGCCGGAATCGCCGGGCTTGTTGAACGTCGGAATGCGTTCGAGCTTGGCCGCGACCTGGCGCATGTCATCGACACCGAGATCGGCCGGGCAGCCGGCGATCAACCCATGGCCGCACCAGTACGCGAGCTGGTTCTTGCCGGCGACCTCGTGGCGGCTCTGGCCGGTAACGCGCTTGCTCTCCGACGCATAGGGCCGGTTCATGAAGCGCACTTTCGGGCCGATCGGCGCCGCGCCGGGCTCGTTGTCCTCGTTCGAGTGACAGCTCAGGCACTGGTTGGCATGCGGCACCAGGTACGCGCTGGTCGAGCCGGCATGACGGATGCCGGAATCGATGTCGGTGTGATCCCAGTGCGCCGACGTGACCGCGCCGCCCAGCGTCAGCTTGGCGGCGCGCTTGCCGGTGCTCGCATCGGTGGACCACACATAAGGCAGGCCGTCCCAGCGCGCGACGCCCTTGCTCGACACGCGCTTGATCAGCAGCCGCGTTTCCACCGGCGTCTCGGTGCCGGCGGCTTCGTCGGCGAACGCGAAAGTCTTGGCGATGATGGTGCCGGCGGGGAAAGTCAGCGCGGCGTTGATGCCGTTGCCGGACGAGTCGCGATACACCGCGGTAGTACCCGGCGGCAGGTAGGCGACGCGGTATTTCACCGCGTAGTCGCTGAACAATTTCGTGTTCAGCGCATAGGGCAGGCCGCCGCCGCGCGGCGTGCTGGTCGGGTCCTGCTCGTCGTCGAACAGATGATATTGATCGAGCGTCGGACAGTTGACCTTGGCCGCGTCGAAGTTGACCGCGCCGTCGGCGATCTTGGCCTTGCACAGCTGCTCGACCTGCTCCGCTGTCGGTGCCGGGTCGTAGTCGCCGCTGCGCACGAACGGCGGAATCACCACGGCCGGCAACGGATCGAGATTGCGTCCGTACTGCGCCTTGCAGCGATGCGGCGTGAGGTCGAGGCTGGCCGGGAACTGTGCGAGCGTGGTCAGATCGAGCCTGCTCTCGACGATCAGCTCCAGGCCCTTGGTGCCGTGGAAGTTGGAGAACGTGAGGCTGTCGCTGCTGAAGTCGTTGTCCTCGTCGATGCACGAATACCAGTCCGGCAGCTTGCGCGGTGCATCCATGGCCATGGTGTCGAACTTGTAGGCGTTGTAGTGGCAGCTCGGGTCCGGCACTTCATTGGTCAGCACCGGCTTGCCGCGCGCGTCCATCGGCACCGGCTCGCCGTTGGCGTCGAGCGGATACGCGCAGTCTTTCGCATAGCGGTCGAGCAGGCCGTCCCAGAGGATGTGCGCACCGCGAAAATTGACCGCGCCGGCCGACAGGCACTGCGCCAAATTGGCCGGCAGCAGGCACGCGGTCTGGTTCTTCAGCCCGACGATCGCCGGCAGAAACTTGGCGACGTCCTGCGCGATCAGGTTCTGCACCGTCGGCAGCGGCAGATGATTGCCGTTGTTGACGAAGCGGTTGTGCCAGATGTGCAGGCCCTCGGTGTACCAGTCGATGCGGTGCTCGGCCGGCCGGTCCGCACCCTCGGGGAAAATCTCGTAGCTGATGTGGATGATGCCGCCGGTGTCGTTATCACGGAATTCGTTGTCGAAAATATCGATCTGGTCGTAGGCCAGTGTGAGCATGCCGCTGCCCGCGGGCACGTTGCCGACGATGCCGCCCGAGGTGAAGTTGTAGGTGTTGTTCATGCGCGCGGTATTGCCGTGCATGCGCGAACGGCCGCCGTACTGGCGCAGACCGTCGGTGTCGTAGATCAGGAAGCCGCCGGTGTTGCACTCGGCGAGGTTGTCGGCGTATTCGCCGCCCTGCACGTTCTCGATCTCGAAGCCGAATACGTTGTAGGCACTGCGGCTGCGACGGATGATCGCGGTGTTGGTCTGGCCAACGTAGATGCCAGCGTCGGACGCGCCGATGGATTCACTGTCCTCGATCAGCACGTTCTGGCTGGACACCGGGTAGATGCCGTAGCGGCCGGACAGCTTGCTGACGGTGTAATCCGGCGAGCGGGTGTCGGCCAGCACGCCGAGCAGCTTGTTCTCCGGCGCGTCGGGATTGGCGGTCGCCGGGTCGGTGCAGGGCACCGTGAGCTTGGCCGCGTAGTTGCTGGCGTTGATCGGATCAGCGCTGGCGCGGCCGCCGCCCGAGGACCACATCGCGCGCACGCGGCTCAGCGTCGCGTGGTCGACACCGCGCAGCTCGATGCCGTTGCCGGCGGTGTCGACCACGCTCAGGTCTTCGATGGTGATGCCGCGCACGCTGACCGCGAGGATGCCCTCGGGCGCGTTGTTGGTCTTGAAACTGAGCACGGTCTTCTCACGGCCGCATCCCTTGATGCGCACGTCTTCGGTGTGGCTGAGCTGCAGCGACGACGTCAGCTCGAAGTAGCCGCAGTCGAACTCGATCAGATCGCCGGGTGCGGCCTGAATCATCGCCGCGATCATGTCGCTGGTGGCGCTTGCGCCGGGCTTGATGAAGAAATGCCGGCCGGTTTCGGCGGCGGGTTCATTGCCGCCACTGATGTCGCCGTCGGGCGAGGAGGAGCCGCAGGCGGCCAGCATCAGCAAGCTCAGAGCCATCGCGGCACAGCCGATATCGCGGCGCGCAGCCGCCACCATCCCTGGTAGCACCATGTTCTTCCCCTTCAAAGCGGTTCCGGCATACCGGGCTGCCGCCCAGTCTATCCGCTGCCGCTGGGCGCATCCCTGTGCCGGAAGACATAAGTGCACGCGGCGGCGCCGGCCAACAGCAACCGCGTCCAAGGGGAATGTCGGGCTAAAGCCCGACTCACACTGCCGCTATTGCGTACCCAGCTGCCGCCACGACAGCCGCCGGGTCGTGCCGGCGATGCTCGCAACCGGCGTCGGCGCCACCACCGTGGTGCCGTCGGACAGTCGCACCAGGCTCAGCACTTTGTTGTTGGGCAGTTTGACCAGCACCGGCCGCGTCGAGATCGCGCTGCCGATCTGCACGCTGCTGACGCCGCCGGCGGTGGTGACCGAGCCGCCGTTGCGATAGTCGAAGAAGTTGATGTAACTGCTGCCGCCGACGCTGCAGGCATCCGAGTTGGGGATGTTGGTGGTCAGCGCCAGCGTGCCGAGCTGCAGGTCGGCATCGGTGGTCGAGCGCTCGCCGCTGGCCGGCAGGTCGATGTACCAGCCGTTCTTGATCGCCAGGTTCACGCTGAGGTCGCTGTTGGTGCGGATCGGCTGGCCGGCGCTGCAGATCGCCGATCCGCTCGGGCAGCTGCCGCTGACCAGGGTCTGCTGCACGAAGTTGGCGTCGCGGGTACTGGCGTAGCTGGTGCTGCCCAGCGTGTCCTTGATCGCATAGAGCGATTGGACCGAAACGTTGCTCAGGTCGCTTGCACCCAGATAACTGCCGGTGCCGATGTAGACCATCGCATAGCCGCCGACATTGCCCAGCTGCGGCCGCGAGGTGATCGGCTGCGCAACCGCGTCCTTGCTCAGCGTGGCCAGCAGCTGCGCGTCGTAGCCGCTGGCGCCGACATCGCCGTTGATATCGAAGCGCCACAGCTTGCCGTAGAGATCGCCGCCGTAAACGCGCTGCGAAGTGTTGTCGTACTCGCCGTTGTCGGACCAGGCGCGGATCTGGGCCAGGCCGCTGGGCGTAGTGGTGGTACCGACGCCGGTGCCGATCTCGCGGATCTTGGCGCCGGTCGCCGCGTTGAGCACGAACAGATAACCCTTGCCGTCGCCGGGGCTGAGGTTGTTGTAGCCCGAGGTGGCGAGCACCACCCAGCTGCCGTCCTTGAGCTTGGTGATCTCGGGCTTGCCGAAGCTCAGGCCGAGATTGGTGTCGGTGAATTCCCACAGCGCTTTCGGGCTGGCCGGGTCGGTGATGTCCAGCGCGTAATAGCTGCGGCCGCCGGCATTGAGCCCCGCCACCAGGATGGTGTGCCAGGCACCGCCGAAATACACGTCGCCGACGATCGGTGTTCCGTCGGCGAAATACTCGTGGCGCGTCGAGTAGTTCTTGTCGGCGAGCTTGTACAGCCGGGGCAGCAGCGCGGTCGGAATGTAGGCCCACAGCTCGGTGCCGGTGTCGGCGCTGAACGCGTGCAGCATGCCGTCGTTGGCGGCGACATAGACGGTGGCGGTGCGCGCTGCATTACCGGACTTGAAGCTGTCGTAACCGGCGTCGGCGTAGCTGAAGATCGGCTTCTTCACGTAGACCGGCTCGGAATCGACGATGTCGCCGAGCAGGTGCTCGCGGCTCCGGAACGGCATGCTGCCGTCGAAGATGTCGCCTTCGAGGCTGCGATCACCGCGCAGATACTCCACCAGATTGCTGCCGCCGGCCGCGGTGCGCACGCTGCCGGACAGGCAGTTGCTGCCGCTGGTGCAGAGCTGGGTCAGGCTGTCGATCGCCGGCGACAGGAAATACGCCTGCTCGGTGGCGCCTAGCAGGCTCCAGCTGAAACTCCGCAGCTTGCTGGCGGCCGCCGATGCCGAGCCGTCGAACAGATAGATCGTGCGCGCGCTGTTGCTGTCCAGCGCGTCCCGGGCATGCCAGTCGAAGCTGCTGGACACCGCGCCGGTGCCGATGTCGATGGTCTGGCGCGTCAGCTCGCCGGTCCAGTTCACCGACTCGAAGGTGGAGCTGAAGATGAAGTTGTCGCCGGAGACGACGTTGGGATTGCTTGCGGTCGCGGCGGCGGAAGCGCCGGTGCGCACCGCGATGCCGGACAGCGCATCGGCCAGGCCGGAGCGCAGCGCCGCCGGATTGCCGGCGCTGTAGTAGCGGCCATGGCCATTGACCGCGGCATGCCAGAGATCGTCGATGTTGGCCTGCGAGTCGGCGCTCGGCGTCGGCCAGATGCAGGCGCCGGTGCTCTGCCAGGAGCAGACGCCGGCGGCCGGATTGGCGGCCGTCTGGTTCTTCACGCTGTAGTAGTCGCCGCTGGTGGCGGCCTCGTAGTCGGCCGTGTACTGCATGAAGCCGGGGATACCCAGGCCGACGGTGAAAGTCGTCATGTGCTGGTTGCTGGCGGCGTCCTGGGCAGTGACCGGCACGATGTTCGGGCAGACGTCGACGCCCGCGCCCAGCGCGCCGCTGCAGTTGGCGTAGTCGCTGCTGCGGATATCGGTGTTGTAGTAATAGGCGGCGATGTCGGCCAGCGTGTTGGAGGTACCGCTGCCCAGCATCGGCGGCGACAGGCTGCCGTCGGCGTCGCCGACGTCGGTGGTGCCGTCGATCTTCTTGGCTTCGGGCGTGCCGTTCCAGTAGCCATCGGTGGTCAGGATCGCGAAGTTCTGCTGGCAGGAATACTGCACCGGGTCGGCGCCGCCGACGACGCTGCCGCGCTTGCCGGCAAACGTGCGGCCGGCACGCGACAGCGCCCTCTGCAACGGCGTTCCGCCGCTGGGACTGGCGGCCAGCAGCTTGGCGTACCACGCGGTTTTCTGCGTGGAGTTATAGGTCGCGACATTCAGCGCCGCCGGGTCGCTGTTGAGCTGCGCGTAGCCGACGCGGTATTTGTCGTCGATCGGTGAGAACGCCAGGCTGGCGGATGATTTTGCCATCTGCATGCGCGTGCGGTAATACGTCCACCAGTTGGAGAAATTGCTGATCTCCTCGCTGTAGCTGCAGGTCGTGCCGGCGCAGTCAGTACGCGTCGCCGCCTTGAGATAGCTGCTGACCGAGGCGATGATGTCGGTACGCACGAATCGGCCGGGATACAGCGCGGCGACGGCCGGCACCGGGGCCACCGCGGCCACCGCCGCGACGTAGCCGCTGAAGCGCGGCGTCGCCGGTGTCAGCGAGATCGTGCACTGGTTGCTGCTGGAGCCGGCGGCGGTGTTGCGCGTGACGGTGACGATATCGGTCTGGTTGCTGGCGACCGTCTGGGTCAGCGTGACCGTCGCGCTGCTGCGGCCAGCAATGTAGGCACTGGACTGGAACAGGTTGATCACGTCGGCGGCCAGCGTGGTTGCAGCGGTCTCGTAGGGCGTCGCCGCGGTCAGCAGATTGGCGCCGCCGTTGACCTGGATCGCGGTGATGCGCGCACGTCCCTTGATGCTGGAGCAATTGGTCAGCGTCAGCGTAAAGCTGGCCGTGGCGGGCACCGCGGCCTGCGCCGCAACGCCCGGAATCGCCGCGCTGCCCGGCACGTAGAACTTGCCCGGATAACGCGCGTATCGGTAGCTGCTGGTGTAGACCGCCTCGCAACTGCCGCTGGCGGGCACCGCCGCGGCGGCGTTGGCCGCGGAGTTGCACCAGCGCACCGGTGCCGCGTACGGATAGCTGGTGCTGGCCACGGTCTGCACACTGCAGCTCTGCAGGTCGGCGGTCGTGCAGTATTCGCCCGCTTCGATGCGGTAGTAGTAGGGCCCGAAGTTCACGGTGCTGATCACGGGGCTATCCAGCGGCCCGTCGACCCGCTTGCCGCTGCCACTGGCGGTGACCGGGCAGAAGCGTGTGTAGGCCTTGCCGTTGACCACGCCCGGCAGGTTGTAGTTGCCGTTGCGCAGGCAGTCGGTGCTGCAATCGAAGCCGGCGCACCAGGCGATGTCCGGGAACTGCGTGTTCAGATTGATGGTGCGCGTGCCCTGGATGCCGTAGGCGTCCTGCTTCACCGCGGCCGGGTCGGTCTGGCTGGCGTAGCTGCTGCCGTCGGCTTTCTTCGGCGGCGTATAGAGGATCGCCGGGTTGTAGTAGACGGCGTTGAATTCGTTGCTCATGAACGGCGGATGCGCACGCCAGCTGCCGAACGGGCTGCTGCTGGTGGACTCGCTGTCCTGGTCGTAGAAACAGGCGCTGACGCCGCGCTGATCGCCGTTGGAGTTGCGGCAGCAGTTGACGTCGTAGCCGCCGTCGCTGGCGCGGCACATGTTCTGCGTGCTGCCGCTGGCGTCGCCGGTGTAGAGGTTGTAGTCGCTGACGTAGTCCGGCAGGTAGTCGAACAGCATGCTGCCGGAGTCGTCGAGAATGAACTGCAGGTTCGGCAGGACCGCAGCGGTCGAGGACGTGACCAGCGGCGATGAGCTGATGTCGGTGGGCGCCGCGCGCGGCGCGCTCGTGCACAGCAGCAGGCCGAGTATCGGCAGCAGCCTTGCGATCCTGCCGTTGGGGATATCCATGTCGTGCTCGCCTGCTACATCGCCACGATGGTCTGGACGAAGCTGACCGTGTTGCGCGGCCCGGTGGCTCGGGCCGTGATGCGGTAATAGACTTGGCCGCTCGCCGACAGGCCGACGACGCCGGCGCCCTTGCTGCTGTTGGACGCGGACACGCTGCTCGGCGACAGCTCGCAGCCGCTGCCGGCGGCGGGGTCGCCCTGGGCATTGCACAGCCGCTGTATCACATACGAGACACTGATGCCGGCCGCATCCGCCGCCAGGCTGTTGACCAGCCCGGCGGGGACCAGAGCCGCAGTCCAGAAGTCGTCCCAGGACTGCGCTGCCCCCGGGTCCTGGCGCAGCGCGGCATAGCGCACCGGATCGGTCGCCGCGATCTTGCTGGTATGCAGCGCGGTGCCGGCGTTGTTGCTCTCCAGCCAGCTGACTGCGGTCTCGACGCCGCGGTCCGCCGACACCGTCGCCGCCTGCTGCAGCACCAGGTTGCCGGCCACCAGGTTGGTGGTCAGCGTCGAGCGCATCAGCGCGATCGCGGCCAGCATCATCAGCACCAGCACCACCAGCGCGAAGAACAGCACCATGCCGGCCTGCGACGACGGCAGCCGCGGCGGCGCGATACTGGCGGGCCGCGTCAGCATCCGGGCTGTACTCCCAGCCAGCTCATGTTCCGCGCCGGCGTCGTGGTCTGGAACACCTGGTAGCGATAGTGCTGCCAATCCGCAGCGGCGCTCAGGTTGATCGCGGCAGCCGTGCTGCCGACCCAGGCCGGCGCAGTGCCGGTCACCTGCGTCTTTTCGCGCTGCGGGCTGCGTGCCACCAGCGCGAAACGCGCCGCCAGCGTGCGCGCCCAGCCGCAGGCGGTGGTCGGCGAAGCCTGGTCGTAGGCGTCGACGATCGCGTCCATCGGCGTGCTGGTGTCGCGGCCGTACTGCGCGCGCAGGCTGACGATGTCGTCCGCGATCGGTACCCAGATACTGCGGTCGGCGACGTTCGCGGCATTCAGGCAGTCGCTCAGCATCAGGTCGCAGCTGGTCAGCGTCGCGCCGCGCACCGCATAGGCGCGCACCACCGGCGACGCGCCGAGGTTGAAGACCGTACCCGAGCTCATCGCCGCGAGCCCGGTGGCCACCGTGACCACCGGCGGGCTCGAAGTCGCCGCGGTGACGCTGTCCAGGCTCAGGCTGCAGCTCGCGGGGCGGGTCGGCAGCGCCGCGACGACGCGGTCGTTGACCCTGAATACGGTCGGCGTGGTGACGGTGTATTGGGTCTGAGCCGGCTGCTGGATCACGCTGGTGCCTTCGGGCGAGCCGGCCGCGCTGCCGAACACGATCAGCACGGTATCGGTATTGGCATCGCCTGCCGGCACTCCCGCAGGATTGACGATCACCGGCGCCAGCGCGGCCAGGCTCACGCCGCTGCGCAGCGTCAGGCTGCAGGCCAGCAGGCGCGTGCTGCTGATGCCGTAACCGGCCTGGCGGATGTCCCGCTGCAGCAGGTACAGCGCCAGCGCCCCGTTGTTCTGCGCGTCGGCGGAGCCGGTGGTGGTACGGCGATCACCCTCGGAGCCGAGCACGATACGCACGATCATCAGCAGCGAAATCATGCCGATGGCGAGGCCGATCAGCACCTCGACGATGCTGAAGCCGGAGTGGCGAGCTGAGTAGGTTGGGGTGAGCGCAGCGAACCCCAACATCGGCGCGGACACCTGTTGGGGTTCGCTGCGCTCACCCCAACCTACATGCTGGCGCGAATCGCTGATGCGGGGCGGGTGCATGAACGCCTAGATGATCTGCGTGGTGACGGTGTAGCGATGCGCCGCGGCCGCGGCCTTCTCGGTCGGCGCTTTCCAGTAGATCTGGATCGTGACCGTGCTGCCGGCCAGCGCGCCGCCGCTGGCCACGGTCACGGTCGGCGGATACGACGTCACGCCGGGCAGGGTCGAGGACACCGACGTCAGCCAGGCCGCATAGCCGCTACCGGAAGCGGCACTGCCGAAGCGCGCGTTCAACGCCGAGGCGCTGCGGTCGGACACCCACATCTCACCGAGCATCTGGCTGGCCAGCGTGCTCGCGTCGACCCGGTACCTGGCCTCGCGCGACTGCGACATCGCCCGCGCCTGCAGCTGCACCAGCGCGAGAATGCCGACGCTGAAGATCAGCAGCGAGAACAGGCATTCCAGCAGCGAAAAGCCCGCCGCATGCCGCCCGCCCTTTCTTCCGCCGCGCATGCTCAGCAGCCTTCCGGATCGCTGACCGACAGCGCCGGGTCGCACATCTTCACCTGGCCGGACGCGCTGACCCGCACCTGCAGGCAGCGCAGATCGCCGCCCGCCGCACGGCAGCTGCCGGACGCGGGCAGGCTCACCTGCACGCTGAAGCCGTTCGCCGGGGCGACCAGCTGCCCCAGGCCGTTGAAGCGCACCAGGCTGGCAGCCGATGTGCCGGCGAGCCCCGCCACGGTGACGTTCGACGTGCCTTCGTTGCCGGACCGGGCCTGGATGATTCTCGGCGCCGCGGTGCTGGACGGCGTCGCGCCGCAGGCCGCCGAGGGATCGTCCAGGCTGATCACCCAGTTGTTGCCGGACGCCGACAAGGCGCAGCTGGCGTCGGCGGTGGAGGTGAGCTGGAAACGGACCAGGGCATTGCGCTTGACCGCCTCCGCGCGCGCCAGCTGGGCGCCCGCCAGCAAGGCCTCGGCCGAGGTACGGATGCGGGCGGCGGCGATCCAGTCGCTGAAACTCGGGACGGCCATCGCCATCAGAAATGCGGCGATCGCCAGCGCGATCATCAGTTCGAGCAGGGTCAGGCCCAGCTGGGATATCGGGCTCAGCATTGGCGGACTCAACATACGCCACCCTGCCGGGTAACCCAGCAGCTGTTCGGCGAAGGCAGCGACCATCCGCTGGGTACCGCGGCAGTGGCGCGGCTGCTGTCCTGGGTGACGGTGTAGCTAAAGCCCAGCATCGGCCCGCGGCCGGTCGCCAGCAGGGTGTAGGCGGTGTCGGTCAGCACCGAGCAGCTGAAGGTGAAGTACTTGCTGGTGGCACTGTCGTTGTCGCAGGCGGGCGCCCCGGTATAGATCCGGTTGTCCTGGTAGAACTGCTCCAGCTGCACCTGCTTGACCGCCAGGTTGGCGGTGGCCTCGGGGATACGCCCGCGAGTGGCGTAAGCGGCGTAGCTCGACAGCGCCAGCGATGCCAGGATCGTGATGATGACCACGGTCACCATCAGCTCCACCAGCGTGAAACCGCGGCTCCGGTGACCGCTACGGCCGCAGCGCCCTTGCCGGCTTTTGTAGCGCCCCTGGTGTTCCGGCGTACCCATGTTCGACCTCGTCTTGCGGCCACTGCCTGATCTGTGCGCCCGGAATGCGGGTGATTCAGGCTGCAACGGGGATAGCGGCCGTACTCGAGCGAAGCCGAGCGCATCGGCGACAGTCGGGCATGAAGCGCCGTCGAACGGCGCAGCTGGCCCAAGCCGAGGTGCGAGTCACCTCTTTTTGCCGGCGCCGCAGGCCTCGGTGGCACCCGGGCATCTTTTTTGCGATGCTCCGAGCAGGGAATCCGATCAGGGAAATCGTTTCCGCAGGGAAACGCTGCCGGCATTCAAGATGCCGGAAAAAGGGGGCAAGCGTGGAAACCATCGATCACCCGAACAGCTCGGGTTCGCAGGCTCGTCTGTGGAAGGACCTTCCGCTGATTCTGCCGATCAGCCTGATGCAGGGCAGCGCCGCCGGCGTGCTGGCCGGCTTGCTGCTCGGCGGACCACTCGGCTGGCTATGCGGCTATTCGTACTGGGCCTCGGCCTGGGCGGCGGCAGTGCCGAGCGGCGTGCTGATGATCAGCTTGCTGATCGCCGCCGGGCTCAAGCCCGAGCCGCCGAAACAGAAACCGGGCCTCGCGCTCGCACAACCCGACCGTTAAATCTTTATTTGTTTGCTTTTTTGTATGGGCCGCGAGTCGAACAGCGGCTCGTGGCCGCCACACTCTGCCAGGGAGATGGATCATGACCGCGATTGCTGAAAATCTGAGCGTCATCCGCATGCGCCAGCGCGCCAATATGCGCGAATGGATACGCGCCAGCGCGTTCCTCAGGCGCTCGCTGACCTGGCTGCTGATGCTGGCGGTGGCGGTAGTCAAGGCGCTGCCGTTTTTGGCGCCGATCGTGCCCGGCGCGATGCGCAAGTTTGCCGCGTCCTGGGACTGGGAAATGCTGCGCGTCTACCTGCTGTCGTTCGGCGGCCGCGCCTACATGGACCAGCCCTGCCATATGCCCAATCCACCGAGTTTCAAGCCGCTGACCGATGTCGACGGCCGCTGGAAGCTCAGCGAGGCGCAGATCAAGAGTTTTTACGACAACGGCTTCCTCGGCCCCTTTACGCTGTGCTCGCCGGAAGAAATGGCAGTGCTGCGTGAAAGCGTGTGGAAAGAACTCGATCAACCGTCGAAAACCTATGGCTTCCTGACCGGCCGCGATCGCCATCTGGATTGCCCGACCGTGTGGAAACTGCTGCAGCGCCCGGAATGGACCGAGCGCCTTGCCCAACTGTTGGGCCCCAATCTCCTGCTATGGCGTTCGCAGCTGTTCCTGAAGAATCCGGGCGCACCGGAAGTCACCTGGCACCAGGCCAGCACCTATCTGTCGGAAGAAGGCTACAAGGCGACGCTGTATCCGAAGAATCGCGACCCGCTGTTTCAGCTCACCACCTGGGTCGCGTTCGACGATGTCGACATCGCCAACGGCTGCATGCAGTTTTTGAAAGGCACACATCGCCGCGTGCACACGATGCGCATCGGCGGCAAGGACGCCGAAGGCTTTGCCAAGGCGCGCATCAAGCTCGACATCGACATCACGCCGGACATCGTCGTCGACATGCCGATGAAAGCCGGCCAGTTCATCATCTTCAGCGAGCGCTGTATCCACGGCTCGCCGCCGAACACCACCACCGATCGCCGCCGCTGGGGCATGGCGTTCCGCACGATTCAGCCGGAAGTGAAGATCTACGACGATGAAATGAAGCACCAGGTGTTCTATCTGCAGGAAGAGTTCGACCTGAAGAACTGGGGCGCTGTGCTGCTGCGCGGGCAGGACGCGACCGGCATCAACAAGCTGGTCGATCCGTTCCCGGAGCTGCGCGCACCGGCGGCAGCGGCGCCGATCGAAAGCGTCGCGGCCTAGCGCCGCCAGGAGCCAGGGCCTTGAGCGAAATCGCTGCCGTGGCTGCCGAAGATCGCAGCCTGGTACCGGCCGCAGCCACGCGCGCGGCGAGCGCGAAACGCTCGCTGCGAACACTGGGGATCTACGGCCTGCTGCTGCTCGTCGCTCTGCTGGCTTTCCTGGCAATCCGCGTTTACGGCGAGACGCTGCCGGCGTTGCCGGGAGCCTCAGTGCTGGCCGGTGGCACGCTGGCGCATTCGGACGTGCTGTTCCGCGTGCTGCT
The DNA here is from genome assembly GCF_028291725.1 of Hydrocarboniphaga sp. GTDB lineage: Bacteria > Pseudomonadota > Gammaproteobacteria > Nevskiales > Nevskiaceae > Hydrocarboniphaga. The sequence goes on along the minus strand of NZ_JAQGNT010000076.1, from coordinate 26,618 downwards.
GGCGCTGGCCGCCGTGCTGCTGACCGGGGCAGTGCTCGGCCGCGTCTGCATCGCGATCGGCCAGCCGCCGGTGATCGGCGAAGTCATCGCCGGCATCCTGCTCGGGCCGTCGCTGATCGGTCCGGAAATCTCGGCTCTGATCCTGCCGCCGGCCATCGCGCCGCAGTTGAACATCGTCGCTCAAATCGGCGTGATCCTGTACATGTTCATCATCGGGCTCGAACTCAACGGCGGCCTGCTGAAGGAGCGCGTGCACACCGCGGTGACGGTGTCGCAGGCCAGCATCGTCGTGCCGTTCGTGATGGGCGCGCTGCTGGCGCTGTATCTGTATCCGCGCTTCGCCACCAGCGGCGTGCCGTTCACCAGTTTCGCGCTGTTCATGGGTGTCGCGGTGTCGATCACCGCGTTCCCGGTGCTCGCGCGAATCCTCAAAGACCGAGGCCTGGAGAAAACCGAACTCGGCACGCTGGCGCTGGGCTGCGCGGCGGCCAACGACGTCACCGCCTGGTGCCTGCTGGCCGTCATCATCGGCATCGTGCAGGCGCAGGTCGGCGCCGGGCTCAAAGTCATCGGCAGCACGCTGGTCTATGCCGCCGTGATGCTGGCGCTGGTGCGGCCACTGCTGCGGCGGCTGGTGAAACTCTGGGACAGCGAACCCTTGCCTCGCGCCGCCACCGCGTTCGTATTTCTGGCACTGGCGATATCGGCGCTGGCCGCTGAGGCGATCGGCATCCATGCGCTGTTCGGCGCGTTCATGCTCGGCGCCGTGCTGCCTCACGACAGCGTGCTGGCGCGCACCTTCATGCGCCAGCTCGAACCGGTGGTCACGGTGTTCCTGCTGCCGGCATTCTTCGCATTCACCGGCATGAATACGCGCTTCGACCAGGTGAGCGGCTACGAATCCTGGCTGAGCCTGGGCGTGATCCTGCTGGTCGCGACCGTCGGCAAGTTCGGCGGCACCTATGTCGCCGCGCGCATGAGCGGCCTGAGCAAACGCGATTCCGGCGCGCTGGGTGCGTTGATGAATACGCGCGGCCTGGTCGAGCTGATCGTGCTCAACGTCGGACTGCAGCTGGGCGTGATCCCGCCACCGCTGTTCGCGCTGATGGTCGCGATGGCGATCATCACCACGGTGTCGACCGCGCCGATGCTCAAGCTGATGGGCTTCGGGCAGAAAGCCGCGATATAACCCGTACCGAGGTTGGGGTGAGCGCAGCGAACCCCAACAGTCGTTGCTCAGACGCCCAAATAGTCCAAAATGCCTTCGGCGGTCTCACGGCCTTCGAACACCACCATCACCATCCGTTCCTTGGGTTGAAGCTGCTCGTACCGCGGCGCTCATCGGCCGGCGCGGCGTAGGCGGTACGGACTCGCCGTCGATGTCGGCGAGCGCCCGGATGACAACGGGCTGCCGTTGGGGAATTCCGCAATCAGCTTCAAGTGGCCGCCCATCGCCTCGACATAGCTGGCGAGCGTGGATAGCAGCAAATCGGTGCGGCGCTCCATGCGCGAGACGTTTTCCTGCTTGACGCCCAGCAGCTCCGCCATGCGTTCCTGCGTCAACTCGTGTGCCTGGCGCAGATCGCGCAGGGTGAGTTCCTCCGCGATCAAATCGCGCGTGCGATCTGCGATGCGCGCCCGCGCCGCAGGGTCAAACTCATTCAGCATCGTATCCAGAGAAACCGTCATGGTTTTTCTCCTTGTTTGGCGCGCAGGCGAACCACCGCCTCACGATGTTCCCGACGAGACAAATCCGCGTGCCGCAATGCACTCTTCGGCATGCGTCGAAGCGTTAAAAAATCATGCTTGATGTGTGTGCGCAGAGGTACTTGAAATTCATTTCACATTTGCCCTTGATTGTTCCAGCTGTATTGCGATACAGTTCGCTCAGTGGGGCAAAGGCTCCAACCAATTTAGCTGTACCCATCTAACTGTGAGCACTGAAATGCGTATATCGCATCAAACATTAGCACTAGCCACCGGCGATAGCCGGACGGCAGTGCTGTGCTCGTGGTCCCCGATTGAATCAGGTTATTTGCGCACGGCTAAGCAGCCAGGAAATAGCTTCAGAGGGGATAGCTTCAAAACGTAATTCGCGATCATCACCTGTGAGGGGTGGGTCGCAAAGACCTACCGAACCACACAGGTTCTGGGATTCCAGATCACGGAACCCCCGGTAGGCCTGCAAAGGTTTACCGGGGGTTTTTCTGTTTACCTCGGCGAAAACTACGCACAGACGTCGCTGACCCCGAAAAGGTCGGCCAGGGAGCGGCTTGGCCAAAACCAGGTGCTTGGCTGAAATGCGATGTGATCGAGACAAGACGCGCGATGTGGACTCGTTGCCACACGAACTGCTCATTAACAATTTGGTTGTCTTGATGGCGCGGTGCGAACCGGGCCATGACGGACGAATACCGCCCTGCGATCGCAGTAAAAGGTCGCGGGATCGAGAGATCGTGATCCGAGTGACTTCGGCGAGCGGACCGTATTCGGTGGGCACCCGGTGCCTGTCCTTTTAAAGGAGGTCTGTCGAACGAATGCACCCCGGCGTGAGGTCGCGACCTCTGCAAAAACCGGGACGACACGGATGAAGGGCCGTGAACGGGGTGATGTTGTCTGCAAGTGTCATACGGAATGCGAGCGAATCGCCATGCATTCCGAATGGCATTTCAACGCGGGATTGGGCAAATGGTTAGCCAGCATCCTTCCAAGTTGCGTACATGGGTTCGATCCCCATATCCCGCTCCAAAACGTAAAACCGCTATAGAACAATAACGGTAATTAGTTTCCTGTTCCGGTATAGCTCAGTTGGTAGAGTGCCTGACTGTTAATCAGATCGTCGGTGGTTCGAACCCACCTGCCGGAGCCAATATTCAAGCTGCAAATGGTTAAAACGCGAGGTTGGTGAAACTGGCAGACACATCACGTTCAGAGCGTGACGAGCGATAAAAAGCTCATGAGAGTTCGATGCTCTCACCTCGCACCAATTGCTTCACAGATACATCGCGCTCGTAGCTCAATTGGATAGAGTTCCAGATTACGAATCTGGAGGTTGGGGGTCCGAGTCCCTCCGAGCGCACCAAACAAGCCTTTGTAGCTCAGCGGATAGAGCGGACGCCTCCGAAGCGTCAGGTCGCGCGTTCGATCCGCGCCAAGGGCACCAGCTTTAATTGAGGAGTAGATCAGTTGGTAGATCGTCAGATTCTGAATCTGAATGTCGCTGGTTCGAGCCCAGCCTCCTCATCCAAAGTTTTGCAGGAATAGCTCAGCGGTAGAGCGCGACCTTGCCAAGGGCGAAGTCGCGGGTTCGATCCCCGTTTCCTGCTCCAGGCAGTGGTCGAATGGCAGAGTGGTTATGCGGCTGTCTGCAAAGCAGCTCTATCGCGGTTCGATTCCGCGTTCGACCTCCACATTGAAGTCATCAGATGCGTGGCTGATGTCCACGCACGGAAACATGCTCCGCATCGGCCACGAAAGGTCGGACGTTAAACGCTGGGCACAAACCAACCGGCCCGCGGACATGCATGCAAAACGGAGTTTGTTAGACGAAAGTCGAATCTGTGGGGGTGAAGAATTTCGGTAGTTCGGCGGTCTCCAAAACCGCAAGCCAGGGTTCGACTCCCTGCACCCCCGCCACCCATTTACGGCCCTGTAGCTCAGTTGGTAGAGCGTCGCGTTGAAGGCGCGAGCGTCATTGGTTCGATCCCAATCTCGGCCACCATTTTCGATTGCTCGCGTAGCTCAATTGGTAGAGCCGGAGACTTATATTCTCCCCCCGAAAGGGCGCCGCCAGATTAGCGGACGATGCGGGTTCGAGGCCTGCCGCGAGCACCAATCAATTTCAATCAGCAATTAGCTCAGCCTGGTAGAGCACCGAGCCTGGGCCTCGGGGGTCGCGGGTTCGAAGCCTGCACTGCTGACCAATTTCAGTATCAAATCGGGGTGTAGCTCAGCTTGGTAGAGCGCCTGCTTCGGGAGCAGGAGGTTCCGCAGGTTCGAATCCTGTCACCCCGACCAACTTTAAGTTTCACTGGGGACTTAGCTCACTTGGAAGAGCGGGTGCTTTGCAAGCATCAGGTCATCGGTTCGATGCCGATAGGTTCCACCAATCAAGCTGCACCGGTCGTTTAGCTCGGCTGGTAGAGCGCCGCCCTTACAAGACGGATGTCGCAAGTTCGAACCTTGCAATGACCACCATTCATTCGGATAGATGCCCGAAATGGTTAAAGGCTCTCGTTGGAAACGAGGTGTTCGTCGCAAGACGATTTACAGGTTCGAGCCCTGTTCTATCCGCCAGTCAAAGTCATGGATTGTTGCCAGAGTGGACTATTGGCGCTCACTGCTACCGAGATGGATTTCGTAAGAAGTCACTAGGGTTCGAATCCCTAACAATCCTCCAAGTTTCGCGTCTCTAGCTCAGTTGGTAGAGCAGTTCCATGACATGGAACAGGTCACTCGTTCGAGCCGAGTAAGACGCACCACCATTGCCTCATTAACTCAGCGGCCAGAGTGCTCGCCTGTCTAGCGAGAAGTCACGAGTTCGAATCTCGTATGAGGCGCCAAATGCATGTGAAAGTTTCGGTTCTGTAGCTCAGTGGTAGAGCGTGTGCTTGATAAGCGCAGGGTCGGCGGTCCGAGTTCGCCCAGAACCACCAATTGGTAAAACAGTTTCTATGGTGGCCGTGGCAGAACGGTTATGTCCAAGATTGTGAATCTTGTCCACGCGGGTTCGACCCCCGTCGGTCACCCCAATATTGCTGCATCATTCATCGGGTATGTAACTCAGTTGGTAGAGTTCCTGACTCTTAATCAGGATGCCGTCAGTTCGAATCTGACCATGCCCACCATCACAACGCGCTCGTGGCGAAACTGGTAAACGCGCCATCTTGAGGAGGTGGAGCAGAAATGCATTGAGGGTTCGACCCCCTCCGAGCGCACCAATGAGTTGTATCGATTTCTATGCGGGGAGGTAGGTTGCCACGCCGGGCTCATAATCCGAGCGTCAAGCGCTGTTCGAACTCGGCACCGCGCTACCATTTAACCAGTAGATCATTCGTCTAGCCGGCTTAGGACACTTCATTCTCAATGAAGAGACATGGGTTCAAATCCCATACGATCTGCCAATCAGCTCCGAACGGGTATGCAAATACGGACAAAGCGGCCAGGCCTTCACCCTGGAGAGAGCAATCTCATTGCGGGATCGTGCCCCGTCTCGTTCACCATCATTGTTTCGCCCAGATAGCTCAGCTGGTAGAGCACACCCTTGGTAAGGGTGAGGTCAAGGGTTCGACCCCCTTTCTAGGCACCATCTTCATCGCCGCCATAGCTCAGTTGGAAGTAGCGCAACCTTTGTAAAGTTGAGGTCGGGGGTTCGATTCCACCCTGGCGGCTCCAGATAGGAAGCGTAGTCGGGGATGCCGGCGCGTCTCTCCAACCCGACAGTCCGATGTCGGAAGATGTGGGTCAATTTTCCCTGGTCAGCCGGGAGAGTCTGAGCTGCATAAATGAAAACGCTGCGGGGCCGGCGTATCGGATTGGCTTCCACCTATTTGCCCGTATAGCTCATCTGGTAGAGCGGCTGCTTCGTAAGCAGCAGGCGTTCGGTTCGAGACCGGATGCGGGCGCCAATTTGGATGATGAACTCGCCAGTCTGGGCGGGCACCGGTTTGAAACCGGATGGATCGGCCTAGCAGCTGATAGGGGTTCGTGCCCTCCGTTGTCCGCCATCTTCAGCGCGATCGCGCGCACTGCTGGATTCAATTCAAACGCCTGTCGCTCCGACCAATTCTATTCGGTGACGTAGCTCAGCTGGCTAGAGCGCGGGGCTCATAACTTCGAGGTCGTGGGTTCGATGCCCACCTTCACCACCACCGTTCGGGGTCGTAGCTCATCTGGGAGAGCGCCGTGCTCGCACCACGGAGGCAGAGGGTTCGATTCCCTTCGATTCCACCAATCATCGCACCGGTAGCTCAGCTGGAAGAGCAGGAAGCTTTTAACTTCTTGGTCGGGGGTTCGAGCCCCTCTCGGTGCACCAGTCGTTTGCAGTCTGTCCGCAAGCCCGCGCGTAGCGTGCAAGCGTGCCCGCGTCGATCTCCGGCAGCGCTGAGAGGTCTGGGTCTCACACCGGCTCTGAGCTTTCCTTGTCCCGCGACAGAAGGGGCAGGGAAGGAACCCGGCTAAATTCGCCGAGATGGTGGAATGGTATACACACCTATTTCAAACATAGACGTCTCACGACATGCGGGTTCGAGTCCCGTTCTCGGCACCAACTCAATGCCCGTGTGGTGAAACTGGTAGACGCAAGGAACTTAAAATCCCTCGGCCGCAAGGCTTTGTCGGTTCGAAGCCGGCCATGGGCACCATTATTTATCGCCTTCGTAGCTCAACGATAGAGCAGGCTCGTCCTAAGGGCCAGGTTGCCAGTTCAAGTCTGGTCGAGGGCTCCAATCACGTTTTAATTTTCTCTTCGCCTAATGGTAGGGCACCGGGCTTTGATCCCGAGGTATGGAAACATTCCGGGTTCGAGTCCTGGGGAGAAAGCCAGATTTAAAGCAATGATTTTGGAAAATTGCCAGAGTGGACAATCGGCGCTGTTTCGAAAGCAGATGGATTGCGCAAGCAGTCACAAGGGTTCGAATCCCTTATTTTCCACCACCCCTAAGCTCTCGTAACTCAGCCTGGATAGAGTTTCGGCCTTCTAAGCCGATTGCCATCAGTTCGAATCTGATCGAGAGCACCATATTTACGATTACGGTCCGTTGGTCGAGAGGATGAAGACGCCAGCCTGTAAATCTGGAGCGAAGGCCACGATGGTTCGAATCCATCACGGACCACCATTACGTTGTAGCTGCGGCGGCACTGCTGCGTGACAAGACAACCAAAGGTCTCACCTATCCATACCTCAGAGGAGGACCGCTTCGATGCGCTGAAAAGATGACCACCATGCAACCCACCATATTGAAGCTCGACATATCCGGCCTGCCTGTGGGCTGGATCACTTGGCAGACTGCAGCTGTGCTGTACTCGCGTGAGCGAGTCCGTTGGGAGGCTGGAGATACCCGCTTCACGTTTACTGGTGGGGTGCGTGGTGACGGTCTTCGCTCGAGCGTATCGATCTCGTCAATCATCGCTGTGCCCGACAAGTCGGGACGCTACATGAAGCGAGCCCCGCCGCCGTTGACCAACCGCGCTTTGTTTCAGCGAGACGGCGTATGTCTGTACTGTGGCGAACGCTACCCCGCATCGAAACTTACGATGGACCACGTCATTCCGAAAAGTCGTGGTGGCGAGACGTCATGGACCAATGCTGCTACGGCATGCAAACCATGCAATACAGCCAAAAATGACAGGCTGCTCTCCGAAACTTCGATGTCGCTTTTGGCGGTTCCTTTCGTTCCAGACCCTGCTGCATATTTGTTGCTTATCGCTTCGGGTCGCCGAATAACTGCCTGCCAGCAATCATGGTTGGAGAGCTTCGCCGCGAAAGGGAAGAAGCTGTCGTAGTCGATGGGATTGCCCCGCCAAGTGCGGGGCTTTTCTTGTTCGGGGATCAAACCGCCTGATGCATCAGCACTGCGAGCACCGCAACCCTTTCCTTTGTGAAGAGCATGCCGCAGGAATGCGATCGATGGTTCCAGTCGCTGCAGCCCGCGTTGACAAGATGTGCTCCTCATAGACGATCGTGTCCCCGCGGCCTGCTGTGCCGCCTTCAGCCAATCCGCGATCTCCGTTGGGGGGTGGCCATGTAAAGCCTAGGAGTCGGCAACTGTAGCGCGGTACAGCAAAAGACGGCACAATCGTGACCATGAGTACAACAGCAGGCTGGTCAATTGCCGCGCGCCGGGATGCGATATTCGAAATCCTACAGGTGCTGATCGACAGCGGCCTCTCGCGACGCGACGCACAAGAAGTCATCGCACGGCGCACCAATTTCCAGATCAATACAATTCAGGGGTGGTTCTCCGAGGAGAAAAAGGGGGCGCCGCTGACAAGGAAACCCCCTGAATGGGCGATTCTTGACGTCCTGAGGATCGAGGTCGGCCTCATCACCCCTGTTCCACTCATCCCTGCGCTGAAAATCGCACGAGCCGCGCAAGCCCCCGAATCTCCTCAGTCCTTGCCTCCGTCGGCACCAGCGGCGGCCAAACCACGGCCCAGGCCGGTCCCTCCTCTCAGGTCTGCCAAAGGCTGACGCCGCTGCCAATGGCGAAGCCCCAGGAGGGCACGTCGGCGTGCGCTTCCGCAAAGGCCGGATCGCGCTTGCGAATGTTGTTGCAGGCTTCGCCAATGATTTCGATATTGCGAATGACAGCATCCTGCACCAGCCTGCTTTGTAGGAACCCGGCTTCGTCGAGCTTGCAGGTCTATTCGCCGACGCGGTCGATGGCTTCCAGGATATGGAACAGGTAATCGCGCACTCGCTCTGGCGCCGTCATACAGCGCGGGCGTCGCGAAGCACTTGTTGCCTGAAGTGCTCCGGCAAAGAGCTGGGCGTCAGCACATCCACGGTGATGGCGGAGGTGCTCGGAAGGCTTCATGTCTCCGATTATGGGATATCCGGCCCCCTCGACCAACTCCCGGGCCGATCTCGACGGCCACATGATTCGGATCGGGGACAAAACGGGCCATTGCGGTTGAATTGTCCGGCGTGCTCGGGGCGCTGATGACTACGCGCGGCCTGGGCGTGATCCCGCCACCGCTGTTCGCGCTGATGGTGGTCATGGCGATCATCACCACGGTGTCGACCGCGCCGATGCTCAAGCTGATGGGCTTCGGGCAGAAAGCCGCCGTCTGAGCCGCAGCGTTATCGGCATGCGTAGGTTGGGGTGAGCAACGCGAACCCCAACATTCGTTAGCGCCGACGTTGGGGTTCGCGTTGCTCACCCCAACCTACGGGGACAAGTTAAACGCCGAGATAATCCAGGATGCCTTCGGCGGCCTCGCGGCCTTCGAACACTGCGGTGACGACCAGATCCGAGCCGCGGACCATGTCGCCGCCAGCGAAGACCTTGGCGTTCGCAGTCTGGAACTTGTGCTTGCCGGGCAATGCGGTTTTGCCGAGGCCTTCGTGCACGATCACGCGACCGTCTTCGTGCGTGTCGATCGTGTGCGTGTCGAACCACGACGACGGACTCGGGCGGAAGCCGAAGGCGATGATGACGCGATCCGCCGGAATGATTTCCTCGGAGCCTTCGACTACTTCGGGACGACGGCGGCCCTTGGCATCCGGCGCGCCGAGCTTGGTGGTGACCAGCTTGACGCCTTCGACCTTGCCGTCGCCGACGATCTCGACCGGCTGGCGGTTCCACAAAAACTCCACGCCTTCTTCCTTGGCGTTGGCAACTTCGCGGCGCGAGCCCGGCATGTTGGCCTCGTCGCGGCGATACGCGCAGTGCACGCTCTCGGCCTGCTGGCGGATCGCGGTGCGATTGCAGTCCATCGCAGTGTCGCCGCCACCGAGCACGACGACACGCTGACCCTTGACGTCGAAGGCCATGTCGGCGGGCTCGATGTTGTTCGGCGTCAGCACGCGGTTGACGTTGGCGATCAGGTACGGCAGCGCGTCGAACACGCCGGGCAGGGTTTCGCCGGGGAAACCGCCCTTCATGAAGTTGTAGGTGCCCATGCCGAGGAACACGGCGTCGTAGTCCTTCAGCAGATCTTCGAACGCGATGTCCTTGCCGATCTCGGTATTGAGCTGGAACTCGATGCCCATGCCTTCGAAGACTTCGCGGCGCAGCTGCACCACGTCTTTCTCCAGCTTGAACGGCGGGATGCCGTAGGTCAGCAGGCCGCCGATCTGCTTGTACTTGTCGAACACGATCGGCTTGACGCCGTTGCGCACCAGGATGTCGGCGCAGCCGAGGCCGGCTGGGCCGGCGCCGATGATCGCCACCTTCTTTTTAGTCCACTTGACCTTGGACATGTCCGGACGCCAGCCCTTCTTGAAGGCCTCGTCGGTGATGTACTTTTCGATCGATCCGATGGCGACCGCGCCGAAGCCCTCGTTGAGCGTGCAGGCGCCTTCGCACAGCCTATCCTGAGGGCAGACGCGGCCGCACATTTCCGGCAGCGAGTTGGTCGCATGCGACAGCTCGGCGGCCTGGAACAGATTGCCTTCCTCGAGCAGCTTCAACCAGTTTGGAATGTAGTTGTGCACCGGGCACTTCCACTCGCAATAGGGATTGCCGCAACCCAGGCAGCGGGCCGACTGTGACTTGGCCTGCTCGACCGGGAACTGGCCGTAGATTTCGCGGAAGTCGTGCACGCGCACTTCGACCGGCGCCTTCTTCGGGTCCTGCCGCGGCACGTCGAGAAACTGGTTGGCGTTCTTGTAACCCATGTACGGCTCCGTACTGCTTGGTGTCGTTAATCTTGGCCTGTCTCCTTCCCCCGCGTGCGGGGGAAGGCCGGGATGGGGGCGAGACGGATAGAGCAACTCCGCGACGAGCGCCCCCACCCTGGCCCTCCCCCGCACGCGGGGGAGGGAATCGCTTTTACGCGGCTGCGCGTACCGAATCGATCAGCGAGCCGATCTCCGCCGCCTTGGGTTTCACCAGCCAGAACTTGCCGACGTAATCGGCCCAGTCGCTGATGATCTGCTGCGCCCACTTGCTGCCGGTGACCTTGGCGTACTCGGCGATGACCCGGCGCAGGTAGTTCTCGTGCGCTTCCATCGACTCGGAGACCACGCGATGGATGTCGATCAGCTCATGGTTGTAGCGGTCGACGAAGTTGCGCTTCTCGTCGAGCACGTAGGCGAAGCCGCCGGTCATGCCCGCGCCGAAGTTGACGCCGGTATGGCCGAGCACGACGACGACGCCGCCGGTCATGTATTCGCAGGCGTGATCGCCGCAGCCTTCGATCACCGCATGCGCGCCGGAATTGCGCACCGCAAAGCGTTCGCCCGCCATGCCGGCCGCGTACAGCGCGCCGCCCGTTGCGCCGTAAAGACAGGTGTTGCCGATGATCGCCGCCTCACGCGACTCGTACTTCGCGGTCTTCGGCGGCTTGACGACGATGCGGCCGCCGACCATGCCTTTGCCGACGTAGTCGTTGGCGTCACCTTCGACTTCAAGATTGAGACCGCCGGCATTCCAGACGCCGAGGCTCTGGCCCGCCGCGCCCTTGAGCTTGATCGTGATCGGCCGGTCGCCCATGCCGAGATTGCCCCAGCGACGTGCGATCTCGCCGGACAGGCGCGCGCCGATCGAGCGATGACGATTGCTGACCGTGTAGTGGAAGATGCCGCCGGTCTTGTGCTCGATCGCCGGCAGGCAGTCCTGCAGCATCGCCTCGGCCAGCTCGCCCTTGTCGAAGGGCTCGTTGTTGAACATGCAGTACTGCGCGCTCGGCAGCATCATGCCGGCCGATTCCAGAATCGGAGACAGGTCGAGGTTCTTTGCCTTGTTGGTGCTGCCTTGCGCGATCATCAGCAGATCGGTGCGGCCGATCAGTTCCTTGATCGTGCGGATGCCGAGGCTCGCCATCAGCTCGCGCGTTTCCTGGGCCACGAACTTGAAGTAGTTCATGACCATCTCGGGCAGGCCGACAAAGTAATTCTGGCGCAGCACGGTGTTCTGTGTGGCCACGCCAGTTGCGCAATTGTTGAGGTGGCAGATGCGCAGATACTTGCAGCCGAGCGCGACCATCGGCGCGGTGCCGAAGCCGAAGCTCTCGGCACCGAGAATCGCGGCCTTGATCACGTCGAGCCCGGTCTTCAAACCGCCGTCGGTCTGCACGCGAACCTTGTCGCGCAGATTGTTCATGCGCAGCGTCTGATGCGTTTCCGACAGGCCGAGTTCCCAGGGCGTGCCGGCGTACTTGACGCTGGTCAGCGGCGAGGCGCCGGTGCCGCCGTCGTAGCCGGAGATCGTGATCAGGTCGGCATAGGCCTTGGCAACGCCGGCCGCGATCGTTCCGACGCCAGGGCCGCTGACCAGCTTCACGCTGACCAGCGCCTGTGGGTTGACCTGCTTCAAGTCGAAGATCAGCTGCGCCAGATCCTCGATTGAATAGATGTCGTGATGCGGCGGTGGGCTGATCAGTGCGACACCGGGCCGCGCATAACGCAGCTTGGCGATCTGTTCGTTGACCTTGTCGCCGGGCAGCTGGCCGCCTTCGCCGGGCTTGGCGCCCTGCGCGACCTTGATCTGCAGCACTTCGGCATTCACCAGGTATTCCGGCGTGACGCCAAAACGCCCCGATGCGACCTGCTTGATCTTCGATGATTTCTCGGTGCCGTAACGCGCCGGGTCTTCGCCGCCTTCACCGGAGTTGCTGCGGCCGCCGAGGCGGTTCATCGCGATCGCCAGCGCTTCGTGCGCCTCCGGCGACAACGCACCCAGCGACATGCCGGCCGAGTCGAAACGCTTCAGGATGGTTTCGATCGGCTCCACTTCGTCGATAGCAATCGCGGTCGCGTCCTTGAACTTGAACAGGTCGCGGATCATCGACACCGGCCGCGTGTTGACGACCTCGGCATAGGTCAGATAGTCGTCGTAGCTGCCCGATTTGACCGCCTTCTGCAGCATTGCGACGACGTCGGGGTTGTAGGCGTGGTACTCGCCGCCGTGCACGTACTTGTACAGGCCGCCCTGCTCGATCGGCTTGCGCGCGCTCCACGCGGCCTCGGCGACCTCGACCTGCTCGTCCTGCAGATCGACGAACTTGGCGCCCTGGATACGCGACACGGTGTGGTTGAAGCACATGCCGACGATCTCGTCGTGCAGGCCAACCGCCTCGAACAGCTGCGCGCCGCGATAAGACGAGATCGTGCTGATGCCCATCTTCGAGATGATCTTGTACAGGCCCTTGTTGATGCCCTTGCGATAGCTCTGCGCCATCGTCTCCGGCGCCTTGTTCTTGACCTGGCCGCTGCGCGCCATCTCGTACAGCGAGGCGTACGCCAGATACGGATAGATCACGCTGGCGCCGTAGCCGATCAGGCAGGCGAAGTGATGCGGGTCGCGCGCGGTCGCGGTCTCGACGACGATGTTGCAGTCGCAGCGCAGGCCGGCCGTGACCAGCGCGGCGTTGACCGCGCCGGTCGCCAGCAGCGCATGCACCGGCAGCTTGCCGCGCTCGATCGCGCGGTCGGACAGCACCAATACGACCTTGCCGGCACGCACCGCGGCGATGGCCTCGTCGCAGACGTGGTCGATGGCCGCCTTCAGGCCGATCGCCGGGTCGTAGTTCAGATCGATGACCTGGTGCGCATAGTTGCTGTCGTCATTGCCGATCGCCAGCAGCGCCTTGAACTTGGCCTCGCTCAGCACCGGCGAGTCGATCAGCAGGCGCGCGGCGCGTTCGGGGGTCTCCTCGAACATGCCTTTCTCGGCGCCGAGCTGGCATTCCAGCGACATCACGATCTGCTCGCGCAGCGGATCGATCGGCGGGTTGGTGACCTGCGCGAACATCTGGCGGAAGTAGTCGTACAAGGACCGCGCCTGCTGGCTCAGCACCGCGAACGGCGTGTCGTCGCCCATCGAGCCGACGGCCTCTTGTCCGGCCTCGGCGAGCACGCGCAGCACCTGGTCGCGCTCCTCGAACGTCAGCTGGAACATCTTGTGATAAATGCCGACCGTGTCCGGCGGCATCACGTCCAGCGAGTTCGGATCGTCCGTGAGGCTGGCCTCCAGCCGCTTCATGTTCGACTTGATCCAGGCCTTGTACGGCTTGCGCGCGGCCAGCATCCTGTCGATGTCCTCCGGGCGCAGCAGCGAGCCGGTCTCGGTGTCGACCGCGAGGATTTCGCCCGGACGCAGGCGGCCTTTCTCGACCACGTCCTGAGTCTTGAAATCGTTAACGCCGATTTCGGACGCGAGCACGATGTGGCGGTCGGTGGTGATCACGTAGCGCGCCGGGCGCAGGCCGTTGCGGTCCAGGCAGCAGGCGGCGTAGCGGCCGTCCATGATGACCACACCGGCGGGGCCGTCCCAGGGCTCCATGTTGACCGAGTTGTATTCGTAGAACGCGCGGATGTCCGGGTCCAGATCCTCGACGTTCTGCCAGGCCGGCGGGATCAGCGCGCGCATCGCCTGGAACACGTCCATACCACCGGCCAGCAGCAGCTCGAGCATGTTGTCCATGCTCTGGCTGTCCGAGCCTTTCATCGTCACCAGCGGCATCAGTTCTTCGATGTCGGGCAGCTCGGCGCACTGGAACTTCTTGGCGCGTGCCTGTGCCCACATGCGGTTGCCGGAGATCGTGTTGATCTCGCCGTTGTGCGCCAGGAAGCGGAACGGGTGGCACAGCCGCCACTTCGGCAAGGTGTTGGTCGAGAAGCGCTGATGAAACACGCACATCGACGATTCGAGTCCCGGATCGGCCAGGTCCGGATAGAAGTCCGGCAGGAACTCCGGCATCACCAGGCCCTTGTAGACCAGTACGCGGCAGGACAGGCTGGTGACGTAGAAATCCTCGTCGCCTTCGGCTTCCAGAATCTTTTCGACGCGCCGGCGCAGCTTGAAGAGTTTCAACTCGAACGCGAATTTGTGCATGTCACGCGGCGCGGTGATGAACACCTGCTCGACTCGCGGCACCGCCTTCATCGCCTCGTCACCGAGCGCCGCAGCGTCGGTCGGCACGATGCGGAAGCCGAGCAGCTTCACGCCGTGGTGTTCGGCGGCTTCCTCGAACGCCTGCTTGGCGCGCTCGCGACGCTTTTCGTCCTGCGACAGGAACACGTTGCCGGCGCAGTAGTTGTCGCCCAGCGCGTAGCCGAGGATGGAAGCCTCGCGGCGCAGGAAAGAGTCGGGCTTTTTCATCAGCAGGCCGCAGCCGTCGCCGGTCTTGCCGTCGGCCGCCACCGCGCCGCGGTGCGTCATCCGGTGCAGCGCGGTGATCGCGGTTTGGATCAGCTTGTGGCTGGGCTGGTCGTCCATGTGGGCGATCAGGCCGAAGCCGCAGGAGTCTTTTTCGAACTCGGGCCGATACAGGCCATGCGCAGCGTAACCCTCGAGGGACAGATCGGTTGGCTGGGACATGCGGAACGCTCCTGGCTAAAAAAGGCCGCATCGCGCGGCCTTCTGGTATTGCGTGCAGCGCGCTCGCTGGCGGGCGCGGGTAAGGAAAGTAATTTCCCTGCCGGAGACAAGCAAATTCCGGGCTGGAAACTGAACGCCGCCCGGGCTCGAGTCCCGTTGAATCAAGGGATTAGCCTGTACTAAGATGGCCATCTGCATGGCCATGTTCCGCGAACGAGCGCGCCGCTATGAAAACCGTCTCCATCGCCCAGGCCAAGGACCGCCTCACCGAACTGCTCTACGAGGCAGAGGATGGCCGTCCGGTGCAGGTTACGCGGCGCGGCAAGGCGGTAGCGGTACTGATGTCGGAATCCGAGTACGAACGCCTGCTGGGCAGCGCGCGGCCGGACTTCGCCGCCTGGAGCCAGGGCTGGCGTGCGCGCCAGGCCAGCGGCTTCGAGGGCGTGACCGGCGAAGAGCTGGATCGCTGGGCGGATTACTAACGAGGTCCCGGCGTAGGGCGGGTCGCGACCCGCCCTACAAGCTGATTTTGATTTTGCTTCTTGTGGTCCCAAAAACGGCGGGTCACGACCCGCCCTACGAGCTGATGAGGCAAGGAATCTAGTGGCGAAGCCGGCTTACCTGCTCGACCTGGCGGTGCTCGCCGAGCTGACCCGGCCGGACGGCAATCGCCGCGTATTCAACTTGTTCCAGCAGCGCCAGGGCAGCTGCGCGCTGGCGGCGTCCGCGCTCTACGCCTGGCTGCGCGGGCTCGACAGCCTGCCGGAGAGCCCGCGCCGGCAGCAGCTGGCCGCGTTCACTGCCGAGCTGCTGCACAGCGGGCCGCCAATCCTGAGCCTGGACCGTGAGTCCGCGATCTGGCTGTCACGGCAGGCAGCGCGCTGGGATCGATCCGCCCGGCCCTGGACCCGGCTCGACGGCGAGCAGGCCGCGATCGCCGCGACCCGCGAGCTGACGCTGGTGGTGCGCAGCCCGTTTTCGCTGAATGGCGCCGAGGGCTTGAAGCTGGACGACTGGTTCCGGCCATGAACCCGCAGCCGAGGCTGGGGGTAGGTTGGGGTGAGCGCAGCGAACCCCAACATCGGCGCGGATGAATGTTGGGGTTCGCTGCGCTCACCCCAACCTACACGCTGAGTGCCCGTAGGTCTCAACGCGGATCGTCGATCAGGATCGGGCGCGTCGTGATGCCCGCCTGAGCGCCGCTCAGCACCGACAGCTGCAGGTTCAGCGTCTCGGCGCCTTCACGCCGCGCATCGCGGCGCGCGGCGACCAGGATGTAGCGCGTCGAGATATCGCCGTCGGCCCAGCTCAGCACGCCACTGGCCGCGCCGATCAGGTCGTCCGCCGATGCGCTGCCGAGCACGCGCGACCAGTTCGCCGATGCGGCGCCACAGCCGGCACCGGACCGCGTCACGCCAACCAAAGTGCGCTCGCCCTCATCGACGACGATGGGCGCAGCCGACACGAAGCCGATGCTGCCGCCATCGCAGACCGCCACGGGCTTGACCTGCAGCGAGGATGCGATCGGATCGTGATCACTGGCCTGGTCGGCGAACTCGGCATTGATGTGCACTGCCTGGAACTCGGCGGCAGTCAGCGTCGCCTCGCTGACAAAGATGTGATCGAGCTCCTGCGAGTTGCCTTCGAACACGTAGCTGTAACGCTCGGTCTCCGGCAGCAGCAGCGTCGCCAGATCGGTCAGGATCGGTGTGCCGATGTCGGCACCGCTGAGCTTCTGCATCGGCGCCGACCACTCGAAGTCGTTGAAGTCGCCGAGCGTGATCACGCGAGCGGCCGGCTGCTGCGCGAGCACGCCGGCGATGAAGTCGTGCAGCACCTGCGCCTGTTGCAGACGCTGCGTCTCGCTGCTCAGCACCGGCGGCTGGTAGCGGCCGAACAGCGGATAGTCGCCACCCTTGGAATTGAAGTGGTTGACGATCGCCAGCACGCGCTCGCCGTTGAAGTCGAACGTCGCGGCCAGCGGCTTGCGGCTGTTGTCCCAGGCGGTGTTCGTGGGGTCGACGCGGCCTGGCGACAAGCTCAGCTGCAGCTTGCCGTCGCCGCCGATGCTCGCCGCGGTGGCGGTCGTCGCATCGCCGGCGCCGGCCGTGCCAGGCACCAGCGTCACCCGCGTCGCGTCATACAAAAATCCCTGGCGGATGTTGCCGCCGGGCACGCCGCCGTCGGTGCCGTCCTGCGGCGAAATCGTGGTGTAGCGGTAGCTCGGGCCGCCAGCGGCGGTGATCGCATCGACCAGGGTCTGCAGGGTCACGTCGGCGTCGACGGTGCCGTCGTTGGCACAGCCGCTGTTGTCCTGGATTTCCTCCAGGGCGACGATGTCGGGCGCGCCGAGCATGTCGACGATCTGCTGTGCCTCGGTCGTGAAGCGGCCGTTGGCGATATCTTGATCGGGCCCGCCGTCGCAGGTGTCGGCGTCGTTCGGATCGAGGTTCTCGACGTTGTACGAGGCGATGCGCAGGCGATCGGTGCCACTGCTCAAGCTCGCCGGCACTCGGGCGATTCCGCCGGAGACGAAGCTCGGCAGCTCGGTCGGGAACACGCGCGGATCGCCGAAGCCATAGGACATCGCGCCGGTTACGCTGGCCGCGGTGTCGCCGACATTGACCAGCGGATAGACGCTGGTCAGACCGCTCAGATCGATCTGGATGCGCTCGGGGTTGTAGTCGACGCCGGCCGCGCGCTCCACCAGCGTGATGCCGCCGCGCGCATTGGTGCCGCTCGCGTCGGCGCCGCCGTCGGCAAGCACCCAGACTTCACCGAAGGAGCTGGTCGGGCCGCTGGCGCGCGCATTGTCGATGCGCACCTGCATGCCTTCGAGACTTTCATAGAAATCGATGCCGTCCTCGGCCGGATCGTAAGTGGTCTGCGCCGCCACTTCGACCGAGCCGCTGGTGTCGTCGTCGATGACTTCCGTCGGCGGCATGCGGCCAGCCGCGCCGAGAATCACCGGCGTGACCGCCGCACCGCCGAACAGGCCGCTGGTAGCGGTAACCGTTGGCCCGGTGATTTCGGTGATGGTCAGATTGCAGGCCGCCGAGGACGAGGCGCAGTTGGTGGCGGTGAACGTGCTGCCGGCGCGGAATTCCGAAACCGTGCCGTCGACCAGTACCTGCGAGCCGACCGTAATCGACGCCGCCGGCGCGGACGAGGTAAAGACGAAGATGCCGTCGGACGTGGCCTCGTCGCCATCGCCGACCGGGTCCTGCAGGTAGAAGCCGTTGGAGCTGCGCTGCGTGACCACGCCGGGAACCTGCGAGACGCACAGGCCGTTGTAGCCCGATACGTGGCCGCGACCCTGGATAGCCGGGATGCCGATGCCGACATTGGTGCAGGCCGGCGGCGGCGTGCTGCCGAGCGCAGTCGGCGTCGCGGCCGCGTCGGGACCGAAATCGGCGGCGTTGTCGCCGCTGTCCTGCGACTCGCCAGCGAGCCGGTGGCGGCTCAGCTGATCGGTCGGCGTGGTCGCCGAGGTAACGATGCCGGCGCTGCCTTCGCGGCAAGGGCTCAGCGGGGCGCCGACACCGTCCTGCAGGCCGTTGGCCGCATCGCGCAGCGCGAGGCCTGCGTAGGCGGTGGACGTGAAATCGGAGATGCCGGTGCCATAGGTCTGGTCGCCGGGCACGCCGGCGCTGTAGGCGCTGGCGCTGTTGGCGAGCAGATAACGCCCACCGGCCGGCAGGCTGACGCCGGAGGCGATGGTGACGCGCGTGCTCTCGGTGCCCGGCGTGCCGCTCTGGCAGCCGTTGAGCTTCCATCCGGAGATATCGACGGAACTGGCGCCGACGTTGTGCAACTCGACGAATTCGTCGCTGGCGCCGCCGGGCCCTCGCGTGCGGAACTCGGAGATCACGACACCAAGAGGCGCGGCCTGCGCCGCATCCATGAGCAGAACCGACAACAAAACCAAGGCGCGCAGACGTCCCATCGCAATGCTCCCTCTATCCCTGAGAATACAAACTCGTCGATGAGAGTCTGCCGCGGATGCGTTACAGCAATGCGTCTCGGCGGTGGCTACCCAACTGTAGGAGCGGACCTTGTCCGCGAATGTGTCGGTGCAGCCTCAATCGCGGACAAGGTCCGCTCCTACCGTTCCAGACGGGGATAGCGATTACGCATCGACCCTAGCCGTCGGCAACGGGCTTGCCGACCTACACCGGCTGGGTGAGTTCCAGCCGCTCGCTACGCTGCAGCAGCGCCTGGTCGAGCCGCTCTTTCGACTCGGGGCCGCGCAGCAGCGCGTTCAGAAACACTTTCGAATAGCTCTTGTCGACAATCGCGCCGGAAGCGGCGATCTCCGGCGCGATCATCGCGTGCAGCTGCACCAGGTTGTAGGCCGGCACGCGCGGATACAGGTGATGGCCGATGTGCCAGTTGATGTTGTTCCAGAAAAAACTGTGCACGCGGTTCGACGTGACGGTACGCGTGCCGGCGAGCTTGCCCTGATCCCAGGGTGTCTCGTAGTGCTCGGCGATAAAGCGCATCGAGTTCAGCAACGAGAAGACGAACACCGGCGCCAGCCAGACTTCGAGCACCGGGCCGAGCATGTCGTGCTGTTTGGCCCAGGCCACCAGCGCCCAGACGCAGGCGATCTTCAGCACCGCTTCGCCGAGATGGATCGCCCACTGTCTGGCGGTGAAATACTTGATCGGGTAGATCAGGTTGAAATGCAGGAAGGTCAGCAGACCACCGACCGCGATGTACGCGTAAAACGCGATGAAATCGAGCACGCCGCGCTTACCCATCGTAAACGCGTCCGGATCTTTGGGCGAGCGGTTGTAGCGGTGATGCTCGAGATGGTCTTCCTTGAACGCGACGAAGGACACCATCAGCGGGATCATCGTGACGATGCCGAACGCCCAGTTCTGCCACTTCGCCGCAAACAAGGTGTTGTGCGTCGCCTCGTGCATGAAGGTGACGATGCTCATCCACAGATAGCCGGCCGCGGCGTAGGCGGCCCAGTCGGTGATATCGGATTCCGATTGCCAGGCGAGCGCAGTCACCGCTGCGAGCAGCGCGAAGAACAGCAGAATCTTGGATACCGTCCTGAGCGGGCGATAGCCGGTCAGGCTTTGCAGCTGCTCAGGCGTCAGTCGCTTTTCATTCATCGTGCTCATATTTGTCGACCTGTGACCGCGTTCCGAGCGCGCATCGGATCGTTGTCCGTCGTCGAGCTCATGGTGTCCCCTGCCCATCCGCACTGCCGGTTTTGTTACCGCTCGGTACGGATTTTCTGCGTATGTCCGCGCCGCAGTATCGCCGATTGGGCATTCAAGATTCAGGCCGCCAGTCGGGCGTATCCGCCCTGTCAATCCTCTTAACGCAGCCGGCGCGGGTCGAACAGGCGCTCGTGCTCGTCCAGCGCGTAGCGGTCGGTCATGCCGGCCACATAGTCCGCGACCGCGCGGGCGCGGCCGATATCGCCGTGCTGCTGTTCGAGTGTCCTGGCTGCGTCGAAGAATTCCGGCGGCATCAGCCGCACGTCGTCGTACAGCGCGATGAACAGATCGCGCACCACGCGCTTGGCCTTGGTCATCACCCGGTAAACCTGGTGATGGTGATACAGCTGCTCGCGCAGGAAACGCTTCAGCTCCAGGTTCTCGGCACTGAGCTGCTCGCTGTAACTGATCAGCGGCGCGCTCTGCATACGCACTTCGTCGATATGCCTGACGCCGGCGGCGACGATCCGCGCGTGGCTGGTCGAAGTCAGATCCTCGACGAAAGTGCTCATCACACGGCGGATGGTTTCGTGGCGCTCCTGCTTGGAACGCAGCGGGCCATAGGTCTGCAGCACCTGCTCGTGATGACGGCGGAACAGCGGCACGCCGCGCAACTGCTCGATCGTCAGCAGGCCGGCGCGCAGGCCGTCATCGATATCGTGATTGTTGTAGGCGATCTCGTCGGCGAGATTGGCGAGCTGCGCCTCCAGGCTCGGCTGCTGGCGCTCGATGAAGCGCCGGCCGACGTCGCCGAGTTCGCGTGCACGCGCTTGGCTGCAATGCTTGAGGATACCTTCGCGCGTTTCGAAACTCAGGTTCAGCCCGCGAAAACTTGCGTACTTGTCTTCAAGTTCGTCGACCACTCTGAGCGATTGGGCGTTGTGTTCGAAGCCGCCGTAGGGGCGCATGCAATCATTGAGCGCGTCCTGGCCGGCATGCCCGAACGGGGTGTGGCCGAGATCGTGCGCCAGCGAAATCGCCTCGCATAGATCTTCGTGCAGCGACAGCGAGCGCGCCATGGTCCGCGCCAGCTGCGCGACTTCCAGGCTATGCGTCAGCCGCGTGCGGAACAGATCGCCTTCATGATTGACGAAAACCTGGGTCTTGTATTCGAGCCGGCGGAACGCGGCGCTATGAATGATGCGATCGCGATCGCGCATGTAGGCGCTGCGATTGCTCGGGCCGGGCTCGTCGTGATGGCGTCCGCGGGAATGAGCTTCCAGAGCGGCATAGGGCGCAAGGTTCATGCACGCATTCTAGTGTCGTAGCGCGTAGGTTGGGGTGAGCGCAGCGAACCCCAACATTGGCGCGGCAGTCTGTTGGGGTTCGCTGCGCTCACCCCAACCTACGCATTACGCACAGGCCTGGCTCAGCGTCTCGGCCAGCAGTTCGGCGTCGAAGTCCGACGTCAGGATCGCATCGCCAAGCCCGCGCAGCAGAATCAGGCGCAGCTTGCCGTTCTGAACCTTCTTGTCCAGGCCCATCAGATTGCGGAAGTCCGCGGGCAGCATGCCGGCCGGCGGCCGCGTCGGCAAGCCGGCGCGGGCGATCAGCGCGACGCAGCGCGCCACCACCGTGTCGGTGATCCAGCCATGCCGTGCCGACAGTTCCGCAGCCAGGCACAAGCCGGTTGCGATCGCCTCGCCATGTAGCCACTGGGTGTAGCCGGTGTGGGTTTCGATCGCATGACCGAAGGTGTGCCCGAGATTCAGCAGCGCGCGCGGGCCGCCGCCGGTTTCGCGCTCGTCCAGCCCAACGATACGCGCCTTGATCGCGCAGCAGCGCTCGATGATCTCGGCCAGCGCGTTCGGCTCGAGTGCCAGGATGCGGTCGAGATTGTTCTCCAGCCATTCGAACAGCAGGCTGTCGGCGAGCATGCCGTACTTGATCACTTCGGCCAGGCCGGACAGCAGCTCGCGCTTGGGCAGCGTGGCCAGGCTGTTAGTGTCGGCGATCACCGCCAGCGGCTGGTGGAAGGCGCCGATCAGATTCTTGCCGCGCGCGTGATTGACGCCGGTCTTGCCGCCGACCGAGGAATCCACCTGGGCCAGCAGCGTGGTCGGCACCTGGATGAAATCGATGCCGCGCTGATAGATCGCTGCGCAGAAGCCGGCCAGATCGCCGACGACACCGCCGCCGAGCGCGATCAGGCAGCCGTCGCGCGACAGCTTCGATGCGAGCAGCCAGTCGAGCACCTCCCCGGCGGAATCCCAGGTCTTCCGGGTTTCGCCGGCCTGCAGCACGAACACCTGCTCGCGGCCCAGGTGCAGCGCAGCCAGCAGCGGATCCAGATGGATAGGCGCGACGTTGCTGTCGGTGACCACGCGCAGCTGCCGGCCCTGCGCTTCCGGGAACGCGGCTTCGCCGGCGGCGATGCCCTTGCCGATGCGGATCGGATAGCTGCGAGCGCCAAGCTCGACTTTGAGGATGCGGGTGTTGTTCAAGCGATCGGGACGGGTGGGAACAGGAAGGTCTGGTTAATCGTAGCGAGCAAACGCAGTAGATTAGGCAGACCTTCCTAGAGAGCGGTTGCGGGGCGGTCTATATGATCTTCGATTTCGCGCGCCAGCACGCGCGCGTTGCGGCCGTCGGTGTGGATGACCAGGTCGGCAATCTCGCGGTACAGCGGATCGCGGACGTCGAACAGTGCCTGCAATGTCTGCCGGCGATCCGGCACGTTCTGCAGCAGCGGCCGGTGATCGGTACGCGCGGTGCGCTGCAGCTGCTGGTCGACGCTGGCGTACAGGTAGACGACCATGCCGCGCGCCGCCAGCCACTGGCGATTTTCGGAGTCGAGCACCGCGCCGCCGCCCGTCGCGAGCACCACGTGGCTGCGCTGCGCGAGTTCGGCGATCACCTGCTTCTCGCGCTTGCGAAAACCTTCCTCGCCTTCCTTTTCGAAAATCAACGGAATGTCGACGCCGGTACGCAGCTCGATCTCGTTGTCGCTGTCGATGAACTCCATGCCGCGGGTTTCGGCCAGGCGCTTACCGACCGTGGTCTTGCCGGCACCCATCGGGCCTACCAGGAAGATGTTCACGGCCGTCGACACGCGGCACCCGTCATGGATTGATCTTGATGGTGGCGGTCTGCACCGGCAGCGAGCCGACCGTAATGTTGATCAAGGCCGTGCCGGCGCCGCCGTTGGCCCGGTAGATCGCGGTGGCGATGCCGGAGGCATTGGTGGTCGCGGTGCTCGGCGACAGCGTGCCGGCGGACGGCGCGCTGGAGATCGCGAAGGCCACCGTGGCGCCGGCCACGGTATTGGTGGAGGCATCCGAAACCTTGACCGAAATCGTGCTGGCGCCGCTGGTGGCGCTGGTGGCGCTGATCGGGCTGGACACCGCGAACGTGAACGCGGCGGGCTCGCCGACGTAGGCAAAGGCCCGCGTCGCGCTGAACTCCGCGGTGTCACTGACCGCCGTCACGGTCTCGGCTCCGGAGGTGCTCGATGTGATCTGCAGGCGCGCGAAGCCGCTGCTGTCGGTGGTCACCGTCAGCGAACTTCCGGCATTACCGGCCGCATCGATCAGCGTGCCGAGCGTGGCAGTGAACGTGACCGGCGCGCTGACCGCGACGCCGTCCGCGGCCCATTGCAGCACCAGCGGCTGCACGGTGTTGACCGCGAGCTTGGCCGCCGCGAGCGGCGCCGTGAACTGGAACACCGTCGGGGTCATCGCCACCGCCTTGGTCGCCGACAGGGCTTCGCCGCCGACGGTGCCGGAGGCGATGACCGAAGACGTGCCGGTGACCGCGGTGACCGTGCCGCTGGAGCTGGTCGTGGTGGCCGACAGCGTGAAGTACAACTGGCCCAGGGAATTGGTCGTGGTGGCCGTGGTGGTGCGCGACAGCGTGCCCAGGCTGGCCGACAGCGTGATGCTGACGCCGGTCACCGGGTCGCCGGCGGCATCGAGCGCGGTGACGGTGTACGACTGGCTGGTGCCGGAGGCGACGCTGTCCGGGCCGGTGAGGGTCAGTGTCGGCGTCGTCGTGCCGGGGTCGTTGTCGAGCAGGCCGCCGCCGCTGTCGCTGCTGCCGCAAGCCGACAGCAGGAGCAGAACGGCAAAGCTGGAACCGCGCAGCAAGTGGCCGAGGGTCATCGAGGACGCAAGGGGAGGCAGGGCGCGCAGTATAGCCAAGCCGTCACCGGCTGAGGCTCATCCCGGCCGCCCCCATAGTTCTTGTCTAGTTGGCAGCGTGTAGCAAAAAGCCCGCGGAATGCGTAGCCCGGGTGAAACCCGGGGCTTGTGCCGCCAGCCATCATCCCGGGTTTCACCCGGGCTACGGCGACTGTTCCACACTTTTAAGGTAGTGCCCTTGGGGTCGCGACCCGCCGCTTGCAGCGCACAGCAGCGGCGCCAGCAGAGCCCACCGTCCGGGCCATCTCACCGCCCGGACACTCCGCCTCCGCCTCCGCCACCCGCCGCTGCGCCCGACCCATGTCCAGCAGGTCTTGGTAGCATGCATGCTCGCGCAGGATCGGCATCGGTGGTGACGTCAACGTGTTCAGCCTCACCATTGATTTCGTATTCCGATGAGATCGATCGTGCCCCGAAGCTGCCAGTGTGCGAGCCGCACCGGACCGATCGTCGTCGGGCTGATGCTGGCTTTGAGCGCCGGGTTGGCTGAGGCCGATGTCGTGGCGGTGGTCTCGGCCAGAAGCCCGGTGACCGCGCTCAGCAAAAACCAGGTCGTCGATATTTTTCTGGGCAAGGCGAACCGCTTCCCGGACGGCAGCCTGGCGGTGCCGATCGATCAAGTCGAAGGCGCGGCGGCGCGCAACGAGTTCTATCTGAAGTTCGCCGGCAAGTCCCCGGCCCAGATCAAGGCACATTGGTCGAAGATCATCTTCACCGGCAGAGGCCGGCCGCCGCGGGAACTGTCGGGCAGCTCCGCAGTAAAACAGCTCATCGTCGAGAATCCCAATGCGATCGGCTACATCGAGCCGAGCCTGGTGGACGGCAATGTGAAAGTGTTGCTCTCGCCGTAGCCACGACCGATCCGAGCCCCAATGAGAGCATCGAACGCATCGCACAAGCTGACCTCCATCGCGCTGCTGGCAGCGGCGCTGCATGCTGCGGGCGTTCGCGCCGGCGATGCCGACGCGCCGATGTTTTCGCTGCACGGCTTCGGCACGCTCGGCCTGGTTCATTCCGACGCCGAGGATGCCGACTTCGTCGGCAATTTTTTTCAGCCTGACGGCGCCGGCTACAGCGGCTCGTGGGCAGCGGGCGTCGACAGCAAACTCGGCGTGCAACTGGACGCGCACCACGGCGATCAGCTGTCCGCGGTCGTGCAGCTCGTTTCCCAGTATCGCTACGACGGCACGTATACACCGCAGATCGAATGGGCCAACGTCAAATACCAGTTCACGCCGGATTTCAGCGTCCGCGCGGGCCGCACCGTGGCCGGGCCCTTCCTGTTGTCCGACGCCCGCCTGGTCGGCTACACCTATCCCTGGATCCGGCCGCCGCAGGAAGTCTACGGCGTGCTTCCCGTCACCAACATGGACGGGGTCGGCGCCAGCTACCGTTTCCAGTTTTCCAGGGGAACGGACTTGGTGAATGTGGCCTACGGTCGAACCCACTTGAAATTACCGGGCGGCGGCGGGATCGATGCACGACAGTTCTTCGAGGCGAGCAACACGCTGGAGATCGGTCCGGGCACTTTCAGGATCGGCTATTCGTCGATTCAGGTCGACCTTCACAGTCCCTCTGTCGATCCGGTATTTGACGGTCTTGAGGACTTCGGCACCGCGCAGGCACTCGCCCTTCGCGACCGGTATCAACCGAGCGATTTTCCATATTCCGTGCTCAGTCTCAGCCTCAGCATCGACCCCGGCGACTGGCTGCTGATGGCCGAATGGGCCGCCAATCAAAGTTCGGGCGTCGTTTCCGATACCCGGGCCTGGTATGTGAGCGGCGGCTATCGTTTCGGCAAGTTCACGCCGTATCTGACACTGGCACGACTCCGGGCCGAGACGATTTCCGAGCCCGGCCTTTCCACCGAGGGTCTGACGGCCGAGCAGGCAGCAACGGCGGCGGCACTCAACAGCGGCCTCAACGGCGTTATCAAATACTTCGCGTTTGCGCAAAAAAGCCTGTCCGTCGGCATACGCTGGGACTTCATGGCCAATGCGAGCCTCAAACTTCAGTACGAGCGTGTGTTACTGGACTCGGACGCAAACGGACGGCTGGGGAACATTCAGCCGGGTTTTGAGCCCGGCCAGACGGTCAACGTATTCAGCGTCGCCACCGACTTCGTTTTCTAGGAGCCTGTCGGATTATCGGCCTTAATTTTGCCTGAGCAATGTCGATAGAAACGGACCTAGGACGAAGCGATGGCGCAGCGGTTTGTGGATGTGGATCGAGCGACGCCGTACTTGCTACCGCCA
>NZ_JAQGNT010000074.1 GCF_028291725.1 Hydrocarboniphaga sp. | reverse complement strand
TCCATTGATGAAACTCCTCTGCGTTTGCTTGGCGGCTCACGCTCCGGAGTTTCATTGATGGACCGCCCGATACGTCGAACGTCTACTGCCTCCCCGGCAGAGCCGGGGGGTCTCCCATCGGACTAGTAGGTCGGCAATCCTTTGCCGACGTCGGCACTCGATGCGCAATCGTGGCCTCACGTCGGCAAAGGATTGCCGACCTACGGTCTAGCCGCCTTCCAGATCACGGAACTGCTGCTTGAGATGGAACTGCGGTTCGGCGACCACCGCTTCCAGCGCCTTGATCCGGTCTTCCAGCCTGGCAATGCGAGTGTCCTGCGCCTCGATATGCCGGCGCGCCTCGTCGCTGATCGCACCGGAGCCGGCGACGTTCTTGTAGCGGGAGCGCAGCACCCCGGCGATCAGCGCCGCGATCACGATGATCGTGACCATCTCGAACGGATTCATCGGCCGGTATCCTCGACGCTTTTTCTGTGAAGCGCGAAGCTTACGACAGCAGGCCCTTGCGCGCCGCGTAGCGCACCACTTCGGCGGTGTTGCGCAAGCCGAGCTTCTCCATCATGCGCGCACGATGGTTCTCTGCGGTCTTCACGCCGATATCGAGAATCTGCGCGATTTCCTTGGTGGTCTTGCCCTCGACCACCAGGTGGAAGGTCTCGCGCTCGCGCGCGGTCAGCGTGTCGTACGGATCCAGGCCCACTTCGCGCGGACGCTGGTGCTGGTCGGCCAGCGCCTTGGCGGCACGCGGGCCGAAATACGCCTGGCCGGAATGGATCGTCTTGATCGCCGTCATCAGGTCGGCGACCGAAGTGTCCTTGTTCAAAAACCCCGAGGCACCGGCGCGGATGATCGGCAGGATGTATTCCTCTTCCTCGTGCACGGTCAACACCAGCGCCTTGGTATTCGGCAGCTTTTCGCGCACGCGCTTGACCACCTCCAGGCCGGACAGACGCGGCATCGACAGATCGGTCACGACCACGTCGGGCTGCGTCTTCATCGCCAGCTCGACCGCCTCGTTGCCGTCGGCAGCCTGGGCGACGACTTCGCACTCGCCGGTTTCTTCGAGCATCGACACCAGACCCTGGCGTACGATGGTGTGGTCGTCGGCTACAAGCAGACGGATTGCCATTAGAGCCCTCCGGCTTTAGTTGCGGGGATTGCCACCGCAGGAATTTCATCGCCGGCTTCCACCGGTACCACCAGCGTAACTCTTGTGCCTTCGCCGGGTGCGGATTTAAGTTCCAGGCGGCCGCCGAACAGCTCGGCGCGATCGCGCATGCCGCGCACGCCGACGCTGTCGCCGAGCTTGTCGGGATTGTTGAGCTCGCCCGGATCGAAGCCGCGGCCGTCGTCGCTGACCTGCAGCCGCAGCAGGTTGCCGATGCGCGTAAGACGCACCTGCGCCTCGCTCGCGTTGCTGTGGCGGATCACGTTGGTCAGTGCCTCCTGCGTGACACGGAACACCAGCGTCTCCAGATCCTGGGTCAGGCGCTGTTCGCCCAGCGTGGAACTGCATTCGATCGAGATCGCGCAGCGTTCGGCCAAGGTGCGCGTCAGCCATTGCAGCGCGACTTCCAGACCCAAGTCGTCGAGCAGCGTCGGCCGCAACAGCCGCGACAGCTCGCGCGTGTCATGCAGCGCGCTGCGGGTGATGTCGAGCGCGTCGCCGAGCCGGCCGGCGAGGCCGACGTTCTCGTGCGCATGCGCGTCGTCGGCGATGCGCTGCAAGTGATTGGCAAGCGCAGTGAGTGTCTGGCCGATACCGTCATGCAGTTCGCGCGCAAGCCGGCGGCGTTCGTCTTCCTGAATCTTCCAGACCGCCTTGGCCAGCATGCGAAAACGCTTTTCGCTGCGCAGCGCAGCCTGGAACAGGCGCTGGTTGTCTTCGGTAAGAGCCCGGACCTGACGCAGCACGGCTTCGCGATAGTCTTCCGCGGCCGTGTCGAGATGGGCTTCGGGCATCGGATTCGATGCAGCAGACAATTGCGGCGGGACCGGCTTATCCATCGCGCGGCCGCCGCCAGTATTCAAATCAGGATGCGCGGCAGCGACAGCGAACCCGCCTTGATACAGGCTTCGAGCTGCGCCAACGCGGTGCAGGCCGAGGTTGCACCGATCACCAGCGAGGCCTGATCACAGAGCCCGTGCAGGATCTCCAGATCAAGGCCGCCGATCACGGCAGCGTCGGTGCCGCGCAGCGCGCAGAACAGGCCGGAACGGCGATCACCGAGATCTAGCGGCATGCAGAAGATCGCAGCGCGGCGCGAATCGGCAGCATTGGCCTCGAACTGGAACGCACGGCCCAATTCATCGGCGGCGACCGGCTGGCGTTCGCGCAATACGGTGCGCACCACCAGCGAAGCCTGGGTCAGCACCAGGTCCATCACGTCGACCGGGCGCATCTCGCGGACGCAGGCGACTTCCATCACGCCGGCGTCGTTGCAGATCAGCAGGAAGCCGCGAGTGGCGCCGAGCAGTTCGGTCGCCGTATGCAGGATGCCGCGCAAGGCCTGGGCGGCGCCCTCGGTCCCCGCGGCTTCGGCGACAACAAGCTCGGGGCCGACATCGGCTGTGGGCTCCAGCACGCGCTGACGCGCCGTGCTGCGGCGCCGTGGGATGGACGGACGGACTCGCTCGGGCGTCATCGTTAACGCGCTGCGGTGGCCGTGAAGCGGTAGGCGTGGCGCCATTGCCTCGACCTCTCAATTTTAAAATTTTAGGAGTTGCACGCTGGATAACTAACGACCCAGCATCTTCCTCTGGATTTGAGGATGATGCCACCCGTCCCGAGCGTGTCGCGATACCGCTGCAAACGCAAAACCCAAGCCACTTGAACCCGGTGAGCTAATTTAGCTATACCCGCCCCCCGGACTGGAAAACCCTGCCCTATGAACCCCTCCGATATCCCCAGCATAGTGCAGCGCATCGCCGATGCGCTGATTCGGCGCGACCAACGGTTGGCAAGCGCGGAGTCCTGCACCGGCGGACTGGTCGCCAAACTGCTGACCGACCGCCCCGGCAGCTCGGCCTGGTTCGAGCGCGGCCTGATTACCTATACCAACCAGGCCAAGCAGGATTTGCTGGGCGTGGCGCCGGCCATTTTCCGCGACCACGGCGCGGTTAGCGGCGAATGCGTGGCCGCGATGGCGCAAGGCCTGCTGGAGCGCGCGCCTGTGGACTGGGCACTGTCGGTCAGCGGCGTCGCCGGGCCAGGTGGGGGCAGCGCGGACAAGCCGGTCGGTACGGTCTGGCTGGGCTGGGCGCAGCGTGGGGACGCGGCCAGCACACAGCGCTTCCAGTTCGACGGCGACCGGGAGGCGGTGCGGGCAGCAGCGGCGCTGCAAGCCCTGAGCGGCTTGTTGCAGCGGCTCGCGAGCTAGCGCTTAGTTGCATAAGTCCTGCTGCATTCAAGCACTAGGCCGCCTCGCGATGCTCGCTTGATGTCGGAGCCGCCGCCAGATCGGCCTGCCGGGGCAGCGCGGCGCCCCAATGTTCCACCGAGCGATGCGCGATCCGGTGCTGGTGCCATTGCAGCGCGCACAGACCGACGAAGGACGGCAACGGCATGGCCTCCGCACCCAGCTGTTTGCGCTGGCCCCGATAGACCCTGATGTAGACCGGTGCCAGCGAGCGCAGCATCCCCTCTGCCGACAGCGCACGCGCCAGCTTGGCCGACGTGATCAGCGCACCCGCCAGGGACAGCAAGCGCTGCCGTCGTGACGGTCGCGGCATCTGGGCGGCGCGCTCCGCGCGATGCCGACGGAACTCGCTGGACTCGCTGTAGCCCTTGAACAGCCGCGCGAAGAAGTTCTCCGCCGAGGCCAGGCGCTGCACCAGGTCGCGGTGCCCCTGCTTGAGCTGCTCGCGCGTCATCTGCCTGGGCAGGAAAAGGCATTCCGGATCGCTGAAATCGAGCCGGCCCTCGGCCTTCAGCCGGGCGTGCAGCGGGGTGCTGGGAATCGGCGTCAGCTTGCTGACCACGGCCAGGCCGATGCCGTTGTCCTGGATGAAACGGAACTGCTCCTCGAAGATCGCAGCGTCGTCATTGTCGAAGCCGACGATGAAGCCGCCCTCCACGACCAGCCCGGCGTCGCGGATGCGTCGCAGCTTGTCCGCCATCGAGTCGCCGTGCAGGTTCTGGTTCTTGCGGGTCTCTTTCAGCGACTCGCTGCGCGGCGATTCGATGCCGACGAAAACGTGGTGGAAATTGGCCTGCACCATCAACTCCAGCAACTCGGCGTCGTCGCCCAGATTGATGCTGGCCTCGGTGGATAGCGCCAGCGGATAGCCGTGTTGCTTCTGCCACTGGGTGATGCGTGGCAGCAGCTTCTTGGCCTGGCCCTTGTTGCCGATGAAGTTGTCGTCGACGACAAAACAGGAGCGGAAACCGGCGCGGCGCACCGCCTCGAGTTCCGCAATGACCTGGTCCGGCGTCTTCAGCCGCGGCTTGCGGCCGAAGATCACGATGATGTCGCAGAACTCGCAAAGGAAGGGGCAGCCGCGCGATACCTGCAGCGGCGCGAGCATGTAATGACGCGCATTGACCAGGTCGTAGCGCGGCGCCGGCACCGTGCTCATGTCGGTGCGCTCCTGCTGCTCGTAGCGGCTTAAGGTCGGCCGGCCGGCCGCAAGATCCCGCAAAAACATCGGCCAGGTGGTCTCGGCCTCGCCGATGAAACGCACGTCGCAAAGACCGTCGAAGAACGACTCCTCGACGCTGATATAGGGGCCGCCGACGGCGACGATGACCGGCAGCGGCTTCAGGCGCAGCAGGATCTGCTCCAGACGGCCGCGCTGCACGATCATGCCGGTGACACCGACCACGTCGAAGCGGCGCAATGCCTCGAAATCGATGGCTTCGATATTCTCGTCCAGCAGCTCGACATCGTGACCGTCGGGCACCAGCCCCGCCAGAGCCGGCAGCGCCCCGGTGATCATGTAGCTGCGCTTGTCCTGCGGGTGCAAGGCGAGCGCGTACTCGTTGCCGAAGTAGGACGGCTCGAAGCGCGGGTTGATCAGGCAGATCGACAGCCGCCGCGGCGCCAGCCCGGCAGGTGACCGCAATTCGGACTCCAGCGCGTCGACGCTCATCGGCATGTAACCCCTGGTGCGACATCGGCCCGGTGGCGGAGCGGCGACCTCTCCGCCAAGAGCGCTGCCCCGAACCGGATTGTCGAGCCATGTTGCCCACGCCCTCCCCGGCTTTGCAACAAGGGGCGAAGCTCTTACGGCGGTGCCCCAGCCGACTCCGGCCACCGGATACCCGGCCAATGGCCAATGCGGAGATGCGAACCCGATCACGCCCGCCAGTTCGATCTATGGGACAATCCAGGCTGATCCGGCGACCCGCGCAGGCTTCCCAGAACGCCGCGGCGCCCACCCCAGCCGCACCCCAGCACTTATCGATTCGACAGAATTCAACCCAGCACCGGCGGCGCTCAAGCCTGCCTACGAGAGACCTATGGACGAAAACCGAAAGAAAGCCCTTGAAGCCGCACTCAGCCAGATCGACAAACAGTTCGGCAAGGGCACGGTCATGCGCATGGGCGCCAACGACCGCACCGAAATCGAATCGATCTCCACCGGATCGATCACGCTGGACGTGGGCCTGGGCATCGGCGGCATACCGCGCGGCCGCGTCGTCGAAATCTACGGCCCGGAATCGTCCGGCAAGACCACGCTGACGCTGCATATCGTCGCCGAAGCGCAGAAGCTCGGCGGCGTCGCCGCCTTCATCGACGCCGAGCACGCGCTCGACGTGTCCTATGCCGAGAAGCTCGGCGTCAACATTCCCGACCTGCTGATCTCGCAGCCGGACACCGGCGAACAGGCGCTGGAAATCGTCGACATGCTGGTGCGCTCCAACGCGGTCGACATCGTCGTCGTTGACTCGGTCGCCGCGCTGGTGCCGAAGAGCGAAATCGAAGGCGAAATGGGCGATGCCTCGGTCGGCGTGCAGGCGCGCATGATGTCGCAGGCGATGCGCAAGCTCACCGGCAACATCTCGCGCTCCAAGTGCACGGTGATCTTCATCAACCAGCTGCGCATGAAGATCGGCGTGATGATGCCGGGCCAGAGCCCGGAAACCACCACCGGCGGCAACGCGCTGAAGTTCTACGCCTCGATGCGCCTCGACATCCGCCGCATCGGCGCGATCAAGAAGGGCGACGAAGTCATCGGCAACGAAACCCGGGTCAAGGTGGTCAAGAACAAGCTCGCGCCGCCGTTCAAGCAGTGCGTGTTCGAGATCCTGTACGGCGAAGGCATCTCGCGCGAAGGCGAGCTGATCGACCTCGGCGTCGATCACAAGCTGGTCGAGAAATCCGGCGCCTGGTACGCCTACAAGGGCGAGAAAATCGGCCAGGGCAAGGACAACTCCCGCGTCTATCTGAAAGAGCACCCGGAGATCGCGATGGAGATCGAGACCGCATTGCGCACCAAGCTGCTGCCGCCGCGCGGCCGCGCTGCCGCCGAGTAGCTCGCGATGCCGCCGCTTGGGGGAGCGGCTGCAAAGGACCCGGCGCGGCGCGGCGGGCCCGTCACGCTTCCGCGCTGGGCCGCGGACCGTTTCGAGGTCGAGGCCGATCCGGAACTGCTGCGCCGGCTGATCTCCGATATGGAGCAGCACGGCGGCGACCTGAAACCGGCCGAGTGCTGGATGCTGCCCGAGCAGGTAGCCTGCGGCCCGATGTCGGGCCTGCTCGACGACTGGTGCGGCGTCATCGGCCAGATGCCGTTCGTGGAACAGGCCGCCGCGGGTGGCGAATACGCGAAGCGCTTCCGCCAGGCTATCGAATTCGCCCAGGCAATCGACCACAGCGGCATGCTGACCGGCGTCCCTCCGAGCACGCTGGCCGCTGCACACTGGCGGGTGCTGGACTGGAACAGCTTGGTCGATTTTTCGCTGATCACCGCGTTCTGCCCGCTGCCGAACCAGGGTGCCCGCCTGCTGGAGATCGGCGGAGGCTTCGGCCGCATTCCCGAGTTTTTCAGCCTCGCCGGATACCGCAACCTCAAGTACGTGAATGTCGACGCGGTTCCTGCCTCGCTGATGTATTGCCACGAGTATCTACGGCGCCGGTTCCCTGAAAAGAAGGTCTCGGTTTATCTCGGACAGGATCGCGCCGCAATCGCCGATGTCGATTTCCTGATCGTGCCGGCATGGCGCGCCGCGCAGGCGCTGGCGGACGATGAGTTCGAGCTGAGCATCAACATCGAAAGCTTCCAGGAAATGTCGCAGCCGCTGGTCGATCACTACATCGCGCTGCTGGACCGGCACACGGTGAAAGGCGGCTGCGTCTACATGACCAACTCGCGCGGTTACAAATTCACCGGCGAATACCGCTTCCCGGCCCATTGGGAAAGCGTGTTCCGCCATCGCACGCTGCGTGCCTGGACACTGGATCATCCGACGGAAATCTTCCGCAAGCGCGGGCGGCCCAGCCCGGCCAGCCATCGCGTGCGCGAATATTTTTACCGCCAGGAACTGCAGGCGGCCCAATGCGCCATCGAACTGGCCAAACGCGGTGAGCACAATGGCCGGAAAGGCTGACAGCCTGCTGCCTGCGGAGATCGTCCCAGCATTCCGCCCGCTGCTGCCGACGGCCGCCCAATTGCTGCCTTATCTGCAGCGCATCGATGTCGCGCGCCTGTATTCCAATCACGGCCCGCTGGCAGAAGAGCTGGAAGCACGGCTGCGCTCGGCGCTGAAGCTGTCCAATGCCTATCTGCTGACCGCGAACTCGGGCACATCGGCGCTGGTCGGCGGCATCCTGGCGACATCGGGCCGCGCGAACTCGGCGCGGCCCTACGCGCTGTGCCCCGCCTACACTTTCATCGGCACCGCCTCGGCGCTGCAGCAATGCGGTTATCGGCCGCACCTGGTCGATATCGACCAGGCCAGCTGGCAGCTCGACCCACAGCGCCTGCTCGATCATCCCCTGCTCGGCCAGGTCGGCATGGTGATGCCGGTCGCGCCGCTGGGACGCCCGGTACCGATCGAAGGCTGGCTGAAGTTCCAGCAGCAGACCGGCATCGCGGTGGTCATCGACGGCGCCGCGAGTATCGAAGCGATGCTGCGCGATTCCGCCCGCTACGTCGGCGAGATTCCGGTGGCACTGAGCTTCCACGCGACCAAGGTTTTCGCGACCGGCGAAGGCGGCGCGCTGCTCAACAGCAATCCGGACATCCTGCGCAAGGCGTATCAGACGCTCAACTTCGGCTTCATGGGCAGCCGCGAAAGCCGCACCGCCAGCATCAACGGCAAGATGAGCGAGTACCACGCCGCGGTCGGGCTTGCCTGCCTCGATGACTGGCCACAGCGCATCGCCGACTACGCCGCCGTCAACGCCGGCTACCGCGAGGCTTTCGCCGCTGCCGATATACAGCGGCCGCTGCATCTGGGGCCGGACATCGCCAGCA
The DNA here is from genome assembly GCF_028291725.1 of Hydrocarboniphaga sp. Lineage (GTDB taxonomy): Bacteria > Pseudomonadota > Gammaproteobacteria > Nevskiales > Nevskiaceae > Hydrocarboniphaga. The sequence goes on along the minus strand of NZ_JAQGNT010000074.1, from coordinate 22,055 downwards.
ACTATGCGGTGATGGAATGTCGTGACGCGGCCGAATCCACGGCAATTGCGTCCGCACTCGGCGCCGCCGGCATCGAATCGCGTCTGTGGTACGGCCTCGGGCTGCAGCAGCAGCCGGTGCTGCACGATATCGGCCGCGATGCCTTGCCGATGACCGAAAACCTGGCGCCAAGACTGCTCGGCCTGCCGATGGCGCCGGATCTTGGGCTGCCAACGATCAAGCAAATCGTCAAGACAATCCGTGTATTCCTTGAGGCAAAGTCGCTGTAAAAATGAATCCATCCCAACGACATGAAGACATGAAAACGGCCCGACAGCCGGCACTACCGCTGGCTGTCGGGCCGTAAACGACGATGCGGGCATCGACCCGACCGTAAGCGTGTAGCTCAGTAAGCGATGCCGTTCAACTTCTCGACGATCTGATCCTGCGGCTGGACCAGCAAACCGGCAGCTTCGCAATCCCAGGAAGCATAGTTGCCATCGACCGTGGCATCGACCGTCTGGCCGCTCGTCTTGTTTTGACAGCTGATCGTCTTCAGCTTGACGCCCGCAACACTGCCATCAACTGCGCTAGCCTCGCTATGCAGGAAAAACCGCATACTCATCGTCGACCCAGCGCCTGAGTTGCCCTGCATCTGAAATTGGGCCGCATACCCAGTGAGGTCCAGAAAGCCCTCGGTGCCGAGGTTCACAGTCACGGTCTTGCTGGGAGCCACGTCCACCTGAAACTGATTGTTACTGATCTGGGTTATCGTCACATCCTGCGAAATCGTCGCCACCTTGGTCAGTTCCCCGGCGATGATCTTGACTTTGGTTTGCACGACATGCGTCTCGCTCAGGCCATATGAAGTGCCGTCATTGGTGCCGGTGCTCAGGTCTATTTCATAGGTTTGAAATACGGCGGGAATGCCCGGCTCGAAATCATAAATTCCAGTCGTAGATCCAGCGACCGATACTGTCGACTCCTGAACCTCGCCCCCAAAAAAGGTTTGCGGCGCGACGCCGACCGTCTTGACGCTCGGATTAAACGCATAGGCCTGGTTCGACAGACCAACCGACAAAAAAGCAACGCCCACAGCAATTACCATTTTTACTGACTTCATTTGTAAACCCCCCGGCTGATTATGGAAATAGCCCAGGGACAGTAGCATATGCTCTGAGGTGTTCACCAAGACCTACGTCACAAGCTTGGAGAAAAATGAGCCTCAGCGGACCAGCAGCATCTCGGCAGCCGAGCGGATCACGCCGCGCTCGCGCAGCTTGCCGATGCGACGATCGGAGAAGAGCTGCTGATCGAACTCGGCCTGCATCGCCGCCTCGTCCGACAACTCGTTCCAACGGCGCCAATGCCAGGCGCGAGCCTCTTCACCCTTGCCTTCGGCGTCGCGCTGCCTGAAGTACTCGCCAATATTGCCGAGCTTGCGGGCGAAACGCATACTCGTCGTAAACGGCACATGGGCGATCAGCAGATCGAGCGGACAGCAGCGGCTCGCATCGACGTTCGGCGGCGTGATGACGTCGTGCCCGCCCTGGGCGACGCCGGCGATCATGCGCCGCCGCGCCATCGCCTTGGGGCGAGGTACGCCGCGAATCCAGGCCATGCTGTCTTCCTCGTCCTTCAGCCGCGCCCGCAGATTCGGCACCTTTTTCACGAACAGCTGCAGTTCGCCGTAGCGTGAAGGCTGCAGCGCATCCGGCAGCAAGGCGCCCGACGCGGTGACCGGCACATTGAAACGGCGCACGCTGAGCACGTCGGCCTGGGCACGTTCGGCGCAGACACGCAGATCGCCGGTTGCCGGAATCCAGAACTCGTCGGCATCCAGAAAGATCACCCAGTCCGCATCGCTGCCGCCCAGCACTTCGCGATAGATCTGGTTGGCGCGCTGCATCGCATCGGCCTGGCGATCGTCGATGACGAAATACTTCAGATCCGGCAGGCCTGCGTGTTCCTGCAGGCGTTCGATGGTGCCGTCGGTCGAGCCGACGTCGAAGACGATGATCTGGCCGACGCCGATGCTGCGCAGATGGCGGACGCAGGCGTCGATCAGCTCGACCTCGTCCTTGACGCCCACCAGAGCCGTGATCTTCATGCTCATGCTCTCGGCCGCGCGGAGCCGCGGAAGTAGCGATACACCGCATCGGCCACGTTGCCGGCCTGCAGCTCGCTCAGATGCGGCCCCATCGGCAGGCTCAGTTGCTGGTTGGCGATGCGGTCGCTGTCGGTGATCCGATCCGGGCCGAATGCGGCGAACGGCGGAGTGCGGTACACCGCAGCCGGGTAATGCAGCATCGTTTCGATACCGGTTGTTGCCAGAAAGCGCGCCAGTTCGTCACGGCGCGAGGTTCTGATCGAATACAGGTGCCAGACCGGCTCGTTGCCGGGCAGCGTCTGCGGCAGTTCCAGACCGTCGATGCCGGCGAGATCCTGCGAATACCGCGCGGCGATGCATCGTCGGCGCTGATTCCATTCCGGCAGCGCCTGCAGCTTCACGCGCAACAGCGCGGCCTGCAGGCTGTCGAGGCGCGAGTTGCGGCCTTCGATCCGGTGCTCGTATTTTGCGAGCGCTCCATAGTTGCGCAGCCGGCAGACCTGCTCGCGCACCGGCTCGCTCGCCGTGGTCAGCATGCCGGCATCGCCGAGAGCGCCGAGATTCTTCGCCGGGTAAAAGCTGAAGGCTGCGGCATCACCCATGGCCCCGACCGGCTTCGCGTTGCGGCGCGCGCCGTGCGCCTGCGCGGCGTCTTCGACCAGCGCGATACGGTGTGTCTTGCACAGTTCCGCAATCGGCTCGATCTCGACCGGCTCACCATACAGATGCACGACGACGACGGCGCGCGTGCGCGCGCCGATCAGGGGCTCGATGGTGCGAGCCGAAACATTGAAGCGGCCGCTCTCGGGCTCGGCGGCAACCGGAGTCGCACCGAGCATGCGCACGGCCAGCCAGGTGGCAATGAAGGTATGCGCCGGCACGACGACTTCGTCGCCCTCGCGCACGCCGAGCGCCTGCAGTGCGAACGCGAGCGCGTCCAGGCCGTTGCCGACTCCGACCGCGAACGGCGATGCTACCGACGCGGCAAATTCGCGCTCGAAAGCTTCGACCTCGTCGCCGCCGACGTAGCAGCCGCGATCCAGCACGCGCGCCCAGGCCTGGTCGAGTTGCGGCCGCAGTTCGGCCGTCGCCGCCTGCAGATCGAGAAACGGAATCCCGTGCTCGCTCATGTCAGCGCGATGCCGTCCGCCCGGCGAGAAAATCAGCATGGTCGCGAATGTAGTCGGCCTCGTCGTACAGCTCGGATGCGATCACCAGCAGGCAGGCGTTGGACGAGAAGTGCGATATCTCGCGCCAGATACCGGGCACCAGCAATAGCCCCTGGTCGGGACGATACAGCCGGATACTGCTTTGCCGCTCGCCATCGTCGAGCAGGACTTCGAACGAGCCCGACGCCGCGACATAGACCTGTTGCAACGCGCGGTGCGCATGACCGGCGCGAACCGCCTGCGACGGGATGTCGAAAGTCCAATAGACCCGGCGGATCGGAAACCCGACATCGAGTTCTGACTCGACGATCGCGATCGTGCCGCGGTGATCGAACACCGTGCGAATGTCCATCAGCCGGCAGTCGTCGACAGTCGCCACTTAAGTCTTTCTCCTCAAGCCTTCGGATCGACGATGCCCGGCACGGACAACTCGTAGGCATCATGCACCAGCGTGCGCGCGCCGAAACCTTCTTTCCAGCGCAGCAGCCCTTCGTTCAAATGACGGCCGCCATCTTCGGTGGAAATGCCGAAGTCGAACCAGCGGCCCGAGGAGCAAGCCGCATCGATCGCGACCGAGACGACGCGATCGAGCAGCCCCAGCTGCCGCGCCTGCGTATCCGCGGCCATGTATTGCGCGTGCACGACGCGATCGGTTTCGAACAGCACGACACCCGCGCCAATCTTGCCGCTGTGCTGGGCGACGATCAGTCGAATCCGATTCGGGAACCGGCTCGCCAGCAGCTGGATTTCTTCGAGACTGTGCACCGGCCGCTGTCCGTGACGCTGGTCCAGCACCTGCTCGAGCAGGGGCCAGAACGAGGACCAGGGCGCATCGTCGAGGATAGCGACATCAGGATCACCGGCGCTGCGCTTCAGCATCCGCTGCCGCAGGGTGCTGCGCGCGGCGCTCGCATCCGGCGGGATCACCGACAGCAGATCCCGCTTCCATAAGCTCGCGCCGCAGCGAAACAGCGCATATCGATCGTCCTCGCTCGGCAGCCGGTGATAGAGACCTGGCACGGTCTTGTAGAGCACCCGGGCAATACCCTCGCCGGCTGCCCACTGCAGCAAGGATGCGAACAGCGCCTGCATCTGCAGCATGCCGCCCTCGGAATCGACGACGAAGCCGCCGTAGGTGAGGCCGCCATGGCTGAGCAGATCGCGGCCACTGCGGTGCGCCGGGAGCAGCGCGATCAGGCGAGCGTCATGCACGGCCATCAACGACGCGTCGGCAAACCGTTGTGCGTGGTAATCCATGAAGCCGCGATCGAACAGGAACGTGCCGTTGCGGCTCCGCGCGACGAAAGCATTCCATTCGTCGGCACGCTCCGCCCGGTAAGGCTCCAGCACGATGCCGGTGGCGCTCATCGCAGCGCCAATGTCACGAGCGCCGTTGTCACGGCCGCGTCACCAGCAGATCCTCGCGCCGGTTCGAGAGCGGCAGGGCGGCCGGCTGCGGCAATACGTAGGCGTCGAAACCAGCGTTGCGTGCGCGCTGCATCAGGCCGAGCACGACCGCATCGTCGATGCGATCACCGGGCGGCGCGAACGCCGGCACCTCGGGATCGGATTCGCTGCGCATGTAGGCCTTGTGAAAATGGCGGCCGGCGTCGCTGCACAGAAAGCGCCGTAGCTTGGATGCGTTGGCGATGTCACCGAGCAGCAGCGCGCCACCGGGCGCCAGCAGTGCCATCGCCTCGTCGAGCAGGCGGAACGGATTGGCGTCCAGGAATGCCACCTGCAACACGCCGTAGCAGATGATCGCGTCCGCGCCGGCGCCGAGCTGGGCGCCTAGCGCGCCGGCCAGCTGCTCAGGGAAACGGCCCGCGATTCTGAGCGCGTCGCCGCCACCGGGCAACTGCTGCAGCATCTCGTCGGAGTCGACCAGCAGCAGGCGCTGCTGCTGCGCCTGGCAATGCGCGATCAGCATCCGTGTCAATTCACCGCAACCGCAGCCGATGTCCAGCACGGTCGCACCTGGGCGGTTCAAGGCCGGCAACTTGTTGCAGAAGTCGGCGAAGATCGCCGGCTCACAGCCGTCACGAAACTGATCGGGATAGCCGATCTTTTCGCTGGCCGACAGCTGAGGGTCCTGCGCCATTTCGCGAAAGCGATCATAGCTCAGCTTGGCGAACTGGCGCGGCGCCTGCCGGCCATCGACCTTGTCCGGATCAACCGCCATCGTTCGCTCCCGGCTGCAAACCCCATTGATCGAGTATGGATCGTACCCGCTCGATATCGACGCGAAAATCAGCGTTGCCACGGATCGCCGCGGTCTCGCCGACATTTTCGCCGAGCATCACGATCGGCTGCTGCCCGCGGGCGATCGCACCGGCCGTCAGTGACGGCGTTTCTTCCAGATCGGCCGGATGCAGGATCAGCGAGCGCAGCGCCGGGTTGCCGAACGCGAACGCAAACCACAGCGCCGATCCGGCGGGGCCGATCGCATGGCTCGCATGCGCGACCAGACCGAGCTGCTCGTCGAAGCCGTGATCTTCCAGGTACACCGTCGCAAAGCCGTAGCGATGGCACAGCGCCTCGATTTCCTGCTGATTCTCCATGCGTCGATGGCGTTCCGGCCGCCGCGCCAGAAATAGCCGGCTACGACTGCTGTCCGGAGCGAATGTCGACGGCGGCATCCGCGCCGCCAGCTCGGCGAACCAGGCGCCGTTCGGGCACAGGCGCTCGAACGGAATCGTGCCGCCCGGCGTCAGCAGCGGAAACAGCGGCGCGTAGGTCGGTGTCGAGGCGACCCAGAGCCTGGCGACGCGCAACGAGCTCAGCGCCGGCAGTTCGATGATCGGCCGGCCTCCACCGATGTGCTCGACGGCCTCGCGATGGGCTTTCGGCATGCTGGCGTCGATCAGCACCGGCACCTGCGGACCGACGCCTGACGGCTGCAGCGCCAGCAGCTTCAACAGGTATTCGCCGGCCCAGTGACCGAAGGCGAACGAGGTGCGGCCGACCAGGTTGATCGCCTCGGCGAGCGCTGCCGGTGCCGGCCCGAGCCGGGCGATCGTGATCTGCTCGCCAACGACGTCGATCGCCAGCGGATCGCGGCTCCATTCGATCGGGATCGCCTCAAGTTCGCCGTCCTGATAGTCGAACAGCACCGCATCGCCAACCTGCAGCAGGCTCGATCGCGCGGTCACGACCGCATCCTCGAGCACCGCGTGAAACTGCGCGCGGCCAGGCACCGTCACCGTCACCGTCACCGTCACCGGCAAGCTGCGCCCTGCGATCGCCGGCATCGGCAGCTCAAGCACGGCGGCCGCCACCAACTCATGATATGTCGCGCCTCGCTGCAATGAGTATTCGCGCAGACCGAGCAGCGGCAGGCGCGCCAACTCGGCCACGCCGCGATCCGCGAACAGCAGCGCATAACTGGCCGCGGCGTCGTCCACGCTCAGGAACGCAAGCAGGGCCTGCTTGATCCGGTAAGGCCAGCGCTGATCGAATTCCCTGGCGGCATCGAAGCGCGCTTTCAATGCCTGCAGCGCGCCGGGGCCGGCGGCGCGCGGATCGCGCAGATCGTCGAAGTAGTCGTGCCCCCAGAGCCGCGCCCGGCCGAGACAGGCCAGTGCCAGATCGGCCTGCCCCTGCGCCTGGAAAAAGCGCGCCGTCGCACGCAGCATGCCCGGCAGCGGCAGCGGCGAGCGGCTCAGCTCGGTGAACTGCTCCATCGCCAGTGCCGGCTGTCCTTTGACTTCCAGGCGGCTCGCGCGCAGCGCTTTCTGCAGCGCGTCGCCGAGCAGGCCCTGGCTGCATCCGGACGACTCCAGCGCGCGCATCGCGGCTTTCAGCCGGCCCTCACCCAGCAAGGCATCCGCCCTGACCAGTGCAGCCGGGCCCGATGGCGCCTCGGCTTCAGACATGCCGGGCCAGACGGCGACTGTCGTAGGCGGCCTTGGGCGTCACATCGCTGCCGGGGAATACGCTGCCGTCGGCCGCGTCCTCGCGGATCGCCGCCCTTGGCCCGAAAAAACAGGCGCGGCCGACGCGGGTACCGGTCATCACGTCGGCCTTCGGGCCGAGGAAACTCATCTCGCCGATGGTGCAGGAGCCGCCGATGCCGGCACCGGGGCCGATAAAACAGTGGTCGCCGATCGTCGAGTGATGGCCGATGTGCGCATTGCTCCAGATCATCACGTTGTTGCCGATGCGCGTGCAGGGCTCGATCAGCACGCCGCCACAGACGAAGCAGTTCTCGCCCATTTCGACTCCCAGCGTTTCGACGCTGGGATGCACGAAGCTGATGAAATCGTAGCCCCTGGCCTTGCCGCTGAAATAGCGATCACGGCGCAGCTGGTTCATTCGGCGATAGCTCAGCGGGCCGAACAGGCTGAACCGATCGGGCGGAAAACGCTGTTCCAGCGTCTCCCAGTCCACCAGCGGCCGGCCAAGGAACTCGTCGGTATTGCGGTAGGCCGCGTCCACGGTATAGCCGACGACGCGGTGCCCGGAATGCGCTTCGAGATAGATCGTGGCGACCTCTGAAGCCGCCAGGGCACCGAATACGACGACATCGACCATTGGCGGTTCGAGCCTGTTGAAAAAGCTTGCGATCGAGTATAGCCGAGCCCCCGGTCGCAGCCCGGCGTCGGCGGGCAGGCGGTGTGGGACAATCCGCCACGGACCGCCAGCCACCGCGCGGGCGGACACGAGGCAGGCACGATGCAGCGAAGAACCAAGACTCCGCTAGAAGCCCCGCAGGCGCGTGATGCGGCGCTGCGGCTGCTCGGCAGGCGCGAACACTCGGCTCGCGAGCTGCAATCCAAGCTGCGCGCTCGCGGCGTCGAAGCCGAAAGCGCCGGCGAGATCGTCGACGGGCTCAAAGAGTCCGGCTGGCAGAGCGACGAGCGCTATGCCGAGATGCTGGTGCAATCGCGTGTCGGCCAGGGGCATGGTCCGCTGCGGATCGAGGCCGAAATGCGCGTCGCCGGCATCAGCGCCGAGGCGATCCGTGCGGCGATGGATGCCGCCGGGACCGACTGGGACGAGCTCATCCAACGGGTCTGGAAGCGCCATTTCCGAACACCGGCCCGCGATGCCCAGGAACGCCAGAAGCAATATCGCTACCTGATGGGCCGCGGCTTCGACTCGGCAACGATCTCGCGGCTGCTAAAGCACGAAGAAGACGAATAACGACTCCCCGGTCTTCCCGAGTAGCCTTGCGAAGCGAGGCGTATCGAGGGACCCAGCCGCGGCCATATCCTTCGATACGCGGTCTTCGCCCGCTACTCGGGAGGAACGGGGACCGCGGCAGCGGAGCCCGAAACCCCGCTAAAACCTAGCGGCACTTAGGCTTTCTGACCTATGATGCGGCCCTTTTCTTTCCGGCTCGGGTCCAGTGAACAGCAACGAACTGCGCGCAAAGTTCCTGTCGTTCTTCGCGCAACAAGGCCATACCGTGGTGCCCTCGTCGCCGCTGGTGCCGGGCAACGACCCGACGCTGCTGTTCACCAATGCCGGCATGGTCCAGTTCAAGGACGTGTTCACCGGCCGCGACAAGCGCCCCTACACGCGTGCGGCCAGCTCGCAGCGCTGCGTGCGTGCCGGCGGCAAGCACAACGATCTGGAAAACGTCGGCTACACCGCGCGCCATCACACCTTCTTCGAGATGCTCGGCAACTTCTCGTTCGGCGATTACTTCAAGCAGGACGCGATCCACTTCGCCTGGGACTTCATCACCGGCAAGGACTGGCTGGGCATCGATCCGCAGCGTCTGTGCGTGACCGTGTACCAGTCCGACGACGAGGCCTACGCAATCTGGAACCAGCAGATCGGCGTGCCGGCGGACCGCATCATCCGCATCGGCGACAACAAGGGCGCGCCGTACGCGTCCGACAACTTCTGGAGCATGGGCGACACCGGCCCCTGCGGGCCCTGCACCGAAATCTTCTACGACCACGATCCCGACGGCAGCAAGGGAATCTGGGGCGGCATGCCCGGTTCCGCGGAGGAAGACGGTGATCGCTGGATCGAGATCTGGAACGTGGTGTTCATGCAGTTCGAGCGCTCCAAGGACGGCAGCATGGAGCCGCTGCCCAAGCCCAGCGTCGACACCGGCATGGGCCTGGAACGCATCAGCGCCGTGCTGCAGGGCGTGCACAACAACTACGACATCGACATCTTCAAGACGCTGATCGCGGCGGCCGCGAAGCTGGCGAAGGTCGCACCGAATTCCTCGGCCTCGCTGAAGGTCATCGCCGATCACATCCGCTCGACCTCGTTCCTGATCTGCGACGGCGTGATGCCGTCCAACGAAGGCCGCGGCTACGTGCTGCGCCGGATCATGCGCCGCGCGATCCGCCACGGCTACAAGCTGGGCTTGAACGAGCCGTTCTTCTATCTGCTCGTCGCGCCGCTGGCCGAGGTTATGGGCGAGGCGTATCCGGAGCTGCGAGCCAAGCAGGCGCTGCTGGAAAAGACCATCAAGGGCGAGGAAGAAAGCTTCGCGATCACGCTCGACAAGGGCATGAAGCTGCTGGAAGAAGCGATCGCCAAACTCGGCGGCGACAAGACCATCCCGGGCGACGTCGTGTTCAAGCTGTACGACACTTACGGCTTCCCGTTCGATCTGACGGCGGACATCGCGCGCGAACGCGAACTGCAGCTGGACGAGGCCGGCTACGACAAGGAGATGGAAGCGCAGCGCACGCGCGCACGCGCGGCCAGCAAGTTCGGCGGCGGCGACGATCTGAAGCATGAAGGCGAAGCCAGCACGTTCCACGGCTACGATGCGCTGACGCACGAGAAGGCCAAGATCACCGCGATCTATCGGGATGGCAAAGCAGTCGCCTCGCTCAGCGCTGGCTTTGATGCAGTGATCGTGCTCGATCAGACTCCGTTCTATGCCGAAGGCGGCGGCCAGGTCGGTGATCGCGGCACGCTGTCGTCCGGCGATTCGCGCTTCGAGGTGCTCGACACGATCAAGGTCGGCTCCGGCGGCTACGGCCATCGCGGCAAGCTCGAAGCCGGCACTTTGAGCACCGGACAGATCGTCAGTGCGGCGGTGGACGAAGCCCTGCGCCATGCGATTCAGCGCAACCACTCGGCGACGCACTTGCTGCATCGCGCGCTGCGCGAAGTGCTCGGTGAACACGTCGCGCAAAAAGGCTCGCTGGTTGACGAGACGCGCACGCGTTTCGACTTCAGCCACGGCGCGCCGCTCTCGGCCGACGAGATCAAGAACATCGAGCAGCGCGTGAATCGCGCGGTGCTGGCGAACGTGCCGGTCGGCGCGACGCTGATGAAGTACGACCAGGCGATCGAATCCGGCGCGATGGCGCTGTTCGGCGAGAAGTACGGCGACGAAGTGCGCGTACTCGCAATGGGTGACTACAGCACCGAACTCTGCGGCGGCACGCATGTGACGCGCACCGGCGACATCGGCCTGTTCAAGATCACCAGCGAGTCCGGCGTCGCTGCCGGCGTGCGCCGTGTCGAGGCGATCACCGGCGAGAACGCGCTGGCCTATGTTGGCGGCCTGGAGGCCAAGTACAAGCAGGCGGCCGATCTGGTGCGCGCCGGCCGCGACGACCTCGCCGACAAGATCGAGCAGCTGCTGGATCGCAGCCGTCAGCTCGAAAAAGAGCTGAGCGCGCTGAAGGGTAAGCTGGCTTCCGCCGCGGGCACGGACCTGGTTACGCAGGCGAAGGACATCGCCGGCACCAAGCTGCTGGTCAGCAAACTCGAAGGCGTGGAAGGCAACGAGCTGCGCACACTGCTCGACCAGCTGAAGAACAAGCTCGGCTCCGGTATCGTCGTGCTCGGCGCAGCCGGTGCCGGCAAGGTCAGCCTGATCGCCGGCGTCACCGCGGACCTGACCGCCAAGGTCAAGGCCGGCGAGCTGGTGAATCTGGTGGCGCAGCAGGTTGGCGGCAAAGGCGGCGGCCGGCCCGACATGGCGCAGGCCGGCGGCACCCAGCCCGAGCATCTCGACACCGCGCTGGCCAGCGTCGAAGCCTGGGTCGCGACCAAACTCGGCAATTGAACCCCGTTTTTGTAGGTTGGGGTGAGCACAGCGAACCCCAACATCGGCGCGCATGAACCTTGGGGTTCGCTGCGCTCACCCCAACCTACGTCTTCCAATAGAGAGGAATCAAAGCAGAACCCCATGGCACTGATCGTCCAGAAATACGGCGGCACCTCGATGGGCTCGGTCGAGCGCATCGAGCATGTCGCGAACAAGGTCGCCAGCTGGCGCGCGCGCGGTCACCAGATCGTCGTCGTCGTGTCAGCGATGTCCGGTGAAACCGACCGCCTGCTCAAGCTGGCCAAGTCGATCGACCCGCGCGGCAGCGAGCGCGAATTCGACCAGATCGCCGCCACCGGCGAACAGGTCACGATCGGCCTGCTGGCACTGGCGCTGATCAAGGCCGGCGTGCCCGCCAAGTCCTACACCGGCTGGCAGGTGGCGCTGCGCACCGACAGCGCGCACATGAAGGCGCGCATCGCCAGCATCGATTCCGAGCGCCTGCTGGCCGACCTCGCCGCCGGCATCGTGCCGGTGGTCGCCGGCTTCCAGGGCATCGACGAGACCGGCGCGGTGACCACGCTGGGCCGCGGCGGCTCCGACACCACCGGCGTCGCGCTGGCCGCGGCGCTGAAGGCCGACGAGTGCCAGATCTACACCGACGTCGACGGTGTCTACACCACCGACCCGCGCGTCGAGCCCAAGGCGCGCCGGCTCGACAAGATCACCTTCGAAGAAATGCTGGAAATGGCCAGCCTGGGTTCGAAGGTGCTGCAAATCCGCTCGGTCGAGTTCGCCGGCAAGTACAAAGTCCCGCTGCGCGTAGTCTCGACCTTCGTCGACGGCCCCGGCACCCTGATCACGCTAGAGGAAGATTCCCCCGGAGGGAATGTGGAAGACGCACTCATCTCAGGCATCGCGTTCAATCGTGACGAAGCCCAGCTCACCATCGCCGGCGTGCCCGACCGCCCCGGCATCGCCGCTGCGATTCTCGGCCCGGTCGGCGACGCCAATATCGAAGTCGACATGATCGTGCAGAACGTCGGCGCCGACGGGTCCACCGACTTCACCTTCACCGTGCACAAGAACGATTACGAGCGCGCCAGCGACGTGGTCAAGGCATTGGCAGTGGAACTCGGCGCCAAGGGCGTGCGCACCGCCACCGATATCGTCAAGGTTTCGCTGGTCGGTGTCGGCATGCGCAGCCACGCCGGCATTGCGAGCAAGATGTTCAAGGCCCTGGCAGTCGAGGGCATCAACATCAAGATGATCTCGACTTCAGAAATCAAGATTTCGGTCGTTATCGAGGACAAGTATCTGGAGTTGGCGGTACGGACCTTGCACCGGGCGTTTGAGCTGGATCAGGCAAAATCCTGATCCGCTATACCAAGACCGCGCAATATGCAATAGGCTGTTGCGCATTCTGGTGAAGCCATCGCTGCCGTCGGAAACTTACAGAACGGATGCTGGAGAGCAGACATGTTGATATTGACCAGGCGGGTCGGCGAAACGGTGATGATCGGGGACAACGTGGCGGTCACGGTCCTTGGCGTCAAAGGCAATCAAGTGCGTGTGGGCATCAAGGCGCCCAAGGACACCCCGGTGCACCGGGAAGAAATCTTCGAGCGGATTCGTCGTGAGAACGAAGAACTGCCCGCGGTCGTCAACGGCTAAAAAGCAGTTTTCACCGCAGGCTCGCTGACGCATGACTCGGTAGGCGGGTTCAGCATCCGTTGGTCGGCGAAAAACATCGGCAAGTGCTTGTCCGGCCGGGCCTGGGTCGCTACAATGCGCGCCCTCGCCGGCGGCAGACGCATAGCCCATCGGCATTCGGAGAGATGGCCGAGTGGACGAAGGCGCGCCCCTGCTAAGGGCGTATAGGGTTTATAGCCTTATCGAGGGTTCGAATCCCTCTCTCTCCGCCAGTTTGCATTGGCAGCAAGAAGCGGGTTTCTTCTTGTCGCGGTACCCGCAGTACCTGCAAAAGTTTTTGCGGGCCCGTAGCTCAGCTGGATAGAGTACCTGGCTACGAACCAGGTGGTCGGGGGTTCGAATCCCTCCGGGCCCACCAATTATTGGTGGATGTTTCATGAAAAAGCCTGATGAGTTAACGCTCATCGGGCTTTTTCTTGTCCGCCGCGACGTAAGCGTCCACGGTGTGATCCCAGCCCCGCTCGGCCGCGTAGAGCGTGCCGTGAAGAAAGACGATATGTCCCGGGTCGCCAGCACGAAGCGCCGTGCGTATCGAAATCTTGGAGCGGGCATCCATTCCCGGTCCTGCGTAATGTTCTGCCGTGCGACCGTTCAGCTACGGCTTGGACTCGCCCCGATCTGCACCACCCGCAACAGGTTGGTCGTGCCGGCCGCGCCGAACGGCAGGCCGGCGGTGATCACGATGGTCTGGCCATTGCGCGCAAAGCCTTCCTCGCACGCCGCCCAGCTCGCAAAGTTGGTCATCTCGGTCACGCTGCCGACATCGGCCGTCATCACCGAGTGCACGCCCCAGACCAGGGCCAGGCGATGCGCGGTGCCGGCTTCCGGCGTCATGCCGATGATCGGCGCGCGCGGCCGCTCGCGCGCGACGCGCAACGCCGACGAACCGGAGTTGGTATAGGCGACAATCGCGGCCACCTGCAGCAGGCCCGCCACGCGGTGTACCGCGTAGCCGATCGCGCCGGCGATGTCGGCCTGCGGCGGCGTCTCCGAGGCCTCCATCAAGTCGCGGTAATACGGATCGGTCTCGGTCTGGTCGATGATGCGGTCCATCATCCGTACCGCCTCGATCGGGTACTGGCCGGCTGCCGATTCGGCCGACAGCATCACCGCGTCGGCGCCATCGTAGATCGCAGTGGCGACGTCGGAGGCTTCGGCGCGCGTCGGCACCGGTGCGGTGATCATCGACTCCAGCATCTGCGTTGCGACGATCACCGGCTTGCCCTGACGGCGACAGCTGCGGACGATACGCTTCTGGATCGCCGGCACCTGCTCCGCCGGCATCTCCACCCCCAGATCGCCACGCGCGACCATCACCGCGTCGGCCGCCGCGACGATCGCGTCGAGGTGATTGATCGCCGCCGGTTTCTCGAGCTTGGCGACGATACCGGCGCGGCCCTGCACGATCGCTTTGGCTTCCTCGATGTCCTCGGGCCGCTGCACGAACGACAGCGCGATCCAGTCGACGCCAATCGAAAGGCCGAAGTCGAGATCGCGTCTATCCTTCTCGGTCATCGCCGAAATCGGCAAGGTCACGCCCGGAACGTTGACGCCCTTGCGCTCGGACAATTTGCCGCCGGTCAGCACCCGCGTCTCCGCATAGCGATCGGTGAAGCGCTCGACCCGCAGCCGGATGCGGCCATCGTCGAGCAGCAGGTCGGTGCCCGCGGTCAGCGCGGCAAAAATCTCCGGGTGCGGCAGCGCAACCCGATCGATATCGCCGGGGGCGTCGCGATCCAGATCGAGCCGGAACGCCGCGCCGGCCACCAGATTCACCGGGCCGTCCTTGAACGTGCCGATGCGCAGCTTCGGACCCTGCAGATCCATCAGGATGCCGATCGGCCGGCCCAGATCCTTCTCGATCTCGCGGATGGTGTCGAAGCGCGCGCGGTGGTCCTCATGCGCGCCGTGGCTGAAGTTCAGACGGAACACATCGGCGCCGGCGCGGAACAGCGCCTCGATGACTTCGCGGCTGGTGCTCGCCGGGCCGAGCGTGGCGACGATCTTGGCGTTACGGTTGCGACGCATGCGATTTCCTTGTGTGGCGGGGCTGTGTCGCCTATGGCGACCAGTAAACATGCACCGGCGCGGTGCTCTGCAGCAGCACGTCGCCGATCGGCAGCGGCGGATTCAGCACGACCGCGCGCTCGATCACCGCACGCTTGGACTCGCCGCCGATGGCGACGAAAATCGCGCGGGAATCCAGGATCGTCGGGAACGTCAGCGTGATGCGCGGATGCGGCGCGGTCTGCGGCCGCGTCGCCGCGACCAGGCGCCTGGACACCATCGCCGCTGGCGTCTCAGTGGCGCAGGGGAACAGCGAGGCAGTGTGGCCGTCGTCGCCGACACCGAGCACCAGCGCGTCGAACGGCCGCGGGATTGCGGCGACCAGCTTCTCAGCCTCGTCCACGCCCTGCTCCGGCTCACGCTGCGCGTTCTTCAAGGGCACCAGCTGCGCGCTCGCGGCAGCGTTCTTCAGCAGGTGCTCGCGCAACAGCCGCTCGTTGCTGTCGGGATCATTGGCGTCCACCCAACGGTCATCAACCAAGCCGACGCAGACGCGCGACCAGTCCAGATCCTGCAGCGACAGCTTCTGGAAAAACGGGATCGGGCTCTTGCCGCCGGACAGCATCAGCGAGGCCAGCGGACGCGCGCTTAGCGCCTCGCGCAACAAGCCGGCGACGGCGTCGGCCAGCGCCTGTGCCGCTGCCCCGGCATCGGGATACAGCTGCTGCTGGACGTTCTCGGGCAGCTTCAGAGCAGAACTCATGCCGGACTCCGGTGAAATCGCGGCCTGCAGTTTGCCACTACCGCGCGTTGCCGGCGTGTAGGAGCGGCTCTTAGCCGCGATTGAAACCTCACCGACACAATCGCGGCTAAGAGCCGCTCCTACAGTGGCGAAATCCAGCTGCAAATCCAGCTGCGCTACAGTAGTCGCCCATTCTTTCAGCCCAATCCCCATGATCCGACTCGCCCTGCACGGCGGCGCTGGCGACCCCGCTCCCGGTGCCGCTAACGACCAGCCCGAGCACCGCGCAGCCCTGGCGCGCATCGCCGCCGAAGGCCTGGCCTGGCTCAAGCAAGGCCGCTCTGCCGTCGACGTCGTCGAGCGCGTGGTGGAGTTGCTCGAGGACTGCCCGCTGTTCAACGCCGGCATCGGCGCGGTGCTCAATGCCGACGGCGTGCCGGAGCTCGACGCCGCGATCATGGACGGCCGCAGCCGCGCCGGCGGCGGTGTCACCGGCGTCAGCCGCAGCCGCTCGCCGGTCAGGCTGGCGCGCGCGGTGATGGAGCGCAGCCCGCACGTGTTGTTCGCCGGGCTTGGTGCCGAAGCGCTGGGCCGCGAACTCGGCCTGCCGGAAGTCGATCCGGGCTACTTCATCATCGAGGAACGCGTGCGCCAGCTCGAGCAGGCGCGCAGGACCGGCAGCATCGTGCTCGACCACGACGCGGCGTTCGGTACCGTCGGCGCGGTCGCCCGCGACGCGCGGGGCCACCTGGCGGCGTCGACCAGCACCGGCGGCCTGACCAACAAGCGGCCCGGCCGGGTCGGCGACACGCCGATCCTGGGCGCCGGCACCTACGCCGACGACCGCAGCGCGGCGGTGTCCTGCACCGGCACCGGCGAGTGCTTCATCCGCGCCGCGGCCGGCTTCCAGATCCACGCCCGGATCACCTACGCCGGCCAGGACTTGAAAAGCGCAGCCCAGGCCGCACTGGATGACGTAAGGGAACAGAACGGCCGCGGCGGCCTGATCGCGATCGACCGGGACGGCAACGTCGTACTGCCGTTCAACTCGCACCTGATGTACCGGGCCTGGGTGGAAGCCGACGGTGTGGTCCGAGTCGGCCTGGGGCCGGATTGAGGCGAAGCCGCCTTCGGCTGGCGGTCGATTGATTGCGTCAATCGCCGGCTTTAGTAATTCCAAAGAGTATTTTTGGGAACTTGGGGTAGGCTTGGCACTCTACTCATGCGACTGCCAGCATCCTGGCTGCAGCCGTAGATCAAGCCGCGAGGCCAAGGGGATTACCGCCATGACGACCACGACATCCACTGCCCTGAAACTGCGTCCGCAGGCAGCGCTGTCGCCTCTGTCCGGCAGTGTTGAAGCCTATATTCAATCGGTTAGCCGCATTCCGCTGCTCGACCCGGCGGAAGAAACGCGGCTCGCCCGCAAACTCCACGACGAGCAGGACCTGGGCTCGGCGCAGCAGCTGGTGCTGTCCAACCTGCGCTTCGTCGTGCATATCGCCCGCGGCTACATGGGTTACGGCCTGCAGCTGGCCGACCTGATCCAGGAGGGCAATGTCGGCCTGATGAAGGCGGTCAAGCGCTTCGACCCGGACGTGGGCGTGCGCCTGATCTCGTTCGCGGTGCACTGGATCAAGGCCGAGATTCACGAGTTCGTGCTGAAGAACTGGCGCATCGTCAAGATCGCCACGACCAAGGCGCAGCGCAAGCTGTTCTTCAACCTGCGCTCGCAGAAGACCCGCCTCGGCTGGATGTCGCAGGCTGAGGTCGAAACCATTGCGCGCGATCTGAAGGTCAAGCCCGAAGAAGTGCTGCAGATGGAATCGCGCCTCGGCGGCCACGACATGAGCTTCAGCGCGACCTCCGACGACAGCAGCGACGAAGGCAGCTACGTGCCCGAGGATTACCTGGCGACCGAGGACAGCAGCTACACCGATATCGAGGACGCCGGCTGGCATGAGCAGCGCGAAACGACGATGAAGCACGCGCTGGCCGCGCTCGACGACCGTGCCCGCACGATCCTGGCGCGCCGCTGGCTGTCGGAAGAGGGCCAGAAGGCCGGGCTGCAGGAACTGGCGGACGAGTACGGCGTCTCGGCCGAGCGCATCCGCCAGATCGAATCGGCGGCGATGAAGAAGCTGCGCAAGGCGATCGAGGCGATTCCGGCGTAAGGCTGACGCTGATGTGAAAAGGCCCTCCCGACGGAAGTCGTGGAGGGCTTTTTTCATGTCCTTCCGCCCTGATGGCACGCCCCGAGCGACTCAGGCTGCTTTGACCTCGGACAACAGATCAGGGTGACGATCCAAAACCTTAAGCAGCTTCACCAACGCCAAAGGCGGTTTGGTTTTGCCGCTTTCGTACCGCGAGAAGGCGTTGACGCCCCCACCGAAAACCGCAGCGGCTTCGCGCTGATCCAGATCGAGCTTCTTGCGAACCCGCGCAATAAATTCCGGATCGACGATTGCGGCATTCACCTGCTTGTTGAAGTCCTGCATCAAAACGCCGGTGCGCACGCCCTCGGCCATTCCGATGACGGCCTCGCCGCAAGCCGGGCAATACTCGCCTTCCACGGCCGGGATTACTGTCGATTCGTCTTTGTAGATGTACGGCTGGTCGCGGGTGTCATGCACCAGTTCCGCTGCCCCGCAAGCTGGACACTTCATGGTTATAGCTCCTTGCAAGCAGTAACAGACGCTTCTCCTCAGTGCCGCGTCTTGCCGATTTGAACGTGTTCGCCGGTCGTCCGCCGAATCGGATTCTTTTCATGCAAGGGCGGAATGTCATGCTCGCGCTCGGCCACATTCAGGATCACATGGGCGTCGATCGCGGCGGCCAGAAGATCGCCGCCTATGGTCTCCTCGATTTCCAGCGTCAGCTTGTCCATTTCGCCCAGCATGCCGAAGCTGGCCCGCAGGCAGCTGGCCAGCGTCAAGACCTCCAGCAGTTCCGGAAGCTCCGCTTCGGCCGGGATCAGGTCCGGGTTCTTGGCGAGTTCGGTCAAAGCGCTGTGGCAATACGCCTCGTATCGCTCAGTGAGCGCTCCGTAGACGAAACGCTCACGCCGCGCGAGCTTTTCCGCAAGGGCGGTCAACTTGCGATGCAGCGTGGTGATGGTGTTGTCGATATCCGCAAGCTCGGATACGTCGACATCCTGCACGGTAAGTTCTCTGCTCATATCGGGGCTCTCATGCGTTGGCAGTGATTGGGGTCTATGCGGGTCTAGGCCGACGGGAACGCGGCCGATGGCGTTCCGGCGCTGCCGGCCGCGCTCGCTCTGGTCCGCCGCGGCGCTTTCTCGATGCGGCTCGCGGTGCGCCAGGCGCGCAGCTTCTCCGGCTCCAGGGCGTACTTGTTGGTCACGATCGCGTCGAATTGCTGGATAGTGTCACCGGCGGCATCGAGGATCTGGCCGACGCGCATGGTGTTCTCGACGCCGCCCTGGATTTCGCCCTGGTTCACACGGCTGGCGGCGCGCAGGGCGTCGCTGTGCTGGCGCAGGGTCTGCACGAAATCCGCTGCGATTTCGTAGCTCGTGAACCGCGCGCGCAATGCGGCCTTGGCCGCCAGGGTGTCGGCGGGATCGTCGGCCTGATCTTCGAGGCGCGCCAGCATGGCGTCGATGTGCGTCAGCAGAGGCGTTTCGCCGGGCTTGTCGGGCATTTGGTAAGGCGCCGCAAAGCTCGGGTCGTCGAGGCCGATGGCGCGGGCGGTGCGGGCGATGTTCCTGCAGTCGGTGTCGAGCGCCTTGAGCAGCGGGCGTTTACTGATGCGGTCCGGCATCTGCGCGGCCTTGGCGGCATTCAAATCGACAAGATACTGATCGAGCTGGCTCAACAGTTGGGCGCCCTTGAAACCGGGTGGAAAATCGCCGGCGCGTTCCTGCCCGAAAGTCTGCACACTGGTGAGCCGCTGATAGCGGCGCTCGTCGCGATTGTTCATGCCGTTCTCCCGCCATACCGCCCCACGGCGGCTTCGACGAAAAGATGGAATGAATAACTTTCGGCGTCACGGAAGTACGTCACATTCGCTGACGCGGGCCCAGCTGGAATGCCACCCACTAACGGAAAATCGGCTCTCTCCCGCAGGCCATCGGTATCTACACATCTTCGGAAAGGCGGCGAGCCGCCCGATGCGCATGCTCCTTCTGTTGATCACCGATTGGCATTTCTGACGATCAGTCGTTTTCCTCGATCCTGATCGGCCTGAGCTTGATCCGGTCAGAGCGTATCCATGACATCAATAGCTGCCGTTCGCTGCTGCCCCGATGGCGGTAAGGTGCAAGAAGCGGACGATCAAACTTCCGACCCGGTGGATGCCTAGCTTGCAGCCATCGGGACGCTCGCACTCGACTCAAGCGCAACTTTCTCAATAATATCTATGACGCCTGAGAACCCGGCAAACAGACTAGCGTCATCAAGGCGGCATACGGACGCGCACAACTTGCTCTTGTCTAGATTTCGCGTAGTAACGCTATTTCCATTCTTTTTCTTCGACTCTTTCGTTTGAAATACGTCCTGAGAAATCAGCGCTTCAGGGAGAAGATTTTCTATACCAGACTCGATAATTCGATTGGAAGAATTTGTGGGCATCGATCGAATGAAAAGGCGGCTCACTGTTTCATCTGGCTTATTCGTGTCATTGTCGTAAAGAAGCAGAACGTTGCGACGAGCCAGCTCTGGCTTTGCTTTGAGCACGTTGGCGGTCGCATTGAGCGCGTCCTTGCCAGTATGAAAGCCCTGTCCACTCCTTGGATCCTTTGCGCCAACCCAACAGATCTCCACTGCTTCCTTAAGGGCGCCACGGCCTAGACGATCCATTGCAATATTCAAATACTCGGGGTCGGTCTCGCCTTCTACCAAAACTAGTAACTTTCCAGGGCCATTCGCAGCGGCAACAACTGCATCCGCAAATGCCTGCGTGTTATGGAAAGCGTCCAAGGCTCGTCCGAACTCAGCGTATGCCTCTGCTGGAATATTAGAGCCTGATGGGAGATCAACAATATGCACTCCGTTGCTTCCGAACTTTCGCTCCATCCCGAGCGCAAAAAGAGGGGAGTGACTTGATAGTAAGAACTGAACCTTTGGGAATAAAGCGATTAGTTCGGGCAGCGCTCGGAGTTGTAGATCGACGTGCATGTGTGCATCGAGTTCATCAATGATGCAGATTCCAGTGATGCGGATAGGGTCGGCTTGGGCCGGATGCCCGTCACCATATCTGACGAGTGTTCCAAATATGGTGAGTAGCGAGGCTTGACCAGCAGATAGTGCGTCTAAAGGCAGTGGTCTTTCGACTCCTGTTTTGGAGAATCCGAGTCGGCCAACCTGGCGACCACCCCAAACGAATCTAGCTGATTGGTCCCCAAGGATCTTTCCTAGTATTTGATTGAGCGATTGCCAAATCTTGAGTTGGCTTGTGGCGTATTGAATATCGCCAACTGCGAGCGGAACCATCTGGTTATCCAATCCCGGAACGAGTCGAAAGTCGGTCCTCGCATCGATAAGCAGCGACATCATCCATTGTTTCAGTCGATCGAGACCACGCTCTACATAAATCGGTTTGTCGAGCACTTTTGACAGGCGCGGCGCCAAGTCGAACTCGTCAGCTCGCACACTCAAACGGTTGAGCCAATGAGGCACCTCTGACCTGCTTGCTGGCAGAAAGAGATATGCCCCTTCTTGAAATATTTTTTTTGCCTGTTCATCCGGCATGGAAAGCTCTTTGACACTGCCGTCGTCGGGCCACGACGCTTGTGCCTTGAACACTTCGGGCAGCCGCTCGATTGCCTCAGCGGCAACTAGCTTTCCCCCTTTTGACTTATAAAAATAAAAACTCCCCTCGTGTTCGAACTTGAGTAAAGAAAGAGCCCCACTGGCATTCGCAGAGATCGTGTCGGGCCCAATAACGCGAAACCATGGCCTGCTTACGGCCGATTGAGTCGGCACCACATCGTTATAGTGCACAGTCTCCGCTTCGAATATGGCATCGGCGATGATTGATAGGAAGTTTGTTTTTCCTCCCCCGTTCGCTCCTACTAACAAGAACGGCTTAGGGTCGCCGGCCACAGCAAGCTGAAGATTAAGATTGCGAAGCGGACCTACGTTCTCAATATAGATATCAGTTAGGTACATCCCGGATCTCTATGGCGCGCTCACATGGCAGTTGAAATAAGCGTAGCAGGTATACATGCTTATTGAACTGGGTTGTGGTTAGATTGGGTTTCAACCTTCCTAGGAGCCTGTCGGATTATCGGCCTTAATTTTGCCTGAGCAATGTCGATAGAAACGGACCTAGGACGAAGCGATGGCGCAGCGGTTTGTGGATGTGGATCGAGCGACGCCGTACTTGCTACCGCCA
>NZ_JAQGNT010000020.1 GCF_028291725.1 Hydrocarboniphaga sp. | reverse complement strand
ACGAGGAGGAAGGCGCGCTGTGGCTGCGCACCGAAGACTACGGCGACGACAAGAACCGCGTCATGCGCAAGACCGACGGCACCTACACCTACTTCGTGCCGGACGTCGCCTACCATATCGTCAAGTGGCAGCGCGGCTTCGGCCAGGCCATCAACATCCAAGGCAGCGACCACCACGGCACGATCGCGCGGGTGCGCGCCGGCCTGCAGGCGGCCGGCCTGGGCATCGCCCAGGGCTTCCCCGACTACGTGCTGCACAAGATGGTGACCGTGATGAAGGACGGCGAAGAGGTGAAGATCTCCAAGCGCGCCGGCTCCTACGTGACCTTGCGCGATCTGATCGACGAGGTTGGCTGCGATGCGACGCGCTATTTCCTGACCGCGCGCAAAAGCGATTCGCACCTGGTGTTCGACGTCGATCTGGCGCGCTCCAAGAGCGACGAAAACCCGGTCTATTACATCCAGTACGCGCATGCGCGTATCTGCTCGGTGCTGCGCCAGGCGGCCGAGCGCGGCGTGGTGTTCGATGCGAGCGCCAGCGGCGACGCGCTGCATCGTCTGACGGAAGTGCAGGAGAAAAACCTGCTGGTGCAGCTGAACAAGTTTCCGGAGACGGTCGTCACCGCCGCGGAACAGGCGGCGCCGCACAGCATCGCGTTCTACCTGCGCGATCTGGCCGACCTGCTGCACAGCTATTACAACGCGATCGACGCAGCCGGAAACCGCATCAAGTTCCTGAGTGAAGACGCGGAGCTGACGCGCGCGCGCCTGGCGCTGATCGTCGCGACGCGCCAGGTGCTGCAGAACGGTCTCGCGCTGCTCGGCGTCAGCGCGCCGGAGCAGATGTAGATGGCGCGCGACTACGCGGTGCGCAATCCCAAGCCGTCCTCCGGCAACCGCCGTCCGCCGGCGAAGAAAAAGTCCGGCGGCGGTTTGCCGGGCTGGGTGTTGATGCTGGCCGGCTTGTCGATGGGCCTGCTGGTCGCGGTGTTCGTCTACGTGTCACGGCCAACGGGTGAGCCCTTGCGCGGCACGTCGGCCGCGAGCGACCGGCCGAGCAAGAACAGACCGGCGGATCGCAGCGCAGCGGCGTCTGTCGATGATGATCAGGAAGACCTCAGCGCCAAGCCGGGCAAATCGGCACCGCCGCCGCTGCGTGGGCGGGTATCGGCAAAGGCGGCTGAAGAAGACACGGCCAAGGTCGCGGTGCCGCCGAAAGAGAAATCGCGCTTCACGTTCTACGAACTGCTGCCGAGCCAGGAAGTGCTGGTACCGAGCCAGCCGCAGGCCAAGCTGACAGCGCAGCAGCAGCAGGCCTTGGCGGCGCAGCAGCAGACGCAGCCGGCGACATCGCCGGTCAACGGCATCGCGACGACGCCCGGTACGCCACCGGCGTCGATCCCTGCATCGGTGCCGCCGTCGACCGCGCCGAGCGCCGCGACCACCGGCACTTTCATCATCCAGGTCGCGTCGTACCGCAGCGACGCCGAGGCCGAAAGGCAGAAGGCGGCGCTGGCGCTGGCCGGTGTCGAATCGCGCATCGAGAAAGTCACGATCGACAACAAGGACACCTACTACCGGGTGCGCGTCGGCCCGATACGCGACGAGGCGAAAGCGCGCGACACGCTGGCGCAGCTGGAGTCCAACGGCATCAATGCGATGCTGGTGAAGGTGAAATAGCAAATTCTTGACTCGCAACTGTAGGAGCGGACCTTGTCCGCGATTGAGGCCTCGAAGAGCACAATCGCGGACAAGGTCCGCTCCTACCGTGCGGTTGCCTAGGGATCACAAAGCACGAGGGGCGACGATGCGTATCACGATGCTCGGCTGTCTGGTTGCAATGCTGTTGGCGAGTGCATCGGCCCTCGCCGTGGAGCGCATCGAACGCGGCAACCTGGTCATGGAAGACGTGCCGGCGATCCCGCCGGCGCTCGCCGAGCGTACCAATCGCTACCAGCAGACGCGTTCGGCCGTGCTGGCCGGCTGGCTGGGCCGCGATCAGGGCCTGCTGATTTCGACGCGCTTCGCCGAAACCGCGCAGATTCACCAGGTCGCGATGCCGGGCGGTGATCGCAGCCAGCTGACGTTCTTCGCCGAACCGGTTGCCGAGGCCGCCGCCTCGCCCGATGGCAAGTGCTTCCTGTTCACCCGGGACGTCGGCGGCAACGAGTTCTACCAGGTCTACCAGTTCGACATCGGCAGCGGCGCAATCCAGCTGCTCAGCGACGGCACGTCGCGCAATACCAATCTGCGCTGGTCCTCGCAGACCGATCGCTTCGCGTACTCGACCACGCGCCGCAACGGCAAGGACACCGACGTTGTCGTCGGCATGCCGGGCAGCACGAAAGTGCGCGCAATCACCGAGCGCGAAGGCTCGTGGCGCGCGCTGGATTTCTCGCCGGACGGCCGGCGGCTGCTGATCTCCAAGTATGTGTCGATCAACGAAAGCGAGCTGTACATTGCCGATGTGGGCGCCGATCTTTCCGGCGACGGCGTGCCGCAGCTGCAGCGCTTTCATGCGACCACCGGGCCGGTGAGTTTTTCAGTCGCGCGTTTCTCGCGCGACGGCCGCGGCGTGTACTTCGTATCGGATCAGGATTCGGATTTTCAGCGGCTGCGTTACGAAAACGTCGACGGCCGCGATGCACGCGTGCTCACCGCCGATGTCGACTGGGATGTCGGGGAGATCGAGCTGTCCGGCGGCGGCACTTTCCTCGCCTACACCGTCAACGCCGACGGCGTCAGCCAGCTACATCTGCTCGACATCAAGGCCGGCAAGACGCTGGGCGTGCCGTCACTGCCGATCGGCGTGATCAGCGATCTGCAATTCGATTCCAGCGGCAAGCGTCTCGGCTTCAACCTCAACAATGCGCGCAGTCCCAGCGACGTGTTTTCGATCGAAGTCGGCAGCGGCGCCAGCGACAAGCTGACGCGCTGGACGCGCAGCGAAACCGGCGGTCTTGACGCGGGAGCTTTCACCGAGCCGCAGTTGATTCACATAAAGAGCTTCGACGGTCTGCAGGTACCGGCGTTCTATTACCGCGGGTTCGGCGACGGCCCGCGGCCGGTGCTGGTGCAGATTCACGGCGGCCCCGAAAGCCAGGCGCTGCCGAGCTTCAACCCGTTGATCGAGTTCTACACGCGCGAACTCGGCATCAGCGTGCTGGTGCCGAACGTGCGCGGTTCGTCCGGCTACGGCAAGAAATACCTGATGCTGGACAACGGCCGGCTGCGCGAGGATTCGGTGCGCGACATCGGCGCGCTGCTCGACTGGATCGCAACCCAGCGCGAGCTCAATGCCGAACGCGTCGCGGTGATGGGCGGCTCCTATGGCGGCTATATGACCCTGGCCAGCATGACGCACTACAACAACCGGCTGCGCGGCGGCATCGACATCGTCGGCATCAGCAACTTCGTGACCTTCCTGACCAATACCCAGGACTATCGCCGCAATCTGCGCCGCGCCGAATACGGCGACGAGAGCGACGAGCAGATGCGCGTGTTCCTGCAGGGGATCTCGCCGACCGCCAACGCCTCGCGAATCAGCCAGCCGATGTTCATCGTCCAGGGCGCCAACGATCCGCGTGTGCCGGCCAGCGAGGCCGAGCAGATGGTCGAGACGATCCGCGGCAACAACGGCGGCGAAGTCTGGTACCTGCTGGCCACGGACGAAGGGCACGGCTTCCGAAAAAAGGCCAACCGCGATCTGTACAACAACGCCGCGATCCTGTTCCTGCAGAAGATCCTGCTGGAGTGACCGGCTCCGCCAACTGTTGGCTGTTTACGCCAGCGCCGCCGCGTTGTCTGTATTACAAATAATTGATTTATAAGACAATGTCGGATGGCACGCGGCATGCCCCTTTGTGCACGGGAATCTCTCTCCAACACAAAACAAAGGGCAAAAAAATGATCAAGACGGGACTGCAGGCGGCGATGCTGCTGGCACTCGCTGCCGGCCTCGGCGGCTGTGTATTCGCGATCGGTGACGGCGACGGCGACAACGGCTATCACAAGGACGCTCACACCAAGACCGAGGAGCGCAACCGCAGCCTGATCGGCCTGCTGCCGCTGGGCGCGACGCTGGCCGACGTGCAGGTCCAACTCGGCACGCCGGATTTCTCCGAAGCGCTGCGTGGCAAGGACGGCGAATACCGCGTGCTGCGCTACCGCACCCAGCACCTGCATTCCGACGGCGACACCACGCGCGACGAGACCACCGCGCTGGTGTTTCTGAATGGCAAGCTGAGCGGCATCGGCGAGACCGCGTACGCGAAGCTCCTCGCCGGGTAGCGCCGACCGTTCCCTGCCCCTGCAAGCGGGGGCGGAGACAAATGCGTTACGCGGCGCGCGCGGTTTCTTATACTCGGCCTCATGCAGGCCTTATTTGATTTCATGGGGCGGCGGTTCAGGCACGGGGGTCTGGAGGTGCGCAGCGCGCGAGGTGGCGCGGTGTGGACGCTCGGGCCGGGTGAGGAGCCGCGCGCGGTGATCGAAGTGCGGGATGCCTCGGTATTGACGAGCATCCTGCGCAATCCCGCGCTGCGCTTCGGTGAAACCTTCATGGAAGGGGGCTGGAATCCGGTCGACGGTTCGCTGCTGAGCGTGCTCGAAGCCGGTTTGGCCCTGATCAACTCGGTGGAGCTGACGCCGCGCGAACGCCAGCTGATGAAGCTGCGCGGCCACATCGGCGAAATCAACAGCCCGTTCAGCAGCCGCCGCAATGTGGCGCATCACTACGATCTGGATCGCGAACTCTATGCGGCGTTTCTGGATGCCGGCCTGTTCTATTCCTGCGCCTACTACCGCGAGCCGGGCATGGATCTGGAAGCCGCGCAGCAGGCCAAGTGCGCGCATATCGCGGCCAAGCTCGACCTGCGACCGGGCGCCCGCGTGCTGGATATCGGTTGCGGCTGGGGCGGGCTGGCGATGTACCTGGCCGAGCATCACGGCGTGCATGTCACCGGCATCACCTTAAGCAAGGAGCAGCTCGCGGTCGCTCGGCAGCGTGTGAACGAACGCGGCCTGGATTCCCGGGTCGAGCTGCGTCTGGAGGACTATCGGCTGACCGAGGGCCGCTTCGACGCCGTGGTCAGCGTCGGCATGTTCGAGCATGTCGGCCGGCCGCAGTACCCGAAGTTCTTTCGCCGCGTGCGCGAACTGCTCAAGGCCGACGGCGTCGCGCTGCTGCATACCATCGGCCGCAGCACGCCGCCGGGTTTTACCAATCCCTGGATTCGAAAGCACATCTTCCCGGGAGGCTATATTCCCGCCGCTTCCGAAGTCCTGGAAGCGATCGAAGCCGAAGGCCTGGTCGTCAGTGATCTGGAGATCTGGCGGCTGCATTACGCCTGGACGCTGGCCGAATGGCATCGGCGCTTCCAGGCCGAGCGCGAACTGTTCCGTGCCCGGTTCGGCGAGCGCTTCTGCCGCATGTGGGAGTTCTACCTGCAGGCATCCGAGGCGAGTTTCCGCTGGGGCGACCTCGTCGTGTTCCACTTCCAGCTGCTGCGCGATCAGACTCGCCTGCCCTACACGCGCGGCTATCTTTATCGCGGCGTAGTGGACGGCGCTCGAGCGTCGGTGGAGCCCTGAAGTCGAGCCGACGCATGCTAAGTTTCACTGCCCGTCGTATGAAACCCGAGCCTGGAGTGCAGCACCCGATGCAGCGGATCCTCGATGTGCTGAGTCAAAAAGCCGACAAGGGCACGCTGAAGATTCATGCGCCCGATGGCAAGGTCCTCAGCGTCGGTCACGGCCAGCCGGAGGCCGCGGTCCGGGTCACCGATCTGTCGGCGTTTCTGCGGGCGCTGATGAGCCCTGGACTGCGCATCGGCGAGTCCTACATGGCCGGCGAATGGGAGCCGCTGGATGGTGATCTGATGGCGGTGCTGCGCGTCGGCATGGGCCTGACCCGCGGCCTGCCGACGCCGGGCGGCAAGCTCGGCAAGCGGATCAAGAAGCGCTGGAAGCGGCTGCGTGCCGGCCTGCGCGAGTTCAATACGCTGCGCAGCAGCCGCCGCAATGTGGCTCATCACTACGATCTGGATCATGGGCTGTATGCCGCATTCCTGGATACCGGCCTGTTCTACTCCTGCGCGTATTTCCGTGAGCCGGACATGAGTCTGGAACAGGCGCAGCAGGCCAAGTGTGCGCACATCGCGGCCAAGCTCGACCTGCGGCCCGGCGCGCGGGTGCTCGACATCGGCTGCGGCTGGGGCGGCCTGGCGATGCATATCGCCGAGCACCATACCGGCGTGCATGTCACCGGCATCACGCTGTCGGTCGAGCAGCTGGCGATCGCACAGCAGCGGGTGCGCGACCGCGGCCTGGAGGACCGGATCGAGCTGCGGCTCGAGGACTATCGAGACACGCCGGGCAGTTTCGATGCGATCGTCAGTGTCGGCATGTTCGAGCATGTCGGCCGGCCGCAGTTCCAGACCTTCTTCGACCGCGTGAAAGCGCTGCTGAAACCCGACGGTACCGCGCTGATTCACACCATCGGCCGCGCCAAGCCGCGCGGCGTGACCAATCCCTGGCTGGCCAAATACATCTTCCCCGGCGGCTATATTCCATCGGCATCCGAAGTACTGAGCGCGATCGAGCCGAGCAAGCTCCTGGTCAGCGACATGGAAGTCTGGCGCCTGCACTACGCCTACACGCTGGCCGAATGGAACCGCCGCTTCCAGCTGCAGCGCGAGCCGTTCCGCGAGCGCCTCGGCGAGCGCTTCTGCCGTATGTGGGAGTTTTATCTGCAGACCTCCGAGGCGAGCTTTCGCTGGGGCAATATGGTGGTGTTCCATTTCCAGCTGGTGCGCGAACAGACCCGGTTGCCGCTCACCCGGGACTACCTCTATGCGCCGGACGGGGCCGCGGCAGGCCAGAGCCAGTCGCGCGTGTCGTAGCCGAAAGTATCGCGTAGCAGCTCGTAGAGTTTCGGGTGGTGCTGCGCAAGCTCAGCGCCGCGCTGGATGAAGGCTTCGGTGACCACGCCGAAGAACTCCGCGGGACTTTCCGCGCCGTAGGGGTCGAGCAGGCGCGGCCGGCGCTGACGCCGCAGCCGCTCGAACTCCTGCTGCATCACGCCAGCCCAGCGCGCGTAGTCCGGCAGGTTCGGTGCGCCTTCGGCGGTCAGCGATTCGTCGTCGAGCTGATGCGCGAACTCATGGACGACCACGTTCACTTCATCGCCTGCGAGCGCGGCCTGTACGTCGCGCCACGACAGCACCACACGATCGCCCTGCCAGGATTCGCCGATGCGCTCCTGAGGCTCGTCATCGACCAGGCCGAATTCGTCGGGCTCGGTGACCGGCACCAGGAATGCGTCGGGATACAGCAGGATCTTCTTCACCGCCGGGAACAGGCCGCCGCGCAACGCATCCGGCTGCAGCACCAGCAGGCAGGCGAAACCGGCGACTGCGATGCGCATATCGTCTTCAACCTGCAGGCCGTCGCAGCCGACGAAGCGCTTGCCGGCGAGGAATTGCGCTGCACGCTGCGCATGGCGTTCGCGCAGTTCGTCGGGCAGCTGCGCGAGCACCGGCAACAGGCGCAGCAGCGGTTCGAGCAGATCGGCCGGTGGCGCCGGCTCGGCGGCCTTGCGGCGATTCGAAATGATTTTCAGCGTCGTCAGCGGGCCGACGATCAGCGTGATCGCAACCAGGATCGCGATCACGGCCCATGCGCCCGGCGCCATCAGAGTTGCGTAGCCCGGGTGAAACCCGGGTCCATGCGAGCCCGATGCGGGCGACCCGACATCACAGCGCCTGCAGCTTGGCGAAGCCCAGCATCAGGCGCTTGATGCCGGCCTCGCGGAAACGCACTTCAACCTGCGCCTTGTCGCCCTCGCCTTCGAACGACAGGATCACGCCCTCGCCGAACTTGGCGTGGCCGACGCGCTGGCCGAGCCTGAAGCCGCCGTAGTCCGGCGTGCCGGCGCCCGCAACCCGGCGCGGCGGCGGTGTGTATCCGCCACCTCCGCTATTACTACCGCCGCTGCCGTAACCACTGCCGTAGCGCGGCGCATCGCGACCGCCGCCGAAACTCGCGGGCCGCAGAATGCCGGCGCGCGGCCGCGTTTCCATCAGGGTTTCCTGCGGGATTTCTTTCAGGAACGGCGACGGCATGCCGATCTGCTCGACGCCGTGAATGCGCCGTACTTCGGCATAGCTCAGGTACAGCTGCTGGCGCGCGCGCGTGATGCCGACGTAGCACAGCCGGCGTTCCTCTTCGAGATTGCCCTCCTCGACCGCACGCATCGACGGGAACAGGTTGTTCTCCAGGCCGACGATGAAAACCACCGGGAATTCCAGGCCTTTTGCGGAGTGCAGGGTCATCAGCTGCACCGAGTCTTCGCCGGCCGTGGCCTGGCCTTCGCCGGCCTCCAGTGCAGCGTGGGCGAGAAACGCGGAGACCGGCTCGACGCCGTCTTCATCCGGCCGCTCGAAGCTGCGCGCGGCGCTGACCAGTTCGTCGAGGTTCTCCAAGCGGCCTTCGGCTTGGTCGCCGCCCCCGCGCGCAGCGCGGGACTCAGACGATGCTCCCTTCTGATAGTGCTCGCGCAGGCCGCTGCCGGTGATCACGTCTTCCATGACCTTGGGCAGCAACTGGTCTTTCGCGTCCAGCGCGAGCTTATCGACCTGGGCCAGGAACTTGTTCATCGCGCCGGCGGTGCGCCCCAGCAGCGCCGGATCGCGCCGCGCGCTGGCCCACAGCGAGGTGCCGGAATCGCGTGCGCAGACGCGCAGTTTCTCGACGCTGGTCGCACCGACGCCGTGCGAGGGCGTCGCCAGCGCACGCTCGAAACTGGTGTCGTCGTCACGATTGTGGATCAGCCGCAGCCAGGCCAGCGCGTCCTTGACCTCCATGCGCTCGAAGAAGCGCAGGCCACCGTAGATGCGGTACGGCATGCGCGCACGGATCAGCATTTCTTCCATCACGCGCGACTGCGCGTTGCTGCGGTACAGCACCGCCAGATCGGAAGGACGATGCGTGCCGTTGACCAGCTCGCGCATGCGCTGCACGACGAACTCGGCCTCGTCGTACTCGTTGAACGCGGCGTACAGCTGGATCGGCGGGCCGTCGATGCCGTCGGTCCACAGGTTCTTGCCGAGACGGCCGTTGTTGCGTTCGATCAGGCCGTTCGCGGCTTTCAGGATGGTGCCGGTCGAGCGGTAATTCTGTTCCAGCCGCAGGATTTCCAGGCCGCGGAACTCACGCTGCAGCTTCATCATGTTTTCGACTTTGGCGCCACGCCAGCCGTACACCGAGTTATGGGTGACGATTCCGGAGGCGACGAAGTTGTGCACGCCGCCGATATTCAGGTCGTAGACCTCGACCGGCTGCTGCAGCCGCGCCACCTGTACGACGATGTCGAAGCTGCCGTCCTCGGCGAGCATCGCCATGCCAGCGCGCACCGCCGCGGCCTGGATGAAGGGCAGGGAGCGGCGGCCGATGCGGGCGTTGAGCAGCAAGTCGCCGTCAAGAGCTTTGCGCGCTCGCTCGGCGATCTGCAGCAGTTCGCCGAAATCCTTGCGGCAGGTTTCGAAGCGCCAGCTCGCCGAGCCGGCTTTCGCGGCGCGGATCGACAGGCCGGCCAATTCCAGCGCTTCGCGCCCGAAGACATCGTTGCCGACGATCGAGATGCGGTGCATCGGGCTGGCGCCGCGCCGATCGCCGCAGAGGGTCACGACGACATTGCGCCGCTTGGAATTGCGCGAACGCGGGCGATGATGGGGCCGCGCCGCCTCCAGCCCATGATCCAACAGCAGCCGCTGCGCCGCGGTGTCGGTATCCAGGCTGCTGAAGACTTCGGCGATCCAGGCAGCGTCGTGCACCAGGCCATTGACCGAGCCACCCTTGCGTGCAACGAAGGGCAAGGTCGGCAAGCCGTAGCGCAGAGACATCAGGATTTCATCGCGCCGGGCGGCGTTGGCGCTGTCGTGGGTCGTCACCACCCAGGCCGCGTCGGCGTGTTCGTGCAGGCAGCGCTGTTCGAAGCCGACCAGCGGCTTCTCTTGGCCGCGCGTATAGACTTGTGACACGCCGAGCCGATAGCCGACGCCGCGCTTGAACATCAGATAAGTGAAATAGGTCTGCGGCGTCTCGCCCAGCAGATAGCCGCCGAAATGGGTGTGTTCCGGCGTGCTCACCAAACGCCGGCCGCCACGCGTGGTGATCTCGATCAGGTCGCTGCGCCGGCCTATGCGGATGCGTTCCGTCACCAGCGCCGCGCGGAAAGTGGCGGTGCCATACGCCGCTTGCACCGAGTCGCCGGTCCGTACGTCTTCGATCGCTTTGTGGCTGCCGTCGGCCAGCGTTACCGGGGTTCCGGCCGCCAGACACTGATCGTCGTCGCCGACCGCGAATATCACGCCGTGATCGCCGACCAGCAGTTTCAGCCACAGGTACTGCAGCGTGTTGGTGTCCTGGAATTCGTCGACCAGCACGTGGCGGAACTTGCGCCGGTAATGCGCCTGCACCTCGGCGTTGTCGCGGCACAGCTCGTAGGCGCGCAGCAGCAGCTCGGAGAAATCGACCAGGCCCTGGGCTTCGCAAGTTGCGTGATACGCGGTGTACACCCTCACCAAAGCTCTCTGCGTAAAGTCGCCCAGGTCGTCGAAGTGCTGCGGGCGGCGGCCTTCTTCCTTCTGGCTGCTGATCCAGCCGGCGACCATTTTCGCCGGCCACTGGTCCTCGGGCAGGTCGAGCTGCTTGATGATGCGCTTGACCAGGCGCTGCGCGTCGTCGGAATCCAGGATCTGGAAGTCCTGGCGCAGCCTGGCCTCCTTCCAGTGCAGCCGCAGCATCCGGTGCGCGATGCCGTGGAAGGTGCCGACCCAAAGCTGGCGCACCGGCACGCTCAGCAGCTGCTCGATGCGGCCGCGCATTTCGTTGGCGGCCTTGTTGGTGAAGGTGACCGCGAGGATCGACAGCGGCGACACGTTCTCGACCGCGATCAGCCAGGCGATGCGGTGCACCAGCACGCGGGTCTTGCCGGAGCCGGCACCGGCCAGCACCAGGCGGTGTTCCGGCGGCGCGGTGACGGCGTCCTTCTGGGCGTCGTTGAGCTGGCTGACCAGGTGGCCGACGTCGCTGGGAAAATCATTGGCATCGTTCATCGGCCGATTTTACCGGTAAAGGTGCCGCCATCCCGGAACGCCATGGTAGGTTGGGGTGAGCGAAGCGAACCCCAACGATCACCCGCGCAATGTTGGGGTTCGCTGCGCTCACCCCAACCTACAAACTCAATTCAGTGCGCGTGGCACCGCAAGGCGAAACGGCTCGATCATCGCCTCGAAAGGCTCGCCGCTGGCCGGCACCATGTGGAAGCTGCCGTGCATGGTGCCGACAGGCGTCGTCAGCGGGCAGCCGCTGGTGTACTGGAACTGCTCGCCGGGCTTGAGCACCGGCTGGTTGCCGACCACCCCGGGCCCGCGCACTTCCTCGCTGTGGCCCTCGCCGTCGGTGATCACCCAGTGACGAGACAGCAGCTGCACGGTGTCGCTGCCCTCGTTGCGGATCGTGATGTGGTAGGTGAACAGGTAATGGCCACGCTCGGGCGAGGACTGCTCGGCCAGGTACTGCGGCTTGACCTGGATGCGCACGCCCTGGGTGGTGGTGTCGCTCATATCGATCCGCTCATCAGTACATCCCGACCTGCAGCTGCGCGGCCTCGGACATCATGTCGCGGCTCCAGGGCGGATCGAAGGTCAGCTCGACATCGGCTTCGGTGACCAT
This sequence comes from Hydrocarboniphaga sp., assembly GCF_028291725.1. Classification (GTDB taxonomy): domain Bacteria; phylum Pseudomonadota; class Gammaproteobacteria; order Nevskiales; family Nevskiaceae; genus Hydrocarboniphaga. The sequence continues at coordinate 28,017 of NZ_JAQGNT010000020.1, read as the reverse complement.
CGGTACCTGCAGCACCTTGGTCTTGACGTCGTTGACCAGCACGTCGCCCATGCCGCAGCCGGGCGCGGTCAGCGTCATCCGGATCACCGCCTTGCGTGGTCCGCCGGCATTGTCCGGGTCCACCGGCTCCAGCCGGCTCTCGTAGACCAGGCCGAGTTCGACGATGTCGATCGGGATCTCCGGGTCGTAGCAGGTGCGCAACTGCGCCCACACCGCCTTCTCCAACTCCTCGTCGGAGGCGTTTTCGTTGACGTCCGGGCCGCGCACGACCTGCTTGCCCAGCGCATCGGCGTCGCTGCCGCCGATCCGGAACAGATGCCCCTGGACCTGGATCGTGAAGCTGCCGCCCAGGGCCTGGGTAATGAGCGCACTGGCCCCTTCCGGCAGCTCGACCTTGGTGCCGGCAGGGATGAGAATGGCAACCACATCGCGCGTCAGCGTGACGGTTTCGGGATCATCTAGCATGGGATTGCAGCGCAGAAACCTAGTGTGACCTGGGGTAAACCATAAAGATGGCGCTTCGGAACTCAGTTTAAACCCCCGCTGTCTCTGACGCATCAGAAGACGGGTGCAGGGTGGGGCCCGAATGCTGTGCACCGACCTTGGGGGTCCATCATGCGCTTCACTCAATATTCCGCGTCCAACCCCGCGGCGATCGCCGCGGCTGCGCTGATCGTGCTGCTGTTCGGCGGACTGGCGCTGCTGCGCCTGCCGATCCAGCTGCTGCCGGACACCAAGAACCCGCAGATCTGGATCAACGTGCAATGGCGCGAAGCCGCGCCCAGCGAGGTCGAGGAAGCGCTGATCGAGCCGATCGAGGAGGCGATGCGCGGCCTCTCCGGCATGAAGGAGATGCGCTCGCAGATCAATCGCGGCGGCGGCGGCGTGTCGCTGAGCTTCGAGATCGGCACCGACATGACCCGGGTGATGCTCGACGTGGTGTCGCGCATCAACACGCTGCCGCCGCTGCCGCCGGACGCCGAGGAGCCGCAGGTCTTCGACGGCGCGCCGTGGACGCGCGAAAACGCCGCCTCGGTGCTGGTGCGGCCGCTGCCGGGCAACAACGTGCAGGACATGGCGGCGAGCTACCAGAAGCTGATCGAGGAAGTGGTGCAGCCGCGGCTGTCGCGGGTCGAGGGTGTCAGCCAGGTGGAGCTGGACGGCGGCCGGCCCTCTGAGGTGCAGATCCGCTTCGACACGCACCGGCTGGCCTCGCTGGGCATCACGCCGCGGCAGATCGCGCAGGCGGTGATCGCTGCGCACGACTCCTCCGCCGGCTTCGTCAATGTCGGCCGCCGCCAGTTCACGGTGCGCTTCACCGGGCGCGAACCGGTCGCCGAGCTGGGCAATCTGATCGTCGGCTGGAGCAACGACCGGCCGCTGTACCTGCGCGACGTCACCGAAATCGGCGTCGGCCTGCAGGACCAGCAGCAGTTCTCGTTCCGCAACGGCGTGCCCGGTTATTTCATCGCGATCCGCCGCACCAGCACCGCCAACATCGTGCAGGTTTTGGATGGCGTAAAGACCGCACTGGCCGAACTCAACAGCGGCCCGCTCGCCAAAGAAAAGCTGACCGCGGATCTGAGCTGGGACGCCAGCGTCTACGTGCGCCGCGCGATCGGTTTCGTGCAGGAGTCGCTGGTGATCGGCATCCTGCTGGCGGTCGGCGGGCTCTGGTACTTTCTGCGCGGACCGCGCGCCTTGCTGGTGATCGCGGCGACGATTCCGCTGTCGCTGGCATTCGCAATCATCACGCTGCATCTGCTCGGCCGCAGCCTCAATACGATCTCGCTGGCGGGCCTGGCGTTCTCCACCGGCATCGTCACCGACGCCGCGCTGATCGTGCAGGGCAACATCATCCGCTTCATGCAGCAGGGCCGCAGCGCCCTGCAGGCGACCATCGAGGGCGCGCAGGAAGTGATCCCGGCGCTGTTCGCGTCGATGCTGACCAGCGTCGCGATCTTTCTGCCGGTGTTGTTCATGGAGGGCCTGGAGGGCCAGCTGTTCAAGGATCTGGCGATCACGATGAGCGTCAGCCACGCGGCCTCGCTGCTGGTCGCGATGACGGTGATCCCGGCTGCGAATCGCTGGGCGCTGGCCAGGAAAGTTCCAGACGACCAGCACGATCATTGGTGGAAGACGATGGCGCGCGGCGCGATGCGCGCTACCGCGACGCCGGGCTTGCGTGCGCTGCTGATCGGCATCCTGGTGCCGGGCTCGCTGCTGTTCTGCTGGATGGCCGCGCCCAAGCCCGATTATCTGCCGGTGGCGCAGACCGACAACGTCTGGGGCAATTTCAGCACGCCGCCGGGCGGCAACATCGAGACCCTGCGCGCCGAGGTCGGCCCGATCGTCGTCGAGCGATTGAAGCCGTATCTGGAAGGCCGCGCCGAGCCGAAGATCAAGTACTACAACTTCTCGGCCTGGGGCAGCGGTGGCGGCGGCCTGGTCGTCGCGTACGCGGCCGACCCGAGAAAGAGCAAGGACGTGGTCGAGCTGCTGCGCACCAAGATCCTCGCGGATCTGCCCGACGTGCGCGTGTACGCCAGCCAAGGCTCGCTGTTCAATCTCGACGGCGGCACTTCGCGCAATATCGAGATGTATCTGCAGGGCCCGGACCTGGAGGCGCTGATGAGCGTCGCGCGGATCGCCGAAACCGAAATCCCGATCGCGATCCCCGGCACGTTTCCGCGCAGCCAGCCGGCGCTGGAACTGAACCAGCCGGAGATCCAGCTGCAACCGGACGAGTGGCGCATTTCGCGCTCGGGCGCCACGCGCACTGACGTCGCCGACGCGCTGCGCGCCTACACCGGCGGGCTCTGGGCCGGTTACTACTTCGACGGCAACAAGCGCCTCGACATCATCATTAAAAGCCAGCAATGGCACTCGCCCGAAGAGCTCGCCGAGCTGCCGATCTCGACACCGGGCGCCGGCATCCAGACCGTGGGCGAGCTGGCGAAAATCAGCCAGACCGTCGGGCCTTCGCAGCTTGCGCGGGTGAACGGCCGGCGCACCGTGTCGGTGAACTTCGAGCCGCCTGACACGATGAGCCTCGACGAGGCGATCTCGCTGTTGCAGGCCAAGGTCGAGCCCAAGCTGCGCGCGGCGATGCGCGACACCATGCAGCTCAGCTACGGCGGCAGTGCCAACGAGCTGACCGAGGCACTGAAGGCGATGGCATCGAACTTCGCACTGGCGCTGGTCATGCTGATGATGCTGATGTCGGCGCTGTTCAAAAGCGTCTGGGATGCGCTGCTGGTGATGCTGGTGATTCCGGTATCGGTCGCCGGTGGCATCGCCGCGCTGCGCGCAATTGGCTGGTTCGATTTTCAGGCGCTGGATCTGCTGACGATGATCGGCTTCATCATTCTGCTCGGCCTGGTCGTCAACGCCGCGATCCTGCTGGTCGACCAGACCCGCGCCCGCGAGCATGCCGGCATGGCGCGCGCCGAGGCCGTGTTTGAGGCGCTGGAGACGCGCGCGCGGCCGATCGTGCTGTCCACGCTGACCGCGGTGCTCGGCATGCTGCCGCTGATCCTGATGCCCGGCCTCGGCGCCAAGATCTATCGCGGGCTCGCCGCGGTGGTTTCGGGCGGCATGATCGTCGGCACGCTGTTCACCTGGTTCCTGATGCCCGCGCTGCTGCGCCTGGGCGAGTCTCGCGTACGCGTCGCCGCCGCACCGCCGGCGACGCAGGAGGTTTTCGGTAAATGAACATGTCTTTCTTTGGAAAAGCGGTATTCAGTGGCGCCATCGCCGCGCTATTCATGATGACTAGCGTCACCGCCAACGCGCAGGGCGATCGGCCAGCGGCCGCGGTCGAAACCTCGCGCGCGGCGCTGCGCGACCTCGCGCCGGCGATTACCGCGACCGGCCAGGTGCAGTCGCGCTCCGGCGCCGACATGGCCGCCGGCATCGCCGGCCCGATCGACTTCGTTGCCGAGCCCGGGACGCGGGTGCTCAAGAACCAAGTGATCGCGCGCATCGACACTGGCGAAATCCGGCTGCAGCGCGCCGAACAGGCCGCGCGTGTCACGCGCAGCGAACTGGCGCTGAAGCAGTCCGATCGCGAACTCGAGCGTCTCAAGGCCTCGGGCAACGCGGTCAGCCGCTTTCAGCTCGACCAGTCCGAAAACACGCGCGACCTCGCAGTCAGCGACCTGGAGATTGCCCGCGCGACGCTGCGCCAGACCGACGACAGGCTGGCTCGCGCCGAGGTTCGCGCGCCGTTCGCCGGCGTGATCGCGGAGCGCGTTCGCCGCGAAGGCGAAGAAGTCGCGCGCGGCGATGCAGTGGCGCGGCTGCAGGACACCGAGCATCTGGAGCTGCGGCTGTTCCTGCCGCTGCGTCACGTGCGGGCGATCGCACCGGGCTCGACCGTGCAGGTGCGACTCGACGACAACCGCGTAGTCGCCGGCAAGGTGCGCGCGATCGTGCCGGTCGGTGATGCACGCTCGCAGAGTTTCGAGACGCTGATCGATCTGCCGGCGGAGGAGGCCGAACTCGCGGTGGGCCGCACGCTGCAAGTGGTGCTGCCCTTGGCCGCAGTACAGAAAACGCTGGCCGTGCCACGCGATGCCGTGGTGATTCGCTCCGACGGTCTGTCGGTATACGTCGTGCGCAACGACAAGGCCGAGCGTGTGGCGGTGAAAACCGGCTCCGCCGATGGCGACTGGGTGGCCGTGCAAGGCGCGCTCGCCGCGCAGGACGCGGTGGTGGTGCGGGGCGCCGAGACCTTGCATGATGGCGACCCGGTCAAAATCATTGGAGAACACAAAACATGGAACACCGGCAGCGGACTCAACAGCGGACTGTCCCAACCCTGATCCAGCGCACGCTGATTGTCGGTGCTTTGGCCGCTGTTGCGCACAGCGCCGTTGCCGCGCCGGAGATGATGTCCGCGCAGCTGCAGCCGCCGCGGCTGATCAGCGTCAGCGGTGATGCGGATGTCAGCGCGGTGCCGGATCGTGCGCGCATCCAGGTCGGGGTCACGCAGGTGAACCTGGAAGTCGCGACCGCTGAAGCGGCGGTCAACAAAGTCGTGAGGGCCTACGTTGCCGAGGCGAAAAAACTCGGATCGCGCGACGATGACGTGGGCACCGCCGGCGTCAGCATCCAGCCCGAGTACGTATGGGACGAAAAGCTGCGCAACAACAGGCTGACCGGTTACCGCGTCAGCCGTGACATCGAAGTGCGGGTGACCAATCTCGACAAGCTCGGCGACTACCTGCTCGCCGCGACGCGCGCCGGCGTCAACCAGGTGCAGCCGCCGGTACTGGAATCTTCCAAGGCCGAGGACTTGCAGAATCAGGCGCTGGCGCTGGCCGCCAAGAACGCGCAGGCCAAGGCCAGGCTGCTGGCCGACACGCTGGGTGTGAAGCTCGGTGTCGTGCACGGCATCAGCGAAGACGGCGATGTCTCGGCGCCGCAGCCGATGATGAAGACGATGGCGGTGCGCACTGAGGCCAGCGATTCCGGCAATGCCGACATGGGCCTGCAGACCGGCGAAATCCGCTATCACGCCTCGGTCAGCGCGCAGTTCGAGGTGGCGCCCTAGCGCGGTTATTGTAGGTCGGCAATCCTTTGCCGACGTGTGACGTCGATTGCGCAGCCGAGGCCTCACGTCGGCAAAGGATTGCCGACCTACGATTAGGTCCGGGATACGGGCGCAGTTGGTCGATCCGCAGGCGGATGCCATAATCCGCCTCTTTTCCCCGATCCGGGGACGCAGGCTGGACATGACCGCAGACTCGAAAACCGACGCGCCGCTGGTGGGCGTGATCATGGGGTCCCGCTCCGATTGGGAGACGATGGCGCACGCGGCGCGCACGTTAGAGGCCCTGGGCGTGCCCTACGAGGCGCGCGTGGTATCAGCGCATCGCACGCCCGACCTGCTGTTCCAATACGCGGAAACCGCCGTCGCCCGCGGCCTGCAGATCATCATCGCCGGTGCCGGCGGCGCCGCTCATCTGCCGGGTATGTGCGCGGCCAAAACCCGGCTGCCGGTGCTCGGTGTGCCGGTGCAATCCAAGGCGTTCAACGGGCTGGATTCGCTGCTGGCTATCGTGCAGATGCCGGCCGGCATTCCGGTCGGCACACTGGCCGTCGGCGTCGCCGGCGCGACCAATGCCGCGCTGCTGGCCGCGAGCATGCTGGCGACGCGCGACCCGGCGCTTGCACAACGCCTCGACGAGTTCCGTGCAAAACAGACCGACAAGGTGCTGGACGACGCGCCGCTGAGCCTACCGCCGCTGCCATGAAGATCGGCGTCCTCGGTGCCGGCCAACTGGGCCGGATGCTCGCATTGGCGGGCTATCCGCTCGATCTGGAATTCGTGTTCCTGGACCCGGCCGCAGACGCCTGCTCGGCATCGCTAGGCACGCATATCCGCGAGCCGTATCTGAGCGAGGCCGCGCTCGCGCGCTTCTGTGCAAGCTGCGACGTCGCCACCTACGAGTTCGAGAACGTGCCGGCGCATACTGCCGAAGTGGTCGGGGCGAGCGTCCCGCTGTATCCACCGGCGATGGCGCTGACGGTCGGCCAGGACCGGCTCAACGAGAAGAAGCTGTTCGACTCGCTCGGCATTCCGGTGCCGCGTTACATGCCGGTCGCCGCACGCGGCGCGCTCGATCTGGCGATCCGCAATGTCGGCCTGCCGGCGGTGATGAAGACGCGCAGCCTGGGCTACGACGGCAAGGGCCAGGCGGTGCTGCGCAAGCCTGAGGATCTGGACAGCGCCTGGCAGCGTCTCGGCGGCGCGCAGCCACCGCATACGCCGTGTCTGGTCGAGGCTTTCGTGCCGTTCGAGCGCGAGCTGTCGTGCCTGGCGGTGCGCGGACGTGACGGTGAGATGCGGTTTTATCCGGTGGTCGCCAACGTGCATCGCGACGGCATCCTGCGGGTGTCGATCCCGCAGGACCACGATCCGCTGCAATCACAGGCCGAAGACTACGCGCGCCGCGTCGCCGAGAAACTCGACTACGTCGGCGTGATGGCCTTCGAGTTCTTTGTCGCGGGCGGCCAGCTCTACGCCAACGAGATCGCGCCGCGCGTGCACAACTCCGGGCACTGGAGCATCGAAGGTGCGGTCTGCTCGCAGTTCGAAAATCATTTGCGCGCGGTGGCGGGCCTGCCGCTGGGTTCGACGGCCGCGCGCGGCTATTCGGCGATGGTCAACTTCATCGGCCGCGCACCGGAAACGGCCGCTTTATGCGCGATTCCCGGCGTGCACGTGCATCACTACGGCAAGTCGCCGAAGCCGCAGCGCAAGGTGGGACACGCGACGATCACCGCCGATGGCGAGGCCGAGTTGAAGAGCCGCCTGGCGCAGCTGGTCGCGCTGGTCGAATCGGTTGCGTGATGTTGGGGTTCGCTGCGCTCACCACCAACCTGCCATCGCTGCGTAGGTTGGGGTGAGCGCAGCGAACCCCAACAGCCCGACCTACAGGCCCAGCGTCTTCGAAGCCTCCAGCCACAACTCCGCGTAGGCCGTCAGCGCCGGATCGTCGCTGGGCGCGTAGGCCGCGATCGGCGCCTGATGCTCGCCCATGCGCTCGACCATCGACGAATACGGGATCACCGCCTCGGCCGCGCCGCGCATGACCTCCGGCGGCTGCTCCAGCAGTTCGCGGTGCAGCGAGCGGCGGCGATCGGCCATCGAATAGAACGGTTTCAGTTTCTTCTGCGAGAAACCCTCCTGGTTGAAGTACTCGCGCAGCTGTTCGAACGCGCGCAGCGACAGCCAGGTCGGCACCACCGGCACCATCACCAGATCGGCGGCATGGAAGATGTTGTCGGCCAGATGCGATAGCGCCGGCGGGCAGTCGAGCACGGCCAGGTCGTATTGCGAAGCGAAGGGTTTCAGGAGCCGCTTCAGCGCTTCGCGCGGTGGCTCGACCTTCTTCAACAGGATGTCGAAGTAGCGATAGGAAAACTCGGCCGGTATCACCGAAAGGTCCTCGTAAGGCGTGGGCCTGACCAGACGACTAACGGGCGTGTCGCCGGCCAGCACCTGCTTGGCCTTTGCCGCTTCGCCATTGGCATGCAGATACCAGCTCGACGCCGCCTGCGAATCCAGATCCCAGACCAGGGTGCGCAGGCCGCTGGCCGCCGCCAGATACGCCAGATTGACCGCGGCCGCGGATTTGCCGACGCCGCCTTTGACGTTGTACAGAGCCAGAGTCTTCATGCCCGACCTTTGTTTAGAATAATTAAATAAAAAGTCAAAACACAAGCTAACTAAACAAGCTACTAAACATTGCTTATCGACGTACCAACCGGGGTACGTAAGCGACTTCCATGCAGCCACTGCCGATGGCGAGCGCACGACTGACGCTCATCATCGCCGGCAACAGTGTGACCTTGTGCTCCTGGGCGGCCAAAGACAACTGTTCAAAGCCCGGCAAGGACAGGATATCCGCAGGATCGCCGCCGTAGCTGATCACGACATGCGGTACCGAAACGCCGCAGCGAATCTCCGCGGCGGTCAGTAACAGCAATTGTTCAACCGCGCCGTGGGTGCCGCGCGCGCGGCCGGTGACGGCGTAGCGGCTGCCTTGGCGATGCAGGATCGGCCGGCGGCCCAGAGCATGCGCAAGGCGATCGCGCCATCGTTGGGGTGCATCGATGCGCGCGGTATCGCTGGGCACCAGAAAACTGGCGACCTCGCCGCGCAAGTCCTCGATCGTCGTCACCACATCGGAAAGCGGGACGCCTTCCGCGATCAGGCGACAAGCTTCTGCAACGATCAAACCCAAGGCCGCCGAAGTTGCGCGGGCGTCGATGACGCGCAGACCTAATGACGCACGTGTTCCGCCTTCGCGCATCAGAGCAGAGGTTTCATTCAGCGCCGAGAAAGCGGCGCGTGTCAGGTTTCGGTGCACCGGACTCTGCGTGGCGTCGGGCGCGATACAGAGCAGGTAGTCGTAGCGTGGAATCAGGCGATCGGTGATGCGTTTCCGAATTTGGTCGAATGTCGGTTGCAGGACTTCGATATCGGAGCCGATTGTTTTCAAACCTTCGCGATAGAGATGCAAGCTAACGTATGGATCACGCTCATCGAGTACCAGACGGTTTTCAATACGGATCGTACTGGGGAGTATTTCAACGCCGTGATGACGCAGAAAGGACTCTGGCAAATCGCAGCTTGCATCCGTTAGCACCGCGAGACGCATGCCCACTCCCGACTCATTTCTTCCGGCTATCATGCCGGCGCTGTTATGCCCACGAAAGCAAGGCTGTCGGAAAATCGGCCGGGTACAGCAGAGCTGGCGGTTTAGCCGGCGTGGCAATCACTACCTCATGGAGAGAAGCAAGATGAATGTGACAAAGAAGCTGTTGCTGTCGGCTGTGCTGGTTCTGCCGACGACGGTGTTCGCGAATGAAGCAGCGCATGTCGATGGTTATTACATTCCTTCGTCGACATGGGAAGTAGATGGTGGCTCAGATGATGGTGATAGTGACGGCGACGGTTTCGGTGTAAAGGCGTGGGTGCCGTTTGGACGCACCCAGAATTTTTTTCTCGAGGGTGAATATCAATCGACCAGTATCGACAGCTACAACGATTTTTCTAGCTTTGATATTGATCAACTGCGCCTCGGTGGCGGCTGGCAGGTACCGTTAGCAACTGGCTCGGGCGCCCTATACGGCGAATACGTCAGCCTCGACCAGGATGGCGACAAGGCGACCGGTTTTGGTGCGCATGGACGCCTGGCGTTCCCGATTGCTCGGAACGTTCAGATCTACGGTCAAGCGGGTTATCTCTGGCTGCAAGCAGATAACAATTTGGATCTCGACGGCCCGGAATTTCTGATCGGCGGTTCGGTCGACTTCAGCCGCAACATCGGTGCGTTCATCGACTATCGCTATACCTCCCTTGAGGACAACGACAACATCAAGTACAACGTCGGCGATCTGCGTCTCGGCGTCCGCATTCTGTTCGATACGCGCCGGATGTAACTTTAGGTTTGGGGCACGTATACCGCATTAGAGGCTGTGATCGCATCGAGCGCACACGTCGCAAAGGATAGCGATCCGCGGTTCCCTCAGAATCAAAAAGGCCCCGCATTGCGGGGCCTTTTTGATTGCAGCGACGCCTACTCGTCCAAGAAACTGCGCAGGTAATTCGCGCGGCTCGGATGGCGCAGCTTGCGCAGCGCCTTGGCCTCTATCTGGCGAATGCGCTCGCGGGTGACGTCGAACTGCTTGCCGACTTCCTCCAGCGTGTGATCGGTGTTCATGTCGATGCCGAAGCGCATGCGCAGCACCTTGGCTTCGCGCGGCGTCAGGCTCGCTAGAATCTGGTGCGTGGCTTCCGCGAGCGACGAAGACGTGGCCGATTCCAGCGGCGAAACCGCAGCAGTGTCTTCGATGAAATCGCCGAGGTGCGAATCCTCGTCGTCGCCGATCGGCGTTTCCATCGAGATCGGCTCCTTGGCGATCTTCAGGACCTTGCGGATCTTGTCCTCGGGCATTTCCATCTTCACGGCCAGCTCTTCGGGCGTGGGTTCGCGACCCATTTCCTGCAGCATCTGGCGGCTGATGCGGTTGAGCTTGTTGATCGTCTCGATCATGTGCACCGGAATGCGGATGGTGCGCGCCTGATCGGCGATCGAACGCGTGATCGCCTGGCGGATCCACCACGTGGCATAAGTCGAGAACTTGTAGCCGCGGCGATATTCGAATTTGTCGACCGCCTTCATCAAGCCGATGTTGCCTTCCTGAATCAGATCCAGGAACTGCAGGCCGCGGTTGGTGTACTTCTTCGCGATCGAGATCACCAGGCGAAGGTTGGCTTCCACCATCTCCTTCTTGGCGCGTCGCGCTTTCGCTTCGCCGACGTTCATGCGCCGGTTGATGTCCTTGATCTCGTCGATCGCGATCAGGTAATCGCCTTCGATCCGGGTCAGGCCGGTAAGCAGTTCGACGACTTCGTCGCGGCGCGTGGCCAGCGTGGCCGAATACTTGCGCTTGGCGCGGATCGACTTGTCGAGCCACTCGACATCGTTGGGCTTGGTGCCCTTGTACTTGGCCAGGAACTCGTCGCGGGCCATGCCGGCGTCGAGCACACAGATGCGCATCACCGAGCGCTCGATCTCGCGGATCTGCTCGATCTTGGCGCGCAGGTTGCGGTTGATCTCGTCGACGATCTTCGGCGACAGCTTCAGCGTCATGATCAGATCGGCAACCGCTTCGCGCTTGACCAGCGTCTTCTTGTCGTCGGAACCGGTCTTCTGCAGCGCCGCCCAGGCCTTGTTGTAGAGGTTCTGCATTTCCTCGAACTTCAGGCGCGCTTCTTCCGGATCCGGGCCGGTATCGACGGCTTCTTCCTCCTCGTCGCCGGCGGCTTCGTCTTCCTCTTCTTCCTCTTCCTCGACCAGTTCAACCGGAGGCGGTGCTTCGACGGCCGTCGGCGCGTTCGGGTCGAAGAAGCCGGTGATGACTTCAGCCAGGCGGCGCTTGCCTTCGCCGACCGAGGCGTAGGCGTCGAGCAGGATTTTGACCGTCTCCGGGTAGATCGCCATCGCGTACAGGGCTTCGTTCAGGCCCTCTTCGATGCGCTTGGCGATGCGGATTTCGCCTTCGCGGTCGAGCAGTTCGACGCTGCCCATTTCGCGCATGTACATGCGCACCGGATCGGTGGTGCGGCCGAACTGGTCGTCGCTGGCGGCGAGCGCGGCGGCGGCTTCCTCCGCCGCGTCTTCTTCTTCTTCGGCCGAGGCGACGACCGCGGGTTCGGAGAACAGCTGGCTCTCCTCATCCGGCGCTTCATCGTGCACCTGGATGCCCATCGTCTGGATCATGCTGATGACGTCGTCGATCTGCTCGGAATCGACGACTTCCGGCAGGTGATCGGAGACTTCAGCGTAGGTCAGATAGCCCTTTTCTTTACCCAGGGCGATTAGAACTTTGATCTGAGACTGCTTTTCGGCACTATTCGTCATGCTTGACTCGGCTGCGGGGGGCGATGGATTGCCCCATTTTTGAAGGCGAAGAACTGCGCATTCTACCGAAAGTGGTTCTATTTAGACCAGCTTCCAGGGATTTTTAGACCGTCCTGCGCCCGGAAAGTTGGCGGGTCAGGCTCTCGGCCTCGGCCGCCTCGGCGCGCGTCAAGGTGCGCACCCGGGCTTCTGCAAACAGCTGATCGAGCCGGCTGCGCAGCGCCTTCTGCTGCAGGTGGCGGATCGCATCGGCAAATTCATGCTCGATACCGGCGTCGTCCAGGCTCATTTCCTGGCGCATCAGGCGCTCCAGCGCGGCCGCTTTCGGCGTTCCGCGCCAGTATTCGAGTAGCTGCCCGCCGTTCGCGCCCGGGTTCTCATGGAAGAACTCCAGGGCCTCGACCAGGGCCGGGATGCCGGGGACGTCGGCGCTCAGCAGCTGCTCGGTATTGGCGACGCTGTCCGCCAAATCTGGGCGCTCGAGCAGTAATTGCAAGGCCCGGCGCACCGGCCGCGTCGCGCCCGACTCGACCATGCTGGCGGACGAGCGGCTGTTGGCACGCTCGGCGTGAGCCTGGCGGTCGGGCGGTGCATTGTGGTTGCCGGAACTGGACGGGGCGAAGTCTTCGCGGCGCAGCCGCGTCATTCGCGCCAGCTCGTCGATCATCAGGGTCTGCAGCGGGCCGGGACGCAGCTTTTCCAGGTGCGGCCGCGCCAGTGCGGCGAGCTTGGCGCGGCCATCCAGTGTGGCCATGTTGGCCTGCTTGGCCAGCTCGCCGAGCAGGAATGCGCTCAAGGTCATGGCCTCGCCAATGCGCTCGCGGAATGTGTCGGCGCCGATTTCCTGCACCAGCGTGTCCGGATCGTGGCCTTCGGGCAGGAACATGAAAAGGCATTCGCGATCGCCATGCACTTCCGGCAGCGCCTGTTCCAGCGCGCGCCACGCGGCCGAGCGGCCGGCGCGGTCGCCGTCGAAGCAGAACACGATCTTGCGCGTGCTCTTGTACAGCAGCGCCAGCTGCTCGCGCGTAGTCGCGGTGCCCAGCGTCGCCACCGCAGTGTGGATGCCGTGCTGCGCCAGCATCACCACGTCCATGTAGCCCTCGACCACCAGCAGATGCGGCAGCTCGGACTTGACTGACTGCTTGGCCTCGTAAAGGCCGAACAGATTGCGGCCCTTGTGGAATAGCGGTGTTTCCGGCGAGTTCAGATACTTTGCCGGATCGTTGCCGAGCGTGCGGCCGCCGAAGCCGATCACGCGGCCGCGCGTATCGCGGATCGGGAACATCACGCGGTTGCGGAAGCGGTCGTAGGCCTTGCCGTCATCCTTGGGGATCAGCAGCCCGGCTTCGATCGCGTGCAGCGGGTTATCGAAGAATTTAGTCAGCGCGTCCCAGCTGTCGGGCGCGAAGCCGATGCCGAAGGCTTTTGCGGTGTCACCGCTGAGGCCGCGCTTTTTCAGGTATTCGATCGCGATCGGTTGTTTGCGCAGTTGCTCACGGAAGAAGCGCTCGGCTGCGGCCAGCGCGTCGAGCGGGCCGTCCAGCACCAGGCGCTCAAATGCACCGCCGCCTTCGCGCGGCACTTCCAGGCCGGCGCGCTTGGCGAGTTCTTCGACGGCCTCGACGAAAGTCAGTCGGTCGTATTCCATCAGGAAGCCGACCGCATTGCCGTGCTTGCCACTACTGAAACAATGGAAAAACTGCTTGGTCGGCGAGACGAAGAACGAAGCCGATTTCTCGTTGGAGAACGGCGACAGCGCCTTGTATTCGCGCCCCGCGCGCTTGAGTTCCAGGCGCGAACTGATCACCTCGACGATATCGGTTCGTGCGAGGAGGTCATGGATGAAGGATTGCGGGATCAGGCCGGCCACGGCTCAGTCTAGCGGCTGCGAACTGCCATGGGGATCACCGCCCGTAGGAGCGGACCTTGTCCGCGATTCTTCAAGTTCAGCGCTGCCGTGGAGAATCGCGGACAAGGTCCGCTCCTACAGTTGTGCAAATCGAGGGCGGCGCGATATCGCGCAGCAACAGCTCAGCCCAGCTTGCCCTTGATCAGGCCCGACAGCTTGCCCATGTCGGTGCGGCCGGCGACCTTGGGTTTGATCCAGGCCATGACCTTGCCCATATCCTTGCCGCTGCTGGCGCCGGTCTCCGCGATCGCCTGGTCGAGCAGGGCGGCGATTTCGGTTTCGGACAGCTGCTGCGGCAGATAGCCGAGCAGCAGCTGGATTTCGCTGGCCTCCTTGTCGGCCAGGTCGGGCCGATTGCCGGCACGGAACTGGGACTCGGAATCGCGGCGCTGCTTGACCATCTTCTCGACTGCCGACATCACCACCGCATCGGTGATCTCAGTGCTTTCAACCACTTCGCGCTGCTTGAGTTCGGCCGACAGCATCCGCAGCACCATCAGGCGATCTTTCTCGCCGGCGCGCATGGCCACTTTCACGTCGTCGAGGACGCGCTTCTGGAGGTCGGACATCGTCGTTTTGCGCGGCCTTGCGTTTCCGTTAATAAACGGGGTGACCGCGCAGCGCTGGCTAGTACAGGCGCTGGCGACGGGTGACGTCGCGGGAAACTTTCTTCAGCTGGCGCTTCACGGCAGCGGCACGCTTGCGCTTGCGCTCCTGGCTCGGCTTCTCGAAGAACTCGTGCTTGCGCACGTCGGTCAGCACACCGGCTTTCTCGCAGGTGCGCTTGAAGCGGCGCAGGGCAACTTCGAAGGGTTCGTTTTCGCGGACGCGGACAGTCGGCATAAGGTGAAGCTCGCTCTCTAAACAGGGGGTCAGGCCCCTTAGGGGCGGCGATTTTATGCGCGTAGCCCGCTCAATGCAAAGGTTGGCTTCCGCCGGGGCCGCCGACATGCCGCACAATAAGCGTCTTATGCCCGTGCTGGCCCTGGAAACTTCCTGCGACGAGACCGCCGTGGCCGTCTATGACGGCGAGCGCGGCCTGCTGTCACATGCGCTGCATTCGCAGGTCCGGCTGCATGCGCAGTATGGCGGCGTGGTGCCGGAACTGGCGTCGCGGGACCATGTGCGCCGGGTCAACGCTCTGGTGCGGCAGGCGCTGGATCATGCCGGATTAAAACCGTCGCAGTTGACCGGCGTCGCCTATACCGCCGGTCCGGGCCTGATCGGGGCGCTGATGGTCGGCGCCTCGGTCGCCGCCGGCCTGGCGCTGGCCCAGGGCCTGCCGCTGATCGCGGTCCACCATATGGAGGGCCATCTGCTGGCGCCGATGCTGGAGCCGGAGCGCCCGGCTTTCCCGTTCCTGGCGCTGCTGGTGTCCGGCGGCCATACCCTGCTGGTGTCGGTCGAGGGTATCGGCGAATACCGCGTGCTGGGCGAAAGCCTGGACGACGCGGTCGGCGAGGCTTTCGACAAGACCGCGAAGATGCTCGGCCTGCCGTATCCGGGCGGCCCGCATCTGGCACGCATTGCCGAAAGCGGCCGGCCGGGCCGCTTCAAGTTCCCGCGACCGATGACCGACCGGCCCGGCCTGGACTTCAGCTTCAGCGGCTTGAAGACCGCGGTCGCCAACGCCATCCCGGCCGGCGCCGACGATCAGGACCGCGCCGACCTGGCGCGCGGCTTCGAGGACGCGGTGACCGAGACGCTGGCGATCAAGTGCGAACGGGCGCTGGAGCAGACCGGTTACCGTGCGCTGGTGGTTGCCGGCGGCGTCGGCGCCAACCAGCGCCTGCGCGCGCGGCTGGCGACGCTGGCCGCCAAGCGCGGCGTCGGCCTGTTTTTCCCCAGGCCGGAGTTCTGCACCGACAACGCGGCGATGATCGCGTACGCCGGCTGGGCGCGGCTCGCCGGCGCAGGCCCGGCCGATGCGCGTCCCGAATACGGGCGTCTTTTCACCACCCCGCGCTGGCCGCTGGAAGACCTGCGCCCGCCCGGCTACAACCGTCAGTAAGACACCAGAACCAATGGACAAGATCTTCATCCGCGGACTCAAGGTCGAAACGATCATCGGCGTCTACGACTGGGAACGGCATGTGCCGCGGCCCCTGATCTTCGATCTGGAGATGGGGGCCGACTTTAATGCCGCGGCCGCCAGCGACCATGTACGCGACGCGATCGACTACGCGGCGGTGATGGCCGTGGTGCAAAAAATCGCGACGGACCACCAGCCGGCGCTGCTGGAAGCGCTGGCCGAAAAGCTGGCTCGCGCGCTGTTCAAGGACTTCCCCATCCTCAGCCTGAAGCTGGCGATCCATAAGCCGGGTGCAATTCCGGTGCAGGACGTGGGCGTCGAGATCGACCGTCGCCGTGAGGACTACGCGGCCTGCGGAGCGCGCTGATCGGCTTTCGCGCTAGGCGGCGAGCCAGGTGCTGACGAACTGCGCCAAGTCGTCGTAGACCGCTACGCCGTCCAGGCAATGTTCCGTTTCGGTGCGTCTGCCCTTGCCGCTGCGCACCAAGATGGGCGTTGCTCCCGAAGCTTGCGCGGCCTCGACATCGCTGATCGAGTCGCCGACGAAGGGAACGCCGTCGAGTTGCAGCTGCAGCCGCCGCGCCAGATCCTGCAGCATGCCGGGATTGGGTTTGCGCATCACCGTCGCATGGTCGGGATGTTCGGGTGCGAACTCGATGCCGTCGATACGCCCGCCGAGTTCGGCGCAGGCGCGCTGCATACGGTCATGGATCGCGAACAGCGCGTCGAAATCCATCATGCCGCGGCCGACTCCCGACTGATTGGTAGCGACGAAAACGCGCCATCCCGCCTGGGTCAGCCGCGCGATCGCCTCGATGCTGCCGGGCACCGGCTGCCACTCCGAGACCGACTTGATGTAGTCGTCGGAGTCTTCGTTGATGACGCCGTCACGGTCGAGAATCACCAGCTTCATCAATGAAACCCTCAGCCGGGCAGGAGAGACAGGTCGGCGACCTCGCGGCATAGTTTGTCGAGGCGGGCCAGCATTAGCAGGCGATTGGCCCGTACTTCCAGATCATCGGCCATCACCATCACCTTTTCAAAGAACTCATCCACCAGGGGCTTGAGTGTCGCCAATACCGTCAACATGGCGGCATAGTCATGGCGAGCGCGTAGTGGCTCCAGCGCATGATCAACGAGCTGCAGCCCTGTCCAAAGCGCGCGTTCGGCAGGGACTTCAAATAACACGGTGTTAATTGGGAAAGGTGCCTGGTCGCCGGCCTGGCGCAGGATGTTGCGTGCGCGTTTGTCCGCAGCGGTTAGTGCTGCAGCCGCAGGTCCTTGCATAAAGAAGAAAACAGCATCCGCGCGGTGCGCGATATCCAGCGGTATGGTGCTTCCCGTGGCGAGTACAGCTGCTTGAATCTCGTTTATCGGCCAGTCTTCAACAACTATGACTCCTGGTACTTGGGAAGCGGACTTCTCCAGGTCAAGCTTCCCAGCTAGCTTCCAGAGCCGGTCGGACAGCAAAGTCAGGAAACGACCAGTACAGAAGTTCCACAGCTCGTCGGCGGTCGCGGTGTCGCGTTTGCCCGCAGGCTGCAACGACAGTGCGGCGCTCAGCAGTTCGCGCAGATCGAGTTCCAGCTCGCCTTCGATCAGGACGCGCAGCACGCCAGCGGCGGCGCGGCGCAGCGCGTAGGGATCCTTGCTCGCAGTGGGTTTCTGGCCGATCGCGAAGATGCCGGCGAGCGAATCGAGCTTGTCGGCCAGCGACACCAGCTGTCCGGCTTTCGTCGATGGAATCGGCGTGCCTTGCTGTGTCGGCAAGTAGTGCTCGCGGATCGCGCGCGCAACGCCTTCGCTTTCGCCGCTGCTGGCGGCGTAGTAGCCGCCCATCAAGCCTTGCAGCTCCGGGAATTCGTAGACGACCTTGGTCACCAAGTCGGACTTCGCCAGCTGCGTCGCGCGGTCGGCTTCTGCAGCGAGCGTTGGCGCTGCGTTCGGCAGCTTCAACGCGATCTGCACAACGAGCTTGCGCATGCGCGCAACCTTGTCGGCGATGCTGCCGAGGTCTTTTTGAAACATCGCCTGCGCCAGGTTTTTGCCGTGCGCTTGCAGCGGCTGCTTCAGATCCTGATCCCAGAAGAACAGCGCATCGCTGAGCCGCGGGCGCACCACGCGCTCGTTGCCGGAAATCACCTGCGCGACATCGGAGGATTCGATGTTGGCGATGGTGATGAAGCACGGCAGCAGCTGCGTATGTTCGGCATCCGAGAACAGCGTGAAATAGCGCTGATTGGTCTCGACGGTGGCGACAATCACTTCCGGCGGCAGGCGCATGAAGCGCTCTTCCATATCGCCGGCGATCACCACCGGCCATTCGACCAGCGCAGTGACTTCGTCGAGCAGGTCCGGCGTGATGCGCGCGTATCCGCCGAGCAGCGCGGCTTGCTGCTTGATCTGGTGCTCGATCGAGGCGCGGCGCGAATCCAGGTCGGCCCAGACCCTGGCCTGGCGCAGCGCCGCTTCATAGTCGCCGGGCTCGGACAGCGCGATCGCTTCTGGCGCATGAAAGCGATGCCCGTAAGTGATGCGGCCGGCTTCACAGCCGAAGCGCCGCAGCGGCACGATCTCGCCGCCGAACAGGCAGACGAGCCACTGCACCGGCCGCACGAAGGTCTCTTCACCGCTGCCCCAGCGCATGCGCTTGGGCACCAGTTCGTCCATCTGCTTCAGCGTTTCTTCAAAGATCAAGGGCAGCAGCTGCGCGGTGGTTTCGCCGGCTGCGCTGCGCTGAAAAAAAAGCTTGCCGTCCTTCTGGCCGATCTGCTCGAACTCGACGCCGCAGGAGCGCGCAAAACCGAGCGCCGCCGGAGTCGGCTTGCCGTCCTTGAAAGCGGAGGCGACGGCCGGGCCGAGCTTCTCGATCTTCTGTTCAGGCTGGGTTTTGGCGACGCCGGCGATCAGTACCGCGATCCGGCGCGGCGTTGCGAAGCTGCGAACGGTGCCCGTAGTGACGCCGCGACGCTGCAAGCCGTTCTCGACGCCGCCCGCGAGGGCGGCGGCCAAGGGGGCGACATAACGGGCCGGCAAATCTTCGGTGCCGATTTCGAGCAGCAGGTCGAGCGGCATGCAGAGCTCAGTTTGGGTCTTCAGGGCCGGCAATTGTCCGTGAATGAGGCAGGAGCCGCCAACTGGAGCTTGACTGCCGAAATCGCCGGAACGGAGCGCCAGCGGAAAAAACTATCAAATTTGAATAGAAGATTCATTGGAACTATCGATCGGCCCGGTCAAGAATGGCGCTGTCGTCCTCGACCCCAGGCTGCTTCTTCCCTCATTTTCCGGAAGCTCGACCCAGGCAGACGATCCAGACCCAGCCCGCAGCAAGGAGGATTACGATGACTTCAAATAAGACTTCAGATACGACTTCAAATGGGACTTCAAATACCGGCTTGACCACCGCGTCCGGCGTCCCCGTTCCGGACAACCAGAATTCGCTCACCGCCGGCCCGCGTGGCCCGGTGCTGCTCGAGGACTATCACCTGCTGGAGAAGCTTCAGCACTTCAACCGCGAACGCGTCCCGGAGCGCGTCGTGCATGCCAAGGGTTCCGGCGCCCACGGCAGGTTCACGGTCACCCACGACATCACCCGGTACACCAAGGCCAGGCTGTTCGAGAAAGTCGGCAAGCAGACGCCGATCTTCTTCCGCTTCTCGACCGTCGGCGGCGAGCGCGGCTATGCCGATACCGATCGCGATCCGCGCGGCTTCGCGATGAAGTTCTATACCGAGGAGGGCAACTGGGATCTGACCGGCAACAACACGCCGGTGTTTTTCATCAAGGACCCGAGCAAGTTCCCGGACTTCATCCACACGCAGAAGCGCGACCCGCGCACCAACATGCGCTCCAACACGATGAAGTGGGATTTCTGGAGCCTGTCGCCGGAATCGCTGCACCAGGTCACGACGCTGTTTTCGGACCGCGGCATCCCGGACGGCTTTCGCCATATGCACGGCTTCGGCAGCCACACGTTCAGCTTCATCAACGCTGCCAACGAGCGCTACTGGGTGAAGTTTCACGCCAAGACCCTGCAGGGCATCAAGAACCTGACGCCGGCGGAAGCCACGCGCCTGGCCGGTGAAGATCCCGAGCATTCGCAGCGTGATCTGTATGAGGCGATCGAGCGCCGGGACTTCCCGAAATGGAAGTTCTGCGTGCAAATCATGCCGGAGGCGCAGGCCGATGCCTGGTCGCAGAAAACCGGCTGGAATCCCTTCGATCTGACCAAGGTCTGGCCGCAGGGCGAGTTCCCGCTGATCGAAGTCGGCACGCTGGAGCTGAACCGCAATCCCGAGAACTATTTCGCCGAAGTGGAACAGGCCGCGTTCTCGCCGTCGAACGTGCCGCCGGGCATTGGCTTTTCACCGGACAAGATGCTGCAGGGCCGCCTGTTCGCTTACCACGACGCGCATCTGTACCGCGTCGGCACCAATTACCAGGCGTTGCCGATCAATCGGCCGCAATGCCCGTACGCCAACTATCAGCGCGACGGTGCGATGCGCTCGGACGGCAATGCCGGCGGTGCGCCGAACTACGAGCCGAACAGCGTCGCGACCGCGCCGAAACAGCAGCCGGCGTATCGCGAGCCGCCGCTGGCGCTGGCCGGCGATGCGGCGCGCTACGACCATCGCGCCGACGGCGACGACTACTACACGCAGCCCGGCAATCTGTTCCGCCTGATGAGTGAGGCGCAGAAGGATCTGCTGGCGTCGAACATTGCCGGCGCGATGGACGGGGTGCCGGACGCGATTATCCGGCGCCAGTTGGTGCATTTCGCCAAGGCCGATCCGGACTACGCCAGGCGCGTCAGCCAAAAGCTGCAGAAGAGCGCCGGAAACGCTGCTTGAGCCGACCTGGGTTTTGTAGGTCGGGCTGAAACCTGACCTGCAAAACCCAGGAACTCATGCGGTCGGCGGAGAAAAGTCCAGCCGCGAGTCCGCGAAGGCAGGCAACAGCTCGCAGCGCCGGGCGTGCCCGGCTAGGGCCGGATAAGCGGACTCTGAAACCTGCAGCGCTCCGACGACGAAAGTCCATGCGGTGACGGTGCTCACGTCGGCCTGCGTCAGACGCTCGCCGATCAGCCAGTCGCCGGGTTTTGCGGCGCAGGCCAGCTCGAGCAGCGCCAGCGCGCCATGCATCTGCTCGGCGCAGCGATCCACCCAGGGCTGATGCTGGCGTTCAGCCGGCCGGAAGATGCGCTCGTAGGCCTGAAGTACGCCCTTCTCGGCGACGCCGCTGGCCAGCGCCATCAGCTGCAGTGCATCACGGCGCTCCAGGCCGGTGGGCGGCAGCAGCGCTCGTCCAGGGCCGACGAACTGGTCGAGATAGTCCAGCAGCGCGAACGAGTCGCACAGCGAGGTGCCGTCGTCCAGCACCAGGGTCGGGACCCGGCCGAGCGGGTTGTATTCGCGGATCGCAGCTTGGTCGCGGCCGACCGACCAGTTGCGATGCTCGAACGGCAGGCCGAGCAGATTCATGCTGACCGCGACGCGGCGCACGAACGGCGAATCGAACATGCCGATCAGGATCATGGTCGGGTTCAGGCGGCGTCGGGTATCGGCGGCAACATCGGGAAGCCGAGTTTTGCGCGCGCCGCGTAATACGCCTCGGCACAACCGCGAGCCAGGGCGCGCACCCGCAGGATGTAGGCCTGGCGTTCGGTTACCGAGATCGCGCCGCGCGCATCCAGTAGGTTGAACGCATGGCTGGCCTGGATCGTCCGCTCATAGGCCGGCAGCGGCAGCGGCACGTCCAGCGCCAGCAGCTTCGTGCATTCGGCCTCGGCCCTGTTGAAACGCTCGAACAGCGTGGCGACGTCGGCATGCTCGAAGTTGTAGGTGCTCTGCTCGACTTCGTTCTGGTGGTAGACATCGCCATAGGTGACGATGCGGCCGCCGGTGTCCGACCAGACCAGGTCGTAGACGCTCTCGACGCCCTGGATGTACATCGCCAGCCGCTCCAGGCCATAGGTGATCTCCCCGGCGACCGGCCGGCACTCGATGCCGCCGACCTGCTGGAAGTAGGTGAACTGGGTGACTTCCATGCCATTGAGCCAGACTTCCCAGCCCAGGCCCCAGGCGCCCAGCGTCGGCGATTCCCAGTTGTCCTCGACGAAACGGATGTCGTGCACCAGCGGGTCGAAGCCGAGCATCTTCAGCGAGTCCAGGTAGAGCTGCTGGATGTTGGCCGGCGAGGGCTTCATCAGCACCTGGAACTGGTAGTAGTGCTGGAGCCGGTTCGGGTTTTCGCCATAGCGGCCGTCGGTGGGGCGGCGGCTGGGCTGCACGTAGGCGGTGTTCCAGGGCTCGGGTCCGAGCGCGCGCAGGAAGGTGGCCCAGTGAAAGGTGCCGGCGCCCATTTCCATGTCCATCGGCTGGACCAGGGTGCAGCCATGGCCGGCCCAGAAGGCCTGCAGCTTCAGAATCAGGTCTTGAAAGGTCATGGCAATGCGGTGGCGGATGGGCCGTAAAGTATAGCGACTGGCTCCGCAGAGGAGCCCAAGCGGCATGGAAGCGGCTATAGTTTCTGACCGATGAGCACCGATCTGACCGAACTCTTCGACAGCAACCGTGCCTGGCAGCAGGCCCGGCTCGCGGACGATCCCGAATATTTCAAGAAGCTGGCCTCGCAGCATGCGCCGGGCTATCTGTGGATCGGCTGCGCCGACGCCCGGGTGCCGGCCAACGAGATCCTCGGCCTGCCGCCGGGCGAAGTCTTCGTCCATCGCAACATCGCCAACCTGGTCGTGCACAGCGACTTCAACGCGCAGTCAGTGATCCAGTTCGCCGTCGACGTGCTCAAGGTCGAACACGTCATGGTCGTCGGCCACTATGGCTGCGCCGGCGTGCAGGCCAGCTTGCGCGGTACCCGCATCGGCCTGGCCGACAACTGGCTCTATCACTTGCGCGACGTGCAGGACCGCTACGCCGACCGGCTGGCATCGATCCCTTACGCGACGGTCCGCCACGACCGGTTGTGCGAGCTCAACGTGCTCGAGCAGGTGGTCAATGTATGCCAGACCAATGTCGTCCAATACGCCTGGGGCCGCCAGCAGAACCTGACGGTTCACGGCTGGGTCTACGGCGTCGGCGATGGCCTGTTGCGCAACCTGGGCCTGACGGTTTCGGGCAAAGAAGGTCTTGCTGCCGCCCACCAGGCGGCGGTGGAGGCGGTTTTTGCCCAGCCGCCCGGCGCGGTTCGGCCGGCCGGCTGATGATGATCACCTGCACCCTTGTTTCCTTGTACCAAGCCGTAACTGGGGGTTTTCCCCTGGCATAAATCCTGCTGCGGTCTGCCCGCCAAACCGGGGCAGGGGGCTCCGCCGCGGCACCCCATGAATCCCTCGACAACTCTGTAGGAGAAACCCATGTCTTCGGGTAAAGATGTAATCAAAACTATTTCGGACAAGAGCGTGAAGTTTGTCGACTTCCGCTTCTGCGATACCCGCGGCAAAGAGCAGCACGTCACCGTCCCGGCCAAGACCGTCGACGAGAGCGTGTTCATCGACGGCAAGATGTTCGACGGCTCGTCGATCGCCGGCTGGAAGGGCATCAACGAGTCCGACATGATCCTGATGCCGGATGCGAGCACCGCGTTCATGGATCCGTTCTTCGAAGACAGCACGATGGTCATCACCTGTGATGTCATCGAGCCGGCGACGATGCAGGGCTACTCGCGCGATCCGCGCTCCATCGCCAAGCGCGGCGAGGCCTACCTGAAGTCCACCGGCATCGCCGACACTGCGTTCTTCGGTCCGGAAAACGAATTCTTCGTGTTCGACTCGATCCGCTACGACTCCGGCCTGAAGGGCTGCTTCGTCGAGATCGACGCCGAGAACGCGGCCTGGAACTCCGGCAAGGAGTATGAATCCGGCAACACCGGCCATCGTCCGGGTGTCAAGGGCGGCTACTTCCCGGTTCCGCCGGTCGACGCGCTGCAGGACATCCGTTCCGCGATGTGCGAGACGCTGGAAGCGGTCGGCATGGAAGTGGAAGTGCATCACCACGAAGTCGCCACCGCCGGCCAGTGCGAAATCGGCGTCAAGTTCGGCACGCTGATCCAGAAGGCCGATGACGTGCTGAAGCTGAAGTACGTCGTGCAGAACGTCGCACACAGCTTCGGCAAGACCGCGACCTTCATGCCCAAGCCGATCGTCGGCGACAACGGCTCCGGCATGCATGTGCACATGTCGCTGAGCCTGGGCGGCAAGAACCTGTTCGCCGGCGACGGCTACGGCGGCCTGTCGGAAACCGCGCTGTACTACATCGGCGGCGTCCTCAAGCATGCCAAGACGCTGAATGCGTTCACCAACCCGGGCACCAACAGCTACAAGCGCCTGGTTCCGGGTTTTGAGGCGCCGGTGATGCTTGCCTACTCGGCGCGCAACCGTTCGGCGTCGGTGCGTATTCCGTATGTGGCCAACCCTAAGGGCCGCCGCATCGAAGTGCGCTTTCCCGACTCCAGCGCCAACCCCTACCTCGCCTTTACCGCGATGATGATGGCGGGTCTCGACGGCATCATGAACAAGATCCACCCGGGCGATGCCTCGGACAAGGATCTCTACCATCTTCCGCCGGAGGAAGACGCGAAGATCCCGCGTGTCTGCCACTCGCTGGACATGGCACTGGAATCGCTCGACAAGAACCGCGACTTCCTCAAGGCAGGCGGCGTGTTTACCGACGACGTGATCGATGCGTACATCGAGCTGAAGATGCAGGAAGTCACCCGCTTCCGCATGACCACGCATCCGATCGAGTTCGAGATGTATTACTCGCTGTGATTTTCTATCACAGCGAGTAATAACGGAGCATGGTTTGCCTTGGTATCGCGAGCGATACCAAGGGCTTCGCCAAATGAGCTGTGTCGAAAGCGCTGTAAAAAAGCCCCGCGAAAGCGGGGCTTTTTTGTGTGCGCCCGCTGCTATTGGTTCTCTTCGAGAAACTGGATCTGTACCGGCTTGCCTGGCGGCTCACTCGGTATCGCGGTACGCACATAACGGCCGTCGGATTGCAGTGACCAGCTTTGTGCGGTATCGGCCAGATAGGCTTCGAGATGGTCGACGATGCGTGCACGCAGCTTCTTGTCCTTGATCGGGAATGCGATCTCGACGCGCTTGTACAGATTCCGCTCCATCCAGTCCGCGCTCGACAGGAACAGCTCCAGCTTGCCGTCGTTGTGAAAGTAAAAGGCGCGGTGATGTTCCAGGAAGCGGCCGACCACCGAGCGTACGCTGATGTTGTCCGAAAGTCCCGGCACGCCGGGACGCACCGAGCACATCGCCCGGACGATCAGCTGGACTTTTACGCCGGCCTGCGAGGCCTCGTAGAGTTTCTTGATCATCTCCGCTTCAACCAGCGAATTCATCTTCGCAATGATCCGCGCCGGCTTGCCTGCGCGCGCGTTGGCGATTTCGCGATCGATCCGATCCTGCATTTCCTTGAACAGCGTGAACGGTGACTGCAGCAGGCTGTGGAGCTTGCTGACGCGACCGAGACTGGTCAGCTGCAGGAATACCGCATGCACATCGCGACACAGATCCTGGTCGGACGTGAACAGGCCGTAGTCGGTGTACTGGCGCGCGGTGCGCGGGTGATAGTTGCCGGTGCCCAGATGGGCGTAATAACGCAGTGCGCTGCCGGTAGCCGTTGTGGATTCCTCGCGACGCACGATCAGGCACATCTTCGCATGCGTCTTGTAGCCGACGACGCCGTAGACGATATGTGCGCCGACTTCCTCGAGCTTCTGCGCCAGATCGAGGTTGTCAGCCTCGTCGAAGCGCGCGCGCAGTTCGACGACGACGGTGACCTCCTTGCCGTTGCGTGCCGCTTCCATCAGCGCTTCGACCACCGGTGATTTGGCGCCGGTGCGATACAGCGTCTGCTTGATCGCGAGCACTTTGGGATCGCGCGCCGCCTGGCGGAGGAATTCCAGCACTGGGGCAAACGAATC
Source organism: Hydrocarboniphaga sp. (assembly GCF_028291725.1). GTDB lineage: Bacteria > Pseudomonadota > Gammaproteobacteria > Nevskiales > Nevskiaceae > Hydrocarboniphaga. The sequence goes on along the minus strand of NZ_JAQGNT010000020.1, from coordinate 2,180 downwards.
GTAAGGATGATGCAAGAGCTGATCGCGCTCACGCACCGTGGTGAAGATGTCGGTCGTCAGCGTTTTCGGGATGCGCGGCACGAAAGGCAGGTATTTCAGATCGGCACGCTCCACCAGATCCGGGATCGCCATCAGGCGCATCAGGTTGACCGGGCCATTGACCTGATAAACGTCGGCCGGTGTCAGCTGCATTTCCTGCATCAGATAATTCCACAGCGACTCGGGGCAGTTGTCCGCGACTTCCAGGCGCACCGTGTCGCCCCACTGGCGCTGACTCAGCTCGTCTTCCAGGGCTTCGGCCAGATCCTTGGCTTCCTCTTCGTCGACAAACAGGTCCGAGTTGCGTGTGACGCGGAACTGGTAGCAGCCGGTTGCGTCCATGCCGGGGAACGCATCGTCGACATAAGCGTGGATCACGGACGACAGGAATACGAAGTCGTAAGGTCCGCTGCCCTTGAGTTCGCGGGGCAGCTGGATCAGGCGAGGCAGCGCACGCGGTGCCTGCACGACAGCGAAGCCGATATTGCGGCCGAATGCGTCCTTGCCTGAGAGCGTGACGATGAAGTTCAGTGACTTGTTCAGGATGCGCGGGAACGGATGCGCCGGGTCGAGCCCGATCGGCGACAGCACCGGTAGCAACTCGGTGCTGAAGTACTGGCGCAGCCAGGCCTCCTGTTCCGGCGTCCACTCGGAGCGGCGCAGAAAGCGGATGCGCTCTTTCTCCAGCGCCGGAACCAATACGTCGCTGAACACGTGATACTGCTCTTCCACCAGTGCATGCGCGCGCGTGCTGATCGCGGTCAGCGCTTCCTGTGGCGAGATGCCGTCCGGACCACGCTGCGCGGAGCCGGCTTCGGCGATCTGCATCAGGCCCGCAACGCGGATCTCGAAGAATTCATCCAGATTCGAGCTGGAAATGCACAGGAACTTCAGGCGTTCAAGCAGCGGCTGTGACTCGTCCTTCGCCTGTTCGAGCACTCGCTGGTTGAACTCCAGTAGCGACAGGTCGCGATTGATGAAGAGATCGGTTGCCTGAAATTCCAGTTTTGTGGGGGCGTCCATGTGATTGTCAGCAAGTCGTAGTCTGTGCACGTTACGGCGCCAGGGGTTTCAATGATGTTACACCCGTCGGATTGGGTTCCCCGGAGTGCTGTCACGTAACCGCAATCAGGCCTTGGCACTCTCCGCCGGCTTATCAACCGGGAGATCGAGAAAATGTGGCTGAACTGGCGCACCGTCGCTGTCGCTTTGTCGTTGCTGGCCGCGTCGGGCTGCGGTACGAAAGGGGATTGGATGGGAGCGGACGCTGAAAAGGCGTACGACAAGGAGCTGGAAGCCAAGCGGATGGCATCCGTGCTCAATAACGACGATTACTACCAGATTCATCTGGAGGGTCGTGTCTATGTGCTTTCCGATGCCAAGGACTTCAGCAGTCTGATCAAGTTGGGCGAAGTGCCCAAGACGGTGACCAAGATCGGCGGCGGCCCGAACGGCGAGCGTCTGGTCTATGACGTGACCAGCAGCGAATCCAAGATTATGGAGGGCAAGACCGGCTACAAAGGTAGCGCCCAGGAAATGTATGAAGGCACCCGCGAAGGCCTGGCGAAGGGCTTCTTCGGTGTGATGTTCAAGGATGGCCGTTATGTCGTCACCGACGAGTGGGCTGTAGCCAAGCAGTTCCGCAGCGGTGTGTTGCCGGAAGGTGGAACGCCCGGCACCATGCCGGACGGCAAGCCGGTCAGCTATCTGGTTAAAACCGACCTGAAGGAAGTGCAGGCCCGTTTCATCAAATTGCTGCAGTAGAACTCGACCTATGTCGGTAACCCGCCCAGCCGGCGCTGGGCGGGCTTTTTTGTGTTCCGACCAGCCGACTTAGTGTTGTCGAGAGCGGCCCAGAGGCGGAGCGAGAAAAAACCAGCAGAAAGCGAGCAAAAAACAGCCGGGGCACGCGCGTTTGAATCCCAGCTGAATGTGTCGGATAAAACTAAAAGATCTTTGTGTTCAGCAACTTAGTGTTTCCGGATGAGGCTGCTGTTGACGCTTCAATGGAACCCCGTACAATTCGCCTCCCCAGTGACGGCGTCTTGACTCCTTGAGTCGGTGCTAACACTCTGATCTTTAAAAGAATAAGCAAGTGATTTGTGTGGATGCTTCTGGGTTACGTGGCGAGGGCCATAGTG
>NZ_JAQGNT010000003.1 GCF_028291725.1 Hydrocarboniphaga sp. | reverse complement strand
GACTTAAGCGAGGATCTTGGTGACGACGCCGGCGCCGACGGTGCGGCCGCCTTCGCGGATCGCAAAGCGCACCTGCTCTTCCATCGCGATCGGGTTGATCAGCTCAACCGTCACCTTGATGTTGTCGCCCGGCATCACCATCTCCGTGCCTTCCGGCAGGAACACGCTGCCAGTGACATCGGTCGTGCGGAAGTAAAACTGCGGACGGTAGCCCTTGAAGAACGGCGTGTGACGCCCGCCTTCTTCCTTGGTCAGCACATACACTTCGCCCTCGAACTTCGCGTGCGGCTTGATGCTGCCCGGCTTGCACAGGACCTGCCCGCGCTCGATGTCTTCCTTCTTCGTGCCGCGCAGCAGCAGGCCGACGTTGTCGCCCGCCTGGCCCTGGTCCAGCAGCTTGCGGAACATTTCCACGCCGGTGATCGTGCTCACCGCCGTCGGGCGGATGCCGACAATCTCCACGTTCTCGCCGACCTTGATGATGCCGCGCTCAATTCTTCCGGTTGCCACCGTGCCGCGGCCCGAGATCGAGAACACGTCTTCCACCGGCAGCAGGAACGGCTTGTCGGTCTCGCGCATCGGCTCCGGGATGTAGGTGTCCAGCGCGTCGTACAGCTCCTGAACCTTGGCCACCCATACCGGATCGCCGGCGATCGCCTTGGTGGCGCTGCCGCGGATGATCGGGGTGTCGTCGCCCGGGAAGCCGTACTTGCTCAGCAGGTCACGGACTTCCATCTCCACCAGTTCGAGCAGCTCTTCGTCTTCCACCAGGTCGCACTTGTTCAGCCAGACCACGACCTTGGGCACGTTCACCTGCTTGGCCAGCAGCACGTGTTCGCGCGTCTGCGGCATCGGGCCGTCGACGGCGGAGACGACCAGGATCGCGCCGTCCATCTGCGCGGCACCGGTGATCATGTTCTTGACGTAGTCCGCGTGGCCCGGGCAGTCGACGTGCGCGTAGTGGCGCGCCGCGGTCTCATACTCCACGTGGCTGGTCGCAATCGTCAGGATCTTGGTGCTGTCGCGACGACCCTGCGACTCGGACGCCTTCGCCACTTCGTCGTAAGCGACATATTTCGTCTTGCCGAATTTATCGGCCGAAATCTTCGTCAAAGCCGCCGTCGTCGTCGTCTTGCCATGATCCACGTGACCAATGGTCCCAACGTTCACATGCGGCTTCGCGCGCTCGAACTTTTCCTTTGCCATGACTCTTGCGACTCCAGTTTAGATAGCGTTTTTTGCCGGCGACGGCGTGTTTATAAAGAACTAGTGCAGCTTGTTGGTGCCCACGAAAGGAATCGAACTTTCGATGGCGCTTCGCGCCATCGAAACAACCCGATCCATCCCTTGGAGGTCGAAGGTTCGATTCCTTTCGTCATCGCTGCCCTCAAGCTCTTGAAACTGGTGCCCACGAAAGGAATCGAACCTTCGACCTCACCCTTACCAAGGGTGTGCTCTACCGACTGAGCTACGGGGGCGTTGCTTGAATCTTGTGCCGCTCTCTTCGTTCCGGTTACTGCGCGACAGAAGCTTTCAATGGAGCGGGAGACGGGAATCGAACCCGCACCATCAGCTTGGAAGGCTGAGGTTCTACCATTGAACTACTCCCGCAGATGGTGGAGGGAGAAGGATTCGAACCTTCGTAGACATAAGTCAGCAGATTTACAGTCTGCCCTCGTTGGCCGCTTGAGTATCCCTCCCGCGCAGACTTTAGGCCCTGAGGCCCCGGCCCAAAACGAGCCGCGTATTCTGGTGACCACTGGCAGGCACGTCAAGGGGATTCTTCGAAATTTTGCGGCCAGCCGTAGGTCGGCAATCCTTTGCCGACGTGTGATGTCGGTTGCGCAATCGAGACCTCACGTCGGCAAGGGATTGCCGACCTACCACTGGCGGGGCTTGGCGCGCGCGGTCGGCGGCGCCTGCAGCGGATCGTCGGGCCAGGGATGCCGCGGATAGCGGCCCTTCAGCTCCTTCCTGACCTCGGCGTAGGTACGCTCCCAGAAGCCGGCCAGGTCCTGGGTGACCTGGATCGGCCGCTTGCCCGGCGACAGCAGGTGCAGCATCACCGGCATGCGTCCCTCGTCGACCGCCGGGGTTTTGCTCAGCCCGAACAGCTCCTGCAACTTCACCGCCAGCACCGGCGGCGCGCCCTCAGCCGAGTATTCCAGCGCGATCCGCGAGCCGCTGGGCACGGCCAGGTGGGTCGGCGCGAGCTGGGCGAGCCTCTGCTGACGCTCATACGACAGACCGCCGTTCAGGATCGAGCTCAGATCCAGGCGCTCCAGATGATCGCATCGCGTGATACCCGCCAGATGCGGGCGCAGCCAGCCGTGCAGCGTCGCGGCCAGCGCTTCGTCGGACACGTCCGGCCAGGCGTCTTCGGCTCGCCAGCGGCGCAGCGACAGCACTCTGGCCTGCCATTGCCGCGCGGCCTCGAGCCAGGGCAGCGCGGCGATGCCGAGCGCTGACACGCCTGCCAGCATCGCGGCCGCCAGCGCGTCCGGGTCGGCGCGCAGCGGCCGGCGCTCGAGCACGATCGCACCGAGGCTGCGGCGCTCCTCGGCGAGCACCGTCCCGGTGACCGGATCCCAGCGGACGACACCTTGCCAGCCCAGCGCCTCGGCCTGATCCTTGAGCAGCCGGGCTTCGACCAGCCGCGCGGCTGCGCGCACCTTGCGCGGCGGGCCCGGGTCCCAGTTGCCGATCGCGAGCCAGGTCTGCTGCGCCAGCGGATCGTTTTCCGGCAGCCGCGCTTCGGAGCCGTCGGCGCACAGATAAAGGCCGCGGCCGCTGTCGCGGCGCCGGGCGATGCGCTCCGGGTAGGCCAGCGCCAGCACCCGGCCGACGTCGTCCTCGTCGAAATCGGCGCTGATTTCGGAGGCATGGACGTCGCGCTGTCGCAGCAGCTGACGCACAACTTCGCGCACTCGCCGCTGTGCGCCCACGTCGGCGGCGCGGCCCAGAACATAGCCGCGGACCGTATGCGCCAGATCGAGCTGCGAACTGCCGTCACGCTCGTCGAGTACCGCTGCGGTCCAGGCCGCGACCGCTTCCAGACCGAGCGCCCGCGCGCCGACCAGCATGTGGCCGCGGCGCGGCGATGCCGGCAGCCGCACCAGTTCGCGGCCGTGCCGGGTGATGCGGCCATCGCTGCCGATCGCGCCCAGCGCCAGCAGCAGCTCGCGCGCCGCCTGCCAGGCGATCACCGGCGGCTGATCGAGCAGCCGCAGCGCGGATGGCCCAGTGCCCCAGGACGCCAGCTCCAGCGCAAAGCGCGAGATGTCGGCGGTCAGGATCTCCGGGTCGTCGAAAGCCGGCATCCGGCCCTGGTTCTCGTTGCTCCACAGCCGGTAACAGACTCCGGGGCCAAGGCGCCCGGCGCGGCCGGCGCGCTGCTCGGCCGAGGCCCGCGAGATGCGCTCGGTCTGCAGAGCGTTGGCGCCGGAGCCGAGGTCGTAGCGGGCGACACGCGCGTAGCCGGCGTCGACCACCGTGGTGACGCCCTCGACGGTCAAACTGGTCTGCGCGATGTTGGTCGCGAGAATCACCTTGCGCCGGCCCGCCGGGACCGGAGCGAGCGCCAGATCCTGCTCGCGGCTATCCAGTTCGCCATACAGCGGCCGCACTTCGACATTACCCGGCAACCGCGATTCCAGCCGGCGCTGAACACCGCGGATCTCGCGGCCGCCGGGCAGGAAAGCCAGCACGTCGCCGGGAGTCTCGGCCAGGCCGGCGAGCACGCCGCCGACCATCGCCGACTCCAGATCGTCACCGGCACGCGGCGGCCGGTAGCGCAGCTCCACCGGGAACAGGCGCCCGCCCGCCTCGACCACCGGCGCCTCGTCGAGCAGCCGCGACACGCGAGCGGTGTCCAGCGTCGCCGACATCACCAGCAGGCGCAGGTCCGGCCGCAGGCTCATGCGCGCATCCCAGCACAGCGCCAGCGCCAGGTCGGCGTCGAGGCTGCGCTCGTGGAACTCGTCGAAGATCACCAGGCCGACCCCGGGCAGATCGGCATCCGCCTGCAGCCGCCGCGCCAGCAGGCCTTCGGTGATGACCTCGATGCGCGTGTTCGGCCCGATCCGCCGCTCGAAGCGCACCTGGTAGCCCACGGTTTCGCCGACCGGCTCGCCGAGCAGGCTGGCCATGCGCGCCGCCGAAGCGCGGGCCGCGAGCCGGCGCGGCTCCAGGATCAGGATGCGTTTGCCGGCCAGCCAGGGTTCGTCCAGCAGCACCAAGGGCACAAGCGTGGTCTTGCCCGAACCCGGCGGCGCGGCCAGCACCGCACAGCCGGCATCGCGCAGCGCCAGGCGCAGGGCCGGCACGGCTTCCAGCGCCGGCAGGGCGGGCAAGGCGCGCATCGCTAGTCTTCTGCCCCTTCCCCCGGCTGTAGGGAAAGAAAGTTTGATAATCGTCCGACCATCAGGCAGCAAAAAACGGCCGCAGCAGCCACGCCGTCTCGGCCGGCGCTTCAAAGTGCAGCATGTGCCCGCAATCCTCGATGACGGCCTCCTGGCGTTCGCGGAAGCAGGCCAGGCGCTCAGCCCGCTCCTGGGCGGAAATCATCCGGTGCAGTTCCGACTTGCCGGCGTCGATGAACAGCGTCCTGGCGGTGACTTCGGACCACACCGCCCTGGACTCGGCCGCGCGATACAGCGTCGGGAACACGCGGCGATGCCGGGGGTCCGCGCACAGGCCGATACGGCCGTCCGGCCGTGCATAACCCCAGCCCTGCGCAACGGACAGCGCGCGCTCGGCGCTCAGCCGCGGATGCAGCCGCCGGATGCGCTCGGCCAGCTCCTCGTAACTGGCGTAGTGCTGGTCGCGCGGCGGCTCGCGCAGCTCGTCCAGCCACTGGCGCTGCTTCTTCGGCGCCAGCGCAGCCGGCTGGTCCGGCATGAACAGCCCGTCGAGCAGCGCCAGACGTTCGACACGCGCTGGACGCAGGCCGGCATAGATGCTGGCGATCTGGGCGCCGAGGCTGTGCCCGATCAGCCGGACCGCCACTCCCGGCGCGTAATGGTCGAGCAAAGCCTCCAGATCACCGAGATAGTCGGCAAACCAGTAGCCGTCCTGCGGCCATTCGCTGAGCCCGAAGCCGCGCCAGTCCGGCGCCAGCACCTGCCAGTCCGGCAGCAGCGGCTGGACCAGATCATGGAAGCTGGCGGACACGTCGAGCCAGCCGTGCAGCAGGAACAGCGCGGGCGCATCGGCCCGGCCCCAGCGCCTCACGTGGTAGCGCAATCCGCGCAACTGGACAAATTCTGATCGGCTGATGGCGTTCATCGCAAAACGGTTTTCGATGGAGTCTGCATGCGTGGCTCAGGAATTGCACCAGACCCGGGCACGTATAAGCCGTGACGTGACCGACCACCGCCCCTAAACTGTGAACGCGACTTGCGCCCCCAGCTTGCCAGCCTCTAAGACTCCATGACCTATTGCCTCGCCATCAAAGTGGACGACGGCCTCGTGTTCGCCTCAGACACCCGCACCAGTGCCGGCGTCGACGATGTGCGTACCTACAACAAACTGCACATCACCGAGACCGCCGGGGAGCGTGTGTTCGTGGTGCTGTCGGCCGGCAATCTCGCGACCACGCAGTGGGTACTCAACACCTTGCGCCGCGACCTCGACTCTCCGGATGCGCCGGTATCGCTGCGCAACGTCCGCCATATGTACGACGCGGCCGAATACATGGGCACGCTGTCGGTGCGCGCGCAGAAGGAATCGTCGGCCTACGGCCAGTACAGCAACGTCGACTTCCGCACCACGCTGATCATTGGCGGCCAGATCCTCGGCGAGGAGCCCTCGCTGTATCTGGTCTATCCGGAAGGCAACTGCATCTCCGTGTCGCCGGAGACGCCGTACCTGCAGATCGGCGAGAGCAAGTACGGCAAGCCGATTCTCGACCGCATCATCAAGCCGCACATCTCGCTGGAAGACGCAACGCGCTGCGCGCTGGTGTCGCTGGACTCGACGATGAAGTCCAACCTGACGGTCGGCCCGCCGCTGGACGTGGCGATCCTCGCCCGCGACGCGCTGCGCATCACCCACAAGCTGCGCCTGGACATCGACACGCCGTACTACGCGGCGCTGAAGAAGGCCTGGGGCGAGAATCTGGAGCGGGTGTTCCGCGAAGAGCTGCCCAAGTTCGAGTGGGAACGCGATCCGCACCAGCGCTCGATGCTGTGAAGCGTTGTAAAGCGTAGGTTGGGGTGAGCGCAGCGAACCCCAACATCAGTGCGGAGGCATGTTGGGGTTCGCAAGCTCACCCCAACCTACTGGCGAGCTTACCCGCCGCCTGAGCTTCGTCTTTCTGGGATAATCGCGGCCGTTTTGTTGGTCGGATTGATCTCATGCCGCGTCAAACTCCCGTCATCGCCCCTTCGATCCTGTCCGCCGACTTCGCTCGCCTGGGTGAAGACACCGCGCGCGTGCTCGCCGCCGGCGCCGACTGGGTGCACTTCGACGTGATGGACAACCACTACGTGCCGAATCTGACGATGGGCCCGATGTTCTGCGAAGGCCTGCGCAAGTACGGCATCAAGGCGCACATCGACGTGCACCTGATGGTCGAGCCGGTCGATGCGCTGGCCCAGGGCTTCGCCAAGGCCGGCGCCAGCTCGATCACCTTCCACCCCGAGGCGACGCGCCATATCGACCGCAGCCTGCAGGCGATCCGCGACGCCGGCTGCCAGACCGGCCTGGTGTTCAATCCGGCGACTTCGCTGGACTGCCTCGAATACGTAATGGACAAGATCGACATCATCCTGCTGATGTCGGTGAACCCGGGCTTCGGCGGCCAGAGCTTTTTGCCCTCGGCGCTGGTCAAGCTGCGCGAGGCGCGCGCGCTGATCGACGCCAGCGGCCGCGACATCCGGCTGGAGATCGACGGCGGCGTCAAGATCGACAATATTGCCGAGATAGCAGCAGCAGGCGCCGACACCTTCGTTGCCGGTTCGGCGATCTTCAGCACCCCGGACTACGCGGCCACCATCGCCACGATGCGCCGGCAGATCGCCGGCGGCGGTGTATAGTTCGGCCGGTTCCGAGTACCGATGAGCAGGCAGTGAATACGCAGATGAAGTTTCGGGAGTCGATCGCGCGGGCCGCCGGCCTGCGCCTGTGGTGGCGATGGCGCTGACCTGGCGCCCCGGCGCGGCATCGTCCGCGTTCTCTCCCGCTGCACGATCCACATAAAACCCGAAGCCATGACCTCTGCGACTTCCTACACGCATGTTGCGCTGACGCGCGAACTCTCGGCCGACCTCGACACCCCGGTCGCAGCCTATTTGAAACTCGCCGCCGCGCCCTATTCCTTCCTGCTCGAATCGATGGTCGGTGGCGAACGCTGGGGCCGTTATTCCTTCATCGGCCTGCCCTCGCGAGAAGTGCTGCGTGTGTGCGGCGAAGCGATCACGCTGACTCGCGACGGCTCCGTCGTCGAGACCGCGAGCGCAGTCAATCCGATGGAATGGATACGCGCTTACGCCGCGCGCCGACAGGTGCAGCCGGACGCCGCGCTGCCGCGATTCTCAGGCGGCCTGGTCGGTTATTTCGGCTACGACTGCGTGCGTTATTTCGAGCCGCGGCTGGCTGCGAAGCAGCAACCGGATCCGATCGGCACGCCGGATATCCTGCTGATGCTGGCCGACGAGCTGGTCGCGTTCGACAACCAGCGCGCGATCCTGACGATCATTACCCATGCGCGCGCCGACGACGCGGCCGATCAGGCGCGTGCGCGCCGGCGGCTCGACGAGATCGAAGCGCAACTCAACGCCAGGACCGAAGTCACGCGCACGCCGCTGTCGGCGTACGCGAAGGAACTCGACTTCAGCTCCTGCTTCGGCGAGGAGAATTTCAAGAAAGCCGTGCAGCATGTGCAGGACTACATCGCCGCCGGCGACTGCATGCAGGTGGTGCCGTCGCAGCGCCTGTCGGCGCCGTTCGCGGCCGAGCCGATCGCGCTGTATCGCGCGATCCGCCGCTTGAATCCTTCGCCGTACCTGTACTGCATGGATCTGGGCGATCACCATGTCGTCGGCTCGTCGCCGGAGATTCTGGTGCGGGTCGAAGACGGAGACGTCACCGTGCGACCGATCGCCGGCACGCGCAAGCGCGGTGCGACGATCATCGAGGATCAGCGGCTGGAAGCCGAGCTGCTGGCCGACGACAAGGAGCTGGCCGAGCACCTGATGCTGATCGATCTGGGCCGCAACGACGTCGGCCGCGTGTCCTCAACCGGCAGCGTGCGCGTTACCGAGAAGATGGCGATCGAGCGCTACAGCCATGTGATGCACATCGTCAGCAACGTCACCGGCAAATTGAAGCCGGGTCTCGATGCGCTGCACGCGCTCGCCGCGACCTTCCCGGCCGGCACTTTGTCCGGCGCACCGAAAGTCCGCGCGATGGAGATCATCGACGAAGTCGAGCCGGTCAAGCGCGGCATCTATGGCGGCGCGGTCGGCTACCTGGGCTGGGACGGCAACATGGACACCGCGATCGCGATCCGCACGGCGGTGATCAAGGACGGCCTGGTGCACGTGCAGGCCGGCGCCGGCATCGTCGCCGACTCGGTGCCGCAGTCCGAGTGGGACGAGACGATGAATAAAGCGCGCGCGATGATGAAGGCCGCGGCTCAGGCCTCGTAGGTTGGGGTGAGCGCAGCGAACCCCAACATCGGCGCACTCGACCGTTGGGGTTCGCTGCGCTCACCCCAACCTACGCAAACTCAGTCCTTCTTGCGGTAGAGGTTCACGATGCTGGAGAAATCCAGCGCGCCTTCGCTCTGGCAATGCCGCTGATACAGCGCGCGTGCCAGCTCGCCCAGCGGCACCGCGCTGCCGCTGGCGGCCGAGGCTTCCGCCGCCAGACCCAGATCCTTCAGCATCAGCGCGCTGCCGAAACCGCCCGCATAGCCGTGCGCAGCCGGCACCTTGTCCATCACGCCGGGCCAGGGGTTGTACAACTCCAGCGACCAGTTGCGGCCCGAACTCTTGACCATGATGTCCGACAGCACGCTCGGGTCCAGGCCATTGGCCACGCCGAGTGCCAGCGCCTCGGCGCTGCCGGCCATGTGGATCGCCAGCAGCATGTTGTTGCAGATCTTGGCGACCTGGCCGGCGCCGTTGTCGCCGGCGTGGAAAATGTTCTTGCCCATCGCGCCCAACAGCGGCCGCGCCCGCTCCAGCAGCTCGGCCGCGCCGCCGACGATGAAGCTCAGCGTGCCGGCCGCCGCACCCGCGGTGCCGCCGGAAACCGGCGCATCGATGAAGGAGATGCCGAGCGCTTTCGCGGCTTGCGCGACCTTGCGCGACGCAGCCGGCGCGATCGTCGAACAGTCGATCACCAGGCTGCCCGGCCTGATCGCGCCCAGCAGTCCATTGCCACCAAGATACAGGCCTTCGACATGCTGGCTGGCCGGTAGCATCGACACCACGAACTCGACGCCTTCGACGGCGGCAGCCGGCGTCTCGGCAACACTCGCGCCGCCGGCTTTTGCGGCCACCAGCGCTGCCGGTGCGAGGTCGTAGACGCGGACCTCGTGGCCGGCCTTGATCAGATTCAGTGCCATCGGGCCGCCCATGTTGCCGAGGCCGATGAAGGCGATGTTCGCCATGATGATTTCCTGGTTGTACGAAGTGGGCCGCGCTTACAGATCCGCGAGCGGATGCCGGCCTTCGGGCCATGGCGGCGCCACGAAATGTTCGGCGATCCATTCCGGGCTCAGATCGGCGTAGCGGCTCGGCGTCCAGCGCGGCTGCTTGTCCTTGTCGATCAGCAGCGCGCGTATGCCTTCGCGAAGATCCGGATGCGCGCAGCACTGCAGCGACACGATCAGCTCGAGGCGGAATACTTCGGCGAGGCTCAAGCCTTTCGCGCGTTTCTGCAGTTCCCAGACCAGCGCGGCGGTGGTCGGGGAACCCTCCGCCAGCACCTTGACCGCACGGCCGATCCACACATCGTCGCCGGAGTAGTTAATGAGATTGGCGTAGACCGTCGCCGGCGAATCGGAAGCCGTGAGCTGTTCGATCAGCGCCTGGTGACTCAGCAGGTTCGATGCCGGCAGCCGATCCGCGGCGCGCTCCGAAAAGCCCTGGAGCAGCACCGTCAGCGCTGCGCGGTCGGCAGCGGTGTCGCCGGTCCACGCGACCGTCGCCAGCTGTTCGAAAATCTCGTTGCGATCGGCCGTATCGACGAAGTGATCCGCAAGCCTCGTCACCAGCAGATCGTGGCCGTTGATCGACGCGCCGGTCAGCGCGAGGAACAAGCCGAAGGCACGCGGCATGCGGTTGAGGAAATAACTGCCGCCTACGTCCGGAAACAGGCCGATGGTAATTTCCGGCATCGCGACGCGCGAGGTGCCGGTCACCACGCGATGGCTCGCGCCCGCCATCAGGCCGAGTCCGCCGCCCATCACGATGCCGCTGCCCCAGACCAGAACCGGTTTCGGATACGTGTGAATGCGATGATCGAGCCGGTATTCCTCGCTGAAGAACGCGAGGTTCTCCAGGTTCGGCGGCGCGCCCCGATGATCGACGATCGCCTGGTGCATGCTGCGCACGTCGCCGCCGGCGCAGAAGGCTTTTTCGCCGGCACCGTGCAGCACCACGCAGGCGATGCCCGGGTCTGCGGCCCAGCGCTGCAGCTGCGGATCCAGCAGGCGGATCATCGGCAGCGACAGCGCGTTCAAGGATTTCCCGGCATTGAGCTGCGCGTAGCCGATACGCCGCCCGTTCGCGGCCGACACTTCGCGGAACAGGATCACTTCTGGCGTGACGGACACGACGCTTGACTCAAGCATTGCGCCACTCCGCGCTGCGCTTTTGCAGGAAAGCGGTGACGCCTTCCTTCTGATCCTGCGTATCGAACAGATCGACAAACACTTCGCGCTCGATCGGCAGGATCTGCTTCAGCGGATTGCCACGCGCACTCTGGATCAGCGTCTTGCAGGCTGCAACGCTGGTCGGGCTCTGCCTGGCGACGCGCTCGGCAAGCTTGATCGCGGCTTCAAGCGCAGCGCCGCCGGCAACGACTTGCTCGACCAGACCAATCGCTTTGGCGGTCACGGCGTCGATGCGCTCGCCGCATAGGATCATGCGCTTGGCCCAGCCTTCACCGACCAGCCAGGGCAGGTTCTGCGTGCCGCCGGCGCAGGGCAGCAAGCCCACGGTTGCTTCCGGCAAAGCGAGTTGCGCGTGTTCTTCCGCGATACGGATATCGCAGGCCAGCGCGCATTCCAGACCGCCACCCATCGCATAGCCATTGATCGCGGCGATGCTGACGCCGCGGAAAGCCGTCAGCGCTTCGAAAGCTTCGCCGAAGCGCCGCGCCATCGCCCGCGCCGTCGCCTTGTCGCCGTCGGCAAACACTTTGAGATCGGCGCCGGCGCTGAAGAACTTGGCGCCGTCGCCGGTGATCACCAGCGCGTAGATTTCGCGATCCGCGTCCAGATCCTTGACCAGCTGCGTCAGCGCCTTGAGGCTGTCGGCGGTCCAGGTATGCGCCGGTGGATTCTGCAGCGTGACGATCGCGGTATGGCCGCGCTTTTCCAGTTTCAAATTGGTGTAAACCGCTTGGCTCTGACTCATCGAAGCTCCTCGGCTGCGCCGCTGCGCAGGATGGCGCGGGCGACGATCACCCGCATGATTTCGTTGGTGCCTTCCAATATCTGATGTACACGACTGTCGCGAACATGCCGCTCCAGTGGAAGCTCGCGGCTGTAACCATAACCGCCGTGCAGCTGCAGCGCCTGGTTACAGACCTCGAAGCCGGTATCGGTGGCAAAGCGCTTGGCCATCGCGCAATAGGCGGTTGCATCCACGCTGCCGGTGTCGAGTTTCCAGGCGGCGAGCCGCACCATCTGCCGCGCCGCGACCAGCTCGGTGAGCATGTCGGCCAGACGGAACTGCAGCGCCTGGAACCGGCCGATCTCCTTGCCGAACTGGCGGCGCGACCGCAGATGCTCCTGAGTGCGTCCCAGCGCCGCCTGCGCGGTACCGATCGAGCAGCTCGCGATGTTGATGCGGCCGCCGTCGAGCGCCTTCATTGCGATCGCGAAACCCTCGCCTTCGGCACCAAGCCGCTGCGACTCCGGCACCTCGACATTGTCGAAAGCGATCGTACGCGTGGGCTGACTGTTCCAGCCCATCTTGTGTTCCTTTTTGCCAAAGCTGATGCCGGGGGAATCGGCCGGCACCGCGAACGTCGAAATGCCCTTGGGCCCGACGCCGTTGCTGCGCGCGAACACCACCAGCAAGTCAGTCGCACCAGCGCCCGAGATGAATACCTTGCTACCGTTGAGCAGGTAGCGGTCGCCGCGCTTTTCGGCCGTGGTTCTCAGCGACGCCGCATCCGAGCCTGCATTGGCTTCGGTCAGGCAGTAACTGCCGAGCTTTCTGCCGCTGGCCAGATCCGGCACCCATTCACTGGCGAAGCGCGCCGGCGCATGCGCCGCAACCAGCGCGGTGACCATATTGTGGATCGACAGATACGCCGCAGTGCTGGTGCAGCCGCCGGCCAGCTCCTCGAGAATGATCGAAGCCTCGAGCCGCGACAGGCCCAGGCCGCCGAGCGCGTCCGGCGTGTAGATGCCGCAGAAACCGATCTCGCCGGCGCGTCGCAGCGTGTCCAGCGGGAACTCGCTGTCGGCATCCCAGCGCGCCGCATGCGGCGCCATTTCACCGCGCGCAAAGCGGCGCGCGGCGGCCTGGTAGGCGAGCTGGTCTTCGGTGAGGTCGAAATTCATGAGTCTAGGCAGATCAACGCCGCTTGATCGCTGTCATTCCCGCGCAGGCGGGAATCCATGGAAGGGCAGCGCGGGGCCGCAAAACTGGATTCCCGCCTACGCGGGAATGACGATGTAACGAGAGCATCGTTGTTTCAGCGCAGCGAAATTGTCGTATTGACGCCGACGCTCAGCGTACTGTCGTCGAACCAGCGCTGCGTGACGGTCTTGGTCTGCGTGTAGAACAGGATCACCTGCTTGCCGTAGGGGCCGAGGTCGCCGAGCTTGGAGGCGCGCGAACCGGTGAACGAGAACAGCGGCACCGGCACCGGGATCGGCACGTTGATGCCGACCTGGCCGACATCGATGTCTTCCTGGAACTTGCGCGCTGCCGCGCCGGACTGCGTGAACAACGCAACGCCGTTGCCGTTGGGGTTGTCGTTGATCAGCCGAATCGCGTCATCGAGCGTTGCCACTTCAACCGCGATCAGCACCGGCCCGAAGATTTCCTGCTCGTAGATCGCCATGCCGGGCTTTACGCCGCTGAAGATCGTCGGCCCGACGAAGTTGCCCTGCTCATAGCCCGGCACGCTGGGATTGCGGCCATCGAGTTCGAGCTTGGCGCCTTCCAGAATACCGCGCTCGATCAGGCCGGAGACGCGCTCCAGTGCCGCGCAGGACACCACCGGGCCGACATCGGTGCCGGGCTCGAACCCGGCGTTGACCTTCAGCGTCCTGGCCTTCTCGACCAGCGCCGGCAGCCATTCGCGCGACTCGCCTACCAGCACCAGTGTCGACGCGGCCATGCAACGCTGCCCGGCTGCGCCGAACGCGGCGCCGATCAGATTGTTGAGCGTCTGCTCGCGGTTCGCATCAGGCAGCACGACGGCATGATTCTTCGCACCCATCATGCATTGCGCGCGCTTGCCGGCCAGCGTCGCACGGCGATACACGTGGGTGCCGACCTTGGTACTGCCGACGAAGGAAACCGCCTTGATATCCGGGTGATCGCAGATGCCGTTGACGGTGGCTTCGCCGCCGTGCACGAGGTTGAGCACGCCCTTGGGAATGCCGGCCTCGAGTGCCAGTTCGACCAGGCGCACCGTGACCAGCGGATCCTGCTCGGAGGGCTTCAGAATGAAGGTGTTGCCGGTGGCGATCGCCATCGGGAACATCCACAGCGGAATCATCGCCGGGAAGTTGAACGGCGTGATGCCGGCGCAGACGCCGAGCGGCTGCAGCAAGCTGAAAGTATCGACGCCGGTGGCGACGTTGTTGGCCAGCTCGCCCATCTGCAGCGTGCCGATGTTGGCCGCGTGCTCGACCACTTCGAGCCCGCGGAAGATATCGCCCTCGGCGTCGGGCAGCGTCTTGCCCTGCTCGGCGGTCAGGATCGCGGCGAGTTCCTTCATGTGCTCGCGGATCAGCTGCTGGTACTTCAGGAAGATGCGCGCGCGCACGCCGATCGAGGTCTTGCGCCAGGTTTTGAATGCGTCCTTCGCCGAAGCCACCGCCGCATCGAGTTCCTGGGCGGTGGCGAACGGCACGCGCGCCAGCACCTGCTGCGTCGCCGGGTTGATCACGTCGCGCCACTGCGTGGTCCTGGATTCGATCCATACACCGCCGATCAGTAGCTTGACGGTGGGCGGCTTGGCAGCGGCAGCAACAGACATTTCGACTCCGGTTCGCGGGCAGGTGTGCAGGCATCGGCGGATGACGACTGGTCAGACGCCGGCTGTTTTTGCATTATTCGCAATATTGGCCATAGTTAAAGCCCTGAAAATGCAAAGATCTGTGAAGGTGTTACTGAGAATCTGCAAATTTTGCGAAGAAATCGCGGCGAGTCGGGCTCGTGGCTAAGACCTTCATGGGCGTGCGCCTGCAGCGGCTGCGCGAAGAGCGCGGCATCAGCCAGGTGGCGCTGGCCAGGGCGCTGAGCATTTCGCCGAGCTATTTGAACCAGATCGAGCACAACCAGCGGCCGCTGACGGTGCCGATCCTGCTGCGCATCAACGCGCAGTTCGGTGTCGACGTGCAGGTGTTCTCCGACGACGAGGAGGCGCAGCTGATCGCCGAGGTGCGCGAGGTACTCGCCGATGCCGGCATGGAATCGGCGTCGCTGGCCGAAGCGCGCTCGCTGGCCTCGAACATGCCCGGCATCGCCCGCGCGGTGATCGAGCTGCACCGGCGCAGCCGTGTCAGCGCCGAGCGCGCCGACACGCTGGCGGCGCGCCTCGGCGACGGCCACAAGCTGGCCTCGTTCGCGCTGCCTGGCGCGCACGACGAGGTCCGCGATTACCTGAACCGCCGCCACAACCACGTCGCCGAACTCGACGAGATGGCCGAGGCGATCTTCCGCGAAAGCGGGCTCGCGGTCGGCGGCGTCGCACCGCGCCTGAGCCAGCGCCTGCACGAGCGCCACGGCGTGCGCGTGCTGCTGGCGCAGGACGACGAGACCGCCAGCAAGGCGCGCCGTTTCGACGCCGCGACGCGCGTGCTGCTGCTGGCCGACCACTTGCGGCCCGGCCAGCAGGCCTTCCAGATGGCAGTGCAACTGGCGTATCTGGAGCTGAACCAGCTGCTCGACGGCCTGATCCGCGAAGGCGGCTTCAGCAGCGCCGAATCGATGCGCCTGGCACGCATCGGCCTGGCCAACTATTTCGCCGGTGCACTGGTGATGCCGTACGCACCGTTCCTGCAATCGGCGGAGGAACTCAGTTACGACCTCGACCGCCTCTCGAACCGCTTCGGCGTGGGTTTTGAGGCGGTCTGCCATCGGCTGTCGACCTTGCAGCGGCCGGGCTCGCCGGGGCTGCCGTTTTTCTTCGTGCGCGTCGACCGCGCCGGCAACGTGTCGAAACGGCATTCGGCCGCCGACTTCCATTTCTCGCGCGTCGGCGGCAGCTGCCCGCTGTGGATCGTCTACGAGGCGTTCAGCCAACCCGAGCGCGTGCTGACCCAGATCGCCGGCATGCCCGACGGCCGCAACTACTTCTGGATCGCGCGCCAGGTGGTCAGCGGCCCGGTCGGCTACGGCCGACAGCAGAAGACCTTCGCAGTCGGACTGGGCTGCGATCTGCGCCATGCGCACCGGCTGATCTATTCACGCGGCCTGGATCTGTCCGACCCCGGCGCGGCGACGCCGATCGGCGTCGGCTGCAAGGTCTGCGAACGCGGCGACTGCCCGCAGCGCGCCTCGCCGTCGCTGCTGGAGCGCTGAATCGAGCGCCGGATCGGCTTACAATGGCCGCCGCTCGAACCCGATTAGCAGATGCGTTCCCCCATCATGAATCGTTGGCGTCACTCCTAAGCTCCGCCTCCAGAACTCCTGGAGCGCCCGCAGCGCCGTCGCGGCGAAGCCTCGCCGACGCGCCAAGCCCACACTGCTTTGGATGACCTCTCATGCTGCTCATGATCGACAACTACGACTCGTTCACCTACAACCTGGTGCAGTATTTCGGCGAACTCGGCGTCGAGGTGCAGGTGCACCGCAACGACCGGATCACAGTCGACGAAGTCGCCGCACTCAAGCCCAGTCACATCGTGCTGTCGCCCGGCCCCTGCACGCCGAATGAGGCCGGCATCTGCCTGGATCTGATCGAGCAGCTCGGCAAGACCGGGCGCTTTCCTATTCTCGGCGTCTGCCTGGGCCATCAATCCATCGGCCAGGCCTTCGGCGGCGACGTGCGTCGCGCCCGCGCGGTCATGCACGGCAAGACCAGCCTGGTGCACCACCGCGGCGAAGGCGTATTCCGCAACCTGCCGACGCCCTACACCGCGACACGCTATCACTCGCTGATCGTCGAACAGGGCACGTTCCCGAAAGAGCTGGAAGTCACGGCATGGACCCAGCACGCCGACGGCACGCGTGACGAGGTGATGGGCCTGCGCCACAGGACGCTTCCGATCGAGGGTGTGCAGTTTCATCCCGAATCGATCCTGACCGAGCACGGCCACGCGCTGCTGAAGAATTTCATCGAGGGCAGCCGATGAGCATCACACCGCAGGAGGCGCTGACCCGCACGATCGAACATCGCGAGATCTTTCATGACGAGATGATCGACCTGATGCGCCAGATCATGCGCGGCGAGGTGTCGCCGCTGATGGTCGCGGCCTTGCTCACCGGCCTGCGCGTGAAGAAGGAAACCATCGGCGAAATCGCCGCCGCCGCCAGCGTGCTGCGCGAGTTCTCGCGCAAGGTCGTGCTGCCGCCCGATCCGCATTTCGTGGATGTGGTCGGCACCGGCGGCGACGGCGCGCATACCTTCAACATCTCCACCGCGGCGAGCTTTGTGGCCGCCGCTGCCGGCGCGCGCGTCGCCAAGCACGGCAATCGCGGTGTGTCCTCGAAATCCGGTGCGGCCGACGTGCTGGAGTCGCTAGGCGCGATGATCGAGCTGGAGCCCGAGCAGGTTGCGGCCTGCATCGCCGAAGTCGGCTTCGGCTTCATGTTCGCGCCCAGGCATCATCCGGCGATGAAAGTCGTCGCGCCGGTGCGCAAGGAACTCGGCGCGCGCACGATCTTCAACATCCTCGGCCCGCTGACCAATCCGGCCGATGCGCCGAACATCCTGATGGGCGTGTTCCACGTCGATCTGGTCGGCATCCAGGTACGCGCGCTACAGCGGCTCGGCAGCCAACGCGCACTGGTGGTCTGGGGCAGCGACGGCCTCGACGAGATTTCACTGGGCGCCGCAACGCGTGTCGGCGAACTGCGCGATGGCGTGGTGCGCGAATACGAAATCCACCCCGAAGACTTCGGCATCGCGATGTCGGCAACCCGGAATCTGCGGGTCGACAACGCCGCCGAGTCGAAAAAGCGTCTGCTCGAAACCCTGGACGATCAGCCCGGCCCGGCACGCGACATCGTCGCGCTGAATGCCGGCGCAGCGCTTTATGCGGCTGGCGTCGCCAGCGACATCGGCGATGGGCTGGCGCGCGCGCGCCAGGCTATCGCCAGCGGCGCGGCGCGCAACAAACTCGACGACTACGTGCGCGTCTCGCGCCGACTCGGAGGCCTTAAATCATGAGCGGAACCCGCGATATTCTCGACACCATCCTGGCGCGCAAGCGCGAGGAAATCGCGGATCTGCGCAAGATCACAACGCTCGAAAAACTCGAGGCGCTGGCGCTCGAGCAGGATCCGCCGCGCGGGTTCGCGGCCGCGCTGCGGCGCGCGGCCATCGCCGGCCCCGCGGTGATTGCCGAGATCAAGCGAGCCTCGCCGAGCAAGGGCCTGATCCGTGCCGATTTCGATGCAAGCTGGCTGGCGCTGGAATACGAGCACGGCGGCGCGGCCTGCCTGTCGGTGCTGACCGATCGCGACTTCTTTCAAGGCGGCGACGAGTACCTGATCGCCGCTCGCCGCGCCTGTTCGCTGCCGGTGATCCGCAAGGATTTCCTGATCGACGAGATCCAGATCGTGCAGGCGCGCACGATCGGCGCCGACTGCGTGCTGCTGATCGCCGCGGCGCTGAGCCCGCAGCGCCTGCACGATCTGCACAAGGTTTCGCGAGCGCTGGGGCTCGACGTGCTGGTGGAGATTCACAACGGTGCCGAGTTGCAGCAGGTTCTGGACGCACAGATCGGCGATGACTATCTGCTGGGCATCAACAACCGCAGTTTGCGGACCTTCGAAACACGGCTGGAAACCACGCTAGAGCTGCTGGATCGCGTGCCCGCCAGCGCCGAAGTGGTGACCGAAAGCGGCATCGGCACCGCGGCCGACGTGCAGCGCATACTGGCAGCCGGCGTGCGGCGCTTCCTGGTCGGCGAATCGCTGATGCGGCAGCCGAGCCCGGCGGCTGCGCTGCGGAAACTGATCGCGTCGTAACGAAGGTTTCCGCTCGTAGCTCGGCAATCCTCTGCCGACGTGGGACCGCGGTTGCGTATCGGCTAAAACGTCGGCAAAGGATTGCCGACCTACGCGCAGCTTGACGGCTGAGCCGGCATTTGCGACAGCAGATTCACTTGGCCGGTGCGAGCCGGCTGGGCGTGAGTCGGCTGCTTTCCTTGACCTTGCACTGCACGCCGAGCACCAGGGTGCTGCGCCCCAGAGCCTGCAACATGCCGTCCTCCTCGAGTTTCTTCAGCACGCGACCGGCCATTTCGCGCGAGCAACCAATGATGCGCGCAAGTTCCTGGCGGCTGCATTTGATGACCGTGCCGCGTGCATGCGGCAAGGCGTCCGGTTGTTGACAAAGCTCCAGCAGCGCGTGGGCGAGCCGGCCGGCGACGTCGAGAAACGCCAGATCGCCGACACGGCGGCTGGTATCGCGCAGGCGAGCGGCGAGCTGGCCGGCGACTTCGTACATGATCTGAGGATTCTTCTGCACGAACGTATCGAAAGCCTGATAGCCGATCTCGGCGACCAGCGTCGGCATCCGGCTACGCACGATCGCCGAGCGCTTGGGCTGATCGGGGAACAGGCACATTTCGCCGAAAAACGAGCCCGAGTTCAAATAGGCCAGTACGATCTCGCGACCGTCAGGGTCTTCGAGCAGGATACTGACGGAGCCTTCCAGAATCAGGTAAATCGATTTGGGATCGTCGCCCGCGTGAATGATGGTGTGCTTGGGCGGCAAAGTACGCTTGTGCGCTTGCGCGACGAAGGCCCGTATGGCCGGCTTCTGCATGAACATTTACGACCCCTTTAATCACTAAAACCCTAGCCACGATAATTATTGGGTTCGGTCCCTTTTATTGCTGGAAAATAGCATCAAATTCTGAGGCCACCTAGCAAATCCGGAGAGATTCATGCACGCAAGAGTGAAGTGGGTCGAGAACGCGGCGTTTATCGGAGAAACAGGCAGCAGCCACGCCGTCGTGATCGACGGCCCGCCGGATATCGGCGGACGCAATCTCGGCGCAAGGCCGATGGAGCTGATGTTGCTCTCGGTGGGTTCGTGCTCGGCAGTCGACGTGGTCCACATCCTGAAAAAAGCGCGCCAGCCGGTCAGCGATTGCTATGTGGAGGTCGAGGGCAAACGAGCCGAAACCGAGCCCAAAGTGTTTACCGACATCCATCTGAAATTCGTGATCAAGGGTCGTGGCATGAACGAAAACCAGGTGAAGCGGGCAGTGGACCTGTCGGCCGACAAGTACTGCTCGGCGTCGATCATGCTCAAGCGCGGCGGTGTCAATGTGACCCACAGTTACGAGCTGGTCGAGACCGCGTAGGGAGGAGGGTCGCTATCCCAATGGCACTACCTTAAGCGTTGCAGTCCCTTCTCCCGCTTGCGTTCGATGCTGCCCCGAAGGGGCGGATGAGGGGCTGTTCGGCGGGAAGAAGCCCCTCACCCGGCGCTCCGCGCCACCCTCTCCCGCAGGCGGGAGAGGGGATTTTCTTCCTAAGGTAGTGCCATTGGGCTTGCGCCCCTCCTTCGAAGTCCCCCTGTAGGAGGGGCGTAAGCCCGACAGGCTGCTAGCCGCGATTGACGCCTGCAAGTGCACAATCGCGGCTAAGAGCCGCTCCTACAGTTCCGCGATTCAAGCTTCGAGCCGCTTCGCGATCAGATGATCCAGGCTCGCCTTCCCCGGCCCTGCCATCAGCAGCCAGAACAGCGCCAGCACGTAGATCGTCTCGTCGAGTTCGACGAATTCGTCCAGGGTACTGATCGTCGGTAGCACCACCAGGGCCATCGCCACCAGCATGTTGACGATCATCGCGACCATCGTCGCGCGCGTCGCCAGGCCGGCCATCATCAGGCCGCCGCCGATGAACTCGGCCCAGGCGCTCAGGCCCGCGCTGAACGCCGGGAACGGGATGCCCCAGCTGATGAAACGCTCGGTAAAACCGTCGAGGTTGTGCAGCTTGGCCCAGCCGGTTTCCAGCCAGAAGTAGCCGAACACGAGTCGCATCAGCAGCGGCGCCAGCCAGCTCAGGCGCTCGGCTGCACCGACCAGGGCGCGGTACATCGTAATGACGGATGCGGGCAGAGAATTCATGGATGGCTCCGGTTGCGGTGCCGGAATGTTCGTATTTCGCCATCGCAACCGATACAGCCGCCCGTTCCCGCAATATGCCCTACCGTCCGGCGGCCGAAAACGCAAGCGGACCGAAGCGCCTATAGTGGCGGACCGTGCTCTTGCGGCGTACTCGGAAACTCCCATGGCACGCGTCACCATCGAAGACTGTCTGCACATCATCCCCAACCAGTTCGAACTGTGTCAGGTCGCTGCCAAGCGGGCTCGCCAGCTGGCACGCGGCGCGATGCCGCACGTGCCCTGGGAAGACCACAAGTCGACGGTGATCTCGCTGAAGGAAATCGCGGCCGGCCATGTCGACCGCTCGGTGATGGCCGAAGTCGACCTGCCCCCGGTCCGCAGCTCTCAGGCCGACCTGAATCTGCCGGAACTCGCGTTCGAGATCTGAACCGGCACAGTCCCGGTCGCGGCGCCCCGGACGACCGGGCATAAGCCGCCTCCGATCCGGCATGGTCGCCGGCAGGCGGGTGCTCTAGCATTCAGCCGATGGAGCACAAACCCAGGCCCGCAGCAGAAGACACGTCCCAGTCCGTCGACAGCGTGCTGGAGGCGGTGCTCAGTTCCTACCAGCTGCGCGTGGAGATCACCGCCAACGTGCGCTACTGCGGCACCTGGTTCGAACAGGAGCCGGCGACGCGCTTCGGCCAGTTCCACCTGATCACCGATGGCGGGTGCTGGGTCAGCGGCAGTGCACTGGCATCACCCGAGCAGCTGTTCCGCGGCGACCTGATCGTGTTCCCGACCGGCACGCGGCATTCGCTGTCGGCCTCGCGCGATCCGCATCTGCCGGAGCCCAGCGAGGACGCCGGCACCTCGATGCTGTGCGGCGAGCTGGAATTCATCATGGGCATGCGCAACCCGATCTTCACCGCGCTGCCGCCCTGTTTCATCGTCCGCGCCGCGCAAAGCAGCGGCGCGTTCCGCCAACTCGCCGACATGCTGGTCGCGACCAGCACCGACCGGCGCTGGGGCCGGCAGATGGTGCAGAACAAGCTCGCGGACTCGCTGTTCACGATGGCGGTCTGCGAATACGTGCGCAGCGCCGGCGAGCCGCGCGGCCTGCTCGCCGCGCTGACCGATGTGCGTCTGTCGAAAGCGCTGGCGGCGGTGCATGAGCGGCCCGGTGACGAGTGGACGATCCAGTCCATGGCCCAGGTCGCCGGCATGTCGCGCACCGCGTTCGCCGAGCTGTTCACTCAAACCGTCGGCCAGCCACCGATCCAGTACCTGTCCAACTGGCGCGCGACCGAAGCGCGCCGGCTGCTGAAAAACCGCCGCTACTCGGTCGCATCGATCGCCGAGATGATGGGCTACCGCAGCGAGGCCGCGTTCCGGCGCTTCTTCAAGCGCGTGGACGGCGTAGGACCGGGCAAGGTGCGAGCGAATCGGGACGAGGAATCGGACAGCTGAACGTAGGTCGGCAATCCCTTGCCGACGTGTACGGTCAATGCGCAATCGAAGCCTCACGTCGGCAAAGGATTGCCGACCTACGAAAAACTCCGCGCCGGCTCCGCGGGAACCACCGGCTGCACTGGCTTGCCGCCGCTGGCGCGGAAAAGCCAAGAGCCCATAGCCGGCAGCAGGCAGATCGCGCCGAGCATATTGACCAGAAACATGAAGGACAGCAGCAGGCCCATGTCCGCCTGGAACTTCAGCGCCGACAAGGTCCAGGTGCCGACCGCGACCGCCATCGTGATCGCGGTGAACACCGCCGCGCTGCCGCGCTCGCGCATCGCGTTCTCGAACGCAGCGCAGAAGCTCACGCCCTCGTCGCGCATATGGTGCTGGATACGCTCGAACAGGTAGATGCCGTAATCGACACCGACACCGACACCGAGTGCGATCACCGGCAGGGTCGCGACTTTCAGGCCGATGCCGAGCGTGGCCATCAGCGCGTTGCAGAAAATCGACACGATCGCCAGCGGCGCGATCACGCACAGCACCGCGCGCCAACTGCGGAACGTGATCAGGCACAGAAGCGTCAGCGCGCCGAAGATCGCCAGCAGCATGCGCACTTCGGCGGCCGACACCGCTTCGTTGGTCGCGGCCATCACGCCGACGTTGCCGGAGGCCAGGCGCAGCTTCACGCCGGCGGTCGGGTTCAGCGCGATGAAGCGCTTGATCTCGGAGATCACGTGGGCGATCGTCGCGCCCTCGTGGTTCTTCATGAAGATCATCACCTGGATCGCGCGGCAGCTCTCGTTGTTGATGCCCAGGTTCGGATCGAAGCCGCGTGATCCGGTCGACAGCCCGACCTCGGAACGCGGCAGTGCGCGCATCCGCGGATTGCCCTCGTTGAAGCTGCTGATCACCAGCTTGCCGATGCCGGCCGCGCTGGTCACCGACTGCACGCCGGCAACGCCGTGCAGGAACAGCTCGAAGCGGTCGACCAGATTGATCACCGGATACTGCAGGCAGGAATCGCCCTGGAAATCCGGTGCCTCGACGATCACCGTCAGCACGTCGGTGCCGATGTTGTAGCTGTCGTTGATGACGCGATCGTCGTAGTTGTAGCGCGAGTCCGCACGCAGCTCCGGCGCGCCGCGGCCGGTGTCGCCGATCACCAGGCCGCGCGACAGCACGGTGCTGACACCCAGCAGCAGCAGGCAGGCACCGAACACCCACAGCGAATAGCGCGGATCGGCGCAGCGCGCGATGCCGCGCCACATCTTCGCCATGCGCGGTGAATCGCTGCGCGTGGACTTCTTCCAGCTCGAGGCCTCGAGCGTGACGTGGCTCAGGATGATCGGCAGGATCATCTTGTTGGTGATGATCATCAGCAGCACGCCCAGGCAGGCGGTGATACCGAGCTCGTGCACGATCGGGATGTCGATGAACATGATCACCGCGAAGCCCAGCGCATTGGTCAGCAGCGCGACCGCGCCGGGCACGAACAGCTTGCGGAACGCCGAGTGAGCAGCGGTGATCGAACTGGCGCCGCTACAGACTTCCTGGCGCCAGGCATTGGTCATCTGCACCGCGTGCGATACCCCGATCGAGAAGATCAGGAACGGCACCAGGATCGACATCGGGTCGATACCGAAACCGATCAACGGCAGTATCCCGATCAGCCACAGCACCGGCAGCAGCGCGACGATCACCGCGGTCACCGTCATCTTCACCGAGCGTGTGTACCAGAACAGCAGCGCCACCGTGATCGTGAACGCCAGACCGAAGAACGCGAACACGCCGATCAGGCCGTAGATCACGTCACCGAGCAGGCGCGCGAAGCCGATGATGTTGACCTCGACGTTGCCGCGCTCGAACTTGTGGCGGATGTCCTCGAGTTTTTTCTGCACTTCCCAGTAGTCGACGCGCTGCTTGTCGACCGGTGCATTCGGGTCGAAGTCCTGCAGGTCGGCGCGGATCAGCGCGCTCTTGCCGTCGTTGGCGACGATCAGGCCGATCTGTCCGGACAGGCCGACGTTGTGACGCACCTTGGCCAGCTCTTCCGGCGTCGCCGAAAAGCGCGCCGGCACCACCGGTTCGCCATTGAAGCCGTCTTCGGTGATCTCGAGGTAGATCGTGTTCGGTGTGAAGATCGACGAGACCTTGGTGCGATTGATGCCGGGGATGAAGAAGACCTCGTCGGTGGCCTCCTGCATCGCCTTCATGAATTCGGGGTTGTAGATGTCGCCGTCACCTTTCCAGCGCAGATTCACCAGCAGCGTGTTCGCGCCGGAGAAATCCTTCATGTAGTACATCATCGTGCGCATGTATTCATGCTGCACCGGGATCAGCTTCAGAAACCCCGGGTCGAGCTGCACATGGGTCGCGCTGTAGGCGAAGAACAGCGTCATCGCCGCGAAGATCACCGACCACAGATCGCGCAGACCGATCAGCAGATCGGCGAACTGGTTGACGGTTTTTTCTACGATGCGATCGATGACGCCGCCTGCCGCTGCACTCATCGCTGCACGCCCTGCGCAGCCCTGGTATCGGCCTTGGCGGCGACATCGCCGGGCTCGTTCTGCAGGCCGATGCCCGCTTCACCGGCTACCAGCCAGCCCTTGCCGCCGCTCAGCGGCAGCACGCTGGCGTAACGCTTGCGGTCGCCTTCCATCATCATGCTGAAGTGCCGGCCGTTGTCGGTGGAGCGGAACACGCTGCTGTTCTCGCCGACCAGGATCACGGCGCCGTCGTTGTCGATCATCGAGTCGTACAGCGACAGGCCACCGGGCACCTCGCTGCGCGTCCAGTGCTTGCCGTCATCGACGCTCAGGAAGGCATTGCCACGCATGCCGAAAGCCAGCAGCGCGTCGTCGGGCAGCCGCTGCACGCCGTAGAACGATCCCTTGTAGACCTCGGGCAGCTTGGCCCAGGTCGCGCCCTGATCGGTGCTGCGCGCCATCAGGCCGGTTTCGCCGACGATCAGCAGCGCACCGTCCCGGGCCTGGGTCATCGCCGCGAGGTGGCGGTCGCCGATCGCGGCGTGCTGCTCGTGCAGCCAGGTCTGGCCGCTGTCGCCCGACACCAGGTACTGGCCGAACGCGCCGTACGCGTAGAGCTTGCCATCGAAGGGCCCGGCGACACCGAGCAGCGCTTCGCCGCGCTCCGGATCGAAGACCACCTCGTTCCAGGTTTCGCCACGATCGGTACTGCGCACGATCCAGCCGTCGTGACCGACCGCGATCGCGGTGTCGGCGCCGGTGAAGATCACGCGGGTAAACGTGGAGCCGCGCTGCGGCCTGACGCTGACCTCGCGCCAGGGGCCGCTGGCTGCGTCGGCGATCAGGATGCGGCCGAGTTCACCGACCGCGATGCGGCGCTCGCCGGATTGCGCGAGCCCGGTGACCAGCAGGCCGTCGGCCTTGGTCATGGTCTGCGGGAACGGTGGCAAGGGCCGATGCGAAAACGAGTAGACCGCGGCAGCGGCGACGATCAGTGCCAGCAGCAAAGCAGGCCAGCCGCTGAGCAGTCCGGGCGAGCCGGCGTTGGCAGCGACAGAAGCCGCCTGCATGCGCGCATCGACGGCAAAGTCCTCGCGCGGCAGAGTCTGCGGATGGCGCGACGTCACCAGCAGGTTCGCAGTACGGGCCATCAGTGAATCTCCTCGTTCTCAAGATCGCCGATCTGTGCCGGCTTCCCTTGCATGGCACTATCCTGGCCGCTGGCCGGGGCACTGACCTCATCCATACGCGTTAAAGCAGGCAGCACGCCGATTTATGGTGGCGACCTCCCGAAATGCCTGCTGATGTTCGAGGAGAGATCCGCAGCCGGCTGAGTAGGTTGGGGTGAGCGCAGCGAACCCCAACATCGGCGCGGCATACCGTTGGGGTTCGCTGCGCTCACCCCAACCTACGCCCTTGCTGATGTCGACAAGGGATTGCCGACCTACGTTTTGCTTGGCCCTACGCCGGAATCTCGAACAGCCCCGCGGCGCCCATGCCGCCACCGATGCACATCGTGATCACGACATAGCGTTCACCGCGACGCCGGCCCTCGATCAGCGCGTGCATCACCATGCGTGCGCCGGACATGCCGAACGGATGGCCGATGCTGATCGCGCCGCCGTCGACATTGAGCCTGTCCTGCGCGATGCCTAGCTGGTCGCGGCAATACAGCACCTGGCTGGCGAAGGCCTCGTTGAGTTCCCACAGGCCGATGTCGGACACTTTCAGCCCGTGACGAGCCAGCAGTTTGGGCACCGCGAACACCGGGCCGACGCCCATCTCGTCGGCGCGGCAGCCGGCAACCGCGATGCCGCGATAGATGCCCAGCGGTGTCAGTCCGCGCGCACGGGCGTCGTCGCCGCTCATCATCAGCACCGCGGCAGCGCCGTCGGACAGCTGCGAGGCATTGCCGGCAGTGATGAACTGGCCTTCCTTCACCCACCGTCCGTTCTTCCATACCGGCTTGAGCGCGCTAAGGCTCTCCAGCGTGGTCTCGGGACGGTTGCCCTCGTCTTTTTCCAGCAGCACGCTCTGCTTGTCGGTGGGCTTGCCCTCCTTGTCGTAGAGCTGCTTGACCGAAGGCAAGGGCAGGATCTCGGCATCGAAGCGTCCGGCCTGCTGTGCGGCGGCGGTGCGCTGCTGGCTCTGCCAGGAATACTCGTCCTGCGCAAGCCGCGTGATGCCGTAACGCTGCGCAACCAGCTCGGCGGTTTCGATCATCGGGATGTAGGCAGTCGGATCGGCCGCGAGCACCGCCTCGGACTCCGCGCGGTAGCGGTTCTTGTGCGCGTTCTGCACCAGCGAAATCGACTCCAGACCACCGGCGATCACCACGCTCTGTTCGCCGGCGATGATGTTCTTGGCGCCGATCGCGATCGCCTGCATGCCCGAGCCGCACTGCCGGTCCAGGCTCATGCCGGCGACCGAGTTCGGCAGGCCGGCGGCAGTCGCGCACAGGCGCCCGAGGTTGTAGCCCTGGCTGCCCTGCTGCGCGGCGCAGCCCAGAATCACGTCGTCGACCTCAGCCGCATCGACGCCGGCACGCGCGACCACCGCGCGGACCACGTGGCCGCCGAGCACCGGCGCCTCGGTGTCGTTGAAGGCGCCGCGAAAGGCGCGGCCGATCGGCGTGCGGGCGACAGATACGATGACGGCTTCGGTCATTTGAGTTCCTTCAATCAAAAGTAATAGCGATTGATCCACTCGATCACGCAGGCCGGCTTGGCCTGGTGCTCGATCTCGACAGTGATGCGCAGATTCACCTGCACTCCGCCGTCTTTGGTTCTCTCCGCCGCGGCGATTTCGCCGCTGCCGCGGATGCGGCTGCCGACCCTGACCGGCATCGGAAAGCGCACCTTGTCCATGCCGTAGTTCAGGCCGTGCCTGAACCGGATGTCGATGATCTCCAGCGCAAAGCGCGCGGCCAGCGACAGCGTCAGAAAGCCGTGCGCGATGGTGCCGCCGAATTCGCTGTCTTTCGCGCGCTCGGCATCGACGTGGATCCACTGGTGATCGTCGGTGGCATCGGCAAAAAGATTGACGCGATCCTGCGTGACCGTCAGCCAGTCGCTGGTGCCGAGCCGGGCGCCGACGCCGGCGAGGACTTCGTCGATGGTGGTGAAAACCGGTTTGCTCATGAACGGCTCCTGGTTACGCAACTGTAGGAGCGGGTCATACCCGCGACTGAGGCTGCACCGGCACAGTCGCGGGTATGACCCGCTCCTACAGCTGAGGATTTAGGTTTCTAGGCACGCTGGCTCGACGCCGAGATCGTTTCACCCACCAGATACGACGCATAGTCCGAAGCCAGGAACACGATCACATTGGCGATCTCCCAGGCTTCGGCTGCGCGGCCGAAGGCCTCGCGGCCGGCAAGCTCCTCCAGCAGCTCCACCGGCGAGGTCCTGCGCAGATGCTCGTGAAACACGATCGACGGCGACACCGCGTTGATGCGGATGCCGAAGTCGGCGGCCTCGAGCCCCGCGCAGCGCGTCAGCGCCATCACGCCGGCTTTCGCCGCCGCGTAGTGCGCCTGCTCCTTCTGCGCGCGCCAGCCGAGCACCGAAGCGTTGTTGACGATCGCGCCGCAGCCGCGCGGCTGCATCCTGCGCAGCATCGCGCGCGTCATCCGCATCGTGCCGGTCAGGGTCACGTCGAGCACCTTGCTCCATTCCTCGTCACTCATGTCGACCAGCAGACTGCTGCCGCCGAGCCCGGCGTTGTTGACCAGCACGTCGACGCCGCCGAGCTGGTCTTCGGCGAATGCAACCAGCGCCTGCACCTCGGCCTCCTGGCTCACGTTGGCGAGCTGATGCAGCACCAGGCGATCGGGGAACTCGGCTCTCAACTTTGCCGCGGCTTCTTCGGTGCGCCGCGGATGGATGTCGGCCACGACGATGCCGCGCGCACCTTCGGCGAGGCAGCGTTGCGCGGTGGCAAAACCGATGCCGCCGCCGGCGGCGGCGGTGATCAGGATGGATTGGCCGCGGAGCAAGCCGCAGGGCGCATTGGGTGGTGGTGCTTGCTTCACGGGCCCTCTCCCTCTCCCGGCGCTGCGCGCCACCCTCTCCCAGGAGAGGGGAAATACTCAGGCTGTTGTAGGCTCATCGCTACTCGACCCCGTGCTCGAAACCGCCATCTGCGTTCACAGTCACGGCAACACACTCCGGCTTTTCCCTCTCCTGGGAGAGGGTCCCGCAGAGCGGGGGGAGAGGGCGCGCTTCGCGCGGCAAGCCCAGGCCGCGCTCCGCGATCAGGTTCAGCTGGATCTCGTTGGTGCCGGCGTAGATCGTGTCGGCGCGCGAGAAGAAAAACAGCTGCTGCAGCGGACGGATCGCATCGTCGTCGCTGAGCTCGTCGGCCGCTACACCGAGCACGTCCATGCCGAGCTTGCCGAGATCACGATGCCAGTTGGACCAGTAGTATTTGTAGATCAGCGCCTCGCGCTTCAAGCCGGGATCGGCGCCGCTGCCGAGCATGCGCAGCGCGTTGTAGCGCATCACGCGCAGGCCCGACCAGGCGAGCGCCAGCCGCTGGCGCAGCAGCGGATCGTCAACGCGGCCGGCGTCGCGCGCCGCCTGAACCACCAGCTCGAACTCGTGAGCGAAATGCATCTGCTGGCCCAAGGTCGACACGCCGCGCTCGGCCTCGAGCAGCGCCATCGCGACGCGCCAGCCGTCGCCGGGCGCGCCGACGATGTGGCCGGCTTCGGCAACCGCCTCGTCGAAGAACACTTCATTGAATTCCGCGCCGCCGCCGAGCTGACGGATCGGCCGGATCTCGATGCCCGGCTGCTTCAGCGGCAGCAGCAGAAAGCTCAAGCCCTTGCTGCCGCGCGAGCCGGGCTCGCTGCGCGCGAGCACGAAGATCCAGTCGGACTGGTGCGCCAGCGAGGTCCAGATCTTCTGGCCGGACACGCGCCAGGAACCGTCCTCGATCTGCCAGCAGCGGGTCTGCACATTGGCCAGGTCGGAGCCCGCATTCGGCTCCGAATATCCCTGCGCCCAGAACTCGCGGCCAGCGACGATTTCCGGCAGAAAGCGCTGCTGCTGCGCCGCGCTGCCGAACCGGATCAGGGTCGGGCCGATCAGGCCTTCGCCGATGTGGCCCATGCGGCCGGGGCCGCCGGCGCGCGCGTATTCCTCAAAGAAGATCACCTGCTGCGCGATCGGCAGCGCGCGGCCACCGGCCTCGGCCGGCCAGCCGACACAGGTCCAGCCGCCGGCCGCGAGTTCGCGCTCCCATTGCTTGCGCAGCGCCGGATCGGCTTCCTCGTCGCCGGGGCCGCCGCGGTGTTTCAGCGAGGCGTAGCGGCCGCTCAGATGCTGGTACATCCACGACGCAATTTCGTTGCGGAAACTTTCGTCTTCGCCTCTTCCCTTACCCAGCGCTCGGTCTGCGAGTGCCAGTTCCTGGCTAGCCCCGTGTTCCTCGCGGACCCTGAACCCGCGTAGGGCGGGTCGTGACCCGCCGTCGTCAAGCCCGGGCAAAAGCGGCGGGTCAAGACCCGCCCTACGGTCTGCGCAAGGTTCATGGAGAGGGGACAAGATGTGCGCCGCGATCTGCTCCCGCAGCGCATCCGCGGTCCCCAGCCAATGCGCGCTCGCCTGGGCACGCTTGAAGTACAGCTGCGGATCGTAGTCCCAGGTGAAGCCGACGCCGCCGTGCAACTGGATCGCCTCGGCGGCGCAGAAGAAATAAGTGTCGATCGACAGCGCCCGCGCCATCGCGCACTCGGCCTCGAGCGCGGCAGGATCATCGCTGGCCGCGGCAAACGCCGCGGCGCCGGCAACTGCCGAGCGCAGCGCCTCGATCTTCACCATCATCTCGGCACAGCGATGCTTGACCGCCTGAAAAGCGCCGACGACACGGCCGAACTGCCGGCGCTCGCCGACATGGCGCACCGTCAGATCGAGGCACTGCTGCGCGCCGCCGAGGGCTTCGGCGGCCAGATACAGCCTGACCAGCGCCGCGGCCTTGCGATAGCCGTCGGCCGCGCGGGACGGATCGTCTAGCCGCTGCGCGATCACGCCGCTCAGCTCCACCGCCGCCAGGCGCCGCGTGCCGTCCCAGGTCTGCAGCGGCCGGATCGCGACACCGGCCGCGCCGGCATCGACCGCGAACAGGCCGACGTCCTGCGCGCACGCCGCCAGCACCAGCAGCGTGTCGGCACCAGCAGCATCCGGCATCCGCGCGACGCTGCCGCTGAGCCGCCATTGCGCTCCCTGCGATGTCGCCGCGACGCGATCACCGGCGCGTCTCCAGTCGACCTCGGCCGGCAGCGGCGCACTGATGCGCAGGCTGCCTTGCGCGATCTTCGGCAGCAGGCTTTCACGCGCCACATCGCAGCCGAGCGCGTCGAGCAGGGTCGCGGCCAGCACCGCGGTCGAGAAATACGGCGCGCACAGCAGATGCCGGCCGATGCTCTCCATCACCAGCGACTGCTCGACAGGCCCGAGGCCGAGCCCGCCGAAACTTTCCGGGATCGCCAGCGCACACCAGCCGAGTTCGGAGGCAATGCGCAGCCACACCGTCTCGTCATAGCCCTGGGGGCTGTCCATCGCGCGGCGCACGGCCGCGCTGTCGCTGACAGCGGCCAGGAAGCTCTCGGCCGCGTCGCGGATCATCTGCTGGTCGTTGCTCAGGCTCAGGTTCACGGTCGGCTTGCGGCTGCGGGCGCGGCGATGCGGCCGCAGCCCCGGGGTTTCGGATGATCCTCATTATTCGGCCGCGATCCTGCGGGCTCTTCATCCGATGAGACGACGATAGCGATAGGCGGCGGGATCATCCGCGGCCAGCACACTCACGTGCCGTAGACTTTCTGCGGCTTGAGGCCGCGCTCGATCAGGCCGGCGACGACCTCGCTCAGTTCAGCCGGATTCCAGCGCGCCTTTTTGTCGGCGACGGCGCCGGTATGCCAGCCCTCGCCGATCGACAACTTGCCGCCTTCGACTTCGAACACTCGGCCGCTCACGTCCTTCGACAAGGGGCTGCACAGCCAGACCACCAGCGGCGCGACATTGGCCGGATCGTAGTAGTCGAAAGTCTCGCCGTCCTTGCGCTTCATCATGTCGGCGAACACCTTCTCGGTCATGCCGGTGCGCGCGGCCGGCGCCAGTGCATTGGCGGTGACGCCGTAGCGCGCCAGTTCCGCCGCCTGCACCAGGGTCAGCGCGGCGATGCCGCCCTTGGCCGCCGAATAATTGCTCTGCCCGACCGAGCCCTGCAGGCCGGCGCCGGAGCTGGTGTTGATGATGCGCGCATCAACTTTGTTGCCGGCCTTGACCTGGTCGCGCCAGCGACGCACCAGCGTGTTGGCGATGCAGAAATGGCCTTTCAGATGGACCTTCACCACCAGGTCCCAGTCGTCTTCGCTCAGCGACGCGAACATGCGGTCGCGGACGATGCCGGCGTTGTTGACCACGCCGTGCACGTCACCGAAGGCGTTCACGCCGGCGGCGACGATCGCCTCGGCGCCAGCCATGCTGGTGATGTCGTCGGCGCTGGCGACGGCCTGGCCGCCGGCGGTTGTTATTTCGGCCACGACCGCGTCCGCGGCTTCACTGCGAATATCGTTGACGATGACGCCGGCGCCTTCGGCTGCGAGCGCCAGCGCATAGGCGCGGCCGAGACCACCGCCGGCGCCGGTGACGATGATGTTGCGCTTGCTGCAGATGCCCATTCGATGCCCTTTCTCGAATTCGTGGGTTGGGGGTGAATTTCGTGAACCCCAACGTCGGCGCGGACGAATGTTGGGGTTCGCTGCGCTCACCCCAACCTACGATCAGCAATCGGTCTCGTGCTACAGCCGCTCGATGATCGTCACGTTGGCCACGCCGCCGCCTTCGCACATCGTCTGCAAACCGTAGCGGCCACCCGTGCGTTCCAGCTCGTGCAGCAAGGTCGTCATCAGCTTGGCGCCGGTCGCGCCCAGCGGATGCGCCAGCGCGATGCCGCCGCCGTTGACATTGGTTTTTGCCGGGGAATAACCGGTTTCCTTGAACCAGGCCAGCACCACCGGCGCGAAGGCCTCGTTTATCTCGACCAGGTCGATGTCGTTCATCGTCATGCCGGCGCGTTGAAGCGCGACACGCGTCGCCGGGATCGGCGCGGTCAGCATGAAGATCGGATCGTCGGCGTACACGCTGATGTGGTGGATACGCGCACGCGGTTTCAGGCCGTAGCGCTTCAGTGCCGCTTCCGACACCACCAGCACCGCCGACGAGGCATCACCGGTCTGGCTCGACACGCCGGCGGTGATCGTGCCGCCCGGCGCCAGCGGCTCGAGCTTCTGCATCTGCTCGATCGAGGTATCGCGCGTGGTCTCGTCATGCTCCAGGCCGTTGATCGGAATGATCTCACGCTTGAAGCGGCCCTCGGCGATAGCACGGCGCGCGCGCACATGGCTCTCCAGTGAGAAACGCTCCATGTCGTCGCGCGAGATTTCCCATTTGTCGGCGATCATCTGCGCGCCGACGAACTGCGACACCGGCTGCGTGCCGAAGCGCAGGGCCCAGCCCTTGCTGCCCGAGAACGGATCGGAGAATCCCAGCGGCTGCGCCGCGATCATCGCCGAGCTGATCGGGATCTGCGTCATCGTCTGCACGCCGCCGGCGACGACCACGTCCTGGGTGCCGCTCATCACCGCCTGCGCGGCGAAATGTACCGCCTGCTGCGAGCTGCCGCACTGGCGGTCGATGGTCACGCCGGGCACATGCAGCGGCAGGCCGGCGGCGAGCCAGCTGGTGCGCGCGATATTGCCGGCCAGCGGGCCGATCGCATCCAGGCAGCCGAAAATCACGTCGTCGTAATCGTCGGCCGGGATGGCGTTGCGCTGCACCAGCGCTTTCAGAATGTGCGCGCCGAGGTCGGCGCCATGAATGTTCGCCAGCGTACCCTTGCGCTTGCCGGTGGGCGTGCGGATCGCGTCGACGATATAGGCTTCAGCCATGATGGATTCCCTTTAGTGGTTTGTCGCAGCGGCCGGCGAAAGTCTCGCCTGGGCCGAGAGTAGCGCCCTCGCCCAGCACCAGGGTGGCGACGCGCTGCTTGTGGAAAATGCGGTCGCCGTAAGCATTGTCAAGCGCCCAGGCGCGCTTCATGAACATCTGCAGATCGGCTTCCCAGGTGTAGCCCATCGCGCCGTGCACCTGGAGGCTGCGGCGTGCCGCGAGCCGCGCTGCTTCACCGGCTGCCAGCTTGGCCTGCGACACGAAGGCGGCGCGCTGCGGCAACTCCTGCGACACCGCATAGGCCGCTCGATGAACCACCGGCTCGGTGAATTCGGCTTTCACGGCGACGTCGGCCAGATGGTGCTTGACCGCCTGGAACGTACCCACCGGCTTGCCGAACTGCTTGCGCTGCGCGGCATGATCGACGCCCAGATCGAGCATGCGGTGGGTCAGCCCGAGCAATTGCGCGGCGACGGCCAGCGCGCCGCGGTTCAGCACACCGTCCCACAGATCACGGCCCGCGGAGGCCGGGCACACGCGGGTCTCGCGCGTCGGTGTCCACTCGATCCGGTACAGGCGGCGCGACATGTCGATGCTCGGGTTGAGCGTGAGCCTGACCCGATCCTGCGTCAGTGCGTGCACTTCGCCATCAAAATGCAGCAGCAGCAGATCGGCCATTTCGGCGTCGGCAACCAGCGGGTTCAGCGGATGGCCGACGGCGATACGCGCACGGCCCTCCGCGATCAGCGGCAGCCACTTGCGTTTCAGTGCGACGTCCGACGGCATCTTCTTCAGCAGATAGACGCCGAGGTAGGCGGTGTCGGTCAGCGAGTCCGGGATCGCGTAGTAGCCGAGCTCCTGGTGGACCAGTATCCAGTCCAAATCGTTCTGGCCGATGCCGCCGAATTCCTCGGGCACCGACAGCGCGGTGAGGCCCTGGTCGGCGAGCTTGCCGCGCAGTTCGGCGGAACGGCCGCTGTGCGTCTCCCAGATTTCACGCAGCCATTCCGGCGCCGCTTCCACCATCAGGAACTTGCGGATCGCGTCGCGGAAAGCGAGCTGCTGGTCGTCGAAAGTGAAATCCATGGGTTAACCGAACACAAGCTTGATACTGGAACTGTAGGAGCGGGTCGTACCCGCGACTGAGACCCCGCCGGTACAGTCGCGGGTATGACCCGCTCCTACAGTGGCTACGATCAGGCTCATGCTATCTCGGCAATCCGAGCATGCGCTCGGCGATGATGTTGCGTTGAATCTCGTTGGTGCCGGCGTAGATCGGCCCGGCCTGCGCGAACAGGAAGCCGTCGAGCCAGTTGCCGATACCCGCAGCGTCCGGTGCCTCGGGCATCAGTTCGCCGCGCGTGCCGAGAATGCGCATCGCGGTCTCGTGCATATGCAGATCGAGCTCGGACCAGAAAATCTTGTTGGTGCTGGCCTCGGCGCCGATGTGGCCACCCTTGGCCAGCCGGCACGCCGTGCGATACGTGGCCAGCGTGTAGGCCTCCGCGCCCATCCAGCTCTCGACGACCGCGTCGCGCAGGCTCGGGTCGGCCGCGGCGCGCTCCGGATTGCGGCGCAGCAGATCGGTGAGCAGCCGCGCGGTCTGCTGGAAACGCGCCGGCGAGCGCAGCATCAGGCCGCGCTCGAAGCCGGCCGTTGCCATCGCGATGCTCCAGCCTGCACCTTCGTCGCCCAGACGATTGGACACCGGCACGCGCACCTCGTCCATGAAGATTTCGGCAAAGCCCGGCAGGCCGTTGAGCTGGCGGATCGGCCGGCGCGTAATACCCGGCAGGTTCAGCGGGAACAGGATGAAAGTCAGGCCGTGATGGCGCTGCGAACCCTCCTCGGTGCGGAACAGCCCGAAAGCCCAATCGGCCCACACCGCGCGCGTCGACCAGGTCTTCTGGCCGCTGATCACATAGTGGTCGCCGTCGCGTACCGCGCGGCTGCGGATCGCCGCCATATCGGAGCCGGCACCGGGCTCCGACCAGGCCTGCGCCCAGACGTCTTCGGCGGTCGCCATGCGCGGCAGGATGCTGCGCTTCTGCGCCTCGGTACCGTATTCCATCAGCGTCGGCGCGAGCAGGAAAATACCGTTCTGATTGACACGCAGCGGCGCGCCGGCTGCCCAGTATTCTTCTTCGAAGATCAGCCACTCGATCAGGTCGGTACCACGGCCGCCGACCTCTTTCGGCCAGGTGACCGCGGAGTATCCGACGGTCGACAGCTCGCGCTCCCAGGCGCGGTGCTGGGCGAAACCTGGCTCGGTGTCGAAGCTCTGCAGCGGTTCGCGCGGCACATGCCCGGCGAGCCACTCGCGCACCTCGGCGCGGAAGCGCTTCTGCTTTTCGGTGTACTCCAGTCTCATGGGGTCTCGGTTCTGTTGAGCTGCGCATCGCGCTTTTCGACGAACGCAGCCCGCGTTTCAGCCGAGTCCTTGGCCATATAGGCCTGCAAGGTGAAGCCCTGTTCCCAGCGGTACTTGTCCTCTAAGTTTCCGTCCTCGATGCCGTTCAGCGATTCCTTGGCCAGGCGGATCATCGCGCTGCTCTTCGCGGCGATCTTCGCGGCGATTTCCAGCGCGGCCGCACGCAGCTGATCAGGAGCGACGACTCGCTCCACCGCGCCGAGGCGATGCGCCTCGGCGGCGGTGATCGCATCGCCGGTGAAATACATCATCCGCACTTTCTGCACCGGGAACAGCCGCTGCAGATGCGCGCCGCCGCCCATCGCGCCGCGATCGACTTCGGGCACGCCGAACGTCGCGTTGTCGGCGGCGACGACGATGTCCGCCGCACCGGCCAGGCCGATGCCGCCGCCGAGCACGAAGCCGTGCACCGCGACGATCACCGGCAAGGGGTTGCGATGCACCGCCTCGAAACTGCGGTAGTTGCCGGCGTTCACCGAGACGATTTTCTCGGGGTGCTGGTTCAGTTCCTTGATATCGACGCCGGCGCAGAAGCCGCGGCCTTCGGCGCGCAGCAGGATCACGCGCGCGCTCGGCTCGCGACCGAGCCGCGCGATCTCGTCGGCGAGCGCATGCCAGCCGGCGTCGTTGAGCGCGTTGACCGGCGGCGCGTCGATCACCAGTTCGGCGATGCCGTCGGTAATCACCGTTTGGAACGGGGTGCGGAAGGGAGTTGTCATGTTTTAGAGGCCAGCCGCTTGTCTCCCCTCTCCTGGGAGAGGGGCCGGGGGAGAGGGTTGCACGCTCGGAGAGAGACCCTCTCCCGGCGCTTCGCGCCACCCTCTCCCAGGAGAGGGGAACAGCGCTGCGAGTCTGGCTTCGGCTTCTGCGACGATGCTCGCGATTAGCTGCTCGACGCCAGGCAATGCATCAATCACCGCCGCGACTTGCCCGCTCGGCAGCACGCCTTCATCGGGCCGGCCTTCAACCATAGCGCGCTGAATCAGCACCGGCGCGTTCGCCGACATCATGGTCTGGATCGCCGAGTCGCCTTCACGCAGCGCGCCAACGAAAGTCTTCGCCATCTGCGCGACCGACATGCCGGTATGTGCGCGCCATTTCCATGCACTGGACAGGGCCACGAACAAGCGATGCAGCAGACCACCGCTTTCGAGCTTCAACAGGTAGGGGTTGGCTATCATCCGCTGCGGCATACCGTCGACCGCGGTCGACGCGCGAATCTGACTCGGCTCTTTGACTTCGATGTACTTCTGCAGCGTCGCACGCGGCACCGGCGATTCCGCGGTCATCAGGAAGCGCGTACCCATCGCGATGCCGGCCGCACCGAATGCAAGCGCACCGGCGAGGCCGCGTCCGTCGTGGAAGCCACCCGCCGCAACCACCGGCACCTTGACCGCGTTCAACACCTGCGGCAGCAGCAGCGTGGTCGGCACCGAACCGGTATGCCCGCCGCCTTCCGAACCTTGCACGGTGATGATGTCGGCACCGAGCTCGACCGCTTTCTGCGCGTGCTTGAGCGCGCCGACCGTCGGCATGCATAGCACACCGGCATTCTTGAAGCGCCTGATCGTGGCGGCGTCCGGGCCACGGCCGTAGGACACCGCGCGTACGCGGTCCGCGTTCTTTAGCACCAGCTCGATCACGTCGCGCGCGTTCGGCTGGAACATGTGGAAGTTGACGCCGAAGTTATGCGGCGTCGCTGCGCGCACGCGCAGGATTTCGGCCGCGAGCAGCTCGGTGCTCATCGTCGCCGCCGCGAGAAACCCGAAGCCGCCAGCGTTGCTGGTCGCCGCCACCAGCCTGCTGTCGGCAACCCAGCCCATCGCGGTCTGCACGATCGGATAGCGGCATCCGAGCAGTTCGGTCAGCGGGGTTTTCAGCGCGGCGTTCATTGCTTCCCTCGATACGGCGCTGCGCGCCTGCTCGGGATGAACCGGTTTTTGTTGAGACTCGAAGATTCAAAGCCTCGTAGGGCGGGTCGCGTCCCGCCGCTTTTGCTGTGCCTGCCAAAAAGGCGGGGCGCGACCCGCCCAACGGGGAGGCGCAGA
>NZ_JAQGNT010000120.1 GCF_028291725.1 Hydrocarboniphaga sp. | reverse complement strand
ACAAGGGCGACCTCGGACGCCATCCTGATCACCCCGGCACACGCACTCGACGATCACCAGCAGCGCGAATCGTCCGTCCCCCTCGTTACGCTCAGTCAGTGCAAAATCAAATCCGACAGGCTCCTAGCTGCAGCGACCGTCCGCTTTGGCTGAGTCGCGCCTGTAGCGGCGATCGCAGCACTGGCCGCTTTCTGGACGGTGACTTGGTGATCAAATTCAGGCGAATCGCTGACCACCACCCAGGCAATACGTAGATCATCGGATCGGCGATTCCGCAGCCCGACAACCGACGCCAGCACGGTGTATCGATCCCTCTCTCGCGTGCGGGAGAAGATGGCCCGACGAGGCAGATGAGGGACTTCGGTTCGGCCAACGTCAAAAGCCCCTCACCCCTGCCCCTCTCCCGCAAGCGGGAGAGGGGATTCGTATACGCGGCGGTGCTTGTGAAGAAGACTGCTTAGGGGTTTTGCGGTGAAAGAAAGTCTGGTGGCAGGGTGGACATGGCAACGAAGCTGGCGCTGACGGTTCCGGTCTAGCTCACATCGCCTTGCGCGGCCCGAACGTGGTTATTTTTGTTCTCGACGCGAGTTTTTAACGACGCTTCGCCGCATATGTCAGAGTCAACGCTGGTTATTGGCATCCGACTTGAGCATTGGATGCAGTACATCGGCTACAGATGAGGGTTAACGCGACTTTTACCGCTGCTGCGCCGTGTTTTATCTGGCTCGATCATGATTTTCTGCATGCCAATCAACTTATTTCTCGACTCTCACACAGCTTTCAGTACCCGACGTGAAGATTGCAGCAACTCGCACGGATTATTGATCGGTCTACAAGAAA
Source organism: Hydrocarboniphaga sp. (assembly GCF_028291725.1). Taxonomy (GTDB): domain Bacteria; phylum Pseudomonadota; class Gammaproteobacteria; order Nevskiales; family Nevskiaceae; genus Hydrocarboniphaga. The sequence goes on along the minus strand of NZ_JAQGNT010000120.1, from coordinate 16,577 downwards.
TACTGGGCGCTCACTACACACTTCCCTTTCATGGGAGGTGAATGCTGAGGATCAATCAGAGCCGGTTGTAGAGCCGCGCCAGCTCTTTCAGCTCCAGCTTGCGCTCATCCTTCAGTTGCGGCCACTCGAAGCGCCAGCGCCAGTTCGCCTCGCCCATCGTGCCCGGTGTATTCATCCGGTTGCCGGCACCGAGTTCCAGCACGTCCTGCATCGGGATCACCGCGAGCCGGGCCACCGATGCGTAGACCGCTTCGATCATCGCGTCCGGCATGTCGGTGCGGCTCGCCGGCAGGTAGCGTGCGACCTCTTCTCTCTCCTCCATCGTCAGCGCCTCGTACCATTCCAGCGTCACCGCGTTATCGTGCGTGCCGGTGTACGCAACGAAGTCCGTCGCGAAATTATGTGGCAGGTGCAGGTTGTCCGGGCCGCCGCCGAAGCCGAACTGCATCACGCGCATGCCGGGCATCGCGAAGCGCTTGCGCAGCGCCTCGACCTCGGGCGTGATTTCGCCGAGGTCTTCTGCAACCAGGGGCAGATCGCCGAGCTTTTCCTGTACCGCGGCCAGCAGTTCCGCGCCCGGTGTCTTGACCCATTTGCCGTCGATCGCGGTGATCTCGCCGGCCTGGATTTCCCAGCAGGCTTCGAGGCCGCGGAAGTGATCGATGCGCAGCAGATCGAACAGCTCGCGCTGCGTATTCAGCCGGCTCAACCACCATGCGTAGCCTTCTTTGCGATGCGCGGCCCAGCGATACAACGGATTGCCCCAGACCTGGCCGGTCTTGGAGAAGTAATCCGGCGGCACGCCGGCGACGACCGTCGGCTGGCCTTCGCGATCGAGCTGCCACAGGCCGCGATTCGACCAGACGTCGGCGCTGTGATGGGCGACGAAGATCGGCAGATCGCCAAATAGAAAAACGCCGTTCTTGTGCGCATAAGCGCGCAGATCGTTCCACTGCGCGAAGAACACGAACTGCTCGAAGCGCACCTGCTCCATCGCGTCGGCCAGCGCCGCCAGCGCCTGCTCGTATCCAGCACCTCGACGATCGCGCAACGGCGATTCCCAGTCGGTCCACGCGGCACCGGCATGCTGGGCGTTGAAAGCGGTGAAGGCGGCGTAGTCATCCAGCCAGGCGGCGTTGTGCTCGCAGAACCCCTGGTAGCGCTTGTGCCACGCGGCATCGGCATCGCCGACAAAACTCTTGCAGGCGATCCTCAGGCTGGCCTGCCGATAGGCCGGCGCATCCGCATCCGAAATCGTGGGATCGACTCCGCCGAGCCAGCCGCGATCGACCAGCCAGTCGAGACTGATCAGCAGCGGGTTGCCGGCGTTGGCGGAGAGGCTGAAATACGGCGAGCCGTCGGCATGCGTCGGGTTCAGCGGCAGCACCTGCCAGATCGAAAATCCGCTGGCCGCACAAAACTCGACGAAGCGATACGCATCGTGGCTGAAGTCGCCGTTGCCAAGCCGGCCCGGCAGCGAGCTGATGTGCGCGAGCACGCCGGCGCGGCGTCGGCCGAGCATTTGTTCTTTGGCGGAGGCTTGAACCGGGATCGTGGCCATGCGGCAGGCTCAGGTATTCGCGCGCATCGTGCCGCCGGCCGCAGGATCGCCCTGCCCCTGGCTCAATACCGCAGCCAGTGCCTGCGGCGGCGCCAGGCCGAGCATCTCGAACAGGCGCCGCAGATGCAGCCGGTACAGTGATTCGAAATCGCTGACCGCGCGGCCCGGGTTGTAGTCGCCGAGCCACCAGAACCAGTCGGAGGCTTCGCAGACCGCGAGCTGGCGGTCGATCGCGGCGCGCTGCGCATCGCTGAATGCTTTCGAAGCCATGGCCGAGTCGTAGGCCTGCTTCGCCTGCACCAGCAGATCCCAGCCGCGATTCTTGTCGGCCGATCCGATCCAGGTCGAGAACGTACCGTAGACCCAGCTGCCCGCGGTCAGGCGCGGCAGCGTCGCCGTCGCGACACCTTCGGCCAGCGCGTCGCGTACCGTCGTCAGCTTCAGGCGCGGATGATTCGCGAGGCGGCGATACAGCGTGGACAGCAGCCAGTACGCATTCATCGGGTAGAACTCCCAGGCGTTCTCGCCGTCCAGATAGATCAACACCAGGCCCTCGCTGCCCTGCTCGTCCGCGCGCTGCTCCAGCCGCCGCACCAGGTCGTCGATCGCGTCGTCCGCGTGCCAGGTCTGGTAGCGAAAGCCGACGGCATCGGACAACTCGTCATCACGAAACAGGCAGGACAGGGCGCGCCCACCGAAATGAATCGGCCGGCTCGCCGGATACGCAAGGCCGGCATCGCGGACACTGTGCGCGAGCACGTTCGCACCCGACGCCGTCCAGCTGAAACCGAAGTCCGGCAGCAGGTCCAGCGTGGCCTCGCTGATCGAGCCTTCGGAGCACCAGCAACCCACCGGCCTGAAGCCGAAACAGCGCTCAAACACCGCCAGCCCGCGCTCGAAATGCCAGCGCGCACGCGCTTCGCCGCCGGGATACGCCGGCGACTCCGGCAGCGGCGCATCGGGCATCGCCTCCTTCGCCGATTTCAGGTCCAGCATCAGCGGCACGATCGGATGTCCGTAGGGCGTGATCGTCAGCTCGACACGGCCGCTCTCCGCGAGCCGGCGATAGCGCGGAATGATGTCGGCGCAGATCTCGCCGATCAGCGCGAGCAGGCGGCGGCGCTCGTCCAGGCTGAATCCATGCCCCTGTGCCTGCAACTCCTGCACGAAGCCGTTGTGACGACGGATGGTTTCACCGATCCACGCCAGATGCAGCCAGGTCACCAGATCGGCGATGTAGGCATCGGACAAGTAAGCCTGATGGCCGGGCTGGCTGCGCGCGTGCTCGGCAATGTTGGCGAGTGCCTGGTACGGCCCGAAACGCTCGATCAGGCGCTGCGGATGCGAACGCAGGCCGGCCTCGATCAGCGCCAGCCGTGAGGCCGGGTCGGCCGGATAACGCTCGGCCACCAAGGCCTCCAGCATCGGCTCGCATAGCGATGCGCCGCTCGCCAGGAAGTCGCGAATCGTGGCGGCGCGGCCTTCAATCTGCTCCAGCAGCAGCGGCGCGAAGTTGACCACGGCCTTCGCGCCCGGCTCGTTCTCCAGATGCGCGGCCATGTCGGAGTAATCCTTGATGGCGTGCAGATAAGTCCAGGGCAAGGCGGAGACGCCGTTGGACGGATCGCGATATTCGGGCTGGTGCATGTGCCAGCCGACGACGACACGCAGACGCTGCTCGCTCATTTCGCCGATGCCTGCTGAGTTAAGAACCCGAGCTTAGCAAGCACGACGTGGGCCGTTGGATGAGCGGCCAAGAATCCGGGCGTAGGTTGGGGTGAGCTTGCGAACCCCAACATCGGCGCGAACGAACGTTGGGGTTCGCTGCGCTCACCCCAACCTACGGGATGAACGGGCTCAGGTAATGATCCAGCAGCAACGCGGTGAAGATGCCCATCAGGTAGACGATCGAGTAGCCGAACGTCTTCATCGGCAGGCCCGGGCGCGGTGCGAACTTCATCAGGATCGCGTAACGCATGAAGACGAAATTCAGCACCACCGAGCCGGCCAGGTAGATCAGGCCGCTCATACCGATCAGCACCGGCAGCGTCGTCACCAGCACCAGCAGGATCGTGTACAGCAGCACCTGGGTCTTGGTGTATTCGATGCCGTGCGTGACCGGCAGCATCGGCACGCCGGCCTTGGCGTACTCGTCGCGGCGCTCGATCGCCAGCGCCCAGAAATGCGGCGGCGTCCAGATGAAGATGATCAGGAACAGGATCAGCGCATGCGGATGAACATGCCCGGTCGCAGCCACCCAGCCGAGCACGGGTGGCGCGGCACCGGCGGCGCCGCCGATGACGATGTTCTGCGGCGTCGCGCGCTTCAAAAACAGCGTGTAGATGCCGGCGTAGCCGACCAGCGCGAACTGCGTCAGCAGCGCCGTCAGCGGGTTGACCAGAAACCACAGCACGACGAAGCCGGCCAGGCCGATGACGGTCGCGAACGCGATCGACTCGGTCATGCCGAGCCGGCCGGTGACCAGCGGACGGCCGCAGGTGCGCGCCATGTTGGCGTCGATGCCGCGATCGATGATCTGGTTGATCGCGGCGGCCGACGCCGCCTGCAAGGTGATGCCGAGCGTGCCCCAGACCAGCGCCGCCAGCGGCGGCAGCAGCGGCACCGCCAGGAACATGCCGATGATCGCGGTGAACACGATCAGCATCACCACGCGCGGCTTGCACAGCTCGTAGTACTCGTGCAGCACGGAGGTTCTTTCGACGACGCTACTCATGTCAGATCCACGTCAGATCGACGGCGCCGAACGCAGGCGCTGGTTCAGCGCGACCAGGCAGGCCAGGAACAGCGCCGCGCCGGCGTTGTGCGCGGTCGCCAGCGCCAGCGGCAACTGGAACCAGACGATCGCCAGGCCGAGCGCGACTTGCAGCGCCAGCACGCCGAGCACCGCAAAGCCGAAGCGGCGCCAGACCGGCGCATGCAGGCGCAGCAGCACCAGTGCCAGCAGCAGCGTCGTCACCGTGACGATGCCGGCGCCGAGCCGGTGCGTCCAATGGATCGTGACCCGCGCCCGCGCATCGAGAATGCCGTGCTCGTAGTTGATGCCGAGCCCATGCCACAGGGTGTACGCGGTCTTGTAATCGGTTTCGGGAATGTACCGGCCCTGGCAGGTCGGCAGATCCGGGCAGGCCAGCGCCGCGTAATTGGTGCTGGTCCAGCCGCCGAGAAAGATCTGCGCGGCCAGGATCGCCAGCACGAAAGTCGAGAAACGCAGCAGCGGCCGCGGCGCGTCCGCCTTCACCGGCGCCACCGTAGACAGCCACAGCCACAGCAGCAGCGACAGCGTCGTCAGCCCGCCGAGCAGATGCCCGGTGACCACCAGCGGCTTCAGCAGCAGGGTCACCGTCCACATGCCGAGCGCGCCCTGGAACATCACCAGGCCGACCAGCACCCAGGGCAGCACGCGCACGGTCTTGCGCGGCGCCTTGAGCCGCGTGCTCCACGCCGCCAGCGCGACGATCGCCAAACCCAGCGTGGTGGCGAGATAGCGGTGGATCATCTCCTTCCAGGCCTTGTGCGCTTCCACCGGGCGATCGGGGAACGCGGCCTCGGCGTTCGCCAGCTCGTGCTGCGCGCCGGGCACGCCGACATGGCCGTAGCAGCCGGGCCAGTCCGGGCAGCCGAGGCCGGCGTCGCTCAGGCGCACATAGGCGCCGAACACGATCACGATGAAGCAGAGGGCCACAGTGGCCAGATTGAGGCGGCGGAACCAGAGCATGGGATCAACGGGACGGACAACGGAGGGAGCGGGCCTGGGCTAGGCGCGGGCGGCATTTTAGCCGGCCGCGGCTCGCGCTGCCGCAGTAGGTCGGCAACCCTTTGCCGACGTGAGGCCCCGATTGCGCATCCGGCTTCACACGTCGGCAAAGGATTGCCGACCTACGCATCTGCCAATTGCCTAGGACTGCGACTGTTTCAGCAGCCGCTTGAAGTCCTTCTGCATGCCCTTGAAGTCTTCCTGGGTGCCGCGGTCTGGGTAGACCATCATGTAGTTGCCGAACGGGTCGATCAGGTACAGCGCGCCCGCCTCCCTGGGCCCGAAGAAGCGCGTATCGATGGACGCTGCGCGCAGCATCAGGTCGGGGTGCTCGGCTCCCAGACGCTGTTGCAGGCCGGCCAGCGCGGCCGCGTCGTCGGTCAGCAGCACGCGCTGCACCAGGTCGCGGTTGGCGGCAAGCGCGGTGCGCAGCTGGCGGCTCAGCAGCACGCGCTGGGCGCAGGCATCGTCGCAGCCGCCGGAGGCCAGCTGCAGCAGCGTCCATTTGTTGCGCAGCTCCTCGGTCGTCACGCTGCTGCCGTCGGGCTTCAGCCAGGACCACGCCGGCAGTTCGCGCACCGGCGATACCAGCTCGCCGTAATTGGTCGTGCCGGTCGGGCGATGCTGCGGATAGTAGAAGTACAGCAGCCAGGCGCCGATGAAGGGTGTGAAGAACAGCACCGCCAGCAGCAGAAACTGCACCCGGCCGGGGCCGCGCGGGCGATTCAGAGGACTAGCGGCATTCATCAGGAGATGCGTCTCAGGTTGAGCTTCACGAACAGGAACAGCAGCGTCGCAGCAAACGCGTACCACTGCGCCGCATAGGCGTAATGGCGCTGCGGTGGAATCGCGGCATTGATGCGCCAGTCGCGCACGTAGCCATCGTTCAAGGCCGGGTCCAGCAACAGCAGGCCCGCCAGCGGCGCCTCGCCCAGATCCGCGCCCAGATCCGCATATAGACAACGCAGATCGCCGGCGACAGGATATTGCACCACGCGCGGCCAGTTTTTGCCGGCGCAGGCGTCGGCCGCCAGGCGCAGCCCCGGCTGCGGCAGCGGCCGCCACAGCCCTGAGACTTCGCGCGGAGTCGCGTCGACCGAGGTTTCCGGCATCCGGCTGCGATCGCCGTCCTCGGCAACCCAGCCGCGATCGACCATCAGCAGCGCGCCGTCGTCCAGGCGCAGCGGCGTCCACACGTGGTAGCCGGGCCGTCCGTCATTGCCCTGGTTGTCGAGCAGCAGCTGCCGAGTACCCAGATAACGGCCGTGCGCCTGCAGGTGCGGCGCCTCGCGTTCACTGGCCGGCGCGGTGTCGCGCGTCAGCGGCTGTGTCGGGCCGGCGCTGGAGGCGTCCATCACCGCCTGCATCTGCGCCTTGTAGAAACCGCGCTGCATCTGCCAGCTGCCCAGCGCGATCAGCAGCGCCAGGGCCGGAAACAGCGCGAACCAGGACCACGAGGGCGGCCGGAAGCGGTAACTCATGCGCTCGCACGGCACGCCGCAGCGGGTCTACCATTCGGCATCGTCTTCATCGTGACCGGCATGCTCGTCAACCTGTTCATCGCGCTGTTCCTGATCGCCATCCTGGCCGCCTTGTTCGCCGGCGGCTACTTCGTCGTGCGCGACCCGAGCAGCAAGCGCCGTGCGTTCTGGGCGCTGTCCTGGAGAGTCGGCCTGCAAGTCGCGCTGCTGATCTTCCTGGTCGTCGCCTTCCTGATGGGCTGGATCAAACCGCACGCGCTCGGCGGCTGAAGACCGCTACAAAACCCCCCGTTCCTCCCGAGTAGCGGGACGTATCGAGGGAGGGACGCAGCCGAGGCGCCGGCTGCCTCGATACGAGCCCTCCGGGCTCTACTCGGCACGAACGGATTGCAGTTCAATATTCGATAGCGCGAACAAGAAAAAGGCCCGCCTGGCGGGCCTTTTTCCGTTACTCCGCTACGTGCATCAAGCCACGTAGACGAAGATGAACAAGCCAATCCATACCACGTCGACGAAGTGCCAGTACCAGGCCACGCCCTCGAAGCCGAAATGGCTGTCGGGCTTGAAGTGGCCGAGCATCAGGCGGATCGCGATGATCGCCAGCATCAGCGTGCCCAGCGTCACGTGGAAGCCGTGGAACCCGGTCAGCATGAAGAATGTCGAGCCGTACACGCCCGAATGCATCGTAAGGTTCAGTGTGTGGAACGCATGCAGGTACTCGGTGGCCTGGAAGTACAGGAACAGCGAGCCCAGCGCGACCGTGACCCACATCCAGAAGATGCAGACCTTGCGGTGGTTCTCCTTCAATGCGTGGTGCGCGGTCTCCAGCGTCACGCCCGAAGTCAGCAGCAGCACGGTGTTGACGAAGGGTAGGCCCCAGGCGCTGACCGTTTCGAACTTGCCGCCGAGCGCCTTCGGACCATTGGTCGGCCAGGTGTTCTCGAAGCCCGGCCACAGGTTCATGTGGGTCGCGAGCTTGGTGCCCTCGCCGGACAGCCAGGGGATCGACATCTCGCGGGCATACCAGAGCGCGCCGAAGAACGCGGCAAAGAACATGACCTCGGAGAAGATGAACCAGGCCATGCCCATGCGATAGGTGCGGCCGACCTGGTCGTTGTACAGGCCGCCTTCGCTCTCCAGGCAGACGCCGCGGACCCAGCGGAAGATGATGTAGAACGCGGCCAGCGCGCCCACGATCGGCGGGATCGGGCCGACGCTGTGATCTTCCAGGTAACCCCAGCCGGCGATGATGCAGGTGACCAGTGCGGCGGTCAGCATGAACGGCCAGGCCGAGGGCGCGGGCACGAAATACTTGCCCGTGGCCGGCGCGTGAGAGTGATCGGTAGGGGCTGCGGCTGGCGTCGCCATGATGTCCTCGAGTCTCGCTGATTCCAACTTCGGTTCCAACTTCGGTTCCAACTTTGATTCCAACTTTGATTCCAACTTTGATCTAGCTTTTGGGTGCCGTCTTGGCTGCTGCTTTCGCCGCCGCCTCGGTCACGTCAAAAAAAGTATACGACAGGGTTACCGTATCCACTTCCGGCGGGATTTCGCGGTCGAGCACGAAACGCACCGGCATCATCTTTTCTTCGCCGGCCTTGAAAGGCTGGTTGTTGAAGCAGAAACACTCCGACTTGTGCAGATACTTCGCCGCTTCGATCGGCGCCACGTTCGGCACCGCCTGCGCCACCAGATCCGAATCCTGGGTGTTGCGGGCATGGAACATCACCGTCACGAACTCCCCCGGATGCACTTCGACCGACGACTGCAGCGGCCGGAACTCCCAGTCGCGGCCGCCGTTGACGGTGGTCACGAACTGCACCTTCACTTCGCGGCTGGTATCGACAGCGGCCGCCGCCGTCTCCTTCACTGCCTGGTTCGACACCTTGCCGTTGAGCCCGGTGAAGACGCACAGCGCGTTGTACAGCGGCACCGTCGCGTAGCCGAAGCCGAACATGCCGACCACCACAACCACCAGCACCAGCGCATTGCGCTTGGCCGACGACAGGCCGCGACTGGTGCCGCTGTCGGCTGCGTCGCTCAACGGTGCATCTGCGCGTACACGAAGCCGGCCAGCACCACGACCACCAGCACCACGTGCACCAGCGCCAGCGTCACATTGCGCTTGGCGCGCTTGCGGTCGGCGTCGTCCACGGTCGTCGTCACTTAGTGCGCCTTCGCGGCGCCGTGCAGACTCTGCGTCTCGTCGTCACCCACGTACGGCGGCACTTCGAAAGTGTGATACGGCGCCGGCGACGGCACCGTCCACTCCAGGCCATGCGCGCCTTCCCAGACGCGGTCCGTCGCCGGCACACCCTTCTTCGACATGCACTTGATCATGTTGAAGATGAAGATGAACTGCGCCAGGAAGAAACCGAACGCGCCGATCGTGCTGATCTCGTTGAAGTCGGTGAACTGCACCGCGTAGTCGGGCACGCGGCGCTGCATGCCGGCCAGGCCGAGGAAATGCTGCGGGAAGAACGTGACGTTGATGAAGATCGCCGACAGCCAGAAGTGGGTCTTGCCCCAGAACTCGTTGTACATGCGGCCGGTCCATTTCGGTATCCAGTAGTAGACGCCGGCGAGGATCGAGAACACCGCGCCCGGTACCAATACGTAGTGGAAATGCGCGACCACGAAATAGGTGTCGTGATACTGGAAGTCGACCGGCGCCATCGCCAGCATCAGGCCCGAGAAGCCGCCGATCGTGAACAGGAACACGAAGGCCACCGCGAACAGCATCGGCGTCTCGAAGCTCATCGAGCCGCGCCACATCGTCGCGACCCAGTTGAACACCTTCACGCCGGTGGGCACCGCGATCAGCATCGTGCTGAACATGAAGAACAGCTCGCCGGCCAGCGGCATGCCGACCGTGAACATGTGATGCGCCCAGACGATGAAGCTCAGGAACGCGATCGACGCGGTCGCATAGACCATCGAGTCGTAGCCGAACAGTGTCTTGCGAGCGAACGTCGGGATGATCGTGCTGACGATGCCGAAGGCCGGCAAAATCAAGATGTAGACCTCGGGATGGCCGAAGAACCAGAACACGTGCTGGAACAACACCGGGTCACCACCGCCGGACGCGGTGAAGAAGCTGGTGCCGAAGTAGCGGTCGGTCAGCAGCATGGTCACGGCGCCGGCGAGCACCGGCATGGTCGCGATCAGCAGGTAGGCGGTGATCAGCCAGGTCCAGCAGAACAGCGGCATTTTCAGCAGCGTCATGCCCGGTGCGCGCATGTTCAGGATCGTCACGGCGACGTTGATCGCGCCGGTGATCGACGAAATACCCATCAAGTGAATCGCGAAGATCAGGAACGGGAAGCCCTCGCCCATCTGCAGCACCAGCGGCGGGTACATGGTCCAGCCGCCGGCCGGGCCGCCGCTGGGCATGAACAGCGTCGACAGCAGCAGGCAGAAGGCGAACGGCAGCAGCCAGAAGCCCCAGTTGTTGACGCGCGGCAGGGCCAGATCGGAACAGCCGATCTGCATCGGCACCATCCAGTTGGCCAGGCCGGTGAATGCCGGCATGACGCCGCCGAAGATCATCACCAGCGCGTGCAGCGTGGTCATCGAGTTGAAGAACTCGGGACGCACGAACTGCAGGCCCGGGTGGAACAATTCGGCGCGGATCACCAGCGACATCAGGCCGCCGATGAAGAACATCGTGAACGCGAACACCAGATACAAGGTACCCAGGTCCTTGTGATTGGTGGTCTTGATCCAGCGCATGATCCCCGGCGCCGGGCCGTGGTGCGCGTGATCGTCGTGGTGGGCGTGATCGGTGTGAGCCATTGATGGAACTCCGGAAACTCGACTACAGATTTCTGTTCGCAGCTAACTTGTTGGTTAACTTACTTGCGGGAACTTACTTGCGCGCGGCGGCGACGTCGCCGGCCTGCACGATCTCGCCCTTGTTGCCCCAGGAGCTGTGCACGTAGCTGGTGACCGCGGCGATGTCGTCATTCGACAGCTGCGGGAACGGCGGCATCATGTTCTTGCCGTGCAGCACCTGCTGGATCACCGCGTCCTTCGGACCGTTGACCACCTTGCTGCCGGCGAGCGGCGGAAAGGTCGGCGGCATGCCGGTACCGCCGGCCTGGTGGCAGGCGATGCAGTTGGTCTTGTAGACCTTCTCGCCGGCGGCAAGCAGTTCGTCCTTGCTCTTGCCGGCGGCGGCCGGTGCGGCGGCAGCGGGAGCCGCGGCGGCGACTTCGGTGGCGGCCGGCGCAGCGGCGGCAACCGCAACCGCTGCAGGTACCGGTGCAGCGGCCACCGGCGCGGCCGAGGCGACTTCGGTGCCCTTGCTCTTCTGCTCGGCGAGCCAGGCCTTGAACTCGTCTTCCGGCAGCGCCTTGACCACGATCGGCATGAAGCCGTGATCGCGGCCGCAGAGTTCGGCGCAGACGCCGCGGAACGTGCCCGGCTCGTCGATCTTGGTCCAGACCTCGTTGATGTAGCCCGGGATCGCGTCCTTCTTGACCGCGAACGCCGGCACCCACCAGGCGTGGATCACGTCGTTGGACGTGATCAGGAAGCGGATCTTCTTGCCGACCGGCAGCACCAGCGGATGGTCGACGTCGACCAGGTAGTTCGGCACGGTGTAGACGTCGATGCCCGAGTTCAGCTGGCGCGCCCTGTTGGATTCCGCAGCCAGCGTGGAGAAGTACGACACGTCTTCGCCCAGGTATTCGTACTGCCACTTCCACTGGTAGCCGGTGATCTTGATATTGATATCGGCGTTGTGGGTGTCGTCCATCTTGACCAGCGTCGCCGCGGCCGGGATCGCCATGCCGATCAGGATCACGAACGGGATCGCGGTCCAGATGATCTCGACCAGGGTTGATTCATGGAAGCTGGCGGCGACCGCGCCCTTGGATTTGCGGTGCGCGAACACCGAATAGAACATCGCGCCGAAAACCACGATGCCGATCACCACGCAGATCCAGAACACGAACATGTGCAGGTGATGCACTTCGTGGCTCATCTCGGTGACGCCTTCCGGCAGGTTCCACTTCGCGCCGGTGTAGGCGAGTGCCGAACCGCTTCCGAATAGACAGCTCACGAGAGCGCCAACCCGCGCCCACCCCAGCATCTTCTGCATGCGTCTAATCTCCAAAAGGCTACACAGCGGGCTCATCGGCCCTCTGACGTGGCAGCGACCGGCCCCACGCCGGCTTCACGGATATCAATTCTTTCAAGCGCGCGGCCAGGGCCTGGCGCTCCTCGTCGGTCAGGCAGCGGCCGATCTCGACCCGCTGGCCCGAACAGCACAGCAACAACCGGCTGGGATCATGGCGGCGGCTGCCGGTTTCGATCACCACCCGCACCCACGGGCGCGGAAAATCCACACTCGATGTCGCGCCGCCTCGACCCTGGACTCCCGCCAGACCGAACTCGATCCGCAAGCGGCTCTCGTCCAGGCTCAGCACTTCCCGATAGCGGTTGCGCCTGAGGCTCACCCATACCGCCGCCGTCACTGCCATCAGCTCGGCACCGGCAAACGGCAACACCGGCCAGAAACCGATAAAGAAACAGACCATCGCGACGGTTAAGGCCAGCGCGCCAAGTGACCCCAGAAACCAGACCGCGCCCCGAAAATCCAGGGAGGCATTGGGTCCGATGACGATGCGATGGGTCGACATGGCGGCTGTTTGCCCTAGGACAGACACGGCATTCGAGCCCGCGGATTGTAGTGGATGCTGCCGACACCGGCAAAGCTTTCTACCGGATCAGAAACATGTTTCCAGTCGACGCAATAGCCGGTCGCCCTGCCCGCTGTCGGCGTGGCTGGGCAATAGATGACCGAGCAGCGGCGCGTCCAGACGCTGCTCCAGGGTGTGAATGTTGTCATCCAGCGCCGGCTGCGATGGCGGCAGCTCGTTGGCGACCCAGCCGGCCAGGTGCAGGCCGCGATGGCGGATGGCGTCCGCGGTCAGCAACGCGTGATTGATACAACCCAGGCGCATCGCGACCACCATCAGCACCGGCCAGCCGCGCGCGGCGACCCAGTCGGCGAAACTGGCCTCGTCGTTCAGCGGCACCTGCCAGCCACCGGCGCCTTCGACCAGCAGCCAGTCATAGCGGGATTGCAGCGCGTCCAGCGCCTGGTCGAGCCGGCCCAGTTCGATGATGCGGCCGGCCTGCCGCGCTGCGATATGCGGCGCCAGCGGCGGCTCGAACGCGTAGGGATTGATCGCGTCGTAAGGCTCAGCAGTACCGGCAGCGGCCTGCAGCGCCAGCGCGTCTTCGTTGCGCAGCTCGCCGCATGCATCGCGCTCACAACCGCTCGCCACCGGCTTGAAGCCGCAGGCGCGGATTCCACGGCGCCGCGCCGCCGCCAGCAGCATCGCGCCGACATGGGTCTTGCCGACGCCGGTGTCGGTGCCGGTGACGAACAGAGTCTTCATTTCGATCCGCCGCTGTAGGAGCGGGTCATACCCGCGACTGTGCTCTTCAAGGTCGGACCTACAGTGCGTCAACCACGGGCAGCCAGCGTAGGTTGGGGTGAGCGCAGCGAACCCCAACATGAGGTCCGCGCCAATGTTGGGGTTCGCAAGCTCACCCCAACCTACGGCAACGCACGCAGACTCTCCGCTAGCGCATCCAGCAACCCGTCGATCTGCTCCGGCTCATGCGCGGCCGACAAGGTGATACGCAGCCGCGCGGTGCCGCGCGGCACCGTCGGCGGGCGGATCGCAGCAACCCAGAAACCACGCGACATCAGCTCGCGCGACAGGACCAGCGCTCGCGCATCGTCATGCACGATCAGCGGCTGGATCGGCGTCGCCACCGCGCGCCGCTCCACCGGCAGGCCGCGCTGCTGCGCGCCGCCGACGAAGCGCTCGATATTCTCGTGCAGGCGAGCCCGCAGCTCCGGTTCCTGGCGCACGATGCGCAGCGCCGCGCGCGCCGCCGCTGCCATCGCCGGCGGCGGCGCGGTCGAGAATACCCAGGTGCGCGCCCGCTGGATCAGGTACTCGATCAGCACTTGCGAGCCGGCGACGAAACCGCCGGCGCAGCCCAGCGATTTGCCGAGCGTCGCGACCAGTACCTCGGGCTCCTCTCCGAGCAGCTCGGCGGTGCCACGGCCACGCGCGCCGAGCACGCCGAAGCCATGCGCGTCATCGACCATCAGCGCCGCACTGCTGCGGCGCGCGAGTTGCGCCAGCGCCGGCAGATCGGCTACGTCGCCGTCCATGCTGAAAACGCCGTCGGTGACCAGCAGCGCAAAACGTCGATCGAGCGCGGACTGCTGCAGCTCGTGTTCGCAGGCACCCAGATCGGCGTGCGCGATGCGCCGGTATTCCGCGCCGCTGGCGCGCGCGCCGTCGATCAGCGAAGCGTGATTCAACTCGTCGGCGACGATCACATCACCGCGGCCGAGCAAGGCCTTGAGCACGCCCATGTTGGTGGCCCAGCCCGTCGAGAACAGCAGCGCGCGCGGCCGGCCGAGAAAATCGGCGAGCTCTTCCTCCAGCGCGCGATGTTCGGCATTGAAGCCGCTGATCAGCGCCGAGCCGCTGCTGCCGGTGCCGACCCGCGCGAAGCCTGCACGCGCCGCTTCGGCCACGCGCGGATCACTGGCCAGGCCCAGATAATCATTGGAGCAGAAATTGATGCAGTCGCGGCCGTCGACGCGCATGCGCACCGCATGCGCGCCGTCGACGACGCGGCGCACGCGGTACAGCGAGCGCTCGCGCAAGTCCTCGAGAACCGGCGCAAGCCGGGCATCGAGCACACCGCCTTCGTAGGGCGGGTCGAGACCCGCCGCTTTTTCTTCGGGCCGCACGCGATGGCGGGTCACGACCCGCCCTACGGAAGCGGCTTCGATCTCCACTTAAGCCGCCGCGTGTTCGTGCGTCTGTTGGTGCGCCTGTTCATGTTGATGCTCGCACTGCACCGCGCAGGCCTCGCGATCACCGATGGCGACCTCGGTGGTGACCTTGCCCTCGATCTGCATGCCGAGCCGCGCCAGCAGCGCGCGGTCGCGCAGATTCTGCGGGTTCTCGGTGGTCAGCAGCTTGTCGCCGTAGAAGATCGAGTTGGCGCCGGCCATGAAGCACAGCGCCTGCAGCTCGTCGCTCATCTCGGTGCGGCCCGCCGACAGGCGCACCGCGGCCTTGGGCATCGTCAGCCGCGCGACTGCGATGGTGCGCACGAAATCCAGCGGATCGAGCTTGTCACCGCCGTTCAGCGGCGTGCCTTCGACCTGCACCAGGTTGTTGATCGGTACGCTGTCCGGATGCTCCGGCAAGCTCGCCAGCTGGCGCAGCAGCTCGCTGCGGTCGTGCTGCTCCTCGCCCATGCCGACGATGCCGCCGCTGCAGACCTTGACGCCGGCCGCACGCACATTGGCGAGCGTATCCAGGCGATCCTCGTAGGTGCGCGTGGTGATGATCTTCTCGTAGTACTCGGGCGAGGTATCGAGGTTGTGGTTGTAGTAGTCCAGGCCGGCGTCGGCCAGGCGCTGGGCCTGGTGATCCTTGAGCATGCCCAGCGTCACGCAGGTCTCCAGGCCCAGCGATTTGACCTCGCGCACCATCGCCTCGACCTTGAGCAGATCCTTGTCCTTGGGGCTGCGCCAGGCGGCGCCCATGCAGAAGCGCGTCGCGCCGCCGGCCTTGGCCTCGCGCGCCGCCTCGACCACGGCGCGCACTTCCATCAGCGGCTCTTTGGCCAAGCCGGTTTCAAAGCGCACCGACTGCGGACAGTAGGCGCAGTCTTCCGGGCAGGCGCCGGTCTTGATCGACAACAGGGTCGACAGCTGCACCGTGTTCGGCTGGTGATAGCGCCGGTGCATCTGCTGGGCCTGGAACATCAGATCCATGAACGGCAGGTCGAACAGGAACTGCACCTCGGCGCGGGTCCAGTCGTGGCGGATATCGTTCGAGGCGGCTGGTGTCATGGCAGGAGTCGGGCTGTGAGCGCGGAAGCCGGCAGTTTCCCCAGCCGCGGACGGAGATGTCAACTTGATTGGACACAGCCTGGTTTACAACTTTCGCAGCTGGCTCGACCTGGCAGCCCCGCCGACCTGCCTGTTCTGCTCCTCGCCGACCGACGGCCCCGGCTGCTGCGCCGGCTGCCGCGCCGACCTGCCCTGGAACCGGAGCGCCTGTCCGGGCTGCGCGCTGCCCTCGGTGCTGCCGCAGATCTGCCCGCGCTGCAGCCGCCGCCCGCGCCGCTTCGACTCGGCCTGGTCCGCGTTCGTGCTCGCTGCGCCGGTCCACAGCGGCCTGCTCGGGCTCAAGTACCACGCGCGCTTCGTCCAGGCGCGCGTGCTGGGCGAGCTGATGGCCGCGGAACTGCGCTCGCGCCGCGAACCGCTGCCCGATCTGCTGCTGCCGGTGCCGCTGCACTGGCGGCGGCTGATACGCCGCGGCTACAACCAGGCTCTGCTGCTGGCGCGGGAACTCGGGTGCCAGCTCGAGCTGCCGGTCGATACGCGCACGCTGCGCCGTCCCGGCGCCGGCCGAGACCAGATCGGCCAGAGCGCGAGCGCGCGGCGGGCAAACCTGCGCGGCGTGTTCAGCGCGTCAGGCTCACTGCAAGGCCGGCACATCGCGCTGGTCGACGACGTGATGACGACCGGGGCGACGTTCGACGAGCTGGCGCGGGTGTGCCGCAGAGCCGGTGCAAAGCGGATCGAAGTCTGGTCGGTCGCCCGGACGATTTTGAGCTGAGCTTGACCGCATCACCTGTAGGAGCGGTGCTTGACCGCGGTTGGGGCCTTGGAGGGAACAATAGCGGTGAAGGACCG
>NZ_JAQGNT010000064.1 GCF_028291725.1 Hydrocarboniphaga sp. | reverse complement strand
CGTCATCAGAGATACAAGCCGTGCCATGCACGCTCTCGCGTGCATCTTTTTGCCGTCAGACTACGCTTCAATCAGTTGAGTGAAAAGGGATTTCTGCGGGGAAAATGAGGGGAAACCTCAGGGTCTGACTGGAATTAAACCGCCTGCAAGTCTAAGCTCGTCCGGCCACTGTCCCGGAGCCCGCCATGCCCCGTTCGATTCGCTACGAACTCGTCGGCGTGCCTCAACATGTCGTCCAGCGCGGTAACAACCGGCAAGCGACCTTCTTCGGAAGCGATGACTACCCGTTTTACCGCGAGTGTCTCAAGGACGCTGCCGAGCGGTATGGGTGCGAGGTTCACGCCTATGTGCTGATGACCAACCACTGATGACCAACCACGTCCATCTACTGATGACCCCGACCCAGCTGAGTAGGTTGGGGTGAGCGCAGCGAACCCCAACATCGGCACGGACTTCATGTTGGGGTTCGCTGCGCTCACCCAACCTACACGCTGGCGGGATGATGTGTAGATACCTATGCCCTCCGAGAGCGGGGTAGGGGTGAGGGACTTGACATTCGCGCGAACTCAGAATCCCTCATCCGCCCCTTCGGGGCACCTTCTCCCGGAGGGAGAAGGGACGACAACATTCCCTTGAAGACGATCTTCCTCAGGCTTTGATGAGATCGCGCAAGTAGGCTTTCGCGCTCGCGGCATCTTTGAAGGTTTTGTCGCCGCGCGCAGGCTTGGAGCGCAGCGCGCGGATGGTCTTGGCGTTGGGCTTGGTGCCTTGTTAGACGGAGCTATGATCGGCCGCCTTCATCGGCGGCCGCTCGGATTCCCTCGCTGCTGCGAAGGCCTCAATGGCTGTGCGCACGGCTTCAGGGCCGCGGGTCTTGCCGGTGATGAGCTTCAGGCGTTCGACCAGCTTTTTCGGGGATGTTGACTTGCACGGCGGAAATTCCCGGAACCTGGGGCATTCTAGCCTGCGAAGCGCCTATAGCGGTCTAGGTTCCCAACCCGATCGATCTGGCTGAATGGCCTTTGCCGGTATAGGCTTCCATCATGACGACGACACCGACTATTGAGTCCATTCAGCAGGCCGCCTTAAAGCTACGGCCTGCCGCACGCGCGCAGCTCACACACGCGCTGATCCAAAGCTTGGCGGCGCTTCCCGAGGCTGAGGTGGCCGAGCTTTGGCTGGCTGAGGCCGAGCGCCGCGATTCGGAGATGGAGTCCGGTCAGATTCAAGGCATCCCGGGGGACGCAGTCTTCAGGCGCCTACGCGCTCGCTACGGCAAGTAATGCTGCCCTATGAATTCCATCCTCTCGCCGAAGCAGAACTTGACGAGGCGGTGGGCTACTACGAATCCGTCCAAGCCGGGAAAGGTCTGGAACTCGCGGATCAAGTTCAGGCAGCTATCGAGCAACTCTGCACTTTCCCAGAATCGGCTCCCATCACAAGAGGCAACATTCGCTCTATCGTTGTCCAGCCGCCTGGACGCTGGAGCTATACGGTCCACTACTGCATCAAGCCTTCGGTACTTCGCGTTCTTGCGGTTGCCCATCAGCGACGCCAGCCGTTCTATTGGTTCGGGCGGCGCTAGGCGCACAGCGGCGTAAATCTGGCCCGAGGGTCGCGCAGACCGGTTTACGGCGGGAGTGTCAGTAGCAGAACGAAGGATTGTAGTTGTAGACGAAGCGGGTCTTGGTGTCGGAATCCGGATCGACCCAGGCCGTCAGCGTCTGCAGGGCTGCGAATGCCGTTTTGGCGCGGTTGACCACGCTCTTGGTGTAGTCCGCGGAGCTGTCTTCGTACTTGAAGGACACTTCCGCCGCCAGGGGATGCACCGCTCCCGACGGCGCGCCGTTGTACCACAGGGTCACCGAGATCGCGCCGTCGAAATCGCCAAGATCGATCGTACGGCCCTTGTATACGCGCTCGCGCAGCGTCAGGCCGCCAACGGCCACGAGGTCGAGGCTGTCGCTGAAACCGTAGTCATCGCCGAAGCCCGGGAACGGGATGTTGATGTCGTCCATCTTGTTGATGGTTCGGGTGTTCGGTGCGGTGGTCGAATGGCTGTAGACGGACTTGAAGAACGAACTCGCCGAAGCGCCGATGTCTTCTTCGAGCTTGGTCTCGGCCTGCGAACTGGTCGAGGACAGATCCTCGAAATCGGAGATATAGCGGTCGGGGCTGCGGAACTTCAGCGTCACTTCCGAGCTGCCGTTCTCGATGCGTTCGCGAAAGGCGTAGCCGGAGTGGTCCAGCACGCAGCTTCCCGCGGTGTCATAGAACTTCAGGTCGCGGCTGGTTGCCAGATAGTCGCTGCCGGTGACGGTGCGGCTGATCGCCGCTTCGATTGTACTTTCCGCCGTGTCCAGAAAAGAGTCCACATTCGCCGCTTCGGTGTTGTAGCTGAACGCGCTGGTCAGCAGCATCAGCTTGTACTCGCGCGACGTGACGTCGGGGTTCGCCTGGGCGGCGCTCATCGGGAACAAGGCGAGAGTGGCGAGTAGAAGCTTGCGCATGGCGGTAGACCTTCGAGCGTGATAGCCGAAACAGCGGCGGTACGCTAGGTGTCCGATATGACGCGCTCATGAAGATCTCTGGAAAACTCCGGCCGCACGACTTTTCGGACGAGATCTTCGACTGTTCGGTTGAACTCGTAGGATGGGCACGTTTTTTCGTGCCCACGCGGATCGGGGCGCTGCGGCAGCATCACGTGGGCACGCTTCGCTTTGCCCACCCTACACCTACGCCGAGCGACTGGAGATTTCGTAGCTCGCGAAAGGCGGGATGCACTGCGCTCCTCCCGCCCTACAAGAGATTGAGAGGTTCATGGAGAGCCCCGTGTTCCTTGCGGACCTGCCGACGGACCCTGAACCCCTGCGTAGGCTGGGATGGAGCGAAGCGGAATCCCAGCACGGCGGCCCGAATTCAGCGCTGGGTTTCCGCTTCGCTGCAACCCAGCCTACGGGTGGGTCGGGCTCTCGGTTCATGGAGAGTCGCCCTACGCAGACCTCGCGTTTTTCAGTGACGCGCCCGGGATGCGACGGCTCGTACATCCTCGTCGGTGAGCGTGCGCAGAAATGCGGCGACGTCGTCGATGTCCGCTTCGCTCCAGGCCGGCTGCTGCCCGGGTTTGCGGTCCAGCGGGGAGTCGATCAGGTCGACGTTGACGCGCAGGGATTCCGGAAGATCGTCGTAGATCTGAAGTCTGCCCTGTATTCGCGGATACCAGCGCGTTGCGTCGACGTCGCGCTGCACATAGAAGCGCAGCGCCTCGTGCATATCGTGGAAGCGGCCGTTATGGAACAGCGCGCCGCGGGCGGCGACGTTGCGTAGTGTCGGCGTCTTGAAGAAGCCGCAGTAACGCAGATTCGGTTGGTCGCTGCGTAGCGGGCCGCATAGGCCCATGTCGAAATGGCGCGGGTCCTGGTTGGCGGGAATCTCCGGATTGCGCGGCACGCCCAGCGCCTGGAAGCCGAAGTCGGTGAACAGCGGATGCGATCCGTCCGCGCCCTTGCCGGAGAGATGGCAGGACGCGCAGTTGCCGCGCCTGGGATCGTTGAACAGGTCGAGGCCGCGGCGCTCGGGCGCGCTGAGCGCGCTTTTGCCGTCCAGGTAGCGATCGAACTTGCTGGTGTAGGGCGCGAAGCTGGGATCGTCGAGTTCGAAACGCTCCAGCGCCGCCAGCGCGAAGCGGAGTAGCGCGCCGTCGTTCGCCATCGCGTTGTCGCCTGCCAGCCTGTGCAGGCGATCGGCATAGAGTGCGCGTCTAAGCTTGGCCGCGACCGCGGCGACGTTTGCATTCCCCATCTCATTGGCGGCCAGCAGCGGGAACCGGGCCTGTTCGCGCAAGGTGTCGAACCGGCCGTCCCAACCGAAGCCTCCGGTGGGCACGCTGTCGGTTTCGATCAGTCGCTCGACCTCGTTCGCCTGGTATTCCTTGAACCAGCGGGGCGTGCGCGCCAGCGTGTAGCGCAGCGAAGGCACGGTGCGCAGGCCGGGTGTCTGCAGCCGGGCGCCGCCGAGTTGCACCGAGCGCGCGTTCGGCGGGCCGTAGGCATGCTGCGGATTGTGGCAGCTGGCGCAGGACTGCCGGCCGGAAGCAGACAGCGATTCGTCGAAGAATAGCTGTCGGCCGAGGTCTGCCATTTCGGATGGCGTCGGCGTGCCGGCCGCCGCGGCCGGGTGCGACAGTGCGCCGAATATCACCAGAACGAAGGCAGCGCCCGCCCTCACAGACCGCTGAAGACGTCGGTATCCATCGCAGCGAGGCCGTCCTGGCCGGCGTAGCCGAGGTAGGGGCTCAGCCGATAGATGTTCTGCAGCGTCTTCAGCAGCGAATAATGGTTGTACGGCACATCCGAGACCGTGCCGCCCTTGATGAACGGCGACAGCATCACCGCCCCGACACGGTCGCCGCCGTGGCCATCGATCTTGATCACGTAGGTCGTCGTCGGCGACACCGCGATGGTCTCCGCCGAGGGCCGGGTGATGTTCGGCCCGATCGGCTGATTGCAGCAGGACTCGCCGGGGAAGGTGATCGTGACCGTGGTCTTGCCGTCGACCGTCGACGGTGACACCGAGGTGTAGTTGCCTTCGTCGAAAGTGATGACCAGCAGGCCGTCCTTCTTGAACGCCGGCGAGGCCAGAATCTTGGGCACCCAGACCTTGAGGAATTCGTCCGAGGATTTCAGTCCGCCGGGCTTGCCGTCGACGCAGCCCTTGCCGGCGGCGCCGGTGCCGTCGCCATCGTGGCCGTCGTCGCAGAGATTCGGCGTCACGAAAGTGAAGTTGGGCGTCTTGTCGATCGACGCCAGGTCGGTATCGAGCTGCGGCAGGCTGACCACGTTCTTGTCGCAGTCCTCCGTGTCGATGATCGAATGGAAGTACACGAACGGATTGTGACGCGCGGCGTACTGGTCGCCGGCCGGCACGCTGGCGCTCGGCGCTTCGGGAGTCTGCGTCAGATCCTTTGCCCCGATCGCCGGGTGGCCGCAGGTCGCGTTTTCGCGCGCCGGATCGTTGCCCATGTCGCCCATATAGCCTTTCCACGACAGGCCGGCGGCCTTGAGCTGATCGGGCAGGGTCTTGATGCTGGTCGGGTAGACGCAGCCGTCGCCGATCGCCTGGCCATCGGCCGTCGTGCCGTTGAGCAGGAAGTCGTCGTAATTGGCGCAGTCGGCGGATGTCGCATTCGCCGTCGCCTGGCCGCTGATCATCGAGATGTAGTTGTCGAGGCTGGCGTGGCCGGTGCCGTAGTAATGCGTCAGCAGCGCGCCCGAGGTTTTCAGCGACTGCAGGTAGGGGTCCTGTGTGCTGGTGCCGAAAGTGTCGTCGTAGTTCTTGTTCTCCAGCGCGATCACGAAGACATGCTTGATCTGCTCGACGCCAGCCTCGTCGTCATTGCTGCAAGAGGCGATCAGGCTGCATGCCGCGATGCTCGCCAGACCCAGTCCTAGCCCGAGTCCCGCACATAAAGCCTTTCCGATGCGAATCAACACAAGATTGCCTCCCTGATCGTTATTGATGCCGCGCGTGGCCCGGCAATCCGGATATTTTCAGCGCGCGGCGATTTCAGAATCGTGACAGTCCAGGGGGCCCGACCGGCCGGCGGCAGACGCCAATCGGGACGAAGTCCGGTAGCATTGCGCTCCCCATTTCGACTCTCCCAGCCGTTAAGTCTAATGACCACGATCCGCCAGGAAGACTTCGTACAGTCGATCGCCGACGCGTTCCAGTACATCAGCTACTACCATCCGCTCGACTACATCACCGCGTTGGGCCAGGCCTACGAGCGTGAAGAAAACCCCGCCGCCAAGGACGCGATCGCGCAGATTCTGACCAATTCGCGGATGAGCGCCGAGGGCAAGCGCCCGATCTGCCAGGACACCGGCATCGCCACGGTCTTCCTGAAAGTCGGCATGCATGTGCGCTGGGAAGCCGGCAAGAGCGTCACCGACATGGTCAACGAGGGCGTCAAGCGCGCCTACGAGCACCCGGACAACAAGCTGCGCGCCTCGGTGCTGGCCGACCCGGCCGGCAAGCGCATCAACACCAAGGACAACACGCCCGCGGTGATCCATTACGAGATCGTCGCCGGCGATCATTTAGAGGTGATCTGCGCGGCCAAGGGTGGCGGCTCCGAAGCCAAGTCGAAGATGGCGATGCTGAATCCCAGCGATTCAGTGGTCGACTGGATTCTGAAAACCATCCCGACGATGGGCGCCGGCTGGTGCCCGCCGGGCATCCTCGGCGTCGGCATCGGCGGCACGCCGGAGAAGGCGATGCTGATGGCCAAGGAATCGCTGATGGCGCCGGTCGATATTCACGACCTGATCGCCCGCGGCCCGTCCAATCGCGCCGAAGAACTGCGCCTGGAGCTGTACGAGAAGGTCAACGCGCTGGGCATCGGCGCCCAGGGTCTCGGCGGTCTGACCACGGTGGTTGACGTGAAAGTTCTCGACTATCCGACGCATGCTGCGAATCTGCCGGTCGCGATGATCCCGAACTGCGCGGCGACGCGTCACGTGCACTTCCATCTTGATGGCTCCGGCCCGGCGGTGCTGCCGACGCCGAAGCTCGAGGATTGGCCCAAGGTGACCTGGAAGGCGAACCTGGAAACCTCGAAGCGCGTGAATCTGGACACGCTGACCAAGGAAGAAGTCGCCAGCTGGAAGCCCGGCCAGACGCTGCTGTTGAACGGCAAGATGCTGACCGGCCGCGACGCCGCGCATAAACGCATCGCCGATATGCTCGCCAAGGGCGAGAAGCTGCCGGTGGACTTCCGCAACCGCGCGATCTACTACGTCGGCCCGGTCGATCCCGTGCGCGACGAAGTCGTCGGCCCGGCCGGCCCGACCACGGCGACGCGCATGGACAAGTTCACCGAGATGATGCTGGCGCAGACCGGCCTGATCACAATGATCGGCAAATCCGAGCGCGGCCCGACCGCGATCGAATCGATCAAGAAGCACAAGAGCGCCTACCTGATGGCGGTCGGCGGCGCCGCCTATCTGGTCGCCAAGGCGATCCGCTCGGCCAAGGTCGTCGGCTTCGAAGATCTGGGAATGGAGGCGATCTACGAGTTCGAGGTGCAGGACATGCCGGTGACGGTCGCGGTGGATTCGACCGGCGAATCCGTGCATGAGACTGGCCCGAAGACCTGGCGCGCGAAGATCGGCAAGATCCCGGTCACAGTTGTCTGAATCGTAGAATCGTAGCTTGGGGTGAGCGCAGCGAACCCCAACATTGCGCGGCACACACGTTGGGGTTCGCTGCGCTCACCCCAACCTAGCCTTGTCCGGGATCACTGATGCTCTTCAACTACCGCGTGCTGAACCTGCTGGGCTTCGCCGGCTGCATCGGCGGCCTGCTGTTCGCGATCCTGTTTCTGCAGAAGACCTTGGGCTTCGAGCCCTGCCCGATGTGCATCTTCCAGCGCGTGGCGATGTTCGTGACCGGCATCTTCTTCCTGCTCGGCGCGATCCACGGCCCGCGCGGTCCGGGGCGCTGGGTGTATTCGCTGTTGGCGCTGCTCGCGGCGCTGGTCGGCGCCGGCATCGCCGGCCGTCATGTCTGGCTGCAGTCTCTGCCGGCGGACCAGGTTCCGGCCTGCGGCCCGACCCTGGCCTACCTGATGGACATGTTTCCGCTCAACGAAGTGATCACGATCATTCTGAAAGGCGACGGCAACTGCGCGAAGATCGACGCCCAATGGCTCGGCGTCTCGCTGCCTGGCTGGACGCTGATCGCGTTCATCGTGTTCGCGGTATGGGCGCTGGCGGTACCGCTGCTGGCACGCCGTTCGCGAGCCGAGTCCCGAATTCTTTAGACCGAGGATCACTGCATGTCCTACGCCACTACCGATCTTTCCGACGCCCATCCCGACGCGCCGGTCTGCGCACCGATCTTTCGCGACTTTGGCGGTGTAATCGCGTTCCACGGCCAGATCAAGACGCTGAAGGTTTTCGAGGACAACGGACAAGTCCGCGCCACGCTGGAGACGCCGGGCGAAGGCCGCGTGCTGGTCGTCGACGGCGGCGGTTCGGACCGCTGCGCGCTGGTCGGCGGCAATCTCGGCGCGCTCGGCGTCAACAACGGCTGGGCCGGCATCGTCGTCTACGGTTATATCCGTGATTCCGAGGAAATCGGTGCGCAGATGATCGGCGTCAAAGCGCTCGGCCTGCATCCGAAGAAAAGCGAAAAAGGCTTGCACAGCGCGCAGGTCGACAAGGTGGTGACGTTCGCCGGCGTGCATTTCCACAGCGGCCACTGGCTGTACGCCGACCGCGACGGCATTGTCGTCTCAGACAAGCCGCTGCACGGCTGATTCCGGATGGGCATGCAGGATCTCAGCAGCGGACCGATCCGCGGACATTTGCTGCGCATGGCCGCGTTCATGCTGGTGACGATGATCGTGCAAACGATCTACGGCCTGATCGACCTGTTCTGGGTTGGCCATCTCGGCCGCGAGGCAATCGCCGCGGTCAGCCTGGGCAGCAACTTGATGATGGCGGTGATGGCGGTGTCGCAGGTGCTGGCGGTCGGCGCCTCCGCGCTGGTGTCGCAGGCGATGGGCCGCAAGGATATGCCGGCGGTGGCGCAGCTGTTCAACCAGTCGATGCTGGTGTCCGCGCTGATGGGCCTGCTGGTCGGCGCGGCGTTTTTTGCCGCGCGCCAGTCGTATGCCTCGGCCTTGTCCTCCGATCCGGCGACGATCGCCTTGACCGTCGAATTCCTGGCCTGGTTCGCGCCGGCGATGGCGCTGCAGATCCCGATGATGGTGCTGTCGTCGGCGCTGCGCGGTGTCGGCAATATGCGCATCTCGTCGATCGCGCAGCTGGCGACGGTGCTGATGAATATCGTGTTCGCGCCGTTCCTGATTTTCGGCTGGATCAGCGGCGTGCCGCTCGGTGTCGGTGGCGCGGCGCTGGCGACCCTGGTGGCGATCGCGATCGGCTTCGCCGGCATGCTCAGTCACGTGATCCGCAGTCCGCATTACTTCGATGCGGCGCGGGGTGCCTGGCGAGTTCAGTTTCCGCTGTGGCGGCGCATCGCGATCATCGGCCTGCCTTCCGGCCTCGAACTCGGCTTGATGGCCTCATACATGGCCGCGGTGATGGGCCTGCTGCAGGCTTTCGGCCCGGCAACGCAGGCCGGATTCGGTATCGGCATGCGCATCCTGCAAACCGGCATGATTCCGTCAATGGCGATCAGCTTCGCGGCCGGCGCGATCGTCGGCCAGAACTTCGGTGCAGGGCGCGGCGATCGCGTCCGCGAAGCCTTCTGGCTGTCGCTGCGCTATACGCTGATCGGCGCCGCCGTGTTCGTGCTGATGTTCCATCTGGCACCGCAGTGGCTGATCAGGCCGTTCTCGGCGGACCCCGGCGTGATCGAGGCCGGCTCCGACTTCCTGCGCCTGATCTCCTGGAATCTGCTCGGCTCGGGCGTGGTGTTCGCCTGTTTCGGCGTGTTTTCGGGACTCGGCGATACCCGTCCGTCCCTGATCAGCTCTGCGATCCGCATCGCGCTGATCCTGGTGCCCGCGACCTGGCTGTCGCATCGCACCGGCTTCACGCCCTTGTGGATCTGGTACCTGTCGGTGGCCGCTACCACTCTGCAGGCGGCGATGAACCTGTTTTTCTTGCAGAGCCGGTTTTCTCGCCTGCCGGCTGCCGATGGCCCGGCCACGGCTGCGCATCCCGCCAGCGCACCTTAGAATTAAATTTGCGAGACCGACACGTCGGCTGTCGATTTGTCCGCCTCCGGTTCGACTACAAGACGGCGAATGACGCCAATCGACCAGGAGTACCCGATGCAATATCTGCTGATGATCTACGCGAACGAGTCCGAGTTCGCCGCGATGGCCCCCGCCGCGCTGACCGCGATGTCCAACGAGTACGGCGATTTCACCAAGGCGATCGTCCAGGCCGGCCAGTTCAAGGCCGGCGACCGGCTCAAGCCCACCGCCACGGCGACGACGGTACGCATTCGTGACGGCAAGACGCTGACCACCGACGGCCCCTTTGCCGAAACCCGCGAGCAGCTCGGCGGCTACTATTTGGTGGACGCGAAGAACCTCGACGAGGCGATCGCGATCGCGGCGCGCATCCCCGGCGCGCGCCACGGCAGCATCGAAGTGCGTCCGATCTGGCCCTTGATGTGATCGGCTGAGAGGCTGCCGGCCGGCATGCCCGAGCTGTCGGTCAACGCGGCGATCGAAGCCGTTTTTCGACGGGAGGCGGGTCGCGTCCTGGCGACGCTGATCCGCCTGCTCGGTGATTTCGATCTGGCCGAAGAAGCGCGGCAGGACGCCTTCGAGGCGGCTCTCGAGCAATGGCCGGCCAGCGGCATTCCCGCGAATCCCTCAGCCTGGCTGGTCGGCGTCGGCCGCAATAAGGCGATCGATCAGGTACGCAGGGACGCGGTGTATCGCCACAAGGTCCAGCACCTTGAGGCGGTCGAGGCCGAGCTGTCGCTCGCCGCCGGCGACGATGAAAGCGACGAGCCGCTGGCCGACGATCCGCTGCGGCTGATCTTCACCTGCTGCCATCCAGCTCTGGGCATGGAGGCGCGGATTGCATTGACCTTGCGCGAAGTCTGCGGCCTGACCACCCCGGCAGTGGCGCGTGCGTTTCTGGTCTCTGAGGAGACGATGGCGCAGCGGCTGGTTCGCGCCAAGAAGAAAATCCGCGACGCCGGCATTCCCTACGAGACGCCGGAGCCGTCGATGCTCGAGGAGCGCGTCGACGGCGTGCTCGCGGTGATCTATCTGGTTTTCACCGAAGGTTATGCGATGACCGCGGGCGAGGAGCTGATCCGCTCCGAGATTTGCCGCGAAGCGATCCGGCTCGGCCGATTGCTGGATGCGTGGCTGCCGGAGCGCGGGCCGGTGCTCGGTTTGCTGGCCTTGATGCTGCTGCACGATGCCCGGCGCAGTGCCCGGGTGTCGCCGGCCGGCGACGTGGTTCTGCTCGACGATCAGGATCGCCGGCTCTGGGACCAGAATCAGATCGCCGAAGGCCTGCTGCTGGTCGAACGCTCGCTGCGTTCGCGCGGACGGGTCAGCGCCTATGCGGTGCAGGCGGCGATCGCCGCGCTGCATTCGCGGGCGTCCGCGGCCGAGCCCACCGACTGGCCGCAGATCGTCGGGCTCTATGAGCTGCTGTTGCGGTTGCAGCCGACGCCGGTCGTCGAACTCAACCATGCGGTCGCGGTTTCGATGGTCGACGGTCCGTCGCGCGCGCTCGCGCTGGTGGATTCGCTGAGCGCGCGTGGCGGCATCGGCGACTATCACTTGCTGTACGCGGTCCGCGCCGATCTGTTGCGGCGGCTGGGGCGCATTCCGGAAGCACGCGAGGCCTGCGTTTCCGCACTGGCCTCGGCCAGGCTCGAACCCGAAAGGCGGTTGCTGGCGAAGCGGCTGGCTGAAATCGACCTTCAGGCGGGTTGAATCCGCAGAATCCCGGCGGACGATCTGCCGTTTCCGGCACTGTGGGTCTGCCTTATTTTCCATACTTATTAAATATGGAAGACAACAGTATCAACAATGCTGCATTGCAAAACTCACAAAAGCTTCGCTATGATTCGCGCCCTCGAACGGCCCGGCCGTCCCCGAGTTGACCGCTCGATTCACTAATCCCCGACAGGAAGCTGACATGACCCGCGAAGAGCAAATCAAGGCCCTTGAGAAAGACTGGGCGACCAACCCCCGCTGGAAGTCCGTCAAGCGCACGTATTCCGCCGCTGACGTCGTCCGTCTGCGCGGCAGCGTCCAGCTGGACTACACGCTGGCCAAGCGTGGCGCCGAACAACTGTGGAAGCTGGTCAATGGCGGCGCCAAGAAGGGCTATGTCAACTCCTTCGGTGCGATCAGCGCCGGCCAGGCGATGCAGCAGGCCAAGGCCGGACTCGAGGCCGTCTACCTGTCCGGCTGGCAGGTCGCCGCGGACGGCAATAGCTCGGAAACCATGTACCCGGACCAGTCGCTGTACGCCTACGACTCGGTGCCGACGATGGTTCGCCGCATCAACAACACTTTCAAGCGCGCCGACGAGATCCAGTGGTCGCGCGGCATCGAGCCGGGCTCCAAGGACTACGTCGACTTCTTCCTGCCGATCGTGGCCGACGCCGAGGCCGGTTTCGGCGGCGTGCTCAATGCCTTCGAGCTGATGAAGAACATGATCACCGCCGGCGCCGCCGGCGTGCACTTCGAAGACCAGCTCGCCGCCGTGAAGAAGTGCGGTCACATGGGCGGCAAGGTGCTGGTGCCGACGACGGAAGCCTGCGAGAAGCTGATCGCCGCGCGTTTCGCCGCCGACGTCATGGGCGTGCCGACCATCGTGCTGGCGCGCACCGACGCCGAGGCCGCCAACCTGCTGACCTCGAATCACGACGCCAACGACAAGCCCTTCCTGACCGGCGAGCGCACCGCCGAAGGTTTCTACCGGGTCAAGAACGGCCTGGAACAGTCGATCTCGCGCGGCGTTGCCTATGCGCCGTATGCGGACCTGGTGTGGTGCGAAACCGGCAAGCCGGATATCGGCTTCGCGCGCGAATTTGCGCAGGCCGTGCACAAGGTCAGCCCGGGCAAGCTGCTGAGCTACAACTGCTCGCCGTCGTTCAACTGGAAGAAGAACCTCAACGACAAGCAGATTGCCTCGTTCCAGGAAGACCTGTCCGCGCTGGGCTACAAGTACCAGTTCATCACGCTGGCCGGCATCCATATCAACTGGTACAACACCTTCGAATTCGCTCATGCCTATGCGCGCGGCGAAGGCATGAAACACTACACCGACATGGTGCAGGAGCCGGAATTCGCGGCTCGCGAGAAGGGCTACACCTTTGTCAGCCACCAGCAGGAAGTTGGTGCCGGCTACTTCGACGACGTCACCACGGTGATCCAGGGCGGTGTTTCCAGCGTCAAG
This sequence comes from Hydrocarboniphaga sp., assembly GCF_028291725.1. Classification (GTDB taxonomy): domain Bacteria; phylum Pseudomonadota; class Gammaproteobacteria; order Nevskiales; family Nevskiaceae; genus Hydrocarboniphaga. The sequence goes on along the minus strand of NZ_JAQGNT010000064.1, from coordinate 96,037 downwards.
GCACTGACCGGTTCGACCGAGGAAGAGCAGTTTCACTAGTCGTATTCTTGTAGTTCAAGCCGTACAGAAACCCCCGCCTGGTGCGGGGGTTTTTTATTGCTTTCGATATCACTTGCCGTTGGCATGGCTGGTGATACAGGCTTAGTGCAGGGGGCGGTACTGTGGTGCTTGAAAGGGGGATGGCGATGGGCGTATTGAAGCTGCTGCTGGTTGTGTTCGTGCTGCTGGTCATCGCCGCAATCGGCGTCGGTTTCACGCTGCCCGATCGGGCCAAGGTCGAACGCTCCGTACTCATCGATGCCAGCCCGGCGACGGTCTATACGGTGTTGAACGGCTTTCACCAGTTCAACCGCTGGTCGCCGTGGGCGGATATCGACCCGCAGACGGTTTACACCTACCAGGGCCCGCTGCTCGGCGTCGGTGCGCGCAGCGCCTGGAGCAGCAAGGATCCGAAAGCCGGCTCCGGCGACCAGGAGATCCTCGAAGCCACGCCGTACACGATAATCAAGGTGCGGCTGCGCTTCGAAGGCATGGACATGGACAACCTGCTGACCTACACGCTGACCGCGGCGGGCGCAGGCACCCAGCTGAGCTGGACCTATCTGAGCGACTTCAACGGCAATCTACTGAACCGCTATTTCGGCCTGCTGCTCGACCGCATGATCGGCCCGGACTTCGACAAGGGCCTGTCGAGGCTCAAGTCGTTTGCCGAATCGCTGCCGCGCGACGACTTCACCGCGATCCAGCCCGAGCTGATCCAGACGGAGCCCAAGCCGATTGCCTATCTGTCTGCCGAGGCGGCTTTCGATTCCGCGGCACCGGTGATCGCTGCCGCCTATGCGAGGATCGGCGGGTTCCTGGCGGCCAGCGGCCGCCACATGGTCGATGCGCCAATGACGGTGACCCGCGATTTCGACGCGCAGACCCGCAACTGGAAGTTCGACGCGGTGATCCCGATCGATCAGGAATGCACCGCGCCTGCCGAAGGTGACGATATCCAGTGCAGCAACAGTTATGCAGGCTGGGCGATACGGGCGCGCCATGTCGGCCCCTACACGAGCATGGATCGCAGCTACGCGAAGCTGGCGGTGTTCAGGACCGTGGCCGGCTTGACTGACAACGGCGCGCACTGGGAGCAGTACGTGACGGACCCCGGCACCACCGCTCCCGATTCGCTGCTGACCCTGCTGTACGCGCCGGTCAAATAGCCGCGGCCCGCGGCCCTTTAGTTTATCCCCCATTATTTATCCGACATCTGAAGGTTGAGTTGATGATCAAAATCATGCTTGTGGACGATCACCGCCTGGTACGCGCCGGCCTGCGCCGTGTGCTGCAGGAGGCGGCGGACATGGCGGTGGTAGCGGAGGCCTGCTCCGGTGAGGAGGCTCTGGATCTTGCGCGCGACAGCAATCCGGACGTGGTGCTGATGGACATCAACATGCCTGGCATCGGTGGCCTGGAATGCACGCGGCGGCTGCTGCAGCGCTCGCCGGCGACCAAGGTCATCGCGGTGTCGATGCATATGGAGGAGCCGTATCCGAGCCGTTTTCTGGCCGGCGGTGCGGCGGGCTATCTGAGCAAGGATTCGGCAGCCGACGAAGTCGTCTCTGCGATCCGCCGCGTGCACGCGGGTGGTCATTACGTAGCGGCCGACGTCGCCGGCAACCTGGCCGCCAGTCTGGTCCGCGGCGCCAACAACTCCCCGTTCGAGCAGCTGTCGCAGCGCGAGACCCAGGTCATGCTGATGGTCACCAAGGGCTACGGCACGCAGGAGATTTCGGACCGCCTGCACCTGTCTCCGAAAACCGTCAGCACCTACCGCTATCGCCTGTTCGAGAAGCTGAACGTCACCAACGACGTCGAACTCACGCGCATGGCGATGCGCTACGGCCTGCTCGAAGACAAGGCCGGCACCGCCATACGCTGAGCGGCGTAAGTCCCGGCAGGTCGGCAATCCTTTGCCGACGTGGATGCCCGATGCGCAATCACCGCCTCACGTCGGCAAAGGATTGCCGACCTACGGCTGGCGGCGGCGTTAAACTGGGCGCTATGGCAGCCAATAGCGAGAGTTTCGACTCCCGCGCCTTTCTCTCCCAGCTGACGACTCACCCCGGCGTCTACCGCATGTACGGTGGCGCCGACGAGCTGCTGTACGTCGGCAAGGCGCGCAATCTGAAGAAGCGGGTCGGGCAGTACTTCCTGCGCGCGTCCGGCGATGCGCGCATCGAGTCGATGGTATCGCAGATCCGGCGGATCGACATCACCGTGGTGCGCACCGAAGACGAGGCGCTGACGCTCGAGAACAACCTGATCAAGGAGTTCGGGCCGCGCTACAACGTGATGTATCGCGACGACAAGAGCTATCCCTACGTCCGCTTCTCGTCGCACCCGTACCCGCGCATCAGTTTCTACCGCGGCGCGAAGACTCCGCCGGACCGCTACTTCGGGCCTTTCCCCAGCGCCTCGGCGGTACGCGAAACGCTGTACACGCTGCAGAAGCTGTTCCGCGTGCGGCCCTGCCGCGACAGTTTTTTTGCGCATCGCGAGCGGCCCTGCCTGCAGCATCAGATCAAGCGCTGCTCGGCGCCCTGCGTCGGCCTGATCGAGCCCGAGGACTACGCGCACGACCTGTCCAAGGCGGCGCGTCTGCTCGAAGGCCGTGGCGACGAGCTGGCGCACGAGCTTTCCAACGAGATGGAGCAGGCGGCCGAGAGCCTGGACTTCGAACGCGCGGCGCGGGTGCGCGACCAGATCGCGGCGCTCAAGCGCGTGCGCGAGAACCGCGTGATCAGCGGAAGCTCCGATGCGCTGGATCTGATCGCGGTCGCGCCGCATGCGTCGAACAGCTGCGTGGTGGTGATGAGCGTGCGCGACGGCGTGAACCTCGGCCACCGCAGTCATTTCCCCAAGCATCCGCCGCATACCGACGTCGCCGAACTGCTTGACAGCTTCATCAGCCAGCACTACAGCCAGCAGCCGTGCCCGCCGGAGATTCTGATCAGCCACGAGGTCGAAGATATCGACTGGCTGGAAGCAGCGCTGAGCCAGCATGCCAAGCGCCGGGTCAGCATCCGGCAGCCGCAGCGCGGCGCGAAGCTGCAACTGATGGAGATGGCGCAGAACACCGCCGCGCAGGCCTTGTCCACCCGATTGGTCGAGTCCTCCAGCATGGACGCGCGGTTGCTCGAGTTGCAGCGTGTGCTGGACCTGGAGCATCCGCCGCGGCGCATGGAATGCTTCGACATCAGCCATACACGCGGAGAGAAAGCGGTCGCGTCCTGCGTGGTGTTCGGCGAAGACGGCCCGCTGAAAACGCATTACCGGAAATTCAACATCGAGGGCATCACGCCAGGCGACGACTACGCGGCGATCAAACAGGCGGTCGGCCGCCGCTTCGCGCGGGTCAAGGCCGGCGAGGTGCAGCGGCCCGACATCCTGTTCATCGATGGCGGAAAAGGGCAGCTCAGCTCCGCACTCGAAGCGCTCGATGAGCTCGGCATCGACGATCTGCGCATTGTCGCGATCGCCAAGGGGCCGACACGCAAGCCGGGCCTGGAGGAACTGATCCTGCCGGAGATGGAATTCCCGCTGCGGCTGGCCGCGGATTCACCAGCGCTGCATCTGATCCAGCGTATCCGCGACGAGGCGCACCGCTTCGCGATCACCGGTCACCGCGGCCGTCGCGACAAGGCGCGTGTCAGCTCCGACCTGGAGACCATCGATGGCCTCGGGCCGGCACGTCGCCGCGCGCTGCTGAAAGCTTTCGGCGGCACTGCGCAGTTGCGGCGTGCGACGGTCGATCAACTGGCGCAGGTCGAGGGTGTGAGCCAGACCCTGGCGGAACGGATTTACGCGTTCTATCGCGACTGAACCCCTGCCGCTTGTACCGCCCCTGCCGCTGACGGTGAGGCCTGAAAAAGCCGATACTCCGGCCATGCGCATGAATCTTCCCAACGTGCTGACGCTGCTGCGGGTCGCCGTGATCCCGGTGGTGCTCGGTCTTTTCTACCTACCTTACCCGTATGCACGCCAGGTCGCGTTCTGCCTGTACGCGGCGGCCTGCGTCACCGACTGGATCGACGGCTACCTCGCACGCAAGTGGGGCCAGACGTCCAAGTTCGGCGCATTTCTGGACCCGGTCGCCGACAAGCTGCTGGTCGCGGTATCGCTGGTGATGATTATGGAAGCGCGTCCCGGCGGAATCCTCGCGGTGCTGGTCGCGATCATCATCGGCCGCGAGATCACGATTTCGGCATTGCGCGAGTGGATGGCCGAACTCGGCCAGCGCACCAGCGTCGCGGTCGGCTGGGTCGGCAAGCTGAAGACGGTTTTCCAGATGGTCGCGATCGGCTGCATGTTGTGGGAGATCCCGCTGTTGGGCATCCCGATTTACGACGTCGGTTTCGTGCTGCTGTTCGCGGCTGCGGCCCTGACGGTGTGGTCGATGCTGCTTTATCTGCGCGCCGCATGGCCGTTCATGAAAGAAGATCACCCGGTCCAGTAATGGCGCCCAGCGTGGGTTCGGGAGGGCTGAGGTAAGTTGCTTGACAGGCTGCCGGCAGACGCTAAAATGCGCGCCTCTTCGCGGGAATAGCTCAGTTGGTAGAGCGCGACCTTGCCAAGGTCGAGGTCGCGGGTTCGAATCCCGTTTCCCGCTCCAGGCATTCAAAAGAACCCCGAGCACACCGGGGTTTTTTATTTTCGACGCCTCCTGGCGCGATTAGAATCGGTTTCAAGGGCTGCGTGGCAGAACGGTCATGCAGAGGACTGCAAATCCTCGTACGTCGGTTCGACTCCGGCCGCAGCCTCCATCTTTCCGGATCACCGCTTACCAAAAGCGCCGCGATCGGGACCGAATCCCAAACGGGACCCCGCACGACAATGGCAGAATAGCGGCTGCCATACTATACGTTGGCCGGCTGTACGATCAGCTCGCATTGCAGGCTGATCGATCGCTGCCCGAGTGGTGAAACTGGTAGACACAAGGGACTTAAAATCTCCCGTGTCAAGTCTTTTTTCCTCGATCATGCGAGGTAAAAAGCTAGAAGCGGTGCAGGTTTACGAGTCGTTCAAGCGATCGGTCCCAGCGGTTTTTTGCGTGCTAGGTGTCATCTAGGGGCCAGGCGAGAGGTAGAGTTGCAGCAACCCCGGTGGTAGCGGGGCGAAGTAGGGGGTACGTGATGCCCTCATGCCCGAATGGTGAAATCGGTAGACACAAGGGACTTGAGACAATTTGAGCCCTCCGGGGGAAACCCCGAAGGTGAAGCCCGTCAAATTCGGCGAAAGCCCTGGATGCCTAGAGCATCTGAGCCAACGCCGAGCCAAGCCCAGAGCCGCAAGGTTCCTGGGAAGGTGTAGAGAGCAGACGGCGGGCACCTACGGCTGCAAGGCTACGGTGAAGGCGTGCTCCAGACCACGAACAGCTCGGCCATGACCAGTGGTTGCGTTGGCGGCGAAAGCCGAAGTGGCAAGAAAATCCCTCGACCTCGCGGTTGTGCCGGTTCGAGTCCGGCTTCGGGCACCAATTCTAGGGCCGTCCCTGACCACTCGGGACGGCCATTTTAGTATTGCGATCAAAGGGATCGCGACGGCGTTCCAGCTACAGATTCGGTGGCGGAGCCGTTGGAGCTTGCTTTTTTGAAGCCACGATCCCGCGCCATGAACGCCTCCAGCATGTACGGAATCAGCGTCGCGGCGTCGACCGGCTCGCCCCAGGCCTGCGCATGCAGGGAGGCGTAGCGGTCGAGCTCGCCCTTGAGGGCTGCCGTCAGGGTGATCGTAACTTTCACCGCCTCGGTTTTGGGCAGCGGTCCCAGGCGCAGCTTGCTGTTGCTCATGGCGCGCTCCTGTCGAAGAGCAACGGTTGGTAGGGGCGCAGCACGAGATCCTTGCTGACCATCACGCGCATCGGAAAGCCGGGGCGGATCGTCAGCGTTGGCTGCACGCTCAAATTCCTGCGCGTGATTTCCTGCCCGACCTCGCTGATCGTTTCCTGAGCGCTGTCGCGCGTTGCCACGATGACACGCCCATCCGATCCACCACGATCGGGCGCTGCCAGTTCGGCGCCGACGCCCAGAAGTGTGGACAGCGCCGCGCCGGCGAGGATGCGGTCCCAGTGCCAGTCCACGCCGTCCTCCAGGCCGGCGTAACCCGCCGGATCGACACCGGGCAGCTTGTCGAGTGGGATTGACGAGGCGTCCGGCAGGATCAGCCGCGTCCACACCAGTAGGACGCGACGCTGCCCGAACGCGACCTGGCTGTCGTAACGTCCGATTAGACGCGATCCCTGCGGAATCAGCAGATGCTGGCCGGTGGCCGTGTCGTAGACCGACTCGGTGACGTTGGCGATGACTTGTCCGGGAAGATCCGAGTTGATGCCCGTCACCAGCGCGGCCGGAATGACCGTCCCGGCCATGACTTGGTAGGGAGAAGCGGGAAGCTGCAGTCTGTCGGAATTGCGCGGGATGTCGCTCTCTCGACGATCCATGAATGCCTGCTTCTGCTCCTGCCGGTTCTGCGCTGCCGTCGGATCGATTGCTTGCGACGATGCCGATGCGGTTGCCATCGCATCGAAGGGTTGATCGTGAAGTTCTTGCGCAACCGGCGACGCCGAGTTCCGTTCCGTCGCCGCGTCCTGACGACTGCTCCGAAAAAACAGCGCCGACTTCGCAGCGCTTTCGACGTCCGTTTCAGTTCCAACCTGGCCGTCGATCGTCGGACCACCGTAGCCGCCGACATCGAGCCCCGTGTTGCGCCGAGCGCGCAGCATCGGCCCACCCCAGTCGCCCGGCAAAGGTTCACCGAGAACCGGTGTCTCGTGCGCCGGTGCAGTTTCGGGTTTCGATACCTCGGAATAGTTTTTCGGCAGCTGATCGAAGGCGTCCGCCCGTGACACGCGATCGACGTTGTACAGCTCCGACTGTGGTTCACCGCCGCGTCGCTTGGGTGCTTGCAGCGACCAGATCGTCGCGCCGAGCACGGCAGCAGCCCCGACGCCGGCGCCGATGACTAAGACACGTCGATTGAGTCGCGTCACCGGCCGGGGCCGGGCGCGTAACGCCAGGCTCTCCGGGTCGGCTTTGGGAGTGGCGTGGGTCACGCTCATGATCCGGCTCGGCGCGGCGCTCCATCGACCCGCTCGATGCGCACCACAGCCGCCTTGTCCCCGCCCAGCCTCAACTCCGCTGCACCGAACAGGCGATCGACGATGTAGTACGGCGCATGAAAGCGATAGTTCACGAGTTGGGCATCGCCTTGCTGACCGATCACGAACAGCGGCGGCAGTTCGCCCTGCGCGATCCGTTCGGGAAACTGGATGTACACGCGCTCGCCGTCATCAAAGACTCGCATCGGCTTCCAGGGCGGATCGTCTCCGCGAACTGAGTACCGGAACATCAGGTCCTCCAAGCGCAGGCCGGTGGCGACTGGTTCCGCTGCCTCGGCCTGCTGCGCCTGTTTCTGCAAGACAAGCAGTCGATCCTTCGGATAGTCCCAGGACGCCGACGCCATCCATGCCTGTTCGGTCGACGTCAGTTCGAGCAGATAGGTGCGGCGGTTGGTCGTGACGACCAGATTGGTCTTCAGATCGAACCGCGTCGGCTTGACCAGGATCGTGGCGCGCCGGCTCGCGCCGCTGCCGCTCGTGGTGTCGCCGACGATCCAGCGCACGGTATCGCCGGCCGACACCGCGTTGAGTTCTTCGCCTTCCTGCAACGCAATGATCGTGACGTGGCCGGGGCTGGCATAGACCTGATACAGCGCTCCTTCGGTATACGGCCATACCTGAATGGCGTTGACGTAAGCCTCGCTGCTCGGTGCGATGCGGGCCGCCTCGTTGGCCTGCCGCACACGCTCATCGGGATCGGCCGGCTCCGGCGCCGGTGGAGCACTCGCGGTCAGTGGTTTGAGCTGACAGGGCAGTGCGAGCGGTACTGGCACTTCCACCGTCTGCACGGGCTTGGGTGGCTCGACCGCAGGTTTCGCTGCAACGGGTTCGTCCAGCGAGATCGGCGGCGGCGTGCCGCGGCTCGCACAGCCGGCAAGCAGCATGACCACGATGAGAAGAACAAAGCGCTTCATGGTTTCCTTCCTTCGGCCGAGCCGAGTTCACGGCTCCAGGAGAGGCCGTTGACGTAGATGCCCAGGGGATTGCGCCGCAGCCGCTCTTCGCTGCGCGGCGGCTGGATCACGACGGTCAGCATCGCGGTCCAGCGCTCGGTGCCGGACAGCGTGCCGGCGACGTAGCTGTGTTCGATCCAGCGCGCCTGGAACGAGCTGTCGCTCATGCGCACGACGCTGGTGACTTCAACCGCGGCCGAGTTCTGTCCCACGCGCGCGAACGGATCGTTGGTACGCGCATAGTCGTTGAGCGTCGCCGCACCGCGATCGGTCGCGTAGTCGTATGCCTCCAGCCAGTTCTGGCGAACCACGATCGGATCGATCGATAGCGAGCGCACGTCGGTGATGAAGCGCGCCAGGTGGAACGCGATCTGCGCGTCGGTGGGCTGGTACGGCGTTGCCGCTTCGCCGACGGCTCGAACCTGGCCAGCACTGTCCACTTCGACGACGTAGGGCGTGACCAGCGACTGGCCGGTACGCCAGGCGAGCGCGCCGGCGAGCAGCAAGGCCAGCGACAGACAGCCGAATGCCATCAGCCGCCAGTTGCTCGCTTGCACGCGCGCGCTGCCAAGCCGCTGATCCCAGATCTGGCCGGCAGCCTGATAAGGCGTGACCGGTTCCGGCGTTTCCGAATACTTCACTTGCGGCCTTTTGAAACGCATGGTCATTTCTCTCCGTCATCCTTGAGGCTCGGATTAGCGCCGCTGCCGCCGTGATCGGACGAGCGCACGACGTGCGCGGTCATCGACGCGCCGTGCGCGAGATGCTGGCGGCGCTGCAGGCGCTGAGCCCAGGCTGGCGTGCCAGGAGACGCGGAGCCGGATGCAGATGCTTCTGGGCTTGCCGCGCCGCTCAAATGATCGCGGACGCCGCGGGCGCCCGCGCCGATCCGCTGACCGACGGATGCGGCCCCGGTGCGCGCCACGTTGGCTAGCCCGGCGCCGGCGGCGCGCAGGCCGCTGGCGCCCGAAGTGTCGGCACCGGCCCGATAGGCGAAGCGCACGCTGCTGGCCATCACGCTGGCAGAGCGCGCTGCACTGCCGACGCCGCTGGCCGCTGTACGCGCGGCACCTGGAGCGAGGCGCGCGCCGGCCGCCACCGCCGACCCTCCGGCTGCGACGGCGGCACCACCGACGACCGTAAGGCCGGCAGCGGCCAACACCGTACCCGCTGCGGCACCGGCGCCGAGTTGCGGTGCGCCTGACACCAGCCCGCTTGCAATGCCGGGTCCGAAGATGCCCAGTCCGAACAGCGCTAGCGATGCCAGCATCAGGGCCAGCGCCTGATCCAGCGAAGGCTCGCTACCGGGCGGCGTCTGGAACTCGCCGAAGATTCCCGAACCGATGCCGACGATCACCGCGAGCACCAGCACCTTGATGCCCGACGACACGACGTTGCCCAACACGCGCTCGGCCAGGAACGAGGTCTTGTTCCAAAGCGCGAAGGGTACCAGCACGAAGCCGGCGAGCGTCGTCAGCTTGAACTCGATCAGCGTGACGAAGAGCTGCACCGCCAGCACGAAGAAGCTGACGATCACGACCAGCCAGGCAAGGAACAGCACGGCGATGCTGTCGATGTTGAGGAACAGCTCGGGGAATCCCGACTGCTGTCCGATCTGCTCCAGGATCGGCCGTGCTGCATCGACGCCGACGGCGGCGAGGCGCCCCGGCTGCAGCAGGTCGGCCTGGGTCAGCGTCGAGCCGGAAGCCAGCAGCCCCAATCCCGCGAACGAGCGGAAGACGATCCCGGCCAGCGCGTTGAAGTTGCCGATGATGAAGGCGAACGCGCCGACGTACAGAGTCTTCTTGATCAGCTTGCCGATGACATCCTCGCCGCCCATGGCCCAGAACAGTCCGGCCAGGGTCATGTCGATCACGACCAACGTCGCGGTGAGGAACGCGACCTCGCCGCCGAGAAGACCAAACCCCGAATCGATGTAGCGCGAGAAGACGTCGAGGAAGCGGTCGATGACCGATAGATCGTCCACGGCCGATCAGTCCTTCGGCGTGTACTTGGCCTTGGCGTCGCCCATGAAGCGTTTGCGAGTCGCCTCGCTCGCGGCAATGCAGGTGGCTTCGCCGACCTGAGCGCGATTCTCCTTGCACCGGCGCTGCACCTCTTTCAGGCGAGCGGGATCGGCGGCCAGCGATTCCACCGAGTCGGTCGCTGCGGGCGGCGCTGAAGATTTTCCGCAAGCCGACAGCAGCAGGACGGATGCGATGACGATCGGAAACGGCTTCATGAGAACCTCCTTAGTGGCTGTAGAAGTTGACCGCCTGCGGCGTGTACTGCGTGCCGTCGCCGAGGAAGCGGCGGCGCACTTCGCGCGAGCGTTCCTGCGCGGCGACCGTGCGCGCCTGCTCCAGCGCCGTCGCACGGTCCTGCGTGATGCGCAGCTGCTGCTCCTGAATCGACTGCCGCGCCTGCAGCGCGAGCAGTTGATTGGTCGCCTGCGTCGCCTGCAGCTGGCCGACGGCGGACTGGCTCTGGCCGACGAGGTCGGACAGCGTCGTCTCGTCGACCACGAAGTTCTGCGCGGCCTGCGCCTGCATGCTCATCGAGGTCTGCAGCGCTTTGAGCGAATAGGCCCAGCGCTCACGGGCGTCCTGTGCCATGCGGTCGCCGCTGATCGTCGTCGAGTAGGTCTCGGGATAAATCCGTGCGAACTCGCTCTGCGCGCTCGACACGTCGAATGCCAGGCCTTGAGCTTCCTGCAGCAGGCGGTTCGTCGTCGCCAGCGTCACGCGAAGCCGGTTCGCTGCGTTGTAGTCCAGGCTCGACAGATTGCGCGCGTCGTTGCTCAACATCTGCGCCTCGTTCTGCAGCTGCCGAATCTGGTTGTTGATCTGGTCGAGCGTGCGGACTGCCGTCAACAGGTTCTGCCCGAAGTTGGCGGCATCGAAGACCGGAAAGGCGCGGACCGGCGAGGTCATCAGCAAGGCTAAGAGTACGAATGCACCGAGTGCTTTCATGGCGAGGCCTCCGAAGGAAAGTGGGTCAGTAAATCGGCGGCCCAATCGAGGCCGGCATGGCGCAGCCATGCCGCCGGAAATGCTTCGGGCTGGGTCGCAGCAACGACGGCGTCGATCGAGCGTTGATCGTCCGGTGAGGCCGCGCCGGCGAAAGCGAGCGCCACCGGCCCCAATCCCAGATCGAAGACCCGATTGCCGAGTCGCGACTGGTAGTAGTAGTCGCGCTTGGGCTGCGCCTGCGCGACGATTTCGATCTGCCGCGCGTTGAGGCCGAAACCTTCGTAGATCGTGCGGATCTGCGGTTCGGTCGCCTGCGGGCTCGGCAGGAAGATGCGGCTGGCGCAACTCTCGATGATGGCCGGCGCGATGGTCGAGTCGCGCACGTCCGCCAGCGACTGAGTCGCAAAGACGACCGAGACGTTCTTCTTGCGCAGCGTCTTCAGCCACTGCCGGATGCGCGCCGCGAACACCGGGTCGTCCAGGAACAGCCAGGACTCGTCGAGGATCAGCAGCGTCGGTGCACCGTCGAAGCGCGCCTCCAGGCGCACGAACAGATAGCGCAGCACGGCCAAGGTCGCCGCCTTGCTGTGCATCAGCTCTTCCATCTCGAAGCCCTGCACGACGCTCGCGCCCAACCGGTCATGGTCGGCGTCGAGCAGTCGCCCGTGCGCGCCGCCCAATACGTAGGGCTGCAGGGCCTGGCGCAGTCGATTCGATTGCAGCAGCACCGACAGGCCAGTGAGGGTGCGCTGCTCCGGCGGCGCACTGGCCAGGCTGCCCAGCGCCGACCACACCGCTTCCTTGTCGGCCGGACCAACCTCGATCCCCTCGTGCGCCAGCCGGCCTTCGATCCACTCGGCCGCCCAACTGCGGTAGCTGTCCTGGTCGATATGCGCCAGCGGCTGGAACGCGACCTGGCCATCCATCCCCAGGTCGTAGTGCTCGCCGCCGAGTCCGAGAATCGTCGCGCGCATCGATCGTCCCATGTCGAAGACGAAAATGCGCGAGCCGGCGTAACGCCGGAACTGCAAGGCCAGCGTGGCGAGCAGCACAGACTTGCCCATGCCGGTCGGTCCCACGATCAACGTATGGCCGACATCGCCGATGTGGGTCACGAGCCGGAACGGTGTCGCGCCGTCGGTGCGCGTGACGATCAGCGGTGGCCCATCGAGATGCGCGTTGCGTGACTGACCGGCCCAGATCGCGGAAACCGGCAGCAGGTGGGCAAGGTTCAACGTTGAGATGATCGGCTGGCGGACGTTGGCGTAGGCGTTGCCCGGAATCGACGAGAGCCAGGCATCGACCGCATTGAGCGTTTCCGGAATCGTGACGAAGCCGCGGCCCTGAATCGTTCGCTCGATCGCCCGCATCTTTTCATCGGCGACTTCGGCATTGACGTCCAACACGACAACGGTGGCCGTGACGTAGCCGTAAGCCACCTGATCGCTGCCGAGCTCCTGCAGTGCCGCGTCGGCGTCGGCCGCCTTGTTCGAGGCATCGGAATCCACCAGCGGGCTTTCCTGTTGGAAGATCGTCTCGCGCAGCAGCGCCATGACGCTCTTGCGCTTGGCGAACCATTGACGGCGCAGGCGGCCGAGTTCGCGTTCGGCTTCGGCCTTGTCCAGGCACAGGAATCGCGTGCTCCAGCGGTAAGCAAAGTCCAAGCGATTGAGATCGTCGAGCAGTCCAGGCCAGGTCGAAGTCGGAAAGCCACGTACCGACAGCACGCGCAGGTGCTGCGTGCCGAGCATCGGCGCCAGGCCGCCAGTCAGGGCCTCGTCGGCCAGCAGTGCATCGAGATGAAACGGAATCTCCGGGACGGCGATCGGCTGCCGCTGCGAGGACACGGTCCGGTGCAAATAGCTCAAGGTCTCGCTATCGTCGAGCCAGGCGATCTCCGGCATCACGCCTTCGAGCAAGCCATGGACGCGCTCGGTCTCGGACACGAAGCCCGCAAGCTGGTCGCGCCAGTCGAGTTGCTGCCGCGCGGTGTTCTCGTAGAGCAGCTTCGCCGCACGCGTCTTCGATTCCTCCGGCGCCAGATACAGCAAGGTCAGATGGTAGGTGCTCTCGAAGTAACTGCCTCCTTCCTCGAACGCCGCGCGGCGTTCTTCGTCCACCAGCCAGGACAGTCCTTCAGGGAATTCGGATTGGGGATAGTCGGCGGCGGCGCAGCGCTCCGCCTCGACGAACAGCGCCCATCCAGATCCGAGCCGGCGCAGTGCGTTGTTTAGTCGCGCCGAGGTGGCGACCAGTTCGCTCTGCGTGGCGCTGTCGAGATCGGGGCCGCGAAAGCGCGCGGTGCGCTGGAACGAGCCGTCCTTGTTGAGCACGACGCCCGGTGCGATCAGCCCGGCCCAGGGCAGCCAATCCGCCAGCAGGGCAGGACGCTTGCGGAACTCGGCGAGATTCAGCACGGCGGTCTCACACGTCCAGCAGCACGCGGTGCTTGATGTGCCGCGCGAAGACTTGCATGAACTGCGCATCGAGCCGCGCGCCCCAGACCGCGAGCGAATGGCCGACCAGCCACAGCGCAAGACCCGGTAGCCAGAGCTGCAGCCCGAGGCCGACCGCAGCGGCGAGCGTGCCGTTGGCGATTGCCACCGTCCGCGGCGCCCCGCCGAGCAGGATCGGTTCGGTCAGCGAGCGGTGCAGCGGGACTTCGAAGCCGGCACTCATGCCACCACCGCGCCGCCGGAGAAGCTGAAGAAGCTCAGGAAGAACGACGAGGCGGCGAACGCGATCGACAGGCCGAAGACGATCTGCACCAGCTTGCGGAATCCGCCGCTGGTATCGCCGAAGGCCAGTGCCAGCCCAGTGGAGATGATGATGATCACCGCGACGATGCGCGCGACCGGCCCTTGTATCGATTCCAAAATGGATTCAAGCGGTGCTTCCCAGGGCATGCTCGATCCGGCTGCGTGCGCGGGCAGCATGAAGCCCATCAGCACCACCAGCAGCAGGATCGGTAGAAGCGGATTTACAGAAAAGCGTGAAGCCGTCATGTCGGATCTCCGTTAGGCGTAGAAGGAATCGGTTCGAGCTGGTAGCCGCGGTCATCGAAGCTGGTCACGCGCACGATCTCCTGCACGCGCCGGCTGCGGCCACGACCGACGATGAAGACGACGACGTTGACGGATTCGGCGATCAGCGCACGCGGCGGCGTGACTGCCACTTCGAGAATCAATTGTTCCAGTCGGGTCAGCGCGCCATGCGCCGAGCCGGCGTGGATCGTGGCGATGCCGCCTGGGTGGCCAGTGCCCCATATCTTCAGCAGGTCGAGTGCCTCGCTGCCGCGGACCTCACCGACGACGACGCGGTCGGGCCGCAGCCGCAGCGTCGAACGCACCAATTCCGCCATCGAGACGACGCCGGGGCGCGTGCGCAACGGGACATGATCATCGGCCACACACTGCAGCTCGACCGTGTCTTCGAGAATGATCACGCGATCGCCCGTCACGGCGATCTCGGCCAGCAGCGCATTAGCCAGCGTGGTCTTGCCGGTACTCGTGCCGCCGGCGATCAGGATGTTCGAGCGCTCGTGGACGGCGGTGCGCAAGAACGCAACCTGCTCGGTACTCAAGATTCCGTCGCTCACATAGTCATTGAGGTTGATCAGTCCGGCTGCGCGCTTGCGAATCGCGAACGCTGGCGCGCGCACCACGGGAGGCAGCACACCTTCGAAGCGTTCTCCGGTCTCCGGTAGTTCAGCAGAGAGGATGGGCATGCCCGCATGCACCTCGGCGTTCACATGCGCCGCCACCAGCCGGATGATGCGTTCGGCATCCTCGGCAGAAAGACTCACGCCCAGCGGCGCGCGACCTGATCCGAGGCGGTCCACCCATAGCGAGCCGTCCGGATTGAGCAGCACTTCCACCACGTCCGCCTCGTCCAGCGCCTGCGCGATCACCGGCCCCATCGCCGTGCGCAGCATTCGGACGCGGCGGTCGAGCGAAGCGATGACGGGATTGGTCGACTCGGGTCGGCGTGTCATGACGGCGGACCCGACGTTTCGTCCGCTTGCTCTTTCTCCATGCCGAAGAACTGGCTCTGATCTGGGAATATCTCCTCGTGAACCTCTTTGACCAGACTGTTGCCGCGCATCAAATGACGGCCGAGTTGTTCGACGAACTGCCGGAAGCGGGCGCGGCCCTGCGCCCGTGCCGCGTCTTGATGTGCCTCCGGCACCGGCGTGCTGACGGTCAGGAAGTAGCGCACGTACAGCGCGACTGTCTCGACCAGGATGTTCTGATCGCGTTCCAGCCGATCGAACTGGTGCGACAGCTTGTCCAACCGCTTGGCAATGGCCGCCTCGCGACGGTCGCCGGAATCGGGCGATAGGAACGACGCCAGTGCCGCGGCGATGATCGAGGACTTCGACAAGCCCTTCATCGTCGCCAGTTCGTCCAGGCGCCTGGCGTGCTCGTGTTCGAGAAAGATGTTGAGGCGGGCACGGCTCATAACGCGATCCCGTCGTCCGGATCGAGCGCGGCCAACCGTGCATTGCGCGAAGGCCAGCGACGATTCCGGTCGAGCATGCGGATCGGCGCATCGTCGTCTATTAGCGAGACGATGTCGTTTGCGGGTTTTGATGGTTCCGTGGAAGTGGCCGCGCTCAAGTCGAGCTGTGTTTGTCGGCCGCCATCGTCCGAATCGCCACAGCCGCTTCTGGAGTCCGCGTCGACATTCATGACGTGCGGCAGCGTCAACGCACTCCAATCGTCTGGACGCGCAGGAGGCGCATCGACATACAGGCCATGCGTCAACACCGGCGGAGGCTGTACGCGATTCGAGAAGTTTCGATCCTCGTAATAGCGAATCTTCTTCGCCCGGATCGGGGCATGACCGGAGACCATCACGATCTCGTCGTCCGGCGCGAGCTGCATGACTTCGCCGGGCGTCAGCAGCGGCCGTGCCGACTCCTGGCGCGACACCATCAGATGCCCGAGCCAGGGAGCAAGCCGGTGTCCGGCGTAGTTGCGCTGGGCTCGCAACTCAGTGGCCGTGCCAAGAGCATCGGAGATGCGCTTTGCCGTGCGCTCGTCATTCGTTGCGAACGCGATGCGGACATGGCAGTTGTCGAGGATCGAATGGTTCTGCCCGTAGGCTTTGTCGATCTGGTTGAGAGACTGCGCAATCAAGAACGCTCGCAAGCCGTAGCCGGCCATGAAGGCGAGGGCACTTTCGAAGAAGTCGAGCCGTCCCAGTGCCGGAAACTCGTCGAGCATCAGCAGCAGCCGATGTCGTCGCGCAATACCATCCGAGCCATCCAGCGATTCGGTGAGACGCCGGCCAATCTGGTTGAGCAGCAGACGGATCAGCGGTTTAGTGCGACTGATGTCGGAAGGCGGCACGACCAAGTACAGCGAGACTGGGTGATTGCCATCGATCAAGTCGGCGATGCGCCAGTCGCAGCGCGACGTGACTTCGGCTACCGTTGGATCGCGAAACAGGCCAAGAAAGCTCATTGCCGTGGAGAGCACGCCGGACCGCTCGTTGTCACTCTTGTTGAGGACCTCTCGGGCGGCGGACGCGACGACGGGGTGGGGCGAGTCGCCGACGTGGCAAGTCGTCATCATCCGGTGCAACGTCAGCTCGAAGGGATGCGCGGGATCGGAAAGGAAATTGGCGACACCGCGCAGCGTCTTGTCGGTGCCGGCGTAAAGGACGTGCAGAATGGCGCCGACCAGCAAGGCATGGCTGGTCTTCTCCCAGTGGTTACGTCGTTCCAATGCTCCTTCTGGATCGACCAAGATGTCGGCGATGTTCTGGACGTCGCGGACTTCATGCAGCCCGCGGCGCACTTCCAGCAGCGGGTTGTAAGCAGCCGATTTCGTGTCGGTCGGATTGAACAGGAGGCAGTGAGAAAAGCGCGAGCGCCAGCCTGCGGTGAGCTGCCAGTTCTCGCCCTTGATGTCATGGATCACGGCTGAGCCGGGCCACGACAACAGCGTTGGCACCACGAGCCCCACGCCCTTGCCCGAGCGAGTCGGCGCAAAGGCCATGACATGTTCTGGGCCATCATGCCGCAGATAGCGGTACTCAAAGCGGCCAAGGAAAACGCCTAAAGGCTCCGTCAGTCCGGTGGGCCTAATTTCGTCAGGCTGCGCCCAGCGCGCAGAACCGAATGTGGTGACAAGCCTAGCTTGCCGAGCCCGCCAGACCGACAGGCTAATTGCCGCCACGACAGAAACTAAGGCACTGGACGCAGCGATGGCGCCGCCGCCTAGAAAAATATTCGGTGCGTAGGCGTCGAAGAAGTACCACCATTCGAACAGCCGCCACGGGTGGTAGAAAGGGGTTTCGAACAGATGGAACCAAGGGGAACCCAGACGTAATTGGTATCCCAGGGCCGACGCCGTCCATTGAGTTGCGCTCCAGACGCCCAGAGCGATGATTCCGACTATTGCGAGAATCTGGGTGAAGAATATACCGGTCGGCATCCTTGCCCTCTCTTCCGTTGTAGCTTCCTGACGACGCTTAGTTACGCAATCTTCAATGCGCTCTGCGGGCTGCCCGGCCTGCTATTTCACCTTGGCCACTAAATAGCCGCAGCACTACGATGCGTAGTCTGGGGTAACCAATTCGCGTCACAAACCTGTTCGGGAGTACTACATCGGTTTGCGGCATGCGTGCCCCGCCACTCGTTCGGAGGCCGCAAGTGCGTTGCTGCCGACTGAAAACTGGCCACCTCCAAGCAACAGACCAAACCCGCCTTCGAAAGCCGCGACAGCGTACGTCGCACCAAAGTCGGTCCGGCATCAATGAACGCCGCCAAGGCCGCGGATGTCATCGGGCTGCCTTCGTGAAAGGCCAGCGCCGACATGATGTGCGTGACCAGGGCGAATCGAACATTGGGAGCCGACATCATCAGCTCCCGGGTAAATGCAAAAGGGTGTCGTCCCACGAGCGCATGCAGGTGGCAATTGAGCCCTCGACTCCACCGAGGGTCCATTGTCCGAATCGCCGCTGCCGATGAGGTGTTGCCGCTCGCTGAAAAGTGATCATCTGATGGCGAAACTGCTGGCCATCTGCTGATCAGGTTTGCGCCCGGTAGGTGGCTGGCGAGATTGAGCAAGTCGTTGCCGAGACAGGTCATCGTCAAGTTGAGCAGGATGGTCCATTCTCAGTGAGCAACAACACTCTTGCAGTCCGGTAGCGGTGTAGCCTTGCTTGCTAAAGAGATGCTCGGCGGTTGACAAGAGGCGACCTCCTGGGATCCGCGAGGCGGCTTTGCGTTGTTTTCTTTGTTTGGAGCTTCTGACTGCTGTCCATGGACGCTCTCCCCGCGGCGAGATGACGCTTGGCGAGCTGCCGCTCCGGTACGGGGAGGGCGTGTCGATAGTCAGGTCAACCGAGGCTCTTTCATCGGTAGGCCCTTCAGAAAGCTCGCCATGCCCTCGACGAAGGTTTCATTGTTGTCGCCGACGACCATGTGACCGGCATTACCGACTTCGCGAACCTCGAGTTTGGGGATCGACTTTCTCAGATCGTCGATACCTGCCGGACTGACGATATCGCTGTTACTGCCGTAGACCAGCAATGTCGGCACGTCGATAGTTTGCTTCGGATCGACAATCAGCTCGGCAGTGAGCGGCGTCTTGATTTGGTACTCCAAGAATCGCGGATCCCAGTGCCAGCGAAGTCGACCATCGGCGCGATAGCGCAGGTTCTTCATTAGTCCGGACGGGTCACGCTGATATCGCCGCTGGGGATTGTATTCGGCGACCGCTCGAGCCGCGTCCTCGACGGATTCGAAGCCGTACGGATTCGCCGACATGAACCCTTTGATCTTCTCCAAGCCGCGCGGATCGGCTTTGGGGACCACGTCGACCAGAACCAGAGCCGCCACGCCGGTCTTCTGCAAGTCGGCACTCAGATGCAACGATGTAATGCCGCCCATCGAAGCTCCGATCAATATTGGCGGTGACGAAAGGTGCCGGGCGAGGCAGCGTAGGTCGGCGGTCAGCTTCCCCAGTGAATAGTTGCCATCGGCCGCCCACTCGCTGTCCCCGTGACCGCGGGCATCGTAGCTGATCACGTGGTAGTCCCTGGAGATCAACTGGGACATGGTCGAACGCCAGGCGTGCCGGGTTTGTCCACCGCCATGCAGCAGCACGATCGGGGAGTGGCTAGGATCGCCTCCGACGTCGGCCGCCAGCGACAGGCCTTCGGAGCCGGAAAAGTGCTGGCTGACGACCGCGGTGCTCACGATCCGGCCCTGCTCAAGAATTTCGAGCGGTCAAGCCGCCATCGACGGCTATGATCGAGCCGGTGACGTAGGACGCGTTCGGATGCGCAAGGCTCAGTACCATGTGGGCCACTTCCTCGGGACGCCCATATCGGCGAAGGACCGTCCGACGCTTGGCGAAGATCACCTTGTCTTCCGCCGAGACGAAGCCGGTCATGTCGGTGTCGATGGGACCCGGGCAGACACAGTTCACCGTGATGCCTTCTCGGCCGAGTTCGACGGCCATGGCGCGGGTCAAGCCGATGACCCCGGCCTTGGTCGCGCAGTACCCGCTGTGGTCCGGGGAGGCGCCTAGGCCCTCAACCGAGGCAATGTTCACGATCCGCGGCGATTTGGACGTGCGTAGGTGAGGGAGTGCTGCACGGACAACCACCTGATACGCCGTCAGGTTGATCGCGATGGCCCGGTTCCATACTTCGTCGTACTTCTCGTCGTCGAATCGAGCGAAGGCCGGAACGCCGGCGTTGTTGACGACGATGTCGATCTGCCCAAACCGGGCCGCCGTCTCTGCAACGGCCAAAGCGATTTCCTGCTTGCTCGAGACGTCCAGGCGCAATGCAATCGCTTTTCCTCCCAAGCCAGTGATTTCGGAGACCACGCCGGCCACGCGATCGAATGCGACGTCCGTCGCAGCGACAGTCGCGCCGCTGGCAGCGAAAGCGTGGGCGAAAGCACGACCCAGTCCGCTTCCTGCTCCGGTGATGAAGGCGATCTTTCCTTCCATCTGTGCATCTTTCTGGATCGGATTCATGCGCAGACCTTCCGGGAAATGATCAGACGTTGGATGTCGTTGGTGCCTTCGTAGATCTGACAAACGCGGACGTCACGATAGATGCGTTCGACCGGGTAGTCTTTCAAATAGCCATAGCCGCCGTGGATCTGAATCGCGTCCGAGCACACCCGCTCGGCCATCTCGCCGGCGAAAAGCTTCGCCATCGAGGCTTCGCTCACACAGTCCACGCCCGCGTCGAATTTCCGGGCGGTCGCTTGGGTGAAGGTGCGGGCCACCTCGACACTGGTCGCCATGTCCGCAAGCCGAAACGCCACGGCTTGGTGGCCGGTCAATGGTTTACCGAAGGCGGTGCGTTCACGTGCGTAGGCAACCGCATGATCCAGTGCCGCGCTCGCCATGCCGACGGCCTGTGCCGCGATCGAGATTCGGCCGTCGGATAGCAAACCCATGGTGAGACCGAATGCTTGGTTCAGCCCGCCCAGAATGGCGTCCTCGGGCACCTCGCAGTCGTCCAGAGTGATCTGTACGGTATCGGATGTTCGCTGACCCATTTTTTCCTCGGGCTTGCCGACTTTGAAGCCGGGGGTATCGGTGGGAACCAGGAACAGCGTCATGCCCCGGCGTCCCGCATGAGGATCGGTCACGGCAAGCACGATGGCGATCTTCGCGCGTGCTCCGTTCGAGATGAATTGTTTGACGCCGCTCAGTCGCCAACCGCCCTCCGAGCGGACCGCTCGGGTGCGGATAGCCGCGACGTCGGAGCCGGCGTTCGGCTCCGTCAGGCATACCGCGCCAATGGCTTCGCCGCTCGCCATCGCAGGTAGCCATCGTTGTTTCTGCGCAGGAGTGCCGAAGCGGGCGATAGGGCCTGCCGTGCCCAGGCCATGGACATGCATGAGCGTGGACAGTCCGCCGTTGCCGGCCGATATCTCTTCCAGCGCGACGACGTAGGTCAGAAGGCACGCCCCGCTGCCGCCGTACTCTTCCGGAATCAGTAGGCCGAGATAGCCAAGTTCGCCCATTTCTCTGAGCAGCGCATCGGGTACCGGTTCGCCTCGGTCCCATGCGGCGCTCTGCGGAATCAGTCGTTCGCGCGCGAACCGGCGCGCGCCGTCCTGGATCTGAAGGTCGTCATCGGTCAACACGGCTCTCTCCTCCTGTTTTTGATGGTCACGCTCTGCGCCGAACCTCGACCCGACAGATCCAGTCCGGTCGGCCGAAAGGGTGCGCTCGGCTCGATCTCGGTCAGCTGTAGCGGCAACGTAAACGTGATCGACGATCAAGTCAATATATTGACTTAAGGGTCACATACTGCGGCAAATCGCCACCCGAGAAATGTCTCCCCTAACTATTTGCGTCCCGGATATAATATTCTGACCCTTATGTATAACTAGGTGTCGGCCGAAGAAACTGCTTCGAGCCGTGTGGAGGAGTGCGGTGGCAAGGTGGAATAACGAGCTTCGAACCGACGACGAGATCTATCGACTCAAGCGCCGGACCATTCTCAGTGAAGCAGCGCGGACGATCTCGCGCCGCGGTTATCACAACACCTCGTTGGACGACATCGCCGAGTCGCTGAAGGTGTCGAAGGGCACGCTTTACAACTACGTCAAGGACAAGCAGGAGATTCTCTTCGAGTGCCACAAGATGGCACTCGATATCAGCGAGCGCTCCTATCGCTACGCGCATCAGCAGGGCCGGGGGGGCTATGACAAGCTCCGGCTGATGGTTCGGTGCTACGTCACTTGGATGAACGGGACCATGGGGGGCGCGGGCATTATCTCCGACGTCGGCGCGCTACGACTCGAGGACCGCAACAACATCATCGGACGGCGCGATGCGGTCGATGCGCACGTGATCGCGTTCATCGAAGAAGGGATTACCGATGGCACCATCCGCGCCGTCGATCCTCGACTGGCGCGCTTCGCCGTGATGGGCGCCGTGAATTCGATTCCTCTGTGGTTCTCACCGGATGGGCCACTGAGCAGTACGCAGATAGCCGAAGGAATGGTCGACATTCTCATGCAAGGCTTGGGAACCTCTGCGGCCAAAATGTCTGATCACCAACTGCCCTCGTACGCACAGATCGAGGCAAGCGATCACGGCGAGCCCGTAGCTGCCTCGCCAGTGCCGGCCGTTGCGGTGCCGAAGCGCAAGCCCGCCCAAAAGGCCGCGACACCCAAACGATCGAAGTCGGCTGTGGGCGGCACGAAAACCAAGAAGGACCGTTCGTCGAAGAAGTCGGGCCCCGCCAAGCGCTAGATCGTCCGCCCGAGCGATAGCCTCGCTTCGAGCACGGAAAAGCTTCGCACAGAAGCTTAGATCGACAAGCCGTCCGCGCCGCCGTAGCCGGCGCGGATTCGCCGTCAAATCCTCCAGCTGAAACGCGGCAGCGGGCAGCTGCCCGGCTTTTGCCGAGCGCGCTTTCGTGCGCGCTTGCTTCCCGGCGGCACAGTCGAACTGACCAACATAACCATTATGTTGACTTAAAAGTCATAATATTGATATATATAGTTCACTATACCGCCGGACGTCGAAGAGCGGCCGGCAATAACCCAAGCGGGAGGAGAGCTATGAACGTCAAGCGGCATATGCTGCATCGTTGGAATCGTTGTGACTGCGCGCGCGGTGCGCTCGGTTTTCTGCTGGCTACTTCGGCGTGTGCTACGCAGGCGGCGCAGATCTACAGCGACGGTGATTGGAGCGTGCAGTGGAATAACACTGCGGCTTATTCGGTTGGAATGCGCATGCAGGACATCGATCCCGGCATCGGTAACAACCCGCTCCTGCAGAACTCCGAGTACAAGTTCGACGATGTCGGCGACATCGTCACGAATCGTCTCAGCTTGCTGACCGAGATCGGAATCCGGCATGGCAACGACTATGGATTGAGAGTCAGCGCCGATGCTTGGCACGACTTCGCGTATGACAACCATACGATTAAAACCAATCCCGATCTGGCGGCTTACTCGTCCGGCAACCCCGACAA
Source organism: Hydrocarboniphaga sp. (assembly GCF_028291725.1). GTDB lineage: Bacteria > Pseudomonadota > Gammaproteobacteria > Nevskiales > Nevskiaceae > Hydrocarboniphaga. The sequence goes on along the minus strand of NZ_JAQGNT010000064.1, from coordinate 72,974 downwards.
CGAGTACTCGCATTATATCAAGCGCTACTACAACCAAGGGTTACAGCTCGACGATGCATTCGTTTACTCGAACACCGACCTCTTCGGTACGCCGGTTCAGATCAAAGCCGGACGTCTGACCGAGTTCTGGGGCAATGCGTTGTTTGCCGGCTTTCAGAGCATTTCGTATTCGCAAAGCCCGCTCGATGTGATCAAGGCGACGACGGCGCCAGGAACCGAGGTGAAAGAACTGTTCCTGCCTCGTGCGCAGCTATCGTTGCATGCGCAGTTGAGTGATTCGCTGGCGGTTGGGGCGCAGTACTTCCTCGAATGGCGTGCCAATCGGCTGCCCGAGGGTGGCACCTTTCTCGGAATCGTCGATCCGGCCTTTTTCTCTGGATCTGGTTCGATCGAAGGCCAGGTTCCGCGTGGACCAAACGACGAGCCGGACAATCTCCACAACAACCTCGGTGTCAACGTGAAGTGGCAGCCGGACGGCGACTACGGAACGCTGGGTTTTTACTATCGGCACTTCGACGAAACGATGCCGTACACACCGATCCTCATCGGCCTTGGCGGTGATCCGCTTGCGCCGTACTACCACCTTTCGTTCGCACGTAATGTGGATCTGTATGGCCTCAGTTTGGATCGTAATCTGGGACCGGTGAGCCTGGGCTTGGAAGCCTCGTACCGTCGGGGCACGGCGCTCTATTCGATGCCGGGGGGTGTATCCAACACGGATGGCGCCAAGGGCAACACGCTGAATGTCGTCGCCAATGGCATTTATGGTCTCACGCCCAACTTTCTCTACGACACAGGCGCTGTGATCCTCGAGGTGGCTTACACCCGTGTGCTTGATGTCACGTCGAACGAGGAACTCTACAACGGTGAGGGTTATGCACCTTGCGCGGGCTTGGGACGAACCGATGGGTGTGCGACGAAGGATAACGTATCCACGACGTTGAACATCGATCCGCAATGGCTTCAGGTGTTTCCGGGAACCGACATCGATCTCCCGCTCAATTTCAACATCGGTGTGTATGGCAACGGTCAGTACCTCGGCACTGCGTTCACCGGCAATGTTCAGGGATCCGTGGCGTACTCCCTCGGCGTGCGAGCCGTCTATCGCGGCAAGTACAGCGTGAAATTGGCCTACAACGGCTACTACGCCGAACCCGGAAAGCAGCCTTCGCAGGATGCCGGCGCAGGTCCCTATGTCCCGACGGGAACCGGAACCTACATGTGGAACGACAAGGGCTGGCTGTCGCTGGTACTCAAAGCCTCGTTCTAGACACACAAACAAAAAGACACAGGAGAACCATCATGATGCATCGAAATCGGATTCTCGCCGGCATCGTCGCGGCGACGATATCTATGGCTGCATTGGCCGGCGCCACGCCCGAGGAAGCCAAAAAGCTGGGTGGCGAACTCACGCCCTTCGGCGCCGAGGCTGGCGCCAACAGCGACGGATCGATTCCCGCCTACGACGGCGGTCTGGCCGCTATGAAGTCGCTTCCCAAGACCAACCCGTCGAAAGCCAGCTATCCCGATCCGTTCGCCGATGAGAAGCCGTTGTTTAAGATCACAGCGCAGAACATCGCTCAGTACAAAGATCAGGTGACGCCCGGTCTGCAAGCGCTGATCAAACGCTATCCGGACTATTACCTCAACGTCTATCCCACGCGCCGCACTGCTTCTTACCCGGATTGGGTCAATGCCAACACGCTGAAAAACGCAACCAACGCGAAGCTGGTGGGCGACATCGATGGAGATGGTGTGGAAGGCGCTTATGGCGGCATCCCGTTTCCGATCCCGAAGAGTGGAACCGAGGTGATTTGGAACCATTACCTTCGTTGGCAGGGCACCTATCGGTACAACCGTACGCAGAACTTTCTGATTGATACCGGTGGTGGTGTCACCGACCTGGGAGATCTGAATTTCTATTACGCCCACCCGTACTACGACAAGACCAAGGACAGCCTGCCGGACAACCGGCCCTTCTATACGGTCGCGAAAACCGTGTTTGATTCGCCGGTGACGGTTGCTGGTACTGCGTATCTCTTCCAGTACCCGCTGAACTTCGCCAAACAGGATCAAGTGACTTGGTTCTACTCACCTGGGCAGCGCAGGGTACGGCGAGCCCCGGAGTTCAAGTACGACACACCGGTAGCTTCTTACGGCGGCGCTTGCACTTACGACGAAATTGACGGCATCGCCGGGCGTCTGGACCGCTTCGAATGGAAGATCGTTGGAAAAAAAGAGATGTACCTGCAGTACAACAATTACAAGCTCAACGCAAACGTCATCAATCGAACCCAGGCATTCACTCCGAAGTACGAAAACCCGGCCATGGAACGTTGGGAAAAGCATCGCGTCTGGGTAGTCGAGGGCAAGCTCCGCGCCGGTGCGCGCCATGCCGCAAGCCGCAAGACGCTCTACTTCGACGAAGACACCTGGGCGCTGTATGCCAGCGAGAGTTACGACCAAGCCGGGAACATCTGGCGTGTCGGAAGCTTTTCCCGCTTCCTGCTCTATCCCGAGACGGTGGCCGAGGGCGGCTTCGCGGGCTTGGTCTATGACTTCAGCAAGGGCAATTACCTCGCTGTGTTCTACCACGCAACCGACGCCGATCGCATAGAGATCAGCACCAAGCTGCCGAACATGTCGACGCTGTCTCCAGAAGCCATGAGCGGCATGGGCGTCCAGTAGGGTATATGCCGCGGCGAGACCTCTCGCCGCGGCGGCATCTGCCCCATTGCTGATAGAGGATCTTCGGAAATGAAAACGATTGGTTTTTTGCTGCTGTTCGCAGTCAGCGGGGCGGCGTATGCACAGTTCGAAGATCCGTTGGATGTTGCTGCTCTGACTCTGGCTGCTCCTGCGAAGGCGCCGATTACAGCGCTCACGCATGCCGGCCCCCTTTTGGTCGGTGTCGGGATGCGTGGGCTCATCGTGTCGTCGGCGGATGGTGGCGTCACTTGGACGCAGCAACCGTCGCCTGTTCAGTCCGATCTTACTGCCGTTACCTTCGTGGGTCCCGCAACGGGATGGATCGTGGGCCACGATGGCGTGATCCTCGCCACTAAGGACGGGGGCAAGACTTGGAAGAAGCAGCTCGACGGGCGTGGTGCGGCGACCGAATTCGCGGCCCACTATCAGCGCCTCGTGGATGCGGGCTCCGAGGAGGGATCGGCGCTGCTCATGCAGACGCATTTGAACTACAAAGACGGTCCATCGTTGCCGTATCTGGATGTCTGCTTCACGGACGAGGAAACCGGGTATGCGGTCGGACCGTTCGGGATGATCGCGGTCACACGAGACGGCGGTTCGAGTTGGCTCCCGTGGCTGGAACACGTCGACAACCCGGATTTCGTCACGCTCAATGCGATCCGAAAAGTCGGCGACACGATTTTCATCGTGGGTGAACAGGGTCTGGTGTTCCGCCTCGATTCGGAGAGCCAGCGCTTCCTGCGCGTCTCGACCGGCTACGCGGGGACTTTCTTCGGTCTCACCGGCGAGGGGCAGACCGTGATTGCGTTTGGATTGCAGGGCACGGTGTATCGCAGCGCGGACGGGGGCAGGCAGTGGCAAAGCATCGCCATGCCTTCTCGCCCGGCGGTCACGGCAGGTGCGGCAATCGGTAAGCACAGCTTCGTTGTGGCAAACGCCAACGGCGAACTCTATCGAAGCTCTGACGATGGGCTCAGCTTCAGCGCATCCGGGGTTGGCGCAGGGGCACCCGCGACTGCGGTCGAACCCCAGGACGGTAAGCTGGTGTACGCCAGCAGTGACGGCCTGAGCCTGGTGAAGTCTGGCGCAACGCCCGGTTCGAACACGGCGGCTTCGCGCGCTGGTGAACCTGCAGCAAAAAGGATCTTAGCGGCCGCATCACGCCCGCAATGACCGGTTCCATGAACCTGCGCTTCACCGCTAAGCGGGCGAGGGCACGGTCGTCGGCAACGCTGGCGATCGAAAACGAGAGGTAATATCGATGTCGGTAGCTTCGACAAGCAATCAGGATGCGATGGCGCGCACGATCGAAGATTTCGATCCGCGCTCGGGCAACCTGCTAGAGCGCATCATCTTCAATTACCGCAAGATGCTGATCGCGGTTTTCGCACTACTCACGGTCCTGCTCGCTTGGAACGCGTCGAAGCTGGAGGTCAATGCGAGCTTCTCGCAGATGATCCCGAAATCGCACCCGTACATTAGGAATTACTTGGAGAATGCCGCGTCGTTGCGTGGCCTGGGGAATTCGATCCGCATCGTGGTCGAAAATCGCAGGGGCGACGTATACGACGCGCAGTACCTCGAAACACTGCGCAAGATCAACGACGCCGTGTTTCTCATGAAGGGCGTGGATCGCTCTTACATGAAGTCGCTGTGGACCCCGGTAGTTCGGTGGTCCGAAATCAACGAGCAGGGAACGCTCAGTGGTCCGGTGATGCCGGATCGATACGACGGTTCCGAAAGCGCGATCGCCCAGCTTCGTGAGAACGTGGCGCGCGCTGGCATCGTCGGCTCGATCGTGTCGAACGATCTTCACTCCAGCATCATCTTCGTGCCGCTACTGGACCGCGATCCCGCAACGGATAAGCCGCTCGATTACGTCGAGCTTTCGCACAATCTCGAGCGCCAGGTGCGCTCGCTGCAGTCCGATACGATCGGCATTCACATGGTGGGCTTCGCCAAGCTCGTGGGCGATCTCATCGACGGCCTATGGCAGGTGATCGGCTATTTCGCGATCGCCGCGGCGATCGCCGCCATCATCATCTATCTCTTCACTCGCTGCTTGCGCAGCACCACCGTGATTCTTTCGTGCTCCATCATCGCGGTCGTCTGGCAATTGGGGACGATTCGGCTGTTGGGCTACGTCATCAATCCGTACTCGGTTCTCGTTCCTTTCCTGGTGTTCGCCATTGGCGTCAGCCACGGCGCTCAGAAAATGAATGGTGTGATGCAGGACGTCGGACGCGGTACCCATCGGTACGTCGCGGCTCGCTACACCTTCCGCCGGCTCTTCCTCGCTGGGGTGACGGCACTCATCGCCGATGCCGTCGGATTCGCGGTGCTCATGGTGATCGACATTCCGGTCATCCGCGAGCTGGCGGTATCCGCGAGCATCGGCGTCACGGTTCTGATTTTCACCAATCTCGTCTTGTTGCCCGTCGTACTATCGTACATCGGCGTCAGTCCGGCGGCAGCCCGACGCAGTTTGAGCTCCGAGAAGGCAGGTGGGGCTGTGAAGGGCACCGCCCGCGCTTACGCGGCGTTGGCGCGCTGTACGGAACGGGCCTGGGCCATTCCGGTCCTCGTGGTCAGCGCGGCCATCACGTTGGCCGGCGCCATGCTCAGCCTGGAATTGAAGGTGGGCGATCTAGATCCCGGTGCGCCCGAGTTAAGGGCCAACTCGCGTTACAACGTCGACAACGCCTTCGTCAGCTCTCATTTCGGGCTGTCGAGCGATCAGTTCGCGGTGATCGTAAAGTCGCCTTCGCCAGGTGTGGCGTCCTATCACACAATGCTGGAGATGGACCGCTTCGAACAGGAGCTGCGCAATCTCCCGGCCGTCCAGACCACCGCCTCGGCAGCTGGTTTGCTGAGGCGCTACACCGCGGCGACATTCGAAGGCAATCCGAAGTGGATGACCATCAATCGAAGCCAGTTCGTGCTGGGCGATGCACTGAACAATGTGCTGGTCGGCAATCCGGAGTTGGTGAACACCGAATATTCCGTTGCCCCGCTGGTCGTGTATCTGAAGGATCACAAAGCCGAGACCTTGTCTCAGGTCGTGCGGGCTTCCGAAGCGTTCGCCAAAGCACACGACACCAAAGATCTGAAGTTTCTGCTCGCGGCCGGTAACTCCGGTATAGAAGCGGCAACCAACATCGTGGTGCAGCAGGCCAGCCGCGAGATGCTGTTGCTGGTGTATGCAGCGGTGGTTCTGCTGTGTCTGATCACGTTCCGTAGTTGGCGCGCGACGCTTGTGGCAGTCATCCCGCTGGTGATGACTTCCGTGTTGTGCGAAGCGCTCATGGTGATTCTCGGGATCGGCGTCAAAGTGGCGACGCTACCGGTGACCGCGTTGGGTGTCGGAATCGGGGTCGACTACGCACTGTATCTGCTGTCGATCCAGTTGATGCACCAGCGTAGTGGAGTTCCGCTCAAGGAATCCTATGCACTGTCTGTGCACTTCACCGGCCGCATCGTCGCGTTGGTCGGCATCACGCTCGCCGCGGGCGTGGCGATTTGGGCGATGTCGCCGATCAAGTTCCAGGCCGACATGGGAATACTGCTCGCCTTCATGTTCCTCTGGAACATGGTCGGCGCTCTCGTGCTGATCCCAGCGCTGTCGCACTTCCTGTTGCAGAAGTCGAGTGTTCGTTGGGCGGAATCTACGGGCGCCGAGGTCCTAGTTTAAAAATACGCCTCCCATTGCCGCGCCGATCGACCCTTTCCTCAATTCTAAGAGCTACCTCGCATGAACATGCCAAACCCGACAACGTCCCTGTTTTCCGGGGTGAGAATTCTCTCACTGGCCGAACAATATCCGGGCCCATTCGCCACGATGCTGCTGGCGGATATGGGCGCGGATGTCGTGCTGGTGGAACGTCCAGGCACCGGCGATCCGGGACGCGCTTTCCGTCCGACGTTCGATGCGATGGCGCGGAACAAGCGCAGCGTATGCGTCGATTTGAAGTCGGAAGCGGGTCGAGCAGACTTCATCGAACTCGTCCGAGACGCCGATGTGGTTTTGGAGGGCTATCGCCCAGGCGTTATGGATCGCCTCGGCGTCGGCTACTCGGTCTTGAAGGAAGTCGCCCCCCGCCTCATTTATGCCTCGATAACGGGATTCGGCCAAAGCGGTCCGTATCGCGACCGTACGGCGCACGACATTTCCTATCAGGCGGTCGCTGGTCTGTTCTTCGGGAAGGTCGGCCAGGGGCCGATCGAAGCATCGACGCTTCCCTTCGGTGACCTGTCGGCCGCCATGTTTGCAGCGTTGGCCGTGGCCTCTGCGTTGTACGGTCGCGAGCATACGGGGCTCGGCACGGCGATCGACATCTCGATGACCGATGGTCTTGTGTCGTGGATGACGCCGTTTCTCGCTCCGGCGATGAACGCCGACGCCTCCAAGGCGGTCGAGCCGCAGCCGGATTTCGGCCCATCCGAACCCGCCTATGGTGCGTTCCCTTGTCGAGATGGTCGTGCTCTGACATTGAGCATCGCCCACGAAGACCACTTCTGGCGCGCCTTGTGCGCGGCGCTGAACATGCCCGAGCACGCGGCACTCAAGGGTCGCCAGCGCGTCGCGAACTGCGAGAGTTTGCGGCGGGGGATCGCAGACAGACTCGTCCTTCAGGATCTCGGGCACTGGCAGCAGCTTCTGGACTCGCACGGCATTCCCTGGTCGCCGGTGCAGGAGTTGGAAGATGTCCTGGCCGACGCTCATTTCGTTGGACGTGGACTGTTCACGAGCGTGCCGACGGCCTCTGGATCTACCGAGAGGCACGTGCTTCAGCCTCTGAAGTTCAGCGCCTACACCACGGCGATCACACGCGCAGCCCCGGCGCTCGGCGAACACACCGCGGAGGTCATGGCGGAAGCGCGCGCGAGAAGTGCAGCGCCGCTGCTGCGTGCCGGCTAGCGGTCCAGCCGGGCATGTACGTGCCTAAATCTCATTTTCACAGTAGATTTTTTCAGTGATTGACTTTAAAGTCAGTAAAACAACTTAAAAGTTATTTGGTCCTCGGGTTCGTCTTCACTCGATTGCCGATTGACGTTTCAACGTAACCTAACGCGAGGTGCGGAGATGCTGGCGATTGAACAATTCGAGCGTGGTGCGAGCCGTTTTCCGGATCGGGTGCTGGTCACCGATGGAACGGAGTCGATTACCTACGCGCAAATGCGGGGACTCTCGCAAAACATCGCGCAGAGTTTGATTCGTGGTGGCGTAGCGCCGGATGACGCGGTAGCCATTCTGTCGCCCAATCACTCCATGGTACTGGCATGCCAGTACGCCATTCTCAAGGCTGGCGCGGTTTGGGTCCCCTGTAACTACCGAAACTCGGCGGCCGACAATGTGCGTCAGCTGGCCATGTTCGAAGTGCGCTGGCTGTTCGCACACAGCTCGCTGATCGATCAGGCCGAGTTGATGCGCAAAGAGCTTCCGTTGCTCAAGGGTGTGGTCTGTCTGGACCAGGCGGTCGACGGGATGCCGGAACTGCAGAAATGGAGTGCGCCTCAAGGCGAACCGCTGCCATTCCCGATGCGGCGGGCATCCGACACGGTGGCGATCCTCAGCACGAGCGGCACCACAGGCCTTCCGAAGGGCGCCGTGCATGCCAACCGCTCTTTCGAAATGATGACAGCCTGCTTCCGCTCGGAACTGAAGTTCGACGAAGCGCCGATTCACCTTGTCATCGCTCCGCTGACGCACGCCGCCGGCGTCTTTCACTACACGTTGCTGTCACAGGGTGCGACGAACGTCATCCTGGGATCGACCGATCCCGAGTCGATCATGCAGGCGATCGAAAAGCACCGCGTTTCAGTGTTGTTCCTTCCGCCGACCGTCATCTACATGCTGCTTGCGCATCCTAAATTGAAGGAATACGACTACTCGTCGTTGCGTTACTTCATCTACGGTGCGGCGCCGATGTCGGTCGACAAACTGCGTGAAGCAGTCTCCGCGTTTGGCCCGGTGATGGCGCAATGCTACGGACAGGCCGAGGCACTGATGATGTGCGCTTGGCTCTCGCCGAGCGAACACGCCGAAATCTTGAACAACCCCGCGGTGAGTCACCGCATTGCAGCGGCCGGTCGCGAATCGCCGTTCACACGAATCGAGATTATGTTGGAGGACGGTTCCTTCGCTCCGAGCGGGACGCAGGGCGAGGTCGTCTTCCAGTCCGACTATGTGATGAAGGGCTACTTCAAGGATCCAAAGGCCACCGAAGAGATCAGCCGCTTCGGCTGGCATCACACCGGCGACATCGGCATCAAGGACAAGGACGGGTTTCTCTATCTCGTCGATCGGAAGCGCGACTTGATCATCAGCGGCGGCTTCAACGTCTTCCCGACCGAGGTCGAGCAAGCGGCTTTGGGTTTCCCCGCGGTGCAGGACTGCGTCGTCGTCGGTGTTCCGGATGAGAAGTGGGGTGAACTCGTGATCGCCGCGGTCGAGATCAAGGCCGGGCACGTGTTCGACGAAGCCGAGTTCATCGCGTTCTGCAAGCAGCGTTTGGGCAGCGTGAAGGCGCCGAAGCGAGTCGAAATCTGGGAAGCACTGCCGCGGAGCACCGTGGGCAAAACACTGCGCCGCGTTGTTCGTGAGAAATATTGGGTCGGCAAGGCGCGACAGATCTGACGCGATGTCCTCGCGCCCAACCCGTTAACGAGTCGACTCCATGAAGCAGAATCCTGTCTACGTCCTCGATGCGGTTCGTACGCCGATCGGCAGTTTCGGTGGTGCCCTACGCGACGTCCCCGTTTCGCAACTCGCGACGACGGCGCTCAAAGGGCTGCTCTCGCGTAGCGATGTCGATCCAGCCCTGGTTGGCCATGTGGTCATGGGACATGTGATCCCGACCGAGCCGCGTGATGCTTACCTCGGTCGCGTCGCTGCGATGGAAGCTGGAATACCCAAAGAGACCCCTGCCTTCAACGTCAATCGCCTTTGTGGATCGGGCTTGCAGGCTATCGTCTCCGCGGCGCAGTGCGTGTTGCTGGGCGACGTCGATGTGGCGATCGGTGCCGGCGCGGAATCGATGACTCGAGGTGCCTACTTGTTTCCGGCAGCTCGCTGGGGAGCTCGCCTCGGCGACCGTCCGATGCTCGACTACGTGACTGGAGCCCTGCAGGACCCCTTCGAGCATTTTCACATGGGGATCACGGCGGAGAACGTCGCGCAGCGTTACGGCATCACTCGCCAGGCGCAGGACGAGCTGGCTGTGGAGAGCCAACGCCGAGCCGCAGCGGCGATCGCCGAAGGGCGCTTCAAGGGGCAGATCGTGTCGGTCGATGTCCCGTCGAAAAAGGGCTTCGAGGCTTTCGATACCGACGAGCACGTCCGCCCCGGTGTCACCCTGGAGCAACTCGCTGCGATGAAGCCCGCCTTCCGCAAGGATGGTTTGGTCACCGCCGGCAATGCTGCAGGATTGAACGATGGTGCCGCAGGCTTGCTGCTCGCGTCGGAAGCCGGACTGAAGAAGCTCGGTGGCCGGGCACCGTTGGCTCGGTTGGTCGCCTATGCGCATGCCGGTGTAGAGCCCGCCTACATGGGGATCGGTCCCGTGCCGGCTACTCGCATGGTGCTCGAACGCGCGGGGCTGCGCATAGCGGACATCGACGTCATTGAGGCGAACGAAGCATTTGCCGCACAGGCTTGCGCCGTCGCTCGCGAACTGGATTTCGATCCCGCCAAGGTCAACCCGAATGGCTCGGGTATCTCGCTCGGTCACCCCGTGGGAGCTACCGGCGCGATCATCGCGACAAAAGCGATCCACGAGTTGCGTCGTATCGGCGGCCGTTACGCGTTGGTGACCATGTGCATCGGCGGCGGCCAGGGCATCGCCGCCATCTTCGAGCGGGTGTGATCGCGCCGTGATCGATACACATCGGCTCGACGCCGACACCACCGAGGTTCGCGACTCGCATCGTTTCGACGAGGCACGTCTCGCCGAGTATCTCGAGAGCAACATCGAGCAGTACGCTGGCCCGCTGAAAGTCGTGCAATTCAAAGGCGGGCAGTCGAACCCGACGTTCGGGCTGATTACCCCCAAGCATCGCTATGTGTTGCGCCGGAAGCCGCTGGGGAAACTGTTGCCCTCCGCCCATGCGGTCGACCGCGAATATCGCGTACTGACCGCCCTGAGCGATACCGGAGTGCCCGTCGCTCGTACTTGGTGCCTGTGCGAGGACGAAAGCGTTCTCGGCAGCAGCTTCTACGTCATGGATTGGGTCGAAGGAAGAGTTCTCTGGGACCCGTCGATTCCGGGGGCGACGCCTTCGGAGCGCGCTGCGATCTTCGACGAGATGAACCGCGTCATCGCGGCGCTGCACACGGTCGACGTCGGCGCTGTCGGTCTGGCCGACTATGGCAAGCCGGGAAATTATTTCGAGCGCCAGATCTCTCGCTGGAGCAAGCAGTACCGTGCGTCCGAAACGCGAGCCATCGCGTCGATGGAAAGGTTGATGGACTGGCTGCCTCGGCATGTCCCGCCGGGTGATGAAGTGTCAGTCGTCCACGGTGACTATCGTCTCGACAACTTGATGCTTGAACCCAATGGTCCTCGCGTGCGTGCTGTGCTGGACTGGGAGTTGTCGACCCTGGGCCATCCGCTCGCTGACTTCTCCTATCACTGCATGACCTGGCATCTGCAGCCCGGCGTGGTGCGCGGGCTCGCGGGGCAAGACCTCGCTGCGCTGGGCATACCGAACGAGGCGGAATACGTCGCGACCTACTGCCGCCGCGCCGGGCGCGAGCCGATCTCGCCGGCAGACTGGTCGTTCTATCTCGCCTACAACATGTTCCGGTTCGCTGGAATTCTGCAGGGCATCGCGGGGCGGGTGGTCGAGGGTACGGCCGCCAGCCCGCAGGCGATGGAGATGGCGGCGGCCGTCGAACCCATCGCGGACATCGCATGGCGTCAGGTCGAATCGATCCGACTAGGCCGCGCCGCTTAACGCGCGCGCTTCATTCTCGGCGTCGGGATCGACCGGCGCCCAAACCGAGATTCGTGACATGGACTTCGAGTATTCGAGCAAAACACGCGAGCTGATGACGCGGCTGCAAGCATTCATGGCCGAGCAGGTCTATCCCAACGAGGCTCGGTTTCACAAGGAAGTCGCGACGGGCGACAGATGGGAGCCGACCGCAGTCATCGAAGAATTGAAGGTCAAGGCCAAGGCGGCTGGTTTGTGGAATCTGTTTCTACCCGAGTCGGCGCATGGTGCCGGCCTCAGTAATCTCGAGTACGCGCCACTGTGCGAGATCATGGGGCGTGTGATCTGGTCGGGCGAAGTGTTCAATTGCTCGGCTCCCGATACAGGCAACATGGAAGTGCTGACGCGTTACGGTAGCCCTGAGCAACAGGAACGGTGGCTGAAGCCGTTGCTCGCAGGTGAAATCCGGTCTGCCTTCGCCATGACCGAGCCCGCAGTGGCTTCCAGCGACGCAACCAATATCACCAGCTCCATCGTGCGTGACGGCGATCACTACGTGATCAATGGACGGAAGTGGTGGATCTCCGGTGCCAACGATCCACGCTGTGCCGTTTTCATCTTCATGGGCAAGTCTGATCCGGAAAATACGAACCGTCATCGCCAGCAGTCGATGATCTTGGTGGCGCGCGACACACCCGGCGTTCAAGTCTCTCGACCCTTGCCCGTTTTCGGTTATGACGATGCCCCGCATGGCCATGGTGAAGTGATCTTTGAAGACGTGCGTGTTCCGGCTAGCAGCATGTTGCTCGGAGAGGGCCGCGGATTCGAGATTGCCCAGGGGCGTCTCGGCCCTGGGCGCATTCACCACTGCATGCGATTGATCGGCCTTGCCGAACGGGCACTCGAGAATCTGTGCGATCGCGCCGTCAAGAGAATTGCGTTCGGCAAACCGCTGGCAACGCAGACGGTCACGCTCGAGCGCATAGCGGAATCCCGCATCCTCATCGATTCGGCTCGCCTTCTGACGCTCAAAGCGGCTTACATGATGGACAAGGTGGGCAACAAGGTGGCGGCCAAGGAGATCGCGATGATCAAAGTCGCGGCGCCGACCATGGCTTGCAAGGTCATCGACTGGGCGATTCAGCTTCACGGAGCCGCTGGTGTCAGCGACGACTTCGGCCTTGCCGCGGCCTATGCGCATGCGCGTGTACTGCGCCTTGCCGATGGACCCGACGAAGTGCATCGGAATCAGATCGGTCGACTTGAACTCGCGGCCTACCAGCCGGCGAAGGCTCACTGAGTCGGCTCGTAAGCGCTGCAGGAACAGCTTCCTGGCGCTCCGAGCCTTGGCATTGCCGAAATGGTCACTGCCTCCTTTTTTTGACGACGATGCTACCTGCGGCCGGTCCCATCCATGACGAATTTCGCTCGACTGCTACAGCCGCTGGATCTCGGATTCACGACGCTGAGTAACCGTGTCCTGATGGGTTCGATGCATGTCGGACTCGAGGAGGCAGAGAACGGATTCGAGCGCATGGCCGCTTTCTATGCCGAGCGTGCTCGGGGCGGCGTTGCGTTGATCGTCACCGGCGGTATCGCGCCGAACGAGCAGGGAAGGTGGATCGAATCCGGCGCCATGCTGGCGTGCGAGAAGGAAGCGCAGCAGCATCGCGTGGTCACCGATGCCGTGCATCGCGAGGGCGGGAAGATCGCCCTGCAGATTCTGCATTTCGGTCGTTACGCCGAGCACGCCGATCTGGTGGCTCCCAGTGCGATCCGTTCACCGATCAATTCGTTGACGCCACGCGCTCTCAGCAGCGAAGAAGTCGAGCAGACCATAACGGACTTCGCACGCTGCGCTGCACTGGCTCGATCGGCGGGTTACGACGGGGTCGAGATCATGGGCTCGGAAGGCTACCTTATCAACGAGTTCATCGCGCGGCGGACCAATATCCGAGACGACGAATGGGGCGGCACTTATGCGAACCGCATGCGCTTTCCCGTCGAGATCCTTCGCCGTACACGCGACCTCGTGGGCCGCGATTTCATTCTGATCTACCGCCTGTCGATGCTTGACCTGGTCGAAGGCGGATCTTCCTTGCCGGAGGTTATCGAACTGGCACGAGCCGTCGAGGCGGCGGGTGCCGATCTGATCAACACCGGCATCGGCTGGCACGAGGCGCGGATTCCGACGATCGCCACCAAGGTGCCGCGAGCCGCCTTCACTTGGATGACCAAGCGACTCAAGCGCGAAGTGGGGATCCCCGTGATCGCCACCAACCGCATCAACACGCCGGAGATTGCCGAGCGGCTGTTGCAGGAAGGCACCTGCGACATGGTATCGATGGCTCGGCCGCTATTGGCGGATCCGATGTTCGTTACGAAGGCGGCTGCTGGCCGCTCGCAGGAGATCAATACTTGCATTGCCTGCAATCAGGCCTGCCTGGATCACACCTTCGGCGGCAAGATCACATCATGCCTGGTGAATCCTCGGGCCTGCCACGAGACCGAATTGGTCTATCGCACGACAACGGCGCCGAGGCGCATTGCTGTCGTCGGTGCCGGCCCGGCGGGCCTGAGCTTCGCATCGGTTGCCGCTCAGCGCGGCCACGATGTGACGCTGTTCGACGCCAGCGACGAAATCGGTGGCCAGTTCAATGTCGCCAAGCGTGTCCCCGGAAAAGAAGAGTTCCACGAAACGCTTCGCTATTTTGCAGGCGAGATAGAGCGCCGAGGTGTGACGCAGCGCCTCGGACGGCGCGTCGGCGCGGCCGAGCTTTTGGATGGGGCATTCGACGAGATCGTGCTCGCGACCGGCGTAGTTCCACGCCGCCCGCCGATCGAAGGAATCGATCACCCGAAGGTGCTGGGCTACCTCGACGTGCTCAGAGACGCGGCGCCGGTAGGTAAAACGGTCGCGGTTATCGGCGCTGGCGGCATCGGCTTCGACGTCAGCGAATACTTGGTCCATTCCGGCGAAAGTCCGAGCCTGGCGCCAGAGAAGTTCTACGCGGAATGGGGTATCGACCCTGAGTACAAGCGTCCCGGTGGCTTGCGTGATTCGAAGATTGAGGCGCCGGCGCGCACCGTTTATCTGCTACAGCGCAAGGCCGACAAGCTCGGTGCCGGCCTGGGCAAAACCACCGGTTGGATACACCGCACTTCGCTAAAAAGCCGGGGCGTACAGATGATCGCAGGAGCCACTTACAGGCGCATCGACGACGCCGGCCTGCATTACAGCGTCGATGGTCAGGAAAAAACACTGGCGGTTGACCACGTCGTGTTGTGTGCGGGCCAGGAGCCGCAACGCGAACTGTTCCAATCCCTGTCAGCGGGCGGTGCCCGAGTCCACATGATTGGCGGTGCTGACGTCGCCGCCGAACTCGATGCCAAGCGCGCCATCAATCAAGGCGCGCGTCTCGCGGCAAGTCTTTGACGTCGTCACCAGCTGAAGGAAAGAGCAATGCAGGAATACCAGCCGCCGATTCAGGACATGCGTTTCGTGCTCGACCATCTGGTCGATATGGCCGCGTTGGCACAGCTGCCCGGGCTGGACGGCTTCGGCGCGGATCTCGCCCGGGTTGTACTCGATGAAGCCGGTCGCTTTGCGAGCGGTGTGCTGTCACCGTTGAATCGTCGCGGTGATTTGGACGGGGCTCGCTGCAAGGACGGCGAGGTGGTGACCACGCCAGGCTGGATCGATGCGTACCGCGCTTTCGTCGACGGCGGCTGGAACGGTCTGGCGGGTTCGACAGATTTTGGCGGCCAGGGTTTGCCGATGGTGCTGGCGACGCTGACCGAAGAGATGTGGAACTCGGCGAACATGGCGTTTGCGCTATGTCCACTGCTCACTCGCGGCGCTGCCGAGGCTGTGCTGCTTCGAGGGTCCGATGAACTTAAGCGCGTCTATCTGGAGAAGCTCATCACCGGCCAGTGGGCCGGTGCAATGAATCTCACGGAGTCGCAGGCGGGCTCGGATCTGTCTATGATTCGGTCGCAAGCGCGACCGCAGCCTGATGGCAGCTATCGGATCAGCGGCCAGAAAATCTTCATCACCTACGGCGAACACGATCTCACCGAAAACATCGTGCACCTCGTGCTCGCGCGTACGCCTGGCGCACCGGCGGGCGTCAAGGGTATCTCGCTGTTCCTGGTGCCAAAATTCCTGGTCAACGCCGACGGTATATTGGGAGCCCGTAACGATCTGCTTTGCACGTCGATCGAACACAAGCTTGGCATCCACGGCAGCCCGACTTGCACCATGCAGTTCGGCACGGATAGCACGGAAAGCGGTGGCGCGATCGGTTGGCGTATCGGCGATGAAAACCGTGGCCTGGAGATCATGTTCATCATGATGAATGCCGCACGCTTTGGCGTGGCATTGCAGGGACTGGGAATCGCCGAGCGTGCCTATCAACGAGCTGCCGCGTATGCGAGTGAACGCATACAGGGTGAGCGTTCGGGACCCGGAGGCGGCAAGGTGTCGATCGCTCATCATCCCGATGTGCGGCGCATGATGCTGACGATGCGTTCTCGTACCGAGGCGATGCGCGCGCTCGCGGTCGTGGTCGCCGAGGCAATGGATCTGGCTCACCTGCATCCCGATGCGGCGGTGAGAGACGAGCGACAGGCCTTCGTCGATCTGATGATTCCGGTGGTCAAGGGTTGGTTTACCGAGAGCTCTACCGAGATCGCGTCGATCGCGATCCAAGTCCATGGCGGCATGGGCTTCGTCGAAGAATCCGGCGCAGCGCAGCATCTTCGTGATGCCCGCATTACGGCGATCTATGAAGGAACCACCGGCATCCAGGCGAATGATCTGGTGGGGCGGAAAATCGCGCGCGATGGAGCAAAGGCAGCCAAGATTTTGCTGTTGCAGATGCGTGCCACGCTCGCATCGGTCGGAGTCGATGACGGCGCCGATCTGCTGGCGATCAAACGCCACTTCGAAGAATCGATGCTCTGCCTTGAAGAAGGGGTCGACTATGTCGTCTCAAACTTCAAGCAATCGCAGGATATCGTTCTAGCGGGGGCTGCTCCCTTGCTGGACCTGTTTGGAATTGTCTGCGGCGGTTGGCAGCTGCTTCGATCGGCCGTGGCGGCAAGGGCGCTATCGAATGCCGAAGTGGGCACTGCTTATTGCAGGAGCAAGATCGCCGTTGCCCGTTTCTATGCGGAGCACGTGTTGCCCGGCTCATCCGCATTGCTTGCCGGTGTGGTGTCGGGCGGCTCGGTCTTTATCGATGTTGAAGAGGCTGCCTGAGCCTTTGTCTAAAAACTGATTGGAAGTGGAGTCTATGAGCGCCAAGCCCGAGTTCGACCTGGTTTTGTACGGAGCCACCGGTTTCACCGGCCGTTTGGTTGCCGAATATCTCGCCACGCGCGATCACGGCTTGAAATGGGCGCTGGCCGGACGTGATCGCGAACGGCTGGAATCTCTGGCGGCTGAGATCGGTCACGCTGGCCTGCCGATATTGCTCGCCGATGCGAACGATCAGGCTGCACTCGGCGAACTCGTCAGGCGTACCCGGCTGGTGCTTGCAACGGCCGGGCCTTTCCACCTCTATGGCTCGCCGCTGGTGGCAGTCTGCGCGGCTGCGGGAACAGACTACGTCAACATATCGGGCGAGCCGGCATGGGCGCACGATATGATTCTCCGGCATCAGCCGGCAGCCCAAGCGAGTGGCGCGCGACTCCTGTTGTCGGCAGGCTTCGATTCCATCCCCTTCGAACTCGGCGTGCTGGCGCTTCAGCGCCTCGCAGTGGCGAGAAGCGGCAAGGCGTTGTCGAGTGTGTCGGGCCGGGTGCGCGCGTTCAACGGCACATTGTCGGGCGGCACCATCGCGGCTGGACTCGTCAGTCAGCAACTCGCGAAGGATGAAGCGGTGCGCGCCGTGTTGATGAATCCGTTTGCACTGACCCCCGGGTTCGAAGGACCCAAGCAGCCGGCAATGCACAAGATCAGATACGACGACGCTCTCGGCGTGTGGCTGACCCCGTTCATGATGGCGCCGATCAATACGAAGAACCTGCATCGGTCGAGCTATCTGATGGGGCACGCCTATGGCGAGCAATTCCAGTACGACGAAATGGAGATAGCCGGCTCTGGAGAGCCCGGACGACAGCGCGCCGAAGAACTGATGCAGAAAGACCGCTTCGGAGGTCCCAACGCTCCGAAGCCGGGCGAGGGCCCGAGCAAGCACGAGCGGGAAACGGGCTCCTACGACATCCTGTTCTACGGTCGCCATGAAGACGGCGAACTGCTGAAGATAGCGGTACGAGGAGACCGTGATCCTGGATATGGCTCGACCGCGAAAATGGTTTCGGAGACAGCGCTGATGCTGCTGGAGAGCCACGGCCAGCCAGGCGGCGGCTTTTGGTTGCCTGGTGCGGCACTCGGGACGAAGCTGATAGACCGGCTCGAAACGCACGCCGGACTGGCCTTTACACGAGAAGACTGATGCTGCAGCGCTCTGCAAACACCGCTGATGTGAACGGGAGCGCATTCAAGGGACGCCCGCGAAACACGCCCAAACATCAGGCTGCCATCGATGCGGCGCGAGAGCTATTCGCGAGCGACGGGCTTTACGCGACTAGCATGGACGCGATCGCGCAAAAGGCTGGCGTGGCCAAGGTCACGCTCTACAGCCACTTTGAGGATAAGAACGCCCTGTACGTCGCCGTGGTCCGCCAACTGGGCTCCAGGCGGGTTCCTGGTGACGTCTTTGAGCTCCAGGACAAGGAGACTTTCAGCGGCAGGCTGTCGAAGATCGCCGAAGCTGTCTTTGATTTCTCCATGGCGCCTGAATCGACTCAGCTGATCCGGCTGCTCACCGGTTCGGAGCGCAGCGCTTCCGATCTGTCGCAGTTGTTCTGGGATTCGGGTTCTGATCTTCTGCTCTCGAAATTGGCCGCCTTTTTCGCGCAGGCCTGGACTCGGCGTAAGCAAGAAACGCATTTGCCTCGGAAGGCTGCAGAATTATTCTACTTCTCGCTGATCGGGGAGGCGTTTCTCCGCAAGGCGATGGGGCTACCATTCGACCTTACGCCTTTACAGAGGCGCGAGCATCTCGACAGTGTCGTGACACTCTTCACCAATGAATTGCATCGCTGAGCGGTAGCTGACCCGGATGCGTCGGTGTCCTGCGTCGACGCGCGCCAACCACGGCCACTTGATTGGATTGCTATGAAGGACAAAGGGCAAGCGGTCACGGCTGTCGACATACCACTGGATTGCCGGTTGAACGGCATCTACGGGGCTGAAGATCTGAGGGACGCATTTTCCATTGATCTGCCCGAAGGAACGGTAAGCGATCCAGAGTTGTTGGCGCGCTTTCTATTCGAAAACCAGCCTCGATGGATTGTTTCGCTGATGAAGTTTCGGGACCTGATCGCTGCCGTTTTCGGACTTAAAACTGCGAAGCAATTGAAAGCACTCGATCGGTATCAGCCGAAAGACAGGATCCATATTTTCAAGATCTATGAGAGCCACAACGACGAGGTGATTCTCGGAGAGAATGACGAGCACCTGGACTTTCGGTTGTCGATCTCTTACCGGCCCGACAGCGGGAATGCAGAACGTCCGCCTCGCTTGATCGTTTCTACGGTTGTGCAGTGCCACAATTGTCTAGGGCGCATCTATATCTGGCTGATTGCTCCGTTTCATCGCCAGGTCGTGCGGTCCGTTTTGCGTCGGGCAGCAAGAATCGGATGGCCCCAGCGCGACGGGCCGGCTCGGTAGCTGCCACGGCTTGCCGGTGGTTAGAGCACAGCGATCTGGTACGTGCAGCCCCATTGGATCATGGATGCAAGGCGCATCCCTTGATTGCCTTGTCGACGTCCTTCTTCAGCCCACGCACCGCGATGCCCACTAGGTCCGGGGCATCGGCCGGCTCGATGGAAAATGCCGCGCGATTCGCTTCGTCGTGACCCGTTGAAAACATTGAGCGGACGTACACGGCCCTGGTCAATTCTCTCTCTATGCCGACGCGATATGCACGCTGAAGTTGTTCGGGACGCGCGGCGTAAACCATCATTGGCTGGCCGAGCAATCGGGCATGCCGTCTGCCTGCAGCATCGATATAGGGTTGGCCCAATGCATCCGGAGCTTCCGCTGCAATACCGGTCGCAAGGAACGCTGTGACGTTGAGCTTTTGCCAGACCAGCAGCTCATCCAGAATCAGGATTGATACTTTCGTGTCGAAGAGCACGGCATGAAATCCGTTCGGGGTTGGGGCGGTAGTTCAGCCGATCTGGCGGCCCCCGTCTGGAATGCCCGTGCATTGCTCGCGATAGGCGGCCGGGGTCAAGGCAAACGCGCGTCGGAACCACCGGCCGAGATGGCTCTGATCCGCGAAGCCACAGGCGGCAGCAGCTTCAACTGGCGTTTTTCCCGCAGCCAATAGTTGACGGGCCCGGATCAAACGAATTTGCACGAGGTATGCGTGAGGCGAGGCGCCATATTCCGTTCGAAATGCGCGGGCCAGCTGGAAACGATCCGCAGCACCAGCGGCAATGGCGAGCGCATCAGCCCCGATATCGTCCTCGACCATGTCATGTAGCCGCTCTCGGGCTCGCCGCGCAACCCGCTCGGCTCGACCTTCCTTCAAACGAGTCGCTGCGCGTCCAAGGTGAGGCAGCAGCAGGTGTACGACCTTGTCGAGCAGCGCATCCCGGTGCAGACGAGCGGACGGCGCTCTCAACGCATCGTAGGTTTCACGTATTGCTCCGCCGAGGCTGGCGTCTGCCATCAGGGTTTCTGCAAATCCCCAAGCCGAACCGATGCCTGAGGGCACGATGCTTTTCAGCCATTGGTTTGGTAGATAGAGCATGGTGTAGTCGAAACCTTCCTCGCTGCCTGCATCGCCGTCGTGAGCCTCACCCGGCTCGATCAGGATTACGCGGCCAAGGGTGCTACGGCACCGGACCCCGCGGCAAGTAAACTCCTGCACTCCAAAGTTTTTTACGCCGATCAGCCACTCATCGTGGCGATGCATGTCGTAGGCGTGCGCGCTAAATCGAGCACGAATGGCTTCGATGCCGCTCGGGGCATCACGCACTAGGTCTACGTGATCGTTCGGCGTTCTCATTTCAACAAGGTCGCGATGGGCTTGCCCTTTCCGGCGGATGGGCGAGGTGGGCGACCAGGGGTTCGATGAACACTCTCAACTTGGCCGAAAGGCTGCGATGGCTTCAAGAGAAAATCCCAATGACTCAGACCGTTCTTGTCGTCGGCGCCAATGCCCGTGCGGTGGCCGACGAGAAGATCGCGGCCCTTGGCCTGGAGCATAGCCAAACAGACTGACTTTCCACTCGAAGCATTGAATCGTCATCGGAGTGTGTCGGTCGCTTGCTAAACGACGTAGACTGAAAGTCTTTTTTCGGAGCGCTCTCTGTCGGAGTGAATGTGCTTCGGCGGCTCCGTAACTCGATAAGTGCGTAGTGCGCCATCACTTTCAATGATGATAGCTATTCGCTTACCAGTACGCCTGCGCTTCCTCGTAGATATCTCGCAGACGCCTGGATGCATTCAATAACTAAGCTTCAGCCTTCGCCTTGCTGCCCGACAAGATCTTGAGATCAGCGTACCAGTCCGCATAAGCGCGGAGGGGTGTCCAGCGTACCTTCGCCATATGCTGAGCATTGAGTCGCCAGATCGGTAGGCTCTGCATTATTTGATCGATTCGATCGTTCGAAACGATATCGAAAATTGCGATGAGTTCATCAGCGCCCGCAAGCTTGTAGGCCGAAAGGGCCTCCCCGGACTGAAGGAAGGCGATTGCGGCCTCTGATTCCTGCTCCCATAGGTGGTAGAAGTCGGCGCGCGTCATGTCGGCCGGCTTTTCAAGGCTGGCTTGGAATAGATACAACATATGGTTCTCCTGTACGTACGTGCGGACGTCAGCGTCCGGGCCATGCTTTTCTTTAGGCTGGATCGCCCCTTATCTCCTTGGCACATTCGCCCATTGAGAACTTGGCTTATCGATCCTCTGTAACCCGCCTCGGGAACTGTGCGATCAATTCGTGTGCAGTCCACGGTGCAGCTGCTCATCATTCATGGAATTGACGTGGCAGTCAATAATAAATACCGTAAAGTCATATTATCCAATAAGGAGAGGGCATTGATGAATGCGTAGCACCAGTCGATCGCCCACTCCGCCGCGACATGACCGTGCCGTGTCCAGTATTCGGAGACCAAACGATGCAAACGGGTGAAGTCAGCAGTACGGTGTCCGGTGAGAGCGGCACCAATGCCGGAATCAGGTTCGAGTTGACCGACGATATCGCGATCATCACGCTCGATCGTCCATCCGTAGGTAATGTGCTCGACAGGCCGACGTTGCATGCGTTGATGCTGGCGGCGATCCGGGTGGACGAGGACGAGGCGATTCGGTGCGTTGTTCTGACGGGCGAGGGAAGGCTGTTCTGTGCGGGCGGCGACATCCCGTCGTTTGCCGCTGCCGGTGACCGACTGCCAACGCTCATGAAAGAGATAACGGTCTATCTCAACGCTGCGGTATCGAGACTGTCGAGGATGAACAAACCCTTAGTCGTCGCCGTCAACGGCGCGGCTGCCGGGGCCGGATTGGGTCTCTCTTTGTTGGGCGACATCGTGATCGCTTCGGAGAGGGCCTCGTTCACTACCGCCTACACCGCGATCGGGCTCAGCCCCGACGGTGGGGTGAGCTGGATGTTGCCTCGTCTCGTAGGCCTGCGGCGGGCACAGGAGTTCGCCCTTGGGAATCGGAAGATCGGCGCTGACGAGGCGCTGTCCATGGGATTGGTCACGAGCGTCGTAGTACACGATGCGCTGATGCCGGATGCCCTGGCGGCCGCTCAAAGACTCGCCAAGGGAAGCCCATCGGCAGTCGGAGCGCTTCGCACTCTGTTCTTGTCGGCTTTCTCGGAAACGCTGGAGACGCATCTCGAAATGGAAGCCAGATCGATTTCACGCATGACAGCGTCGCCGGAAGCGAAAGCGCTGGCGGCTCAGTTCGCCGCCAGGCGGCGGACGCGGTAGCGTCCGCAGCGCTTGGGGAGTGGTGCCAGAGATCGGCCGACATCAACGATCGGCTCGTAGCCACGAGATCGCCGGCTGCCCACTGTTCGGTCGCAGGAGCCACGAGCTCCAGTTCATGGTCGGTACAATTGAGGTAGGCCCCGTTGATGGCCGTCCGATGTTCGCCAGTGAGCAGTTCGATCATTTCGACAACGTTACCTTGACTACCTATATGTTCGCCGTCGCCATGGTGGGGCCGACTCGGGCGATTCTCGAGGGCGGACGCTCCAAAGGAGCTGATTCTGGTTTTGCGCGAGCAGCTGCAGTCTCTCTGCTTGAGCTATCTGGTAAATCAAGCGACAACGCGCGGGTAGCCCCGCGTCGGGGGCGACCATCGGCGAAAGGCCGGAGTCGAGTGCTCTAAGCAGGCAGCGAACCAACGCGCGCTAGCTCGCTCAAAATGCGCGCGTCGTAATCCTCGCCAAGACGAATCCGCGCAGCGATTTTAGTCGGAACCTCGATCACCGAAGCCATTCTCCTTGCAGTCAATCGGAATTGACTTTATAGTCATTATAATTTACTTATAAGTTATTGGCGCTGACCGAAGTACTTGTTAGTGGCTGGCGCAGTTAGAGCCGAGCCAAAAAAACGCGAGAGAAACTGGAGAGACAAATGGCTGATCTGTTTAGCGAGTACAAGCTCAAAGGCGTGACCCTGAAAAATAGGATTGCCGTGCCGCCGTTGGGGCAATGTTCAGCGATCGATGGCGTTGTCCAGGACTGGCACGTCGTGAATCTCGGCGCGCCTGCTGTTGGCGGAGCTGGTCTGGTGATAGCGGAAAACACCGCCATTTCGCCGATTGGTCGCGTGACGCCGGGTTGTGCGGGATTGTGGAACGACAAGCAAGCCGAAGCGTGGTCGCAAGTCGTTCGCTTCTGCAAGAGGCAGGGCGCGGTTGTCGGCATCCAGTTGGGGCACTCCGGGCGGAAAGGAAGCGCGAACCCTCCTTGGCTTGGCGACGCCCATATTCCTGAAAGCGAGGGTGGCTGGCCTATCATCGCCGCTTCGGCGCGGCCGTTCGGTGGCCTGCTGGATCGGTGCCCGCAGGAAATGAGCCTCGACGACATCAAGCGAGTGCAAGGCGAATGGGTCTCTGCTGTCAAACGCGCGCTCACCGCCGGTTTCGAACTGCTCGAAATTCATTTCGCTCACGGATACTTGGCGCAGTCGTTTTTCTCGCCGTTCGGCAATTTTCGAACCGACCAATATGGAGGAAGCTTCGAGGGCCGCTCGCGTTTCCTGCTGGAAACCTTCCGTCAAGTGCGCGCTGTCTGGCCAGAGCGGCTCCCGCTGATTGCACGGTTGGGCGTCAGTGATTTCCATCCGGACGGCTTGCAGTTCGAGGACTCTCTTGAGCTGATCCGGCTGCTCAAGCAGGAGGGACTCGATCTGCTCGACATCAGTATCGGTTTCAACTCGCCCGATGTATCCGGAATTCCGTGGGGTCCCTGCTTCATGGTACCGATGGCAGAACGGATCAGGCGTGAAGTCGGGATCCCCGTCGCCGCGGGATGGAACATCGAGCGCCCGCAAGACGCCGATCGAATCATTCGTGACGAGCAGGCGGATTTGATCATGATCGGGCGTCAGATCCTCTCCGATCCTCGCTGGCCGTATCACGCCGCGCAGATTCTTGGGAAGGAGGATCCGTGGCGAGTTCTCCCCAATCAATACGGCGCCTGGCTCAAGCGCCCGGTCTTCACTGCATGCCTCGACCAATTCGGCGAGAGCAAGGAAGTGGAGCATGCGGCGTAGATCGCCGCTTGCCGAGCCGCTCTGCCGGAGTCGTTGACCTTCTCTCGGAGCGGTCGAACCATCTGCAATCTCGTGTCGTATCCAGGTGATGCTGTCTCTTGCATCGGCCGGATACGACATGCGCCTACCGAAGCGAACTACGAGTCGGTCGATCGAGTGATTCCCTCGAAACCATCGATCTCCCTCGACATCTGCTCGAGTTTGCCGCGGACCAAGGCTAACGCATCGCTACCGAGCAGCAGATGAGCCGGTGGCTCTTTGCTGTCAACAAGGTTGATGATCGCAAGAGCAGCCTTGGCAGGCTCACCCAACTGCTTACCACTCTTCTCGATGCGTGCTGCGCGAATCGGCTCAAAGATGGCGTCGTAATCGGAGATGCTGCGTGGTGTACGCACCATCGAGCGACCGGCCCAATCGGTCTTGAACGAACCGGGGGCGACGGCGGTGACGAAGACACCAAAGGGCTTGAGTTCCTTGCTCAAGACTTCCGAAATTCCTTCCAGAGCGAACTTGCTGCCGCAGTAGTACGCGATACCCGGCATGGTTATAAAACCGCCCATAGAAGTGATATTGACGATATGTCCGGCACGACGATTACGGAAATAGGGCAGGAACGCCTTGATGACGGCCACTGCTCCGAAGACGTTGACGTCGAATTGTTGCCGCATCTCAGACAGTGGTGACTCTTCAAGGATTCCCTCGTGGCCGTAGCCCGCGTTGTTGATCAGGACGTCGACCGGACCAATCGTGGACTCAACGGATTTTGCGAGCGCGTCTGTGGCATCGAAATGCGTTACATCATGGATGAAAGCGGTGGCGAGTGAAGGATTCAGTGATTGGAATTTGCGCTGCGCCGCTTCGTTTCTTACGGTTCCGACAACTTTATGGCCGGCGTTCAGTACGGCTGTCGCGATAGCTCGGCCGAAACCGCTGGACACACCCGTAATGAAGTAGATCTTCGATTTTCTCATCAGGTTTTCTCTCACTTTGCGTTCTGCCGCGGACGGGCGATTGGCTGAGACTCGACTGTCGAGCGGTCGTTTGCCATTCTCGCCGCGGCGACATGTAATAGGGTTTCCTCTATCTGAAGAGGACCGATGCCAACTCGCTCGACGATATCGCTATGCTATTAGTCAATGCGTTTCAGGCGTAGGCCGGTTCCTCTAAATTGATTGCCTATTCCTATGAGAAACCGAGATCCAGGAGGGAAATCCCAGTGAATCAAAACGATTCGACGGACCGATCGGCCACAACCCAACGCACGATCTCAATCATCGGGGGGCTCGCACCGAACGAGGGCTACAATTTGACCGCGTTGCCGGACGTTCGCTTCCTCAGATCCAATCGAGCATTGGACCGAGCTCCCGTGCTTTACGATCCAGGCATCGTTATCGTGTGTCAGGGGAGAAAGCGGGGCTTCCTCGGAAGTGACGTTTATCTTTACGACGCGAATCACTACTTGGTCGTCTCCGTTCCGATCCCGTTCTCGATGGAGACCGACGCGAGCGAGCGTGAGCCACTTCTGGCAATCTACTTTCGCCTCGATCTGAACGTCGCTGCGGATTTGCTGTTGCAATTGCAAGAATCCGGTAGCCCTGTGGTGGCGAAGCCGAAAGGCATGGTTTCGACGCTGATGGATCCTCGGCTATTGGAGTCTGTTTTGAGATTTCTCGAGGTGATGTCCTCCCCGATCGAAGCTGCCATATTGGGGCCGGCTTTGGTTCGGGAAATCTACTTCCGTGTTTTCGTCGGGGAGCAGGGGGGCACCATGCGCGCCGCCCTCGCCAAGCAGGGACACTTTGGAAAAATCGCGAGAGCACTCAGAAAAATACACATCGCCTACACCGACGATCTGGACGTGGAAAGGCTGGCCAAGGAAGCCAAGATGAGCGTGCCCACGTTCCATGCGCACTTCAAATCGGTTACCAACACTTCGCCAATTCAATACCTGAAATCGACGCGACTTCACCAGGCGAGACTTTTGATGGTTCGAAGTGACATCACGGCCACTCTCGCGAGCAGTAAAGTCGGCTACGAGAGCGCCTCGCAATTCAACCGCGAGTTCAAGCGGATGTTCGGCAAGACGCCCATCGAGGAAGTCGACCGGATGAAGCGAACGTTTGCTTATCCCGCGCCAGCACCTTCATCCATCTACATTGCGTCGCATTAATATTCGGTCGATCGGCATGCGTCCCTGGAGGTGCGGACTCGCCGAGGGCATCGATGCGCGCTGTATTCGTGTCGATCTCGGCAATCCGTCGACCATCGAAGATGCCGCCGCCGCGATCGAAGCCGATTTCGGTCGTCTCGATATCTCGGTGAACAACGCCGGTATCACGGATCGTAGCGACGGCCAGCCCGGTGCGGCGAGTATGGAGGCTGTCCGACGCGTCTTCGAGACCAATTTCTTCGGAAGACTGGCGGCAACTCAGGCCATGCTTCCGCTGCTTCAAAAGTCGGCATCGGCGCGCATCGTCAACGTGTCCAGTGGCTCGGCCCTCTCACGCATAACGGCGATTCGAACGGGGAGTTCTCCCATATGAAGATCATCGGCTACAACGCTTCGAAAGCAGCACTGAACATGCTGACCGTACAACTCGCGGCACAGCTGCAAGGTACCGGAATGAAGGTCAACTCTTCCGATCCAGGTTTCACCAAAACCGATCTGAATAACAACCGTGGATATCAAATGGTACCGGAGGGTGCCGCCGCCGCTGTTCGACTCGCGCTTCTTCCCGACTATGGCCCTACCGGTGGATTCTTCAGTGCGGACAAGGTCGAGCCATGGTAGCGGCGGGGTGGATGCTCGATGATTGAAGAAGCAGTGTCGCGCAGTGGGCCGGTCTCGAGACCGGCTCGTTTTGGTCCGGTGCTGAGTTGTTCGGCTTCACAATGGATCTAGTAGCGATCAGCGCATTCGTGGCGGTCGGAGACACTGGCGGTTTTCGATCGGCCGGTGCTGTACTGGGTATGACCTCGTCTGGCGTCAGCAAGGCCGTCGCTCGATTGGAAAACCGGCTTGGTATCCAGTTGCTGGCACGTACAACGCGGTCCGTGCGGCTCACCCCAGCGGGCCATTCGTTTCATGCTCGTTGTAAGGGGATCCTGGCGGAACTCGCCGATGCGGAACACTCGGCTTCGGCGGCTGCATTGCTTCCGCAGGGAAAGCTGACGATCAGCATCACGGCCACGGGAATAGTACGGAATCGAGTTCTACCGGTGGTTGCCAAGTTCATCAGGTTGCACCCACAGGTGGAAGTGGAAGCCCGCATCAGCGACAGGAACGTAGAACTGGTCGAGGAGGGGGTGGACCTGGCGATTCGAATAGGTAACCTGGCGCATTCCGGCTTGATCGCGAGGCGGATCGGCGAGACCAAGCTTGCGCTGTGCGGATCTCCGGAGTACTTGGCGTCAGCGGGCGTTCCGTCTCACCCCCGTGACTTGGTCAACCATCGGTTCGTCGGTTTTATGACACCGGGTACGACGAATCGATACAAGTATCGTTTCATGATCGATGGCGAGGTCGCCTCGCTGTCATTCGGTAGCTCTCTGACCGTCGACGATGGCGACGCGCTCGTCGCAGCAGCACTGCAGTCGATGGGAATCATCATGGTGGCGGATTATCTTGTCGATGATCTCGTTCAGAGCGGGAAGCTTGTTCGAATCCTTCAGGAGTACGCGATGCCTTCCATGCCGATCAGTGTCGTGCATGCACCCTCACGGCATCTCGCGCCGGCGGCCAAGGTGCTGATCGACATGCTTCGGAACGCAGGACCATCGTTGGGAAATGCCACCGCCTGAAACAGCGGGAGATTGCGTCCTTCGGGTCACTTCAGTGGGGAGGCTGGCCCTATTTGTTCTTTTGGTCTCGACGTGTAGGTTAGTCGCGGCACTACACGTCGGGACTCGTAACCAAATGCAATGCCTTCGGGCTTACTTGCATGCGTTGCCTGTCGCGTCACGGCGCTCCGAACGGGCGCTCCAACTACGACTTCGCGAACAAGGCAATGACCTCAAAAACCCGTACTGTAACGGTGACCTCTTACTCGAATGGGCGCGCGGTAGAGCCCTCCGATTTCAGCATCGTCGATCATGACTTGCCCGCCCTCGAACGCGGCGAGGCGAAGCTCAGGACCCTGGCATTGTCGGTCGATCCAGCTCTGCGCGTTCAGCTGACTGGCTTGAACGACTTCGTTCCGAGTTTGCCGCTGAAATCCTCAGTCTATTCGTTCGGAGTGGCCGAGATCCTGGAATCGAAGATCGAAGGGCTCCAAGCCGGCGATGTCGTGACCGGACTCCTGGCTTGGGCTGAGACATCCGTTTGGCAGCCGTTTGCGAACCACCCACTAGGGAAGGAGCTGCTCGAGAAGGTGCATCCGCTCGGCGAGACGCTCGAAAAGATCGACCCTCTGATCCAGCCAGCTTCGCAGGTGCTGGGAGCCTTGGGCGTCAACGGTATCACCGCCTATTTCGGAATCCTTGAGGTGGGCCGTCCCAAGACTGGAGAAACGGTGCTGGTATCCGGCGCCGCCGGTGGTATCGGATCCCTCGCTGGTCAGATCGCCAAACTGCAAGGAGCCCGAGTCATCGGCTTGGCGAGTTCAGAGGAGAAGCGGCGGGTTTTGGTGGACAAGCTGGGCTTCGATGCGGCCCTTGACTACCGCTCACCGACCTTGAAGGCGGACTTGCTCGAGTTGCTGCCGAACGGACCGGACGTATACTTCGACAACGTCGGCGGGACTGTAAGCAATACCGTGATGTGGCTCATGCGCCGCGGATCAAGGGTGGTGGAATGCGGCCAGATATCGACGTATGACGACGTCGGCGGCGGTTGGACCGTCGATGTCCGTCCAATCCACGCCAACGGTTTGCGGTTCGAGAGCTATACCACGTTCCACTTCCAGAAATTCTTCCCAGCTGCGATTGCACAGCTCGCGTACTGGCTGCGCGCCGGGCAGATCATCGCGCTGGAGACGCGCCTAGAAGGGCTCGATTCGGCGCCGAGCGCAGTGTCGAGAATGTTTCGTGGCGAGAACATCGGAAAAATGATCATCACGCTGAGCTGAGGACATATGCCCATCTACTTCTTTGCAGCGATCAATCGAAAGGATCTCGACCTCTATGCCCGCTACGAGGAGGTAGGCTTTCAGAGCATCGAAAAGTACGGCATAGAGTGTTTGGCAGTGTCCGACAGCCCAAGGGCCATCGAAGGTGATGTCCCGGCGCAACGCATCATCTTGTTGCGCTTCGAGAACCAGGCCGCGTTGCAGGAGTGGTACCTATCGCCGGAATATCAGCAAGCCATACCGTTACGGCACGGCTCAGCGGACACCAGTTTCATTTTCAGCTTCGAGGGCCTGTCCGAGAAGTAGAATTGAACAGGTCGGGCGATCAGAGAATCTGCCCGACTCGGATCGCGACCCCGTCGGATAGCCGCTAAGCTGCGGCCTGACAAGACGGTACTAAATAGCTGGGGTGCCGCGAAAGAACTGCTTCGATAGCTGCTTTGTGCGTTGGAAGTACTGAACCAAAGAAAGGTCCGTTATAGCCATCAGATATCGCTGCACTGCAAACGTCCTGGGCTAGCATCCGATCCGAGAAGCCATACTCATGGCACGACATCGGCCGGCCTTAACCTTGCAACGGATGATCGGGGTCAACAGACGCATCTGCATAGTCGGGTCGGGAGGAGGCGAGTGGCGTCGTTGACGATCGGCACTTGAGCCGGAAGGCCGTTCATCGTCCGAAGTCCCATGGCCGCGTGGGGCCAACTGCTGCTAGGCCTCTCGACCCGACAGAACGCTTTCTGGCGTACTCGTGTAACAACATAGTGGCGGGCGTTCATATGAAATTCCGGAAAAGAGGAGTGGTGTCAGTGCTCGGATGCCTTCGATCGATCAAGCCACGTGGTCCCCACGCCGGAACGCGTAGATCAGGTTGTCGCGAAGGATCGAGTTTGCGGCGGGATCACCAAACTTTCGTCTGAGTTTCGGTGCGAAGACTTCCGCCCCGCGCATCGGGCCGGTCAAGGTTTCCAGGACGATATCGTCCGATCGGCTTCTGATCCCGGAGACAGGTGCGGAACCGGCCGCAGACAGCATTGGCAGCGTCAGGGCGCTGGCTCCGGCCGCCTACGCGGTGCAGAAGCTTCGTCGATTCATCGAGCTTCCTTTGTGCTCTGCAGCCCCGGAGTGGCGCTGCACTTCATTCCGCCTGTATCTGCCGAATCACACTGAGAATGCGTATCCACCGTTGACTGGGTAAGTCTGGCCCGTGATCCAGCTCGCCGCGTCCGAGGCGAGGAAGAGGATCAGATTTGCGGCGTCCTCTGGTTCTCCGAGGCGGCGGATGACATAGGACTTGAGTGCCTGAGCAACGTTCTCGTCTGAGAGCATGCCCGCGATACCCGGTGTGCGAATCCCAGAGAGCGCGACGCAGTTGGCCGTCACGTTGGCGCGTCCAACTGCCTTGGCAAGCGCACGCATGAAACCGGCAGCACCAGCCTTCGCGCCCGAATAGACTGCCAGATGCGGTTCACCGACACGGCCCGCGTCCGAGATTACGGTGATCACGCGCCCATACTTTCGAGCCATCATTCCAGGCAACGCCGCTTTGCAGCAGTTCAATACACCGAAGAAGTTGGTGCCGACAAATTGGTTCCAGTCCTCCGGAGAACTCTCCCAAAACGGTTTCACCTTGGAGACGTCCTGAACGGGACCGGCATTTCCGGCGTTGTTGACGAGGATGTCGATTTGGCCGAAGGCATCGATGCCTTTCTGGACCATCGCCTCGACAGCGGCCAGATTGGTGATATCGGCCTGAACAGCGATCGCTTTGCCGCCGGCCTCTTCGATCTCTTTGACCACCGAAACTGCGCGCTCCAGATGAAAGTCGTTGACGACGATTCCTGCCGCGCCAGAAGACGCGAAGTGCAGGGCGGCTTGACGGCCTACGCCTTGGCCGGCGCCGGTGATGAGCGCGTAGCGCCCTTTCAGATCGAGTAGATCGGTCATCTGTGTTGTTCCTGATTGAGATGGGCGGCTCGCCCGTTTGCCGCTGCTGCGCGGAGTAGATGCACGCGGGTTTTGTTACGCGTCTTCTATAGTTCTGACTTGCGTAATCATATAACTGACTTTAAAGTCATAGCAACAGACGAACATAACGAGGAGTGTTGTGGACTTCAACGATCTGACTTACGAGCGCCGCGGCGGCGCGGCCTGGATTCGACTCAATCGTCCGGACCAGATGAACCCGCTGAGCAAAGGCTTCATTGCGGAGGCTCACCAAGTCTTGGATGCGGCAATGGCCGACCCCACGATCTTCGCTGTCGTCTTCTCCGCGAATGGCCGCGGCTTCTGCGCGGGGGCCGATCTCAAATTCATCAACGAGTATCAGGAAGACGAGAGAGAAGCGGAAAGTAATCGCTTCATCGCCAGTGCTGCGGCTCTGATGGATCGACTCGAAGCGTATCCGAAGCCCGTCATCGCGGCAGTCAACGGATTGGCGGCAGGCGGTGGCATGGAACTGCTGTTGAGCTGCGACTTGGTTTATGCAGCCAAGAGCGCCCGAATCGGAGATGGACACGCCAATTACGGGCTGCTCCCCGGTGCCGGCGCTTCGGCGCGGCTGCCGCGAAAGATCGGCGCCAACAGAGCGAACTATTTGTTCTTTACGGGAGACCTCTTGCCCGTGGAGCGATTCGTGGAATGCGGACTGATCAATCAGATCGTCGAAGACGCCGAGCTGGTGGCTGCGGTAGACGCAGTCGTCGCGAAGATCGCGACCAAGAGTCCGATCGGTCTCAGTCGAATGAAGATGCTGGCGGTAAGCAGTCTTGACCAGCCCATGGCAGCCAGCATTCGCCTAGAACAGTTGGTCTCCCAGCTGCACACCACGAGTCGGGACCGTAATGAAGGCATCGCAGCCTTCAACGAAAAGCGCCGCCCGATTTTCACTGGATGTTGAACCCATTTCTAGCGATCCAGGACGACTATTTATGCGGGATGATATTTTTCTAATTGGCGTGTCGATGACGCCGTTCGGCAAGCTGCTCGATCGATCAGTGAAGTCACTGGTTGCCCAAACGGTCGGCGACGCTCTGTCCGATGCGGACGCGACCATCCCGGATGTCGGTGTCGCGTTCTATGCCAACAGCACGCAGGCCATCATCGATGGCCAGCACTCGGTTCGCGGGCAGATGGCGCTTCGCTCGATGGGCTTTCAAAACATCCCGATCATCAATGTCGAGAACGCCTGCGCAGGCGGTGCAACCGCTCTGCACCAGGCAATAGCGTATTTGAAGGCCGGCCTCGCCGATGTCGCTCTCGCGGTCGGCGTCGAAAAAATGGTGGATCCGGACAAGAGAAAGTCCACAGCCATCTTCGATGGAGCCTGGGATGTTCATGAGACCGGTGCAGTTGCAGAGGCGCTCGGCTCCATCGGTAACGGAATGCCGGTGCCGGCAGGCAAGGAATCGGGTGTCAAGAGTCCTTTCATGGAGCTCTACGCATCCATAACCCGCGGCCACATGGCTCGGTTCGGCACGACGGAACGCCAGTTGGCCATCGTGGCCTCGAAGAATCATCAGCATTCCACGATGAATCCACTCTCCCAGTATCAGAAGAGCATGTCGGTCGAAGAAGTGCTGGCCGGACCGCTGATCTGTTGGCCACTGACGTTGCCGATGTGCTCACCTATCAGTGACGGCGCCTCCGCGGCCATCGTTTGTACGCGCTCGGCACTCGAGCGCTTTTCCAAGTCGCGCGCGCTACGAGTACTTGCCTCCGTACTAGTCAGTGGCAGTGATCGCGATTGGAGCGACTTCGGCAATCACCTGTGCCGCAATGCAGCGAACAAAGCTTACGACCTGGCCGGAATTGGCCCGAAAGACATTTCAGTAGCCGAGGTCCATGACGCGTCTTCCTTCGGCGAAATCATTCAGACCGAGAACCTCGGCTTTTGTGAGCTGGGCCAAGGCGGCTGGTTCGCCGAACGTGGTGAGACGAGTCTCGGCGGCAGCATTCCGATC
Organism: Hydrocarboniphaga sp.; assembly: GCF_028291725.1. Classification (GTDB taxonomy): domain Bacteria; phylum Pseudomonadota; class Gammaproteobacteria; order Nevskiales; family Nevskiaceae; genus Hydrocarboniphaga. The sequence continues at coordinate 39,489 of NZ_JAQGNT010000064.1, read as the reverse complement.
AACCCTTCAGGTGGGCTTGAATCGAAAGGGCATCCGATTGCTGCAAGCGGGCTGGGGCAAATCTATGAGCTTGCTCTTCATCTGCGCGGCATCGCCGGTGCCCGGCAGGTCAGCGGATCGAGATTCGCCTTGGCAGAGAACGGAGGTGGTTTTCAAGGGGTCGAGGAAGCAGTCGCCGCCGTCACGATTCTCGGGCGATAGGGCAGGAAAGATCGAGTAAGCGTTGTTCAAACCCAGTTGATATAGGTGGAGGAGTACAGATGACCAACAACAAGGCGACGACACTAACGTTCAAGAAGTGGCAGGTCGGCGATGTGACCGTGACCCGCGTTCTGGAGATGGACCCGCTCACTATAGCGCCGGAGTGGTTGCTCAAGACCGACGTCGAGACGGTGAAGAAACACGCTTGGCTCAAGCCTAACTTCGCGACAGAAGAAGGGCAGATCATCGTCAACATTCAGGCGTTCATCATCGAAGCCGGTGGGTTGAAGATCATGGTGGATCCTTGCATCGGCAACGACAAGCCACGTGAGAGCCCGCTCTTCGCCATGCACAAGGGGCCGTTTCTCGAGCATCTGACGCAGGCCGGTTTCCCACCGGAGTCGATCGATATCGTGCTGTGCACCCATTTGCACGTGGACCATGTCGGCTGGAGCACGCGTCTGGTGGAGGGAAAGTGGGTTCCGACTTTCCCCAATGCGCGATACCTTTTCGCCCGCGTGGAGTACGAGAACGCCAAAGTCGACAAGGGTCCCGAAGCGGAAGCCACGTACCTCGATTCAATCAAGCCGGTCGTCGATGCGGGCTTGGTCACGCTGGTCGAGTTCGACCATCACATCAACGACGAAGTGTGGATCGATTCGACGCCGGGCCATACGGCGGGCCACTGCTGCATCCACATCAGCTCGAAGGGCCAGGAAGCGCTCATCACCGGCGACATGATGCATCACCCGGTGCAGATCTGTGAGCCTGACGTCTGCAGCACTTTCTGCGCAGACCAAGACCAAGCGCGCCGCACTCGCAAGAGCTTTCTCGGAAAATACAGCGGCACGTCCGCGGTCGTCCTCGGGACTCACTTCGCTGAACCTACCGGGGTACGCGTCACGCCGCATGGCGATGTCTGGCGCGTGGAGGAGGCGTGACCGCGCCGAGCGTCGTCGAGCAATCCGGAGACGTCAGAGCGATGAGCCATAAATTCCAGCTTCAGGACCAACTGGTCCTGGGGGTGCCGGCGGCAAAAGCCGTCGCCGACCTTGCGTCGGCGCACGGGTTGGACAGGATTTTCCTGGTCACGTCGAAATCGGTTGCCGGTAGTGCTCTGGTTCAAGGCATCCAGTCTCGCCTTGGCGAAGGTTGCGTGGGCGTCTTTGCAGGAGTGACACCACATTCTCCTCGGGAATGCGTCATTGACGGTGCAGACGAAATCCGAAAGGCCGAGGCGAACATCATCGTGGCGGTCGGCGGAGGTTCGGTGATCGACGCTGCCAAGGTGATGCAGCTCACGATCTGGGCGGGTATCCACAAGGTAGACGACCTCGATAACGTCGTTGGCCCGAAAGGTGCGGCGGTGGATCCCGCCGCATGTCGTCTGCGGATGATCGCGATTCCCACGACGCTTTCGGCTGCAGAGTTCACCCCATTCGCCGGGATGACCCTTTCAGCAACGGGGCGCAAGGAACCGTTCGAGCACCCATTGATGGTTCCGCGATTCGTGATTCTGGACCCGCAGGCGCTCGCCGATGCTCCGCCGGAACTGGTTGTGATGACGGGCGTTCGGGCGATCGATCACTGCGTCGAAACGTTCTGCTCGAGCGAGGCGAGCCCATACTTCGATGCGCTGGCATCCGAAGGTTTGAAGCTGCTGGTACATGGCCTATCCGAGGTGGCAAGTGGACGCGCCACATTGCAGACGTGCATGAATCTGCAGACGGCAGCCTGGATGGCAATCTCGGGCCCGGCGGCGGGTGTGCCCGTCGGCGCAAGCCACGCGATAGGGCGAGTCCTCGGTGCGCTTGCAAATGTGGCTCATGGCCAGACGTCGGCCCTGCTGCTGCCGGCGGTTCTGAAGTGGAATGCTGCCGAGCCGATTGCCGCCGCACGACAACAGAAACTGCTCCAGGCGCTCGGAGGTCCTTCCGCCAGTCTTTCGGACGCCGTGCGCGAGCTTTTGACCAGACTGGGGCAGCCCAAACGATTGTCCGAGGCAGGTGTTCAGCGCTCTCAACTTTCACAGGTCGCCGAATACTCCATGCCGATGCTGGAACACCACAGCACCCGAGGCAACGCGAGAAAGATCAGTTCCCCCCGCGAAGTCGAAGAAATCCTTGAGCTCGCATGGTGATCGTCGAGCTACCTTTCAGGCCGCTAGTCCCATGACGAAACAAGATGCCGCATTGCTCGATCTGATCACGCTCAAGGGAAAGATCGCACTGGTGACGGGCTCTACGGGCGGCATCGGGCAGGCGACTGCCCGAATGCTCGCCGAGGCCGGCGCGCACGTTGTGATCAGCAGCCGGAAACAGGCCGAATGCGAGCGGGTGGTGGCAGAGTTCAAAGCATCGGGATTGAGCGCTGAAGCTCGCGCATGTCATATCGGTCGTAGCGAAGACATCGCAGCAATGCAGCAGCATTTGAACGAAGCGCATGGCGGACTCGATATCCTCGTGAACAACGCGGTTCTGAGCCCATGGCGCAGCATCGACGACACCGATGTGCCGTTGTTCGACAAGGCCGTGGAAGTCAACCTCAAGGGGAACTGGTACATATCGGCCGCCGCTGTTCGGCTGATGCGGCCGCGAGGCGGCGGTTCCATCGTCAATGTGTCCTCGATCGCAGGTTGGCACCCCGAGAGAATGCTCAGTCTGTATTCGACTCTGAAGACCGCAACGATCGGCATGAGTCGATCTTTCGCGCTCGAATACGGAGCCAGCGGAGTCCGAGTCAATACGGTGTCGCCCGGAGTCATCCTGACGAAGCTGGCCGATGCATTCGAAGGGCAGGCGGCAGAGCGAATGATCAATAAGACGCCGCTGGGTCGATTCGGTGCCCCCGAGGAGATTGCCCGTACGATCCTGTTCCTTTGCTCTCCGCTGAGCTCTTATATGACCGGCGCAGATCTCGTGGTCGATGGCGGTCTATCGGTCTCGGTGATTTAGAACTCAGGCGAGCCTCGTAGTCAGGAGCGTCTCGTCCCTGGCAAAAAAGGCCCGCTTGTCGATGCCACTGTGGTGCTGCAGAGCCACAGCCGCGGCCGCTCTGAGTGTCAATGAACACGGTTGTGCCAAGCCGATGCGTGCGAGTGATGAAATGGCTCTCGCCCCGGTCTTTTTGCGGCTGTCTGATGATTCCAATCTCAGGAGAGCGGTCATGATCAAAGACGCTACAACCATCGCGGTCGATTTGGCAAAGGATACGACGTGTTATCGGACAGGATGACGATATTGCAGGGCGGCGGTTTCTATTGAGTAGGCAGGCCTCGCTGTCGTCCGAACTCCCAGCTCACACTATTGCCTCGTACCATTGCAGTCATCGCCTGTCCTAGCCTGTGCTCGATGACCGGCTTCCAGGGTACAAGGCTTAGCGTGGTGCCGTCATCAAGCATGGCGAAGCGCCCGCTAGCCAACATCACGCTGCGCCTATAGACGCCGCTGACCCGATTTCCGTCGGTCACCAGCCGATGCACCAATCCAGTCTCTGAGGCGATGTCTTGCGCCGCTGCTACAGCTTCGCGGTCGCGCAGCGTCGCCAACAGGTTGCGCGCAACGATCACGCGTTGTCCGCGCCGCTCGGCCAGCCCTTGTTCGATCAGGAAATCCGAACGTAGGCGCAGCGCTGCGCGCACCTCGCCGCCAAAACCCTGATCGCCGATGCCCGTGGCGCCGCGGATCAACTGCTGGTCCAGCCAGGTCGCTCCGATGACGCGCGCCTGCCGCTCGATCGGCAGGTGTGAGCGCAGTTCCACCGACACGCCGCCCAAGCGCTGAGCATCGTATTGCCGGCCGCGCTCGGGCAAATCCGTAGGCACTCGCCAGACACCTTCGGCAATACGCTCCACGAGGCCGGCTCGGCGCAACGCTTCCAGCCGGCGCACATGCGCATCAACAACTTCTTTCGGGTTGCGATTCGGAGTTGGCTGTCCCCGCGCCAATGCCAGGTGATGGTCGACCCGGTACACGCCATCAACAGCCAGCGCTACGATGTTCTTGTCCGCTGTGCGGATCTCGGTTGAGCCGCAGGCTTCGACGACGGACCCGACCGGATATTGCCCCAGCTCTGCCTTGGCATTGAGAGCCAAGTAGTGCGCTTTTCCGTCGATGCCATCGATCACCAAATAGCCGCGGTCGTACAGCTCGTCGGCCAAGCCCTTGGCCGCCACCCGGCCGACCACCGGGTGGGCGTTCTCGTTCGCCTCGAATACCGCGAACTCGCGCCGCAGTCCGCGCATCGCCCGCTGCATCGTGCGCACGATGTCGCCGCGCTCGCCCATCGTTCGCAGAACCGGTTCGGCGTCGGCCTGCAGGTTCCACGCGCCAGGTGATGATTCCTGCGCCAGCCCCATCTGCTGCAGGCGCTGCAGACGCCCGAGCAGCAGCGAGCGTTGCTGCCGTGTCTCGACATCCCGCGCCGGCGGCTGCAGCCGGATCACGCCGGCCTGCGCTTCGCGCTGCAGCCTGCGATCCAAGCTCGTCCACCGCTCCTGATCGACCTCGCGCTGTAGGCTCCGCTGGATTTCTCGCGCCGTACGTGGCCCGAGCCATTCGGTTGCCAGTCCCGCAGCGCGCTCCCGCATGCCCCTGGCGATGTAATCGCGGGAAATGATCAGATCCCGGCCGCTGTCGACCTTGCCGCGCAACACGATGTGCGTGTGCGGGTTGTCGGTGTTCCAGTGATCGACTGCCACCCAATCCAGGTTCGTGCCCAGGTCGGCCTCCATGCGGCTCATCAGCTGGCGGGTGTAGCCGCGCAGGTCTTCGAGATGTTCCGCGTCCTCCGGTGAGACGATGAAACGGAACTGGTGACGATCCTCCCGGCCGCGTACCTCGAAGGCAGTCAGGTCGGCATGGTCCGCCGTAGGTCCGTATGCCTGCCCCGGCTCATCCTGACGCCCGACACCGTCGCGCTCGATGTAGCGCAGATGCCTGGCGACCGACCGCGGCCCGGCCTGCTTGAGATTCACCAGCCGGGTCTTGATGGTGACGCGCCGTGCGTTCGGAGATAGCGAGCGGCCAGCGAACTGCGCTGCGACGTGGCCGCGTCCGAGACGTGCGCCGGGCTGCGCGCCAACCTTGCCGGCTGATTGTCCACCGGCCTTGCCGAGTTGCCTGATCACTTGGGAAACGAACTTCTGCTGACGATTCTTCGGAGCCCCGGGACGCACACGGAAGCGGTCGTCGTCGCGGGCACTCATGCCGTGCGCTCCAGCGAACACCCGCCAACTCCAGCAAACAAGGCACCCGAAACCCGCAAGTCGGACGGAGACTTAGCGCCATCAGCAGCACGTCGCCACCCCAGGCGCGTGCCGCGCTCCCCCATGTGCAGACCAGGCTTTGCGCGCACTACCGTGCCGCGCCCTTTTATCTTGCCCTCCGTCTTCGCCATCCGCTTTCGCGTCTGGCTTCGACGTCCGCGCTGCGGTGGTCTGCACAAAGGAGGCGCCGCGTGTGCAGCCGGCGACGCAATCGAAGTGCAGCGGGTCTGCACGTCGGAGTGCATGGTCATGGGGCGTCACTCGTCCAAAGCGGCAACGCTTGGCCGAATACCGATGATGCCTTGATCGGGCCAAAGTATCGGCTGTCGAATGAATCCGGGTTCGTCGCACTCAGAAGGAACAGCTCGTCATCGATCAGCCGCCGGCATTGCCGCCAGGCGAGCAGGGTGCGGCCTCGGGGATCAGCAGCGAGAGTGGCGGCGACCGCCGCGCCGTCGATGCTGACCACGCCGTCGGACACGCACACCCATTGCGGCGGCATAGCACCGATGCGCTTGATGACCGGGATGTGCGCAGGAAGGTAGCCGCGCTGTGCTGCCAGTGCGGCTGCATCCGGCGGAAGCGCGGCAACGGCGTAGTCGCCGACGTGTAGCGATGCTGCCTGCGTCACGCGATACCAACCTCTCGGCACGCTGTCCGAGGGGTTGTAAATGACCAGTGCGGTGGGTGTCACCAAGAGTGGCAGGGCGAGTGCCGCAACGCCGCAGAATGACCAGAACAGCAAGCGGGCTTTGCGCGCAGAAGCATTCATCGGAACACCGCTCCTGCCAGATGCGCCGCGTGGCGTTCCGCGGTGTAGATCGGTAGCGGCATGCGCGCAGCAAGCCGGTTGCACAGCGTGCGCCAGTAAGCAGGCGACACCGCCGCAGGATCGATGCCGCGCGCTTCGATGCCGTCGATCAGCTGCAACACCGGCTGCACCTGTCGCTCACCTTCTGCGCGCAGCAGCAGCGACGCGCCCGGCGCAATGCCCGGGATGCGTTGAACGGCATCGAGTACGGCTCCGGCTTGCAGCACCATCAGCTGCCATCGGGTCGTTCCGTAATCGTTCGCTTCCCAGCGGATTCGACAGAACACCGCCGTCGGCGTGAACCATGCTATGCGCCGTTGGCGATCGAGGCGCTGCTCACGAACCGGATGACCGAAGCGCAAGTAGAGGTTGATGCGCTGCTCGACATAGGCGAGCAGAACCCGTGTAGTCGGCGTGTACGCCGATGCGTCTGAAAGCAGCTGCGGTGGGGCTGGCGAAGCCGGCGCTGCCGCCGGTGTCGGCATGGAGTGCGTGTTCACGGGTGCTTCTCCGGGAACTCGCGCTCCAGTAGTTCACGCAACATTTCGGCAACCGTCAGGCCCTGCGTGAACGCCACTACTTTGATGCGGGCGCGCAGCGCCGGCATCACGTCGATGGTCAGTCGAGCGGTGTAGAGATCCGCTTTGCTGATGTCGGCACCGTCACCTTGCCGCACCCAGGCCTCGGCCTGCGGGTTCGCAGGCGGACGACCACCGATGGCAACGCGCTTGCCGCTGCTCATGGTGCGAGCTTCAAGACTTCGGTCGTCAGCGCTGCGATCTCTCCGGCTGCGAGGCCTTCAGCATCGAGTTCGCGTGCAAGCTGGCCTGCGGCGACGCTGTCGGCGAAGACGATGCGCTGCCGGACCTCCGACAGCAGCGCGGGCAGCGGTTGGTCGGCGAGGGCGCTGCGGGCCTCGCGTCCGATCAGCGTGGTGCTGACGCGGCGATTGATGACGAAGGCCGCGCGCAGCGACGGCCGGAAGATCTGTGCTTCGCGGATCAAGGCCACCATCTCGGCGCTAGCCCAAATGTCGTAGGGGCTCGGCTGTACCGGAACCAGCACCAGATCAGCCGCCAGCAGCGCAGAACGCGCGAGCGCCGCAATGCGAGGCGGTCCGTCGATGACGAGGTGATCGACTCTCCTGGCGAGTTCGGGAACTTCCTGGTGCAACGTCTCGCGTGCGAGTCCAACCGCACCGAACAATCGCCGCGAGCCCGTCTGCTGGCGCCGCTGCGTCCAGTCGAGTGCCGACCCTTGGGGATCGGCGTCGACGAGCAGCACGCTGCTGCCTGAAAGTGCCAGATCGCCGGCGATGTGCGTGGCGAGCGTCGTTTTACCGACACCGCCTTTCTGGTTGAGCAAGGCGATGATCATGGCGTTGAAAACCCGATTAGACGGGGTTTTCCACAGCGCCGGAGCCTTCTACTAATCGTTATTCTTTTCTTGTTATATAAGTTAGCGGTCGCGCAGTGAATTGAATCGAAAGAGGCATTCGAGGTTTCGTGCGCCTGATAGCACGAGTGAAATGCGCCTGATGGCACGTGCCTTCGTGCGCCTGATAGCACGACCGGATTCACAGCTTGCCCCCAGCGATTGCACCGATGGAGGACTTCGCGCGGAACCACAACACTTCCGTGCCGCCGAAGGCACGGCTCACCGCGAGCTGGTAGCCGGGCAGGGTCTGTCGTGTCGCGATGCGACGAATGTCGAACGCAAAGTCGGAGAAGCGCGCCATGCTTCCCGACTTCGCATACAGGTGCTCGAAGTCGAACTGCCAGCCTTGCCGCTGCCGGCCGCCGTGCTTGCGCACCAAGCGGTAGAGCCAGCGCTCGATGCCGCCGGTGAGCCGGAAATAGGCCGGATCGATCGTCAGCACCAGCGCTTCTTCGATCACGCCGGCATAGAACCAGTCCGGCAGGATCAGCTCGATGCCGAGCGGCCGGCCTGTTGCGTCAGCGAGCTCTTTCCACTCGTTGATCCAGGAGAAGCGGTGCAGGCGCCGGCCCGCGGCCTGGCGGATCGACGTGGCGATGCTGGTCGATTGCAGCCGGTCCAGCGAGGCCTTCAATCGCAGATAGTCGCGCACCGAAGTGCCGCGACCGATGAAGGTCAGGATTTCATGCGGCGTCGCGCGCATCAGGCGCGACGTGCGAATGCCAACGTCGCGAGCTTCGACGATCTGGCTCGCGGCCCAGATCAGCACGTCGGCGTCCCAGATCGTCGCCAGGCCATGTTCGACCGTGCCCTCGACGCGGACCGTGACGCTACCGGAACCGAAATCGATCGGGACGGTGCGCCGGGACTTCGCCAGCGAGAAGAACGGCCAGGTCATCAGGTCCTGCGCATCGCGCGGCGCCATGTCGCCCGGCAGGGCGTTGAACAACTCCAGCTGCTCGCGCTTGGCATCGCGAGGGTCGATGAGCGACATGGCGCGATGTCCGCGTCAGCGGCCAGCGACGGTGTCGATGTACTCCGGATCGGACGTCATCTCGAAGGACCGGGAGCTGGCCCAGGCTTCGAGGTCTTCTATGGCATAGAGCACGCGCCGGCCGAACTTCCTAAAGCGCGGTCCACCGCCGATGACGCGCTGCTTCTCCATCGTGCGTGGCGAGAGCCGCAGGAACTCTGCGGCCTCGTCGTTGGTCAGGTAGCGGCTCGGCTGTTTGGTGACAAGCTGAGGGGGCTGCAATCCAAGTGCGGACATTCGGTCTTCCTCCATCCATGGAGATCGCCGGCAGGCGAAGCGCAGCCGGGTGAAGGAAGTGTCCGAGCGCGACGGCGCATTGCTCAGGGAGATTCGGCAGGCCGGTGCTCGCCTCCCTATGGATGACTGCGAAGCCGCAACAGGCGGCGGTATCCATTCGTCATGAACTCGCGACCGCGCCCAATCAGATGTCGTACTTGGGCGCGCAACTCGCCGTCGGCGTGCCAGCGATCCGCAACTTCGTCAGCGCCAAACAGGGCTTCGGCGACTTCGCGCTGCGAAGCGCCGGCCTGGACGCCATCGAGGGCCTGGATGGAGCGCATGTGAGCCATCAGCACCCGCGTCGGCCGTGGAACCGCAGGCTCGGCCGATCCGGAATCGAGCAATGCCAGCTGTGCTTCGACGGCGCGCCAGCGGCTGCGCGCATCCAGCCCGGCTCGTACTGCATAGCTGTAGGGCATGCCGTCCCGCAGCTCGCGCGCAATCGCTAGGCGGATGACTTGGTTGCCGAGAAAGCTTGCCAATACCAGCCGCCGGCCGTCATGGGTCATTTGCTTGCGGCCTGGAATTCCCCATAGCCGAAACGGCGGCGCTTCCGCGCCCGGGTTGTCGTCGGCGTGCAATGGCACGAGTCCATCGGGGTCAGGTAGCCAAGCCGGCTGCACCCGGCGTGCATCACTCGCCGGGTCTTCAAACAGCCGAAGTCCCCAGCGTTCAGGAAGCAAGGCGTCTGGACGGCGGAGATAGCGTTGCCAGTCCCTGCGATATTCCGGGTTGCGCCGCAGATATTCCCAAGCGAGTGACGGCCCGTCGAGCAACAGGATGTGGAGATAGCCCGCGATGGGAATCCAGTGCGCATGCAAGACACTCATACCAAATCCTTCCTCTACAACGGCAGGAGTGGATCGCCACGGGACACTGGCCGGCGCTGCTGAGCTCGGACGAACTCAGGTTTTCAGTATCAACGATTCACCGAAAATGCGGAATCTCACCAAATGTTGAGGAATCGGCCTTCAGTGTGAGACTCGCCGCTTCGAAATGCAGATCGATTCGGGATCGCAGCACTTCGATACTTCGATCATCCCTGAGGGCGGCGTGCGCGTCACTGGTGTGACGATAGAATTTCGAATTTGGTTCAGTCGTTGATCGAGCCGTCCGACTGCGCCAGTCGGACGTATTCGGACAGGGTGCTGCTGGGTTTGAAGTGCAGATCGCGTACGACCCGATGTTCGAGCGGGCCACGGATGCTTTCCAGATCGGAGATTCGCACATGGGCCAGCTCAGGATTGCCGAGCCCGGCATCGCAGAGCCCGTAAGCAGTGTCGCCGTCCCGCGGATCGAGTTCGGTCAGCAGCCAGGTTGCGTGCGCGTCCGGCGTGTAGAGCTTCACTACCGGCACCGGGTCGTGCGGCTCGCCACGGGCGGTAAGCGCACCGTTGGCGAGCAGTTGCTGGCGTTGTTCGTCGGTAAGCAGTGTCATGATCATTTGAATAGCTGCGGAACGTCGCCGATCCGAAAACTTGGAAAAGTGGGTATGTGCCATTGCGCCGATGATGAAACCCGCGTCTGCCCCTATCCGTAAAGACGTAAATCCGCATCCCCGCAAGAACCTGGAACCGCCGATTCGCAAAGCCAGAAACAGGGGCTTACGCGAATGCGGGTTTCAGGCTGCCAGAATGTTCCTACAGGTTCTCGGGCAGCGTCCTGATCCGCCTGAATGAGTTAAAGATAACGTGGTTTTAATTGTGGTGGTCGCCGACGCTTTTGTCCATGCAGAAGCGCACCATCCAGCGAGGCCGACCGAAGGGCGCAATGACCTTCGACGTCGAGCCCGCGCTGGCGTTCGGCGCCGCGGTACGCGCGGCACGAACGGAACTCGGCGTCGCCCAGGAGCTGTTGGCGCATCGCGCCGGCATCGAGCGCTCCCACATGGGGAAGATCGAGCGCGGCGAGCATATGCCGACGCTCGCGCTCGTGCTCAAGATCGCCAAAGCGCTGGGCTGCAGCTCGGCCGATCTGATGCTCGCGACCGAAGCGCTGTTGCCGAAGACCTGGCAACCGGCGGCCGGAAAAACCTGAAAGGCGCCGGCTCTCGCCGGTGACAAGTTGGCGTCACGCTGCGATTGCCCTACATTCCGCCTGCCTCTCCCGTATCGGGGCACTCAACCCTCTACCGAGCACCTGAAAAATAATGGCAACCAAGAAAGTGTCCAAGAAAGCGGCGACGAAGAAAGCCCCGAGCAAGGCTGTCGCCAAAACGGCGACCGTCAAACCGATCAAGGAGACTTTGGGCAAGACCGGTCTGATCGCGCACGTCGCCGATAGCAGCGGCGTCGATGCCAAGCTCGTGCGGAAAGTGATCGCCGGTCTCGAAGGCGCCATCGTTGCATCGGTCAGCAAGAAAGGCGCGGGCGCCTTCGTGCTGCCGGGCTTTTTCAAGGTCAGCGCCACGAAGGTCGCCGCGAAGCCCAAGCGCAAGGGCATCAACCGGTTTACCGGTCTGGAACAGGTGTTCGCAGCGAAGCCGGCCTCGTTGAAGGTGAAGGTCCGCGCGCTGAAGAAGTTGAAGGACGCCGCGGCCTGATATCGCACCGCAGCGGGCGGCAGCAAAAAGATGGCTCGCCGGCGGCGAGCCATCCATAACGACGGATCAGTCCTTGATTGATCCGTCGGCCCGCGCCAGTCGGGCATATTCCGAAAGTGTCCGCTTCGGAACGAAATGCAGATCGCGCTCGACCGGTAGCCTCATCGGCCCGCGTATCGTCGCCAGATCCGAAAGCCGCACGTAGCCGAGTTCGGGCGTGCCGAATCCAAGGTCGCATAGGCCGAAGGCCGTATCGCCGTCTTCCGGCTTCAGCTCAGTCAGGAGCCAAGTCGCGCCTGCATCCGGCGTAAACAGCTTCACAACCGGCATCGGATCGTGGTTTTCGTCGAGGCTGCTCGCGGCCCAGTTGGCGAGCAACTGTGCGCGTTGTTCGTTGGTGATCAGAGTCTTCATGGTCGCTTCCTTTTTGAGGGTTCGCTCCACGGCGGAGCGAGGCGACGGGGGCGCACGCATCGAGCGCGGCCGTCATACCCCGGACACGGGTGTGCGGGGTCCGGAACGGACCGGGGTTGACGGCAAGCGGCGTGCGCCAGGCTCGCGACTCTGTTCGACGTGGAGTGATGCCGGGAAGCGACCAGGATCGGCAGCACTGCCGCGATGGATTCGCGGCGCCCGGCTTCGCACAAACCCGCTGATCCGCAAGAACACAGATCAGCCGATGCGCTTTTGGGGAAATCCTGAAATCAGCAGAAGCGGATTCCGGTCGATACGCAGCCGACGCTTCAGATGGAACGATTAAGCGTCAGCGATGGATGCCGGAGGGGCGAGACGCCATCGGCGGCTCGATGCGCAGCACGACAGCGCGGCCCGGAGTTTCGGGAGACGCCCATCGCTCATCCGTGCAGAAGTAGCCGGAAAAGAAAGACCCCTCATACGATCCCAGCATGACGCTGTCGATCCTGACCGGCGAAGTGAGCATCGCCAACCCTGCGAGCAGAATTCCGCACGACTTCACGGATTGCTTGCCCGAGCTGTCGAAGTAGCCGTTGGCATCGGAGAGCTTGCAAGAAAAGCGCCCCGCCGTCAGGCGGGGCACTGAGGCGGGCGATTAATCGCCCTTGGCTCGCGACCAGATCAGGTTGTGCGTGCCGTCCTCGCTTTCGACCAGACGGGCGTAGAGGGTCGCCGGGAACGAGGGGTCGTCGAGGGTCACCGACAGATAGGGCCGGTCCGCCCGCGAGACTTTCTTCCAGGCCGCGCCGATCTCGTAGTTGCCCGCGTAGATGCGGAAGTCAGGGGCGTTCTCGCTTTCCTTGTCGGCCGGCGTGATCTTGACCTTGACGTTGTGCGTCAGGGTGCGAACCGTGCCGTTGAAGCCGTCGTTCTGAGCGGTGAAGGTGCCGATGGTGGTCATGGTGAATCTCCTTTTGTGGTTGCAAGGTCGCCCTTTGCGGCCTTGTCGGAATCCGAAGGGGCGACGGACGGGCGGGTTGCATCGCCTGCGACCGCAGCGCAGCGGAGGACCCGGAGGCGCAAAGAATTTGTTCCGCGAGGAAGGCGCATCGCGCCGGGGAAAATCTTTGCGCCGCAGGGTTGCAGCCGATAGCCCGAGGCGCAGCCGGTTCGTCGCCAGGATTTACGACAAGCCATGGCCGCAATGGACGATCCTTGCCGAAAGGAACCATGACTTCGGCATGCCGCACGGACGGCTTGATCGGCATGGTTCTGACGCAGACAAGGCCGGCGCCGGCCGATAGCCTTGAAGGCGCCCGGCTTCTGCGCGGGCTTGATCGGCGCTGCGTGGAAGATGCTCGGCATGACAACGGCTCTGTCGGTGAGCTGCCCCTCGTTCCTGGCGACCCGGCCGTCAGCGTCGGGGACGGCAACACATCCGACAACCCAGCGCGGCGAGTTCCAGCGCAGTTCGGCGCCCCGCCTGACGGCGGGGCGCGTTTTTTGGTGGTAAGTGATCCGGCGGCGATGCATGAGGCATCGCCGCCGGCTTTCCTTGCCTACGACCGCAACATCGCCGGCAACCAGCCGGTGCCCGCCGCCAGCCGCTCGGCGGCGGCGACGAGTTCCGGCTTCTTGCTCAAGCCGAGTGCGCGCACCTGATCCGGCGCGATGCACTGCACCGCTTCGAGCACGCGGGCCTTGGACACCTGAGCGAAGTAGCCGGCCGCCGTCGCCGTCCACCACTTCGCCATATCGAGGCCCAGCGCCGATGCCAGTTCGTTGGCCTTGCCGTCCGTCTCATGCGGGCTGACTGCATCGATGCAGCCGGCAACGCAGACCGCCAGCAGAGAAAGCAGGTCGTCCTGCGAAAGCGCTTGCAGCGCGGCGAACAGTCCTTCCGTTTTCACAGGCAGCTCGTCCATCCAAACCTGCCGGGCATCTGCCAATGCCGTGACGGCCCGCGATTCAGGCAGATCGGGCGCGCAGCGGTCGAGCGCATCTTGCGGCGTGCAGGACACTTGCAGCGCCGTGTCCGTGTGGCGATCGTCGTAGAAGGTGTGCAGTACCAGACGATGAACGACGGCGACCAGCGCCACGCCCGGCTGGCGCGCCAGCTCCGCCTGCAACGCCGCCGTGCGATGCGCACTCAACTGCCGCGCCAGCTTGGCCGACACCGTTCGGTCCGCCATAGTCTGCGTCTTCGGCACGACCGCGCCATCCGTGTGCCGGCCTTGCTCCTGCACTTGCCGTAATGCCTCGGTATCGGCCTCCCGCAGCAGCCCGCGATGCACGGCGATTTCGCCGGCATGATCGACGGTGACGACGGCGCCCGCCACCGACAGCACGTCGGGTGAGAAGACCATCAGCGACTGCTCAATGGCTTCCAACTCAGCGTCGAGCTTGTCGCTCTCGTCGCACAGCGTCTGCGCTTTTCCCTCGGCAATCTCGGCCGCATCGCCGCCTTCCAGCTTGTCTTCGATGGCCTGCTGCCGTGCTTCCAGCTTGGCGATGCGCTTGGCTTCCTTCGCATTTGGCTTGCGCCGATCCGGGCGTACCCGGTGCAGCACGGACAGATCGGCCGGCATGATACGCGGCACCACGTCCACCCAGGCCCAGCCTTCGGCGCGCACGTCGTCGGCCGATGCCGCGAGCTTCTCCCGCGCCAGCCGGTCGAGCAGTTCGGCATCCGTCAGATACGCCTGCTCCGCATCTTCCGAAAACAGGTCGCGGCGCACCGTGCCGCCTGCGGCTTCATACGCTGCCACGCCGACGAAACGCGCCAGCGGATCGCGCAGGCCGTCAATGTCGCGTTCGGTCAGATGCTCGCGCAGCGCATGCGGACTGCGCTGCCACTCCGGTGACTCGTAGAACGCCGTCTCCTGCGCCGCGTGATCGTCGGTGATGGCCAGCGCCATCAGTTGATCGAGCGTGACCGCATCGGCCCGGTAGTCCGCCAGCAAGCGAGGCGAGACGTTGGCGAGTTTCAGGCGCCGCTGCACCACCGGCGGTGTCACGCCGAAGTCGGCGGCGATGTCCTCAATGGGCCGGCCTTCCTCGATCAGCGCCTGGAATGCCTCAAATTGATCGGCCGGATGCATCGCCTCGCGTTGTACGTTCTCGGTAAGGCTGGCCGTGCGAGCCGCCGCATCCGGTACGACGAGGCAAGGCACTTCGTGCGCGCTCGGCAGCCGCTTCTTCTTCGCCAGCAGCTTCAATGCCGCCAGCCGTCGAGCGCCAGCCACGACTTCGTAATGCTCGCCATCGTCGCAGGCGATGACGGTGAGGTTTTGCAGCAGGCCGACGCGGGCGATGCTCGATGCCAGTTCGGGAATCGACGTGCCGCCGGTCTTGCGTACATTGCGGGCCGAAGGCCGCAACTGCGACATCGGAATCAACAGCAGTTCTTGGGAAGCGGTGATCGTGGTGTGCATGTTCATGGTGAATCTCCATATGGAAGCAAAAGGAAAAGCGAACTCGAAATCGAGAAGCGAAACGGATCAGGGCATGGCGTCCTCCTTGGGCAGTCGGGCCTTCGCCATGGCCGCGAAGACCTTCGCGGCCATGGCCAACCGCCGGCCGGCGCGGGCGCGCCGTCAAGGGAACAAGCACGAGCCCTGGCGCGGCCCGCAGCCGCAGGCGAGGACACGGGGGCTCGTGCGACCCTTGACGGAAGGAGCGCCCGCAGAGGCCACGCAAGCCGCTCAGCGGCGCGCAGGCGGCCGGGGCACCCGGCCGCCGGAGAAGAAAACGATCGATTGAGCGCCGGTACGCGAAGCAAAAAGAAAGGGGGCCTTTTGGCCCCCCTCGTCGCTATTTCACATATCAAAGTAGTCCACGTTCGGAAAATGACACGATGGTGTCGCCGCCCACGACCAGATGGTCTAGCACCCGTACTTCAACCAGCGCCAACGCTGCCTTCAAGCGATCCGTCAGCAGCCGATCCGCCGCGCTCGGCTCGGCGACCCCCGACGGATGACAGTGCGCGAAGATCACCGCCGCCGCATTGCGCGCCAGCGCTTCCTTCACCACCTCGCGTGGATACACCGCCGCCCCGTCGATGGTGCCGCGAAACATCTCCAGCACCTCGATCAGCCGATGCTGCGTGTCTAGCATCACGACAACGAAAACCTCATGCTCAAGAGAGCCCAATCGCAAGCTCAGGTAATCCCGGGAGACCTGGGGCGAACTGAATGCGGTTCCACGCCTTACACGATGGCTGAGCACCCTGCGGGCGCGGTGCAGCACCTCATCACCCGTGGCGGTGCGGTATTCCCCGCCGGCATCGCGAACGAACAGTTCAGCGGAAGCGTCGAGAGAAGGATGGTTCGACATGGTCGTACTCCGGTGGTCTCAGGCGGATTGCCCAAGGCCGGAGCCCTCACGCCGCAGCGCAGCCGTCACAGACTGGCCAGCGGCCACCCGGCGAGTAGAGGAGCGCAGCGAGCAACGCAGCGTCTTGACGGCGAGAACGACGTGATACGGTGAAACGGACAGGCAAAGCCGCCCACCCTGCAACCCACGGCAAGCGGAGCGCGCAGGCAGCGAGGCTGCCGAAGGCGTCAGGGATCAAAGCCGGATGGCCGCGACTCAGCGAGTCGCGGGGCGCAGCCCGCGAGCCCAGCGGCGGAACGCCGGGACGCCCTTGTTCACTGCTGCGATATTTGACGCTAGCCAATATCGATAATTACTCGGCCCGCTTTGATCGCCGATACTGATGCGGGATCAGTCTCGGTGCGGAGAGACACTTCAGGGGTGACGATGGAACCTAACGATAAAACAGTCAAAAGGTTGTTTGCCCTCTCAGGCAATCGCTGCGCATTCCCGTCCTGCCAACTGCCGATCTTTGAAGACAGCGGCGTCGTGACTGGTGAGATGTGCCATATCAAAGCCCGCAGCCCCGGCGGACCTCGGTTCGATCCGGCACAAACCGAAGCGGAGCGGCATGGTTTCGACAATCTGATTCTGCTGTGTCGCCGGCACCATAAGGTGGTTGATGCTCAGCCGGATGTCTACACCGTGGAGGCGCTCCGGCAAATCAAATCCATCCATGAAAATGTGCTGGGTCGCCCGGAACGTGAGCAGGATGGCTTCTTCGCGTCGCTGCTCATCAACGATTACCGGAAGATCGTCGTCAAGAACAATTCCGGAAATGTCGCCATCAACAGCCCCGGCGCCATCCAGGGACATACCGTCAACGTCAAGACCAGCAAGAAGAAGGTAGTCCTGAATTCGCCACCGGGATCGATCGGTGCCGATCTGCAGGCGAGTCGGTACGTTCAATATCTGATCAATCGCTACAACAAGTTTGGCGCCGATGATCCGACGCGTAAGACGAGCTTCAGCTACGGCGCGATCTCGAAAAACATCGAAACCACCTTCGGCTCGCAGTGGAAGCTGCTCCCGATCGAAAGAGCGGGCGCCGTGTTCGACTATCTTCAGAACCGCATCGCAAGAACCCGTCAAGCGAGGATCAACCAAGGAAAGGCGCATCGATCCTTCCGCAGCTACGAAGAGTTCTTGGCAGGCGATGAGCAGGAAGACTGAACTCGTAGTGGGTTCCCCACCATCCGAGGGAAGTAGCAGATCAATCGCGATGCTCGCTGCAGGCCCGTGGAGTGCATATGACCGATGATCTGTTTCTTCAAAGCCGATTCTTCCGTTGGTGTACCGAGCATGCCCCGCTCAAATATGACGAAGAGCAAGCGCTGAGACGGGAGGCCCTCAGCGTCCTGGTGGAATCCATCAATGCCGGGGAGATCATCAGCCTGGACGGCATCGATACCCCACTGTCGAAGAAGATCAAGGCGCATCATCAACTCGCCAACTTCGAGATGAACTCCAACTGGATCGGCTCGTCGCAAGACTGGATGTGCCCATGCTGCTCCAGATCGAAGTTCCAGATTGCCCGCGTCGGGAAGAAGCGCCAAATTCTGGCCAAATTAGTCGTTCACCACGACCACATGGGAGGAGCGCTGGAAGCGGTATTTCATGCCGCCTTCGAGAAAGCTGGAACAAGCGTGGAACAGGTTGAGGGCTTACGGCTCGTTGAACGCATGGGCAGCGCGTTCGCGGCTTACGAGGAAGTGCTGATCTGCGAGGACTGCAACAACGCCGACACCGAAGCTAAAAAGCTCGTCGAGTCACCGTTGTTCTTCTCGTTTTCTCCCGGTCAGATCAAGCGATTCATCCGGTGCGGTGATCACCAGCCGCACCAGGTCGATGCGACGATGGCTCAACAAATCTGGCAGGAGGCGAAGCCGGCATACGAACTAAGGATGAAGCTGATCCGGGCTGTTGGCCATGCCGCAGCCACGGACGCCCACTGGTACGAACCATACCCTCGTCGCACAAGCGCCATTCCGGTCTTTGGATACGGCGATTCAGTGATCTACCGCAGCAGCGATCGCACGATCCAGCAGTGGGTATCGGGCGAAGCGTTATATAGAGCGCTGGGTCCTGGGAAAGCGGCCTCGGCGCGCAACCTGTCGCGTTGGCGCACCACAGTGCCGAAGCCAGGCAAAGCATTGCCGGACAATTTTCTTGCAATGCTGCGCTCAGAAGAAGCCCGTGCCCGAACATGGAACTCAGTCTCAGAGAATTGGCGCTGTCCAATTTGCAGACGCTCGAAGCAAGAAACCACCTATGTGGGAGAGAAGAACAAAATCAGCTTCTATCTCCAAACCAACAGGGGATTTGGAAAATGGGTCAATGCGAGCACGATCTGCAATCACTGCGGCTCGACACTGATGAGCCTCAAGCTGGAAGTGTCTGAACTGCTTGGCTGTACACCGACCGATAGCTACGGTTTCGTCAGCCCGGAGGAATTGGCGAAGGTCATCATTCCCAGCGCTCATTCACCTCACTCGATCCTTCCTGCGGAGGCGGAGGCTTTAGTGTCTCTGGTCGTTCAACGCCTAGCGCAATCCTAGGAAATTCACCCAACGTCCTGAGCAGCGGAAGGGCAAACGATCCGTCTTTGTCCGCTTGTACTGCCGGGGCTAGATAGCCGGGGGTTGACGTCGGGTACGGCCGGGAATATCCTCACTGAACTCAATGAGGATATGAAGATGCGGTTGCAGATCCATGCGCTGACGGAAAACTTGGCAATTCTCTCTGGCGCGCAATCGGGCAGGAATCTGTTTTCGAAGCTGATCGCTGCTGCTGCGCCGCAGGGCGGCGAGCCGGCGCCTGTCTTTCTTGATTTCGCAGGCGTGACTGTCGCGACCGCCTCGTTCCTGCGCGAGAGCGTCGTCGCATTCCGCGACTACACACGATCTACGTTGCCAGCGCTCTTTCCGGTTGTCGCAAATGCATCGGCGAGCGTCACAGAAGAACTCGATTTCTTCCTGCGCCACCGCAAGGATGCGATTTGGAGTTGCCGACTCGACAAGCACGGCGCCCTCAACGAACCCCGATTGCTCGGCGAGTTGGATGAAGCGCACCGGATGACCTTTGAGATGGTGATCAAGCTGGGTTCGGCCAGCGCCCCAACCTTGGCCGCTCAAAGCACTGAAGGCGCCGCGGTAAGCCCGACGGCATGGAATAACCGGCTGGCGTTCCTTGCCGCTCGGGGCTTATTGATGGAGCGACGCGGCGGCAAGACGAAGACCTTTTCTCCTGTCCTGGAGGCGACGTAGTGGGTATCGAATTCATTCGGAGCAGAGGCGGTAAGCCGTACGCGAAGCGGTGGGCGGACGGCCTCGACCGGACCAAGAGCCCTCAGCTAATCGGGATGGAACTGGCCGGCGAGAGTCGCACAATCACGGCGGTGCTCACACCAGGCGGCGCACCCAAAACCGGCGTCACCGTTCTGGTTCAGGCGACGGGTGCCGGCGATCTCCTTATTTACGACGGACTGAAGGCGGTCGCCCGTATCGCGGCTCCGCCTGCAGGGGTGACTGCGAATGTCACGCAGCACCACGGGATGATCCAGGCTGTCGTGGAGCGGGTCGGTGGCTTGGGCCAGACGGTGGAACTCAGGCTCAAATGAACGCACGTCCCGCTCACGAACCGACACGGGAGTTTTCCCCGTCACACAAATTGCTTAACGACGCGACGCGCAATTCGAAGTGCCTGGGCTGTCCTTCGTGCCCTGACTTCAAGGTCTGCGGCGGCCTGAATATCGATGCCGACGTCTATGACTGCAATGACCTGTGTTCCTGCGCCAATCCAGACCTCTGCGACATGGTCTGTCGCAACAAGCCGGTTACCTTCTTCGAGCGCTTCATGGAAGTGGGGGGCTTCGAACTGGACACGGTTCCCCGCGTCTCGTCCGTAGCTGCAGCTGCGTTACCGGTTTTCGTGCCGCTCATCGACCACAAGCACAGCCGCAAGGCGACACTTCTGGAGCCAGTAGTCGCCGTATCCCTATTCGACCTGTTTCACCGGGGCACGGGCGAGCCGCTGGTACGAAATCGCGAAGAGCTGGCCGATCGCTTTCTCATTCGGCGCGATGCCGTACTCGTGGTGTCGGGCGTCGATCGGGACGTCAAGATCGAAGCCTGGTGGGCGTTGGCGAATCGGCAGAATATTCTCAAGACGCTGCGCCATCTCGGTGTTGCGCTCGTTACGACGCCCAACTTCAGCCTGTTTACGAACGTGCCGAGGCCGGACAATCTGCACGGCATGAAGCGCATTGCCCTGAGTTGGGCTCAATTGATGTCGGCCGGAATTCCTGCCGCGCTGCATGTCAATGCGCGCACCGAGCACGACTATGCCCGCTGGGCGCGCTTTGTGGCGGACCGAGCCGAGGTCGAAAGCATTGCCTTCGAATTCGGGACAGGTGCTGGCTACCCAGGCCGGATCAATTGGCATGTCGAGCAGCTTTGCCAGCTTGCAGATAATGTCGAGCGTAATCTGACGCTGGTGGTACGCGGCGGAGTCCACGTCCTACATCAATTGCGAAAGCATTTCGCGCGCGTGATCCTGATCGACACGGACTCGTTTGCTCGGACGCTCAAACGTCGCCGCGCGACGGTAACGGCAACCGGACGCCTGCGTTGGGTGCAAACGCAGACACCACGGGACGCGCCCATCGATGATCTTCTGATGCACAACATTGCGACGCGGCGCGAGGTGCTGAGTCAAATCACCTCCGCGGCCCCTGTGGTTTTAGAGCGTGCTTTCCGTGCTCCCCGGCGCCCGACACAAGACGCTGATCGTCAACCCTGGCAGAGAAGCTTTGTGAAGCAATTCGAGGCGTCCCTGCAAGCTGGGGCTGTGCCCATAGATTTGAAGGGCGTGATCGCCGCTTCGGAATCGTAGCTCCCCGTCATGATTGGCGAGTGCTCGAAACATTTGTCCCATACCGAAGCCACAGCCGCTATTGCGACCGAACCTGGACTCGCCGTCCATGACGGCCACTTTCAACGCGGCACCCGCGTCTTCAACGTTAGCGTATTCGGGACATTGATGAAGGCTCGCGCGCACCCCGATTCCGGCATCACTAGCGACGACTTCGAATGTGTTCCGAGAGGCAGCAAAGGCGACAAGGCCGCTCTCATATGCGGAGCTATGGCGGAAGATATTGTCTTGCAATTCCCCCAAAGCGCCGACGATTTCGGCTGCCACTTTCGGGGGAAATCCAGCATAAATTGCCGCTTGATCTGCTCGACTTGCCCAGAGCGTCCATTGATCTGTTGTATCGCCGTCGCGTCCAAGAACTCCGAGAGGGAACACGCCTATTCGTGCGTCACGATGGGTGCCGCTGATGGCGGCAGCGGTCATCGCGGCACGAATGAGCTTCGCGAAAGGCGGTGCGACAACGACATCCGAGTAGATCGACGAATACGCTCGTCGAGCCATTTCCAGTTCTACGAGCGGACCGATGCGGCCCGACCGCGAAAGCACGACTTTTCCGACGGCTTGCAGTTCCCCGGTTTGAGCGGCCCACAGCAGGTCATCGGCGCCCGCAAAGTCGCCAACTAGCGAATGAAAATCCTGCCCCTCTCCCTTCATCCGGACTACCTCGGCCGAACGCTATGAAAAAACGGCTGCGAATCAATACACTGGAGTGTCCTGTAACTCTTCCGAATTTGCCAATCAGTTCAATGTCGGAGGCGAGGGCGGAAAGTCCCACGGGAATTGGCGTTTCGTTTATTGCGATTTTCGTTTATTTCGTTTAAAGTGCTTCTCCTGAGTCGTCTAAAGCCCTCGGAGTTCGTCATGAGCAATGCCTCCCTAACCGTTATGAATCTCCCCGTTGCACGCGAGGTGCAGGCGGCGGTCGAGAGCCAGCGAGCCTTGGCCGCGTATCTGACCACCCAGTTTGAAACCCAGCGCATCCAAATCTTGGACGACAAAAATCAGGCGCATCAGGTCGAGTTACCGACTAGTGCGCTGCGTCTGTTGGTGGACATCCTTGCCGAGCTAGCGGACGGCAATGCCGTTCAAGTCGTACCGATCCATGCGGAGCTGACCACCCAAGAAGCAGCCGACCTGCTCAATGTTTCGCGGCCGCACTTGGTAAAGCTGCTAGAGGCAAACTCATTGCCGTTCCACAAGACTGGCAAGCACCGGCGCGTGCGCTTCGCTGATTTGATGAGTTTCAAATCGGAGCGCGACCGCGCTAGCGAGCAGGCGATGGAGGGGCTGACCAAACAGGCTCAGGAGCTGGGCATGGGATACGAATGAGGCATTCGCCATTCACAGCCGTCTATGACGCCTGCGTCCTGTATCCCGCGCCCCTTCGCGATTTCCTGATGTGGTTGGGCTTAACGGGTCGGTTCCGGGCGCGATGGAGCCAGCAGATCCATGATGAGTGGAAACGCAACCTCCTCGCGAACCGGCTCGACCTGACGGCGGAGCAGCTTGATCGCACGTCATCGCTCATGGATCTGGCGATTCCAGATGCTCTGGTGACCGGGCATGAGCATCTGATTGCCGGGCTGATCCTGCCAGACCCGGATGATCGCCACGTGCTGGCCGCCGCGATCCGCTGCAACGCCAGCGTGATCGTGACATTCAACGAAAAGGATTTTCCTGCCGAGGTGCTCGCGACCTTCGGCATCGATTGTCAGCATCCCGACGTCTTTACCGAGTATCTATTTGATCTCGATCAAGCGGCCGTCGTGGCAGCCGCGCAGCGCCAGCGGCGGCAGCTCAAGAATCCACCGATCGATGTAGACCGCTACCTCGACATCTTGCTGCGACAAGGTCTCGTGCAGACTAGTAAATTGCTAGCTACCTATCGTCTGGTTCTATAAACCAGATATTCGACGTGATCCCCGAATGAAGGAGTATGCAACGAGTTTTCCGGCGGACATCAAGGGCTGCATGAAGGATTGCATCTTGTCCTTGTTCTGGCCGCGCAAGGACATAGTCGGCTTTTTTGAGAAGCACGGATGCACAAAAGCAGAACTAAGCAGCCTGCAGATCGAAGGGGAGAATGGGCTCAAGCGGCACGAGATTATTGATGTGCTGTTTGGAAAGCTGGACGTTCGCCCAGACAATGGGCTAGGACCATTCAGGGCCATGCTGCAGTCGCTGCTGGCGTGGGCACACTTTGATCCCTATTACTTCGACGCGCTACGTAAATTGGACCGCGCCGCGGCGACCAGAAATCTCGATCATCTGAAGCAACTGCAGGAAATCCGCGATGCCAAGATCAAAGTGGACCGAGAGCGTCGAGCAAATCATGAGGCGGCGCGTCAGCAGCCGACGACGACGCTGGACGAACTACACGTCGAGTACCTCGATCTGCTAGCCCACAAGATATCGAGGCAACAAAGAGGCTACGCGCTGGAGCGCATTCTGGCCGAACTTGCGCGGCTCTCGCGTCTGGAAACGACGGAAGCGTTTCGCGTCAATGGCGAGCAGATCGACGGCGCCGTTAAGTTCGACGGAGAACATTACCTCATAGAAGCCAAATGGCAGGAGAAATCAGCGAGTAACGAGCCGGTCTATCAGTTTGCCAGCAAGGTCGGTGGAAAGCTTTACGGGCGCGGCCTGTTCATCTCAGTCAACGGATTCAGCTCGGAAGTCGTCCGCAGCCTCGTCATAGGCAAGGAGATTCAGACGCTCTTCGTTGATGGCGAAGATCTGATCCTGATCCTGGAAGGGCATCTGAGCTTTCGCGACATGATGGACCGAAAAGTAAAAGCGGCACAAACGAAGGGGCTCATCTACGTGCATCCGATATCGGGTGCAGAAAAAAAGGCCTGATCCAGCGCGACGGAGAGAAGCACGATGTGGACCGATAACGAGACAGCGCAAGACTTCTTGAACTTCAGTAGCGTCGCTCGGACGGTCGCCGAAGTCATCGAGCAGGCTCAATCCCGCCCGATCTCAATCGGCGTCTCGGGGGCTTGGGGCGTAGGTAAGTCCTCGATGATCAAACTGATCCGAAGTGAGCTAAAAGATCGAGCCAAAGCCAAGGAGCATACAAGCTCCGATACTGAGTCCACAGAGAAAAAATTCATTTTTGTCGAGTTCAATGCATGGCTCTATCAAGGTTATGACGACGCGCGCGCTGCGTTGATTGATGTCGTCACATCCGCCCTCGCGACTGAGGCGGAGAAACGCAAGACCGGAGTTGAAAGGACAAAGGACTTGTTGAGACGAGTCAACTGGTTTCGGGCGATTAAGTTGACGGCTGGGTCCGCAGCATCGCTCGCACTGGGGTTGCCTCCAGCAGGGTTACTGGGTGAGCTGTTGGGCGTTGGCAGAAAAGTATTCAACGGGGGCATCGATCAGGAGGCAATCACGACTGTAGATGCAGCAGCAGGCAAGGTTGGTGAATCTGCCCAAGGGCTGATTAAAGATAAACAGGCATTTTCTCCGCCAAAAGAGATTGAAGCCTTGCGCGAAAGCTTCGAAGGCGCTCTCGATGAAATGGGCGTGACTTTGATCGTGTTGATTGACGACCTCGATCGATGCTTGCCGGAAACGACCATTTCGACGTTGGAGGCGATCAGACTGCTTCTGTTTCTCAAGCACACCGCCTTCGTGATCGCCGCCGATGATCAGATGATCAAGCACGCGGTCAAGCGGCACTTTCAAGGTGTCGAAGACGACCTTGTCACCAACTATTTCGACAAGCTCATCCAGTTTCCCATTCGCGTCCCACCGTTGGGAACGCAAGAGGTTCGCGCGTACATGATGTTGCTGTTTATTGAGAACAGCGGCCTCAAACCCGAAACGAAAGAAGTGCTCCGAGCTGGTGTTTGCTTACAGCTCGGAAAGACCTGGCAAGGCAAGCGCGTAGACCTCAAGTTCTTGCGAAGTTTGCACGACACCTTGCCGGCCGAACTGGTCGCGCGTCTCGACGTTGCCGATCGCCTAGCTCCGCTGATGACGACTGCAACCGGTATCGCCGGCAATCCAAGACTGATTAAGCGATTCCTGAATGCGCTCTCGATCCGAATGGCGATGTCGCGCGCGCAAGGTGTCGGCGTCGATGAGTCTGAACTCGCCAAGGTGCTGCTGTTTGAGCGGTGCGGGAATCCAAAGGCCTACGCAGAGCTCATTAAATCGGTTACGGAGGCGGACGATGGCAAGCCAAACCTCCTTTCCCAGTGGGAGCAGAAAGCAGTCTCTGGTGAGAAGTTGGACCTCAAGGCGCCTTGGGATGATCCTTTCATCGCCGAATGGCTCCGTCTGCCGCCGCTACTGGGTGGCAGTGACTTACGCGGCGCGCTTTACGTGAGTCGAGAGCACGCCCCTTTGATTACGCCGGAGGATCGTCTTTCAGCCGAGGCTGCGGATTTGCTGGAAGGGCTTTTGGAGCATCCCGACATGGCCGCGAGCATCAAGGATCGGCTTGTTGCGCTGGCACGACCTGAAATGTCGGTGATCATGGATAGATTGCTCGGACGGGCACGGCAAGAGCAGGAATGGGGAACCCCAGCCATTCTGGAAGCGTGCATGGTCGTTGTAGCTGCGGACCCGCCGCAGGGTCAACGCCTGGCAGGTTTCCTACAAGAACGTCCTGCTTTGCAGATCAAGGCCAGCATCGTCCCGAAGATTGCGGATGAGCCATGGGCGAAGGGAGTTTTTGCCGTCTGGGACGATGACGATCAAATTAGTAAGCCGGTCAAGAGCGCGATCAAGGCGAGGAAGGGACATGGGAACCTCACAGTCAAGTAACGGCTCGCCATCTGGCGTTCCCATGGTGCCACCGTGGGTGCCGGACCTGCCTCTTCCTGCTTCGCCTCCCGCCGAGCCGGATGCCGGCGAAGGCGCTCCTCCAGAGGCTGCGCCTGATCAGGACACGACATCCGCGCCGAACACGGAGCCCCGTCAGCCCATTCCAGTCGCACCGGCGCGTCGATTTTCAGGGGCGAATAGGAACTTGGGCGAGTACGCGCGAAGCGGTGATCGCGCGAATATGCAGCGCGGTCTCGGACAATACGTCAAAAAGGGATACGGAGGGAGCGGGACCGCAACCCGAAGAATGGGCGGCACCGTTCAGACCGCGCAAGCGTTGTACTCAGCGCTCTCTGGAGGAGAGGCTAGCTCTTACTCGGAAGCTGGCGGTCCGCTAGACCCAGTATTGACGGCCGGACGATCCGCAAACGAGATCATGGATGCTGTGGTGGAAGCAGTGCGTCCCGTGGACGGAACGCAAGATGCTGAAGCCAGCCGGACTTCCATAAAAGACGCGTTGGCCGACGTTCTGAATCAATACCCAGATGCGGACCTTCTGAATCTCCAACAAGAGCAGCGTGATTTGGCGATCGAGCGGTTTGTCGCGGGCGATGTGTTTCGCCGAATCGATTTGGATATCGGGAAGACAATTCGCGAGAAAGCTCCGAACGCGGTTATCGGCATGGGACGGCTCAAGGAAGTCCGAGAGTATGTTCGGGAAGCGATTTCTGCTTCGTTCCGTCGATTGCGCGAAGCTGGGCAGTCATTGGCGACCCGGCGAATTACGCAGATCGTGCAGAGCGCAATCCGCGAGACCTATCAGGTGTTCGAGGGGTATGCCGAATGAAGATCACCTGCGCGCTTTCCGATTTCGATTTTTCGGGAACACCAAGTGATTTGGACATTGTTCTCTTCGGAAATTCTGGCATTCCTACGCGCGGATCAGTTGGTGTGGCGTTAAAGCACGCCATAATGCAGGAAAAGGTTTCTCCTGCGGCACGAGCATGGGACCTTTTGTCCCTGGCATTGGCAGTAGTATCTTCAGATTTTGCAGGACACCGCGAACGAAGCCCTGACGGGTGGACACGAGAATTCGACCTCACGGTTTCTGTAGTCGATGCTCCATTCTGGAACGCAAACGCTGCCGTGCTACAGCAGTTCCTTGCGTACCTCAGCACCGACCGTTGGACGCTGCGATTTATTGAGGGCGGCATTCTTCCTCAACCTACTCGCAAGCCAGAACACCCGACAGAAGACTGCATCGTCCTGTTGTCAGGCGGACTGGATAGTTACATCGGTACAGTCGATCTGGCAGCTCAGGGCAAAAAGCCGCTTGCTGTAAGCCAGATGGTGCGCGGAGATGGGGACAAGCAGATCACATTCGCAGCTAAGATTGGTGGTGGCTTGCGGCATTTTCAGGCGAACCACAATGCCGTTGTCCCGGACCCTGAGAACCCTCCCTCGCAGCGAGCAAGGTCGATAATTTTCATCGCATACGGTGTGTTCATAGCCACCACGCTTGCTCGGTATCACGCCGGAGAAGAGGTGACGTTGTACATCTGTGAAAACGGGTTCATCGCGCTTAATCCCCCGCTGACAGGCGGCAGGCTCGGCAGTCTCAGCACTCGAACGACGCATCCTGTAGTCCTTTCATTGCTCCAGAAGGTGCTCGATGCAGCCGGATTACGAGTTCGAATCGTCAATCCCTACAGATTCAAGACCAAGGGGGAGATGCTGCATGAATGCTTGGATCAAGCGCTGCTAGCTTCGTACGCATGGAGCACAACGAGCTGCGGCCGCTTTAAGCACTTCGGCTATAAACACTGCGGTCGATGTGTTCCGTGCTTGGTTAGACGCGCAGCTTTCCATTCATGGAACGGACGAGACGACACGAACTACGTGTACGGCAATTTAGCCATTGATAACGAGGAGCACGCAGGATTCGACGATGTTCGTTCGGCGTTGATCGCTATCGCCGAGCGTAAGGAAGCGGGGACGGCGCGGTGGCTCGGCTCCACCCTCAGTTCGGGTCTCGTCGCCGACAAGCCCCTGCTTGCAAGCACGGTCGAGCGAGGGTTGGCCGAAATTGAGTCGCTGATGCTAGCTTTGGGTGTTCGGTGATCGATTTTCATGCCCATCTGGATCTCTATCCTGATCCGGCCTCGGTGGTCCGGGAGGTCGTCGAGCGAGGGATGTACGTCCTGTCGGTGACCACGACGCCAAGCGCTTGGAAGGGTACTTCAGCGCTTGTTGGGCCGGGCGCACGGATTCGAACCGCGCTAGGCCTTCACCCGCAGCTAGCGCATCTGCGGTCTGGCGAGTTGCCTCTATTCGACGAATATTTGAATGAATCGATGTATGTCGGGGAAATCGGCCTCGATGGTGCGCCCGACTACAAGCGATATTGGCAGACGCAGGTGGCTGTCTTTGACCATATATTAAAGGCGTGTCAATCTGCTGGTGGTCGAATCATGTCGATACATAGCCGCCGGGCCAGCGCTGCAGTGCTCGATCATCTTGAAGGAAATTCGGAGGCCGGCACGCCTATCCTGCATTGGTTTTCGGGAAGCAAGCGGGAGCTTGAGCGGGCTGTAGCTTTGGGCTGTTGGTTCAGCGTTGGACCAGCAATGTTGGTTGCGGAAAAGAGTCGTGGCCTGGTGCGCGACATGCCGACAGAGCGAGTTCTAACGGAAACTGATGGCCCGTTTGCCCAGATTGACGGTGTTGCGGCCAAGCCCTGGGATGCGCACCGAGCGACCGAGGGGCTAGCAGAACTCTGGGGCATGTCCATCTCTGATGCGGACCGACTGCTGCATGCAAATCTGCGCAGGTTGGTTGGTACCGGGAGCATGGCGAGCTGATACCAGCTTCAGCCTTAAACTGGCGCCGCCTCGGCCGGCGACACAGACAGCCGCATGCCAACGGCATGTAGTACCGCCAGTAAAGTCTTGAGCGTTGGATTACCACTCGGCGACAGCGCCCGATATAGCGCTTCACGAGTAATCCCTGCTTCTTGAGCGATAGCCGCCAGTCCGCCACGAGCCTCAGCGACATCACGCAGGGCGAGCAAGCCGACCGCACGGTGCTCCGGATCGTCCAGCTCTTCCAGAGCTGATTTCAGGTACTCAACGGCAAACGCCCGATCAGCACGCAGCTCGGCGATGGTTGCCTCCGAGTGAGGAACCGAAGCGGCGTGTTTGTGTTTGCTCATGTGTTTCTCCGTTTCCAATCGAGCCAATACTCCTTGGCCCGTTTAATGTCCGCATCCTGAGTGCGCTTGTCGCCACCGCAGAGCAAGATGACCAGCGTTGCGCCATGCCGGCCCAGATAGGCGCGGTAGCCGGGGCCGATGTCTTCACGCAATTCCAGTACGCCTTCGCCTGCCGGCTTGATGTCGCCGAAGATGCCCATCGACACCCGCCGGAAGCGGATTTCTAGCTTGGCTCTGGCCCGCGCATCACGCAATCCAGCCAGCCATTCAGTCAGCGGTATCACGCCATCAAGGCGCTGATACCGGCGCACGTCAATCATGGTGCAGTCTCCATTGTAACTTATAATTCACAGGCATCAAGGCCGCGAGGCCACAGTGAGACGCGGCCGAACAGTCACGGCTCGGCAGACTCGGCTGAAGTGCCGGTTGCATGTTGGCTGCCGGATGAGCGCGGCTGCGTTCCTCTATTTCGGCGCTGTCGGGGACGGTAAGGGATTACGGCCTTGATGGGCCGGTCCGCATCAGACCCGATGAACTCTGGAGAAGCGGGCTTACGGTTCTCGACAACCGTTTTGCGCCGGTTGGCCACCAGTTCGGCCGCCGCCCGCACCGGGTCGTCTTCGGTGTGGACATAGCGCATGAACATCGTAACGGTCTTGTGTGCGGTCAACGCCATGCCGACTTTTACCGGAATGCCCGAGTTAGCGATGTCCGTCGTCGCCCGATGGCGGACACCGTGAGTGCCGACATGCGGTACCCCGGCACGGCCGAGGATGCGTCGCCAGCCGCTGTAGTAGCCGTGGCCGGTCATGGGGCGCTGGCGATTGAACAGCGACGGGCAAACGTAGCGGCTGTCCTTATAGTGTGGTGCCGCCGAGAGCAGCCGGTGGGCTTCCTCGTTGATGGGCTTGGACATGTCGCCCGTCTTGCTGTCAGGCCAGACTACGCGCCGGTGGACAAGATCGACCCAATCCCATTCCAGCAGCAGGATTTCGGACATGCGCGCCGCAAATTCGAACTGCAGGCGGATCGCCAGCGTCAGCGAAGGATTCTCCAGCCCCTCGGCGTCGGCCTGGTCGAGATAGGCGAACAGCTTTCCCATCTGTTCATCGGTGATCAGACGGGTCGTTCCCCTTTCCGGGTATTTCGGGACATGGCGGCAGGGATTGGAGCCATCGGGCCGGTAGCCCCATAGCTCGGCCAGGTTGAACATCTTGCGGAGGCAGGCGAGCGCATGGTTGGCGCTGCTCGGCGCTTTCTCCATGCGCTTCATCAACGAGGTTATGTCCGTTCGCGTGACTTCATGGACCTTGGTGCTGCCGAACGCAGGAATGATGTAGCGATCGATCTGGAACTGGTTGGAGCGCTGGGTGCTCGGCTTGTTGCGGGTCTTCGAGTAGTCCTCCATGAACTGGGTGCACAGCTCCTTGACGGTCGGCGCCTTGCGTTCCTTTGCTTTCAGACCGCCGGGGTCACCACCGCGGCGAACCTGGGCCAGCCAATCCTGCGCGAGCACCCGGGCCTGTTCCACGGTCAATTCGCCGAACTGCCCGAGCGCCGGTTTACGGCGCACGCCGGCGTTCGTGCGATACTGAATCATGAAAACTTTGCGGCCCGACGGCGTCACTTTGCACAGGAAACCTGGGACCATTGAGTCGCGCAATTCAATGTCCGTGGATTGGGCTTGTGCCGCATCGACGACTGTTTTTGTCAGCTTGACCTTGGCCATAAATGCTCCTGAGAAAGCCCGGATTCCAGGAGCCAGCTAGGAGCCAGGCGAGAGAGAATCGGGGCGGATTCGATCGGGCGCCTGCGTATAATGTCTGCTGATAAACCCCCGAGAAACCAGCTGTGGCGGGCTTTTTCGCAGGTCAGCGTACTTTGGCGCTGACCTCATGCTCCTGCTTAAAATCCCTCGACCTCGCGGTTATGCCGGTTCGATTCCGGCCTCGGGCACCATAGCGTTTCTTCCACTTCTTTCGATCCACTCGACGATCTTGAGCGACCTGCTGCTGCGAACGGAGAGTCTCAGCGTCGGCCGCGGTGATCGCGTGCTGCTGCGTGAGCTGACGATCGCGGTCGGCTGCGGCCAGCTGGTGCACCTGCGCGGTCGCAACGGCACTGGCAAGACTTCGTTGCTTGAGGTTCTGGCAGGCCTGCGATCCCCGGTTTCCGGCAAAGTCGAACGGACGGCGGGCGGGCTGCACTGGCTCGGGCACAAGAACGCGCTGAACGGCGATCTGAGCGTGCTGGAGAACCTGCAGTTCTGGTGCGCGCTGCAGCACTGCGATGCTTCGGCCATCGCCGGTGCGCTCGAGCGGCTCGGCCTGGCGAAGCTGCGGCATCGTCCGTGCCGCACGCTGTCGGCTGGGCAGAAACGCCGGGCGGCGCTGGTACGCCTGCTGATCGCGCCGCGTCCCTTGTGGCTGCTGGACGAGCCGCTGGCCGCGCTCGACGCCGAAGGCCTCGCTTATGTCGGGCAGATGCTGGATGAACATTTGCAGCGCGACGGCGGGGCGCTGGTCACCAGCCATCAGGCGCTGCCGGTGGGCCGTGATCGCCTGCAGTTGCTGGAGATCGGCTGATGTTGCGCGCCTTCGCCGCGGCGCTGCGCCGCGAGCTGCGCGTCGCGGCCCGCCACAAGGGCGACTGGCTGCTGCCGCCGCTGTTTTATCTGATCGTGGTCACGCTGTTCGCGCTCGGCGGCAAACCCAATGATCCCCAGCTGGCCGCGTTCGCGCCGGCGGTGCTCTGGGTCGGCGCGCTGCTGTCGGCCTTGTTGAACCTGGATCGTTTGTTCCGCGCCGATTTCGACGACGGCACGCTGGAGCAGATGTTCCTGGCGCCGCATGGCCCGATTGCCGTGGTCTACGCCAAGCTCAGCGGCCACTGGCTGCTAGGCGGACTGCCGCTGGCGCTGCTGGCGATGCCGCTGGCGCTGCAGCTGGGCGTTCCGAGCGCGGTGCTGGGCAGCCTGCTGGCCGGCCTGTTGCTCGGCACGCCGATGCTCAGCCTGATCGGCGGCTTCGCGGCGGCATTGACGGTCGGGCTGCCGCGCGCCGCGGTGCTGCTGCCGGTTCTGGTGCTGCCCCTGATCGGGCCGGTGGTGATCTTCGGTGCCGGCGCCGCACGCGCCGCCGCCGCGGGTCTGGATGCGGCCGGTCCGTTATACTTGCTGGCATCGCTGCTCGTCCTCGGGCTCTGTCTTTTGCCCCTCGCCGCAACCGCGGCTTTGCGTAACAGCTTCGACTGAACCCACCCGATCAACTATTCCATGTGGACCTGGTTTCATCGGCTTGCTTCGCCGCCGACGTTCTATCGTCTGGCTGATCGCTTTTCGCCCTGGCTGGCGGTGATCGCGGCGCTGCTGATCGGTTACGGCCTGGTTGGCGGCCTGGTGCTGGCGCCGGCGGACTACCAGCAGGGCGATGCGTTCCGGATCATCTACGTGCACGTGCCGGCGGCTTGGCTGTCGCTGTCGGGCTACGTTGCGATGGCTGCCGCCGCGGTGGTCGCGATCATCTGGCGGATCAAGCTGGCCGAGTGCGTGGTCGTGGCGATCGCACCGGTCGGTGCCAGTTTCACTGCGATGGCCCTGGTCACCGGAATGCTCTGGGGCAAGCCGATGTGGGGCGCGTACTGGGTCTGGGACGCGCGCCTGACCGCGGAGCTGGTGCTGCTGTTCCTGTACCTCGGCGTGATCGGCCTGAACCAGGCGTTCGAAGATCCGCGCGCCGGCGCACGCGCCTGCGGCCTGCTGGCGCTGGTCGGCGTGGTCAACGTGCCGATCGTGCATTACTCGGTGGAGTGGTGGAACAGCCTGCACCAGGGGCCGACCATCTCCCGGATCGGCAAGCCGTCGATCGTGCCAGCGATGCTGTGGCCGCTGCTGGCGATGACTTTCGGCTGCATGGCGTTCTTTGCCTGGGCGGTGTTGCAGCGCGTACAGAACGAGCTGCTGATCCGCGAACGCCGCAGCGCCTGGGTGCGAAACTGGCGGCTTGAACGCGAGGCGGCCGGGAATGTCTGAGTTCATTGCCATGGGCGGTTATGCGCCCTACGTCTGGGGCAGCTTCGGCGTATTCGCCGCGGTGGTGATCTGGAACGTATTGACGCCGGGCATCGCGCGCGCCGGCGTGATGCGTAAGCTGACGGAAGACGAAGACACGGCCGGAGAACACGAGTGACAAAGCGCCAGGGCAGGATGATGTGGATCGGGGCTCTGCTGGCGGGTATCGCGCTGGCGGCGGCGCTCGGCTTTACCGCGCTGCGCAAGAACATGATGTATTTCTACACACCCAGTGACCTGGTCGCACAGACCGCGCCGAAGCACGCGCGCCTGCGGCTCGGCGGTCTGGTCGAGCGCGGCAGCGTAAAGCGCGGCGACGGTCTGCTGATCAATTTCACGCTGGCCGATTGCGCGCAAAAAGTGCAAGTGCGCTACGAGGGCATTCTTCCGGATCTGTTCCGTGAAGGGCAGGGCATCGTCGCGACCGGCATGGTGGCCGACGATGGCTCGTTCAGGGCCGACGAAGTGTTGGCCAAGCACGACGAGAACTACATGCCGCCGGAACTCGCCAGCTCGCTGAAAACCGTGGACGGCAAGCATTCCTGTGCGCCGTTCAAGTCAGTGAACGGCAATGTGGCGAGTGCCGGGGTTGTCGAATGAGGCGGGTCGGCGTTTTCCCTCTCCATGAATCGAGAGCCCGACCCACCCGTAGGCTGGGTTGCAGCGGAGCGGAAACCCAGCGCTGGATTCGGGCCGCAGCGCTGGGATTGCGCTTCGCTCCATCCCAGCCTACGCAGGGGTTCAGGGTCCGTGAGCAGGTCTGCAAGGACAAGGAACACGGGGCTTTCCAGGAACCCCAACGCTCGTCGCGGCGCCAATGTTGGGGTTCGCTGCGCTCACCCCAACCTACTCGTCTCGCTGTGACCGCCGGCGCGCGCTGAGCCATGGCTGAGATCGGACACTTCGCCCTGATACTCGCGCTGGGCGTTGCGATCGCCCAGACCGTGCTGCCGGTGATCGGCTACCTGCGCCGTGATTCGCGCTGGCTGGCGATCGGCGTCAGCGGCGCGCAGACGCAGTTCGGCCTGATCGTGCTCGCGTACGCCGCACTGACGCTGGCCTTCATCTACAACGATTTTTCGCTGAAGTACGTCGAGGCCAATTCGCATTCAGCGCTGCCGCTGATCTATCGGCTGTCCGCGGTCTGGGGCGCGCACGAAGGTTCGTTACTGCTTTGGGTGCTGATGCTGACCGGCTGGGGTTTCGCAGTGTCGCTGTCTAGCCGCCGTTTGCCGGCGGACATCGCGGCGCTGGTGCTGGCGACAATGGGCTCGATCAGCGTCGGCTTCCTGCTGTTCATGCTGTTCACCAGCAATCCGTTCGAGCGCCAGTTCCCGGTGCCGCTGGAAGGCCACGACCTCAATCCGTTGCTGCAGGACCCGGGTCTGATCATCCATCCGCCGACGCTGTACATGGGCTATGTCGGGCTGTCGGTCGCGTTCTCGTTCGCGATCGCGGCCCTGATCACCGGCAAGCTCGACGTCGCCTGGGCGCGCTGGACACGGCCGTGGACGACGACCGCCTGGCTGTTCCTGACGATGGGCATCACGCTGGGTTCCTGGTGGGCCTACAACGAGCTCGGCTGGGGCGGCTGGTGGTTCTGGGACCCGGTCGAGAATGCGTCCTTCATGCCCTGGCTGGTCGGCACCGCGCTGATCCATTCGCTGGCGGTGACCGAGAAGCGCGGCGTGCTCAAGTCCTGGACCGTGCTGCTGGCGATCCTCGCGTTCTCGCTGTCGCTGCTTGGGACCTTCCTGGTGCGCTCGGGCGTGCTGGTGTCGGTGCATGCCTTCGCAACCGACCCGGCGCGCGGCGTGTTCATCCTGGCGTTCCTGACGGTGGTGCTGGGCTCGGCGCTGCTGTTGTATGCGATCCGCGCGCCGAAGCTGGTGTCGGACGGCGCGGTCGAGCTGATGTCGCGTGAAGGCCTGTTGCTGCTGAACAACGTGTTCCTGGTCGCGGCAGCGGCTGCGGTGCTGATCGGCACGCTTTATCCGCTGGTCGTCGACGCGCTCGGCATCGGCAAGATCTCGGTCGGGCCGCCGTATTTCAATTCGATCTTTTTGCCGCTGATGATGCCGCTGGCCGTGCTGGTCGGCATGTCGGCACGCGTCGGCTGGAAACAAGCGCGCCTGCGTGACGCGCTTTGGAGCCTGCGCTGGATCGCGCTGGGCTCGGTGATCTGCGCCGTGCTGCTGCCGTTCGTGCTGGAACGCTCCTGGGCCTGGATGGCGATACTCGGCACTGCGCTTGCAGTGTGGGTGATGATCGGCGCGCTACTCGACGTCGTGCATCGTGTCCGCGCCAGGCGTGATCGCTGGCAGGGCCTGCGTTCCATTCCGTCCGGAACCTGGGGCATGACGCTGGCGCATCTGGGGCTCGGCTTCTGGATCTTCGGCGTGACCTACGCGAGCTTGTTCAGCGTCGAAAAAGACGTGCGCCTGGCACCGGGGCAGGCTGCCGAAATCGGCGCTTACACGTTCACTTTTCAGGGTACGCAGCACAGTGAAGGCGTCAATTATCGCGCCGACACCGGCAGCGTGATCGTCGAGCGCAACGGGCGGTTGATCTCCAAGCTGCAGCCCGAAAAACGGCTATATCCCTCGCAGGGCAGCGTGATGACCGAATCCGCGGTCGACCACAATCCGCGCCGCGATCTGTATGTCGCGCTCGGCGAGCCGATCGGGGATCAGGACTGGGCTTTGCGGCTCTACTACAAGCCCTTCATCCGCATGGTCTGGTTCGGCGGCGTGCTGATGTTCATCGGCGGCATCTTCGCTGCAAGCGATCGCCGTTATCGCCTGGCGCGTCATGCCCGCGCGGCCGCCGCAAGCGACGCGACAGCCGCGGTCTGAACGATGCGTTTTGCCATTCCGATCGTGGTTCTCGTCGGCCTGCTGGCGCTGCTCGGTTACGGGCTCAGGCTCGATCCGCGGGTGGTGCCGAGCCCGCTGATCGGCAAGCCGGCGCCGGCTTTCGATCTGCCGAATCTGCAGGGCAGCGCACGCGTCACGCCGCTGGATCTGCGGGGCCGGCCGGTGCTGGTGAACTTCTTCGCCAGCTGGTGCGCCGGCTGCCAGGTCGAGCATCCGGTGTTGATGCAGCTGGCGCACGAATACGGCGTCGAAATCGTCGGCATGGATTACAAGGACACGCAGGAGGCCGCACAGCAATGGCTGGACCGTCACGGCCTGCCGTATCGCAGCGTGATCGCCGATCAGCAGGGCACGGCCGGCCTCGACTGGGGTGTTTACGGCGTGCCGGAGACCTTCGTGCTCGGCGCCGACGGCCGCATCCTGTACAAGCAGATCGGGCCGATGACCCTCGAGGCCTGGCGTGAGCACATCGCGCCGCTGATGACGGCGGGCCGCGCTTCATGATGCGCGTTGCGTCCCTCGTTGCGGCCCTGTTGATGAGCCTGGCGGTTTCGGTTTCGTTCGCCGCCGCCATTGATCCGCTGCCGCCGTTGAGCGGGGCGCAGCAGGAGCACTATCAGCAGCTGATCAGCCAGCTGCGCTGTCTGGTGTGCCAGAACCAGACTATTGCCGATTCGACCGCGCCGCTGGCGCTGGATCTGCGCGAGCAGGTTCATCGGCAGATCGCCGAAGGCCGCAGCGATGCGCAGATCCGCCAGTACATGACCGATCGCTATGGCGATTTCGTGCTGTACAAGCCGCAGCTGAAACCGCGCACGATCCTGCTGTGGTTCGGCCCGTTCGTATTGCTGGCCCTGGCTTTGATTACCGCGGTGATTTTCACGCGCCGTTCGCGCCGCCGGCCGGTGCCGGTTGCGGTTGATCAGCAGGCGCTGCAACGCCTGCTGTCGGAAGAGGATGGTCGTTGATGTCGGGAACGATGCTGTTGGTTGCACTGATGACGCTGCTGACCATCGTCACCGCTGTGAGCCTGTCGCGCCCCTGGTGGCAGCGCCACGCGAGCCCCGAGGCCCAGCGCCGCGCCAGCAATGTCGAGGCCTATCGCCATCGCCTGACCGAGATCGACAACGAGGTCGCCGCCGGGCTGATCGCCGCCGATGCCGCGCCCGCGATGCGCGATGAAGCCGGCGGCCGGCTGCTCGACGATGTCGGCGCCGTCGATGCCGCCGCCACTCCGATCAGCACTGCGTCGCCGCCGCGTCGCGCCGCCTTGATCCTGTTGCTGCTGCTGGGCGTGTTTGCCGGCGGTTACTACTACTGGCAAGGCAGCTGGCAGCTGCAGCGCCTGGTCAGCGGCGAAGCCAAGCCCGAGGCGATGAGCGCCGAGGCGATGGAACAGGCGGTCGCGACGCTGGCGAGCCAACTCGAATCGACTCCCGAAGATGCCGATGGCTGGGCGATGCTCGGCCGCTCGTACTTCGTGCTGCAGCGCTACGCCGATTCGGCGCGCGCGTATGCACAGGTCAATCGCATCACCGACCACCGCAACCCGGATGCACTGACCAGCGAAGGCGAGGCACTGGCACTGGCCGGCAACCGCGATCTCAGCGGTCGTCCGCGCGAGCTTTTCGACCAGGCGCTGGCGATCGAGCCGATGCACGGCAAGAGCCTGTGGTATGCGGGGCTCGCGGCCGCCCAGGCGGGCGACGCCGCACTGGCGCGTCAGCATTGGAGTGTCTTGCTGGCGCAGCAACTCCCCGACGAATTGCGCACGGTGATCGCGCAGCGCCTGCAGGAACTCGGCGACGCGCCGGCCGACACGGCGCCGCCCGGCTTGGCCGCTGCGCCAGAATCCGCGCCCGCGCAGGCCACACCGTCGACGGTTGCGTTGCAGGTACATTTGAGCCTGGCACCAGAACTGCGTAACAAAGCGCCGAAGGATGCGGTCCTGATCGTCTTCGCCCGTGCCCAGAGCGGGCCGCCCATGCCGGTCGCCGTCAATCGCGGACCCGCGCCGGTATTGCCGGCGGATGTGCGGCTTGACGACAGCATGGCGGTGATGCCGACGATGAAGCTGTCGCAGTTCGACAGCTGGGTCGTGACGGCCAGGCTCAGCGGCAGCGGCCAGGCAAAGGCACAGAGCGGTGATCTGCAGGGCAGTCGGGTGGTGACGCGGGCCGAGGCCGGCGAACCACTGGCGCTGACGATCGACCAGGTCGTGCCCTGAGGTCCGCAATCAATTTACCCATTGGAAGAGCCGCCTGACGGCCGTACAGGAATGCCCGCATGATGCAAACGCTGCCCAAACTGCCGGACGCCCGCCCGCTGCTGCTGAAAGCGCTGGGCACGATCAGCCGCAAGCCCGGCGCCGACGCCAAGATCCCGCCGCTGTCGGTCAAGGTTTCCGGCGTCAGGGCCGACGCTGCGCTGGTCGACCGCTATCGCGCGGTCTGCGGTTTTGCCGAGTCCAGCGCGATGCCGATTACCTATCCGCAGGTGCTGGCGACTTCGCTGCACCTGTGGCTGATGACCCAGCCCGATTTCCCGTTCTCGCTGCTCGGCCTGGTCCATCTGCGCAACAAGATCGAACAGACCCACGGCCTGCCGATCGACGGCGTCTACGAGGTCACCGCCAGCGTCGGCCCGGCGCGGCGCATCCCCAACGCCATCATCTTCGACCTGCTCGCCGAGTTCACCGATGCCAGCGGCGAGGTGGTCTACAAGTCGGTGACCACGCCGCTGGTGCGGCTGAAGACCGACATGCCCAAGGGCAAGATGCCCGAGCCGGTGCTGGCCGGCCTTGCCGATTACAAGCCGATCGATGCACCGGCCAACACGGGCCGCCGTTACGCGGCGGTATCGCAGGACTACAACCCGATCCACCTGTTCCCGCTGACCGCGCGCCTGTTCGGTTTCAAGCAGGCGATTGCGCACGGTATGTGGACGGTCGCGCGTTGCGCGGCGCTGCTGGAAGGCGATCTCGACGGCGCGCCCAGGGAACTGCAGGTGCAGTACCGCGCGCCGCTGATGCTGCCGGCCAAGGCGGTGGTAAAGCGCTCCGTGACCAGCAAGGGACACGAATTCCTGATGCTCGCGGCGAACAAGGAACGCACGTATCTGAGCGGGCTGATCCGTTAGTCCGCTGAATCGGAGAAATCAGATGTGCCCGACCGCCCGTTCCGCGCACGCTGCTGCGTCAGAAATGCTCGCAATAGTCACCACTATTGCTGTGCTTTCTTCCTTGCATCGCACACGGCCCGGA
>NZ_JAQGNT010000058.1 GCF_028291725.1 Hydrocarboniphaga sp. | reverse complement strand
GAGGGTGGCGCGGAGCGCCGGGTGAGGGGCTTCTTCCCGCCGAACAGCCCCTCATCCGCCCCTTCGGGGCAGCATCGAACGCAAGCGGGAGAAGGGACTGCAACGCTTAAGGTAGTGCCATTGGGGTTGCACCCGCCCTACGGCCGCCAGCCGTCGAGTAGCAACGCGACCACGCTGCCCGCACGTTTCCTGAGTACCGCCGCTGAGGTCGGCGGCTCGGACAGGAGGAAGTTAAAGCCGCCCATCGCCAGGATCGCCAGGTCCAGCGTCGCGGCCGCCGGGTCAGGCACGCGCAGCAGGCCGTCGCGCACCGCCTGCCGCAGGTAGACCGTCACCGGCTCGAACAGGTGCGCGACCTCATCGAGCATTGCCGCGGCGATATCGGGAAAGCGCTGCGACTCGGCGATCAGCAGCCGTGCGAGCCCGCGCAAGCCCGGGTCCGCCGCCAGCGTCTGCACCTGGCGCACGATGCTCAGCAGCACCGACTGCAGCGGCTGGTCGCCGTGGATGGAGGTATCGAGTTCGCTGCGCACGCGCACCAGGCCGTGCAGTGCCGCGGTGCGGAACAGCTCGTTCTTGGTCTTGTACTGCAGGTAGACGGTGTTCTTGCTGACCTTCGCGCGGCGCGCGATGCCATCCATGCTCGCGCCCGCATAGCCCTGCTCCAGGAACACTTCCAGCGCGATGCCGAGCACATCTTCGCGGAAGCGCACCGCATCGGCATGCGAGGGCCGGCCGCGCGGCCGGCGCTTGGGTGCGGCGCGCGCCGGCTTGTCTGCGGACGCGGGCCGCGTGGGGGATCGGGATGGCATGGCCGACATTTTAGCGCGAGCCTTGCGGCGGCAACCATAGGACACTATAGTCCGTTTAATAGGACGGTAACGTCCTTATAAACCGCACATGGAAATCAGCATGAAAACCGCAACCGCAACGATCACCACCAAGCCCCGCTCCACCGGCGCGCAGCTGATCGAGTCCTGGCAATGGACCGCGAGCCAGATCGGCAAGGGCATCTGGCTGGCGCTCAACGCGCCCAGGGAGATCAGCTCCAGGCCCGACCACGTGCCGGCCGATCGCGTGGTCGATTTCGACTTCGCCAACATGGAAGGCGCCGAGGTGGACGTGCACGCGGCCTGGAAGCGCCTGCACGACGGCCCCAGCCTGTTCTGGACGCCGCGCAAGGGCGGCCACTGGGTGGTGACGCGCGCCGAACTCATCGACGTGGTGCTGCGCGATCCCGAAACGTTTTCGAGCAACGAAGTGATCCTGCCGCGCGGCTCCAAGCCGCTGCGCCTGCTGCCGATCGAAGCCAATCCGCCCGACCACCAGCATTACCGCGCGCTGGTGATGACCTGGTTCACGCCCAAGGCGGTCGCCGCGATGAAGCCCGGCATCCACGAACTCACCGTCGAGATCATCGACGCGATGCTGCCCAACGGCCGCTGCGAGTTCATCTCAGAATGCGCCAAGCGCCTGCCGATCGCGATTTTCCTGAAGCTGGTCAACCTGCCCATGGAAGACCGCGAGAAGCTGCTGGACTGGACCGAAACCGCGGTGCGCTCCAAGAACGCGCTGCACATCCTGTCGTCGTTCCTCAAGACCAACAACTACATCGAAGGTTGGATTCGCAAGCGCCGCGCGGAGCCGGGCAACGATCTGTTCAGTGCCATCGTCAACGGCAGCGTGCAGGGCCGCCCGCTCACGCATGCCGAAATCCAGGGCATGCTCACGGTGATCCTGTTCGGCGGGCTCGACACGGTGGCGGCCATGCTCGCCTTCATGACCAAGTTCCTGGCCGAGAACCCGGGCCATCGCCAGCAGCTGATCGAACATCCCGATCTGATCCCCGGCGCGATCGACGAACTGATGCGCCGCTACGGTATCGTCAACCTGTCGCGCCTGGTCGCGCGCGACTGCGTGATGGACGGCGTGCGCCTGAAGAAGGGCGACATGATCCATATTCCCAACGGCCTCTACGGCGTCGACGAACGCCGGCATGTGAATCCGCTAGCCGTCGACTTCACCGCCCCGTTCAAGGCCGACCGCCATGCCTCGTTCGGCCTCGGCATCCACCGCTGCGCCGGCGCGCTGCTGGCGCGCATGGAACTCGCGATCTTCCTGGAGGAATGGCTCAAGCGCATCCCCGAGTTCTCGATCGCGCCGGGCGAGCAGGTGCGCACCGCCACCGGGCAAGTCAACGGGGTGACCTACCTGCCTCTGGTGTGGAAGACGGCCTGAACGAGACACGCCAATCGACTGTCGGCGAGGCGTGAACCCCGACACAGCGAGACTTCGGGTGGGAACTGATGCCCCTCCTGCAAACGCTGCAGATCCGCGGCCGCATGCCGCGACGCGCGCCAGAAGTGCCAGGCCGCC
This sequence comes from Hydrocarboniphaga sp., assembly GCF_028291725.1. GTDB lineage: Bacteria > Pseudomonadota > Gammaproteobacteria > Nevskiales > Nevskiaceae > Hydrocarboniphaga. The sequence goes on along the minus strand of NZ_JAQGNT010000058.1, from coordinate 33,191 downwards.
CACAGGTTGAGCAGCAGCGCCAGCGCCATGGCTGTGCCCAGCGAACCCACGCGGTCGCTGACCGCGCCGACGACGAAAGGGCCCATGCCGGAGCCGATCAGGTTGGTGCCGATCTGCAGCGACGACACCGTGAATCCGCGCACCTGCGGCCCCACCAGCGACAGCAGCAAACTATTGGCCGGCCCGTTGTGCGCCATGAAGCACAGCCCGTAGGCAAACACCAGGCCGACCGCCAGGGGCGTGGCATGCACCAGCAGTGCTGCCACACCGATCACGGCCGATACCAGCACGGTGATCATGCTCATGCGCGCCGAACGCGCGGGCCGATACACACCGCCGCTGCGGCGCGTGCGCCAGTCGACAAAGGCGCCGGACACCGAGCCGCCGATGGCGCCGAACACGCCGAAGGCAATCGCCGCGATCACGCCGGCCTGCGCCAGCGGCAGGCCGTGCTCGCGCTGCAGGAACGAGGCGATCCACGCGGCGAACGAGGTCATGGTGATCGACACGACGATAATGCCGGCCATGCAGTGCAGCACGCCGCGGCGGCTGGCGACGTAGCGCAGGCCTTGCATGGCAGACATCGCAGGCGGCGGCGCCGCGGCCGATTCGTCGGAGGCGCCGCGCTGCGGTTCGCGCACCGTGGCCAGCAGCAGCATCGCGACCAGAAAGCCCGGGATGCCGGCCATGAAGAACGCCGCACGCCAGCCGTGATGCTGCGCCACGTAGCCGCCGGCGAGGAAGGTGAGCGTGGTGCCTACGGCCGAACTCAGATACCAGAGGCCCACCGCCGTCGAGCGCTCGCGCGCCGGAAAGTAGTCCGACAGCATCGACATCTGCGTGGAGCTGCCCGCGGCTTCGGCGGTGCCCACGGCCATGCGGCTCAGCAGCAGCGTGCTGTAGTTCTGCGCGAAACCCGCCAGCGCGGTAAGGCCGCTCCAGATCGTGAGCGCCGCGGCCAGCAGATTGCGCCGGCTGATGCGATCGGCCAATAAGCCCAGCGGTGCCGCGGCCACCGAGTAGGCGATGCCGTAGGCCAGGCCCGCCAGCAGGCCGAGTTGGCCGTCGGTGAGATGAAACTCCGCGCGCACGGGCTCCATGATCAGCATGATGATGGTGCGATCGAGCACATGGCAGGTTTGCACCGCGGTCAGCACCGCCAGCACGTACCAGCGATAACGCGCCGCGCCTGTCGGCAGAAAGGCCGTCGGCATCTTCGTTTCTCCTCGCCCGTCGATTTTTGTAATGGATGGCGGCTCGTGTCCGCACTCATAAGCTAACGATATATCAGCTCATATGGGTGGCCCGTCGTTCGCGGACGACGCGTTTACGAAAGCCTGGCGCGAACTCGAAACGATGCGCCGCGCCGCGCGCGGACGCGCCGTCCTATGCTTTCGCAACAGCCGCAACACAACAGAAGCGGCATTGCAACGACGGGAAAACGGACGAGAACATGGCAACCCCAACCGCGGCCTGGCCGCGCATCAGCTTCGACTACCGCGGCGTGCAGGTGCTGGTCACCGGCGGCACCAGCGGCATCGGCGCGGCCGTTGCGGCCGCCTATCTTCATGCGGGCGCCAGCGTCACCATCACCGGAACGCGCGCGAATGCCCGCGCATACGACGAAGACCTCGGCGCCTATCGCTACCTGCAGCTCGACGTCACCGACAAGGCCGGCATCGCGCGCGTGGCCGCCGAGCTGCCGGCGCTCGACATCCTGGTGCACAGCGGCGGCATCGCGCTGGCCAGCATCGGCATCGACGAATCCGAGCCCGACCACTTCGCCACCGCCATCGAGATGCACCTCACCGGCATCTACCGTCTCTCGCACGCCTGCCTGCCGCTGCTGAAGGCCAGCAAGCTCGAAGGCGGCGCCAGCGTGATCGGCATCGCCTCGATGTCCTCGTACTTCGGCATCGAGATCGTGCCCGGTTACGGCGCGGCCAAGGCCGGCCTCGTGCAGCTGATGAAGACCTTCGCGGTGAGCTGGGCGCGATATGGAATCCGCGCCAACGCCGTTGCGGCGGGATTGGTGGTGTCGCGTCAGACCGGCGGCCTCGCCGGCAATCCGGACACGGTCGCGCATCTGCTGCAGCGCGTGCCGTTGCAGCGCCTGGGCCAGCCCGAAGACATCGCCGCCGGCGTGCTGTTTCTGACTTCCCCGGCGTCGTCGTGGACGACCGGCCAAACGCTGCCGATCTGCGGCGGCTTCTCCATCGCCGGATAGTCCCATGACCCAGCATCCCGACATCGTCAACTGGAATCCCGAGCCGGCCGATGGCCCGCTGCGCGAGACGCGCCCCGGCTCCACCGCCTTCAGGCTCGCCAGCCTGTCTTCGCCGCTGCTCAAGCTCAACGACTTCATCTACCAGTCGGAGGGCATGACCAACAGCTACCTGATCAAGACCTCCGAGGGCGACGTGCTCGTCTGCCCGGGCCTGGTCGTGGAAGGCGAAATCCATCGGCAGAAATTCGCGCAGGTCAGCAGCGGCCCGCTGCGCTACGTGATCCTCACGCAGGGCCACGTCGACAACGTCGGCGGCCTCCCCGCTTTCGCCGGCCCGGGCGTGGAAGTGATCGCGCATCGCGACAGCCCCAACTGCCAGATCGACGACGAACGCATCAAGGGTTTCCGCGACATCCGCAATCCGCGCTTCTTCCCGCAGGTGCTCAGCAGCCTGGCCGAGGCCGATCGCGAGGCGATGAAGCGCGGCATGGAGACCGCGCACCAGCGCGCCGAGGCAACGGTCCTGATCGACAAGGAAGCGACGCATCGCTTCACGCTGGGCGGCGTGCGCTTCGAGATCATCGCGATACCGGGCGGCGAGACGCTGGATTCGCTGCTGGTGTGGCTGCCCGACCAGCGCATCGTCTTCACCGGCAACTGCCTGGGCCCGCTGTTTCCGCACATGCCCAACCTGCACACCATCCGCGGCGACAAGCCGCGGCCGGTGCTGCCCTACATCGGCACCTACGACAAGCTGCTGTCGCTGGGCGCCGAGCTGCTGATCACCGGGCACTTCGAGCCTGTCGCCGGCGCGCAACTCGTGCACGACGAACTCAAGCGCCTGCGCGACGCGGTGCAATACGTGCACGACGAGACCGTGAAGGGCATGAACACCGGCAAGGAACTGTATGCGCTGATGCGCGAGATCAAGCTGCCAGAGGCGCTGAAGGTGGGTGAGGATTACGGCACCGTGATGTGGGCGGTGCAGGCGATCTGGTATGGCTACGCCGGCTGGTTCCTGTTCAAGTCGACCACCGAGATCTACCCGGTGCCGGTGCGGGACGTCTACGCCGAAATCGCCGACGTCGCCGGCCCTGCCGCGCTGGCGGCGCGTGCGCGCAAGCTGCTGGCCGACGGCCGCAGCCTGGACGCGATCCATCTCAGCGAGATCGCGCTGGCCAAGGTTCCGCGGCTCGCGGAGGCCTTGCAGGTCTACCTGGAAGCGCACGAACGCCTGCTGGCCGAAAGCTCACCCAAGAATCGCTGGTTCCTGTTCTGGCTTCAGGGCGAGATTGACCAGACGCGCGCGAGGCTGGCGCAGGGGGCGGCTGCGTGAAACCGATGGCGCGTCTGCATCGGACTTGGCACAGAACTAATAGTTAGTTAGTTTCTGTGGCCCCACCCGCTCGCCACCACGCTGCGGATCACGCATTAGCGGCCTCCACGTCCTGTCATCAGGGCCAAAGAGGTCGCAGCCCAGGAGACAACCGCATGGCAGACAGCACTTCCCATCCCGATACTTCGACGGCCTCGTTGCGCGAGGCGGCGCTGGCCATCGCCGCGCAGCTGCCCACACGCGCCGCGCAGACCGATCGCGAGCGGCTCATTCCCGACGAGACCATAGCCGCGCTGCGTGCGGCCGGCCTGCTGCGCCTGTTGCAGCCGGCGCGTTGGGGCGGGCACGAGGCGCATCCGCAGCAGATGATCGACCTCGCCAACATCCTCGCCGAGCAATGCCTGTCGACGGCCTGGGTGTTCGGCGTGCTCAGCGTGCAGAGCTTCATGCTGGCGCTGTTCGATGAGCGCGCGCAGCGCGACGTCTGGGGCGAGGATGCCGGCGCGCTGCTGTCGTCCTCGTTCATGCCGATGGGCAAGGTGCTGCGCGCCGAGGGCGGCTTCCGCGTGAGCGGGCAATGGCCGTATTCCAGCGGCAGCGCGCATGCACAATGGGCGCTGATCGGCGGCATCGTTCCGCCGGCCTCGGCCGAGGGCAAGCCCGAGATGCGCGTGTTCCTGGTGCCGCGCAGCGATTACGAGATCGTCGACACCTGGCAGACCTTCGGCCTGCGCGGCACCGGCAGCAACGACCTCAGGCTCGCCGACGTGTTCGTGCCCGACTACCGCAGCTGGATGCCGGGCCAGGGACTGCTGCCGGGCAGCCGGCAGTCGATCCACGAGGCAGCGCTGTTCCGCATGCCCTGGCTGTTCATCTTCGGCTCGTCCGTCGCGGGCCTGGGCATCGGCGGCGCACGCGGCGCGATCGAGGCGTTCACGGAGACGGCACGCGCCAAGCTCGCGGCGCCCGGCGGCGCCAGCAAGCTGGACCCGGCATCGCTACAGGCCGCCGCGAAGGCGCGCTCCGAAGTCGACGAGCTCGACGCCTCGCTGCGCCGCAGCGTCGCCCGGCTCATGGACTGCGCCGCGTCCGGCGAGACCATGGCGCCCGCCGAGGCCTGGCAGCACCGCGTGGTGCTCACTTCGGTCGTGCGCCGCTGCACCGCGCTGGTCGACGGGCTCATGCCCCACATCGGCGCCAAGAGCGTGTTCTCGGCGCATCGCTTCACGCGCTTCTGGCTCGACCTCTGCGCAGCGCGCGCGCATCCCGGCAACGATCCCGCGGCGGCCGCCGCCGAACTCGGCAAGCTGCTGCTGGAGAACGGCGCGAGCGCCGCACCACCGTAACAACCCACGAGGCTACGCCAGGCGACGCAAGAGCGCCGGCGAGCCCACGCGGAACCCATCGCTGGAGGAGACATCATGGCTGGACAACGCATCGACATCGCCGACATCCGCGCGCCCGTGCTCACGCAACTGCAGCAGCAGACGCTGGCCTGGGCGCAGGCGAATCCACCGCTTCTGACCGAGGACGCCGTGCTCGGCGCGGCGCGCGAAGCTACCGGGCTTTCCGATTTCGGCGAAGAGGATTTCCGCCCGCGCCTGCGCCTGTGGCTGCAGGCGCTGCAGGAGGCCGACAACGTCACCGAACTCGGTCGCCTCGGGCCCTATTTGGACATGGTGCGCTATGCCGGCAACCGCCTGCGCATCGAAGACCTGGTCAAGCGGCATCCAGAGATTCTGCAGATCCCGATCGACCGGCCGATCGTGATCGCCGGCCTGCCGCGTTCCGGCACCACCTATTTGCAGAGCTTCATCGCCGGCGACCGGCGCCTGCGCTCGATGCCCTTCTGGGAAGTCACGCGGCCGGTGCCGGCGCCCGGCGAGGAGCCCGTGCCCGGCCAGCCTGACCCGCGCCATACGCGCTCGCAACAGGACTATGCGCAGGCCGACGCGCTGCTGCCGTACATCAAGAGCTTCCACGACTTCGCGCCCGATCACATCTCCGAGGACATCGAGCTGCAGGCGCTCGATTTCTCGTCCTACTACCTCGAATGGCTGGTGCCGTCGCGACGCTGGCAGGAACACTACTTCGCCACCGACATCACCAGCAGCTACCGCTATCTCAAGAAGGGCCTGCAGGTGATGACCTGGTTCAAGGGCCCCAACCGCTGGCTGCTGAAGTGTCCGCAGCACATGGAGCAGCTGCTGCCGCTGCGCACGGTGTTCCCCGACGCGACCATCGTCATCAATCATCGCGATCCAGTGGCTTCGATACAGTCGGCGATCACCGCCATCGCCTACGCCGCGCGCGTGCGCAACCAGCGCGTGGAACCGCGCGTCATCGCAGACTACTGGATCGCGCGCTACGAAAAGCTCTTGCGCCGCTGTGTGCGCGACCGCGACCAGCTCGAAGAAGCGCATAGCGTCGACGTCTACTTCGACAAGCTGATGGCCGATCCCTGGGCCGCGGTCGGCGAGATCTACGCCAAGGCCGGCCTGCCGCTGGACGCCGAAGTGAAGGCCAACCTCGAAGCCGCCGTGGCCGCGCATCCGCGCGGCAAGCACGGCCAGATCGAATACCACCTGGAGCGCGACTTCGGCATCAGGCCCGCCGAGATGCGAGAGCGCTTTGCGTTCTACTTCGAGCGGTTTCCGGTTCCGGTGGAAGTGCTGTGAGCGCGGCAATGCCAGGTGCACCGATGATGATGTTCAAGGACTTTTTCCAGGTGGCCTACGTCACCACGGATCTGACGGCGGCGATCGATCTGTTCGCCCGCGACTACGGCGTTGGCCAGTGGTTGCGCCTGCCACCGTCGACGATCGAACTGGCGACGCCGCGCGGACCCGAGAGCGCGCACATCGAATACGCGCTCGCGCAGATCGGCGGTCGCCAGCTGGAGCTGATCCAGCCCAACGGCGGCAGCTCGACGCTGTACTCCGAAGGCCTGCCCGCGAGCGGCTTCGGCCTGCGCTTCCATCACCTGGGCTGCTGGCTGCGCGGCGAGCGCAAGGAGTGGGAAGACTTTCGCTCCACACTCGACACGGCCCGGCATCCGATTGCGATGGAAGGCGGCTTCGGCGCGTCGGCCTATCTGTATACGGATCAGCGCGACCGGCTCGGGCACTACCTGGAATACATGTGGCTCGATGCCGATGCCAGCGAGATGTTCATGAGCGCGCCGCAAAACCTGGTGTAGCGCCGTGGATACGGCCTCCTACAACCGCTTCTGTTCCTGCAACGAGCGTGAAAACTGATAAGCCGGCATTGCATCGATCCATTAGTTGATGGATAGTCAGTTTTTAGAACAACGCGCAAGACGACCCGCATGCATGCGGGCAACCGCAGAGGAGAACGCATGGATCTCGGTATCGCAGGCAAGGTCGCCGTCGTCGCCGGTGGCAGCAAGGGCATCGGCCGCGCCGCGGCGCTGGAACTCGCACGCAACGGCTGCAAGCTGGTCATCGCGGCGCGCACGCAGAAGAACATCGACGAAGTCGTCGACGTCATCCGCGCCGAGGGCGGACAAGCCGTCGGCGTCGCCACCGACCTGCTGCAGCTCGACAACTACGCCAAAGTGCTGCGCGCAGCCGAGCAGGCCTTCGGCGCGCCGGACATCGCCATCCAGAGCATCGACGGCCCCAAGTCGGGCTCGTTCCACGATCTTACGGAAGTCGATTTCGCCGAGGCCTTCCATCTCAGCGTGCTCACGTTCTCGCGCTTCGTGCGCAGCGTGATCCCGCACATGAAGCAACAGCGCTGGGGCCGCATCGTGCTGATCGGATCGGGCGCGGTGAAGCAGCCGGTGCGTTCGACCTTGAACTTCAGCTACGCGCTGACCAACACCGTGCGCATCGCCGCGGTGGGCCTGCAGAAGACGCTGGCGTCGGAGCTCGCGCCCTTCGGCGTCACCGTCAACACCGTCGCCACCGGGGTGATCGACACCGAGCAGCGCGCCGGGTTCTTCAAGGACCGCGCAGCCGACCTGGGCATGAGCGAGGAGGCCTGGAGCCAAGCCTTCCTGAGCGTGATCCCCATGGGCCGCTACGGCAAGCCCGAAGAGGAAGCGAGCCTCGCGGTGTACCTGTGCTCACAACGCGCGGGTTACACCACGGGCGAAACCATTCTCTGCGACGGCGGTTTCGTCCAGAGCATGTTCTAAAGGCTGCGCATGGAGCTGATCGTCGTCATCGGCGTGGGCGGCATGGGCACGGCCTGCGCGCGCCGTCTGGGCTCGGGCCATCGCCTGCTGCTGGCGGACTGCGACGCAAAGCAGCTGCAATCCGCAGCCGGCGAACTCAGTGCCGACGGTTTCGACGTGCGGACGCAGATGATGGACGTCTCCGATCGCGAGGCCGTCGCGCAGCTCGCCGAAGCTGCGCGCCATCTCGGGCCGCTGCGGACGCTCGTGCTCACTGCCGGCGTATCGCCGCTGATGGCGGGCAGCGCGCGCATCTACGAGGTCGACCTGCTCGGCACGGCGCTGGTCCTGGACGCCTTCGTCGAACTCGCACGCGCCGGCAGCGTGGCGGTGGTGATCGCGAGCATGGCCGGCTCGTTCATCCCGGTGTCCGCAGAGCTGGAACGCGCGCTCGCCAGCCTGCCCGCCGCGCAACTGCTGGATGCGGTCGCGGGCCTGCATCGCGACGAGCCACAGCTCGCCTATTGCCTGGCCAAGCGCGGCACCCAGCTGCGCGTGCAGGCGGCGGCGCTGCCCTGGGCCGCGCGCGGCGCGCGCGTGGTGTCGGTGAGCCCGGGCCTGATCGCCACGCCCATGGGCCGGCTGGAACAGAGCAGCCCCGAGGTCGCCGCGGTGCTCGCCAACTGCCCGCTCAAGCGCATCGGCAATACCGAGGACATCGCCGCGGCGGTGCAGTGGCTGGCCAGCCCCGCGGCGGGCTACGTCACCGGCACCGACCTGCGCATCGACGGCGGATCGGTGGCCGCGCTGCTCGCGGGCTGATTTAAACCAACAACGCATGCGCAGGCAATCGCCATGTCCGCTCGTTTTTGAATCGATCTTCGGCGAATGCGGCAACGAGCGAGCAACTCCAACACGAGAACACCCCATGCTCTCAGGCAACAAGATCCTGATCACCGGCGCGGCCGGCAGCGTCGCCTCGCCCATCACCGAATATCTCGCGCGCGACAACGAGGTCTGGGCGCTTGCGCGCTTCGGCAATCCGGCCGACCGCATGCGGCTTGAGGCGCTGGGCGTGCGCAGCTGCAGCGCCGACCTGGGCAGCGGCGATCTGGCCGGCGTGCCCGACGATTTCCACTACGTGCTGCATTTCGCATTCGCGCGCGTGCCGCAAGGGCCTGGACAGTTCGACCAGGCTTTCCGTACGAATGGCGAAGGCACCGGCTTTCTGTTGCAGCATTGCCGCAAGGCCAAGGCGGCGCTCGTGGTGTCGTCCGCCGCGGTGTATTCGCCACACGACGATCCCTATCACGCGCACGACGAGGACGGCCTGCTGGGCCGAGCCTGGGCCACGTGGTCACCGAGCAGCCCGGTGTCCAAGATCGCCGAGGAGGCGGTGGCGCGCTACTGCGCGCGCGCCTTCGATCTGCCGACCACGATCGTGCGCCTCAACACCGTCTACGGCCGCGCTGGCCACCTGCCGTCGCTGCAGATCCGCGCGATGCAGGCCGGCCAGGACGTGCCGGTGCCGTTCGACCCCAACCCGCACAGCCCGATCCACGTCGACGACTTGTGCACGCAGATCGAAGCCCTGCTCGGCTCCGCGGGCGTTCCGCCGCTGGTCACCAACTGGGCCGGCGACGAGGTGGTAACCGCACAGCAGTGGTGTGCATCGGCCGCGCAGTTGCTGGGCATCGAGGCGAAGCTCGCCGTGCACGAGGTGCCCGGCGCGCCGCGCGGCAACGTCGCCGACATCACGCGCCGGCGCTCGATCACCGGGCCCTGCACAGTAAGCTTCGACGAAGGCCTGCGCCGGCTCGTGCAGACCATCAACACAGCAGGCTGAAGCGATGATCCAGGCCAGCCAGCTGCTCGACCAGGCCCGTGCGCGCAGCGGCCTGCGCGACTTCGGCGACGAGTCCTTCCTGCTGCCGCTGCAGCGGCTGGTGGAGTCGATCAACGGCGAAAGCCGGCTGTCGGAAGTGGGGAGCCACGCGGTGCCGGAGATACTGGTGGCCTCGCTGATCAACCGGCTCGAGATCGAGAGCTGGTATGCGCGGCATCCGGAGATCGAAGACGAGCAGATCGTGGCGCCGCTGTTCGGCATCGGCCTGCCGCGCACCGGCAGCACCGCGCTGGGCTACATGCTGTCGCTGGACCCGGACACGCGCGTGCTGCGCGAGTGGGAATCCGGCCGCCCCTGCCCGCAGCCGCGGGCCGCTGCCTCCGACCGCGATCCGCGCATCGCCGCGGCCCAGGCTGCAGCCGACGCTTTCGAAGCCCTGGTGCCGCAGCTGCGCAACATGCTGCCGCGCGGCGTGGAAGGCCCGCAGGAGTGCTACACGCTGCTGCAGCTGTCGTTCTCCACCTCGGCGCTGGAAGCCTTCATGCACGTACCGAGCTACGTGCAATGGGTGATCTCCGACGGCTTCGACATGCGGCCGGCTTACCGCTATCACCGCCGTGTGCTCAAGCTGCTGCAATGGCAGAGCGGGCCGCGCCGCTGGTTCGTGCGCACGCCGGCGCACATGTTCGCGCTCGATGCGCTGGATTCGGTGTATGCCGACGCGCAGTTCGTGATGACGCACCGCGATCCGGTCAAGGCCCTGCCTTCGCTGTGCTCGCTGATGCACCAGATCCGCTGCGCCTTCGTCGACAACCCGCAGCCGGTGAGCTTCGGCCGCGCGCAGGCGCAGCAATGGGCTTTGGCGCTGGAGCGCACGCTGGCGTTCCGCAGGCGCGTCGGCGAGGCGCGATTCTTCGACGTCTCGCACCGCCGGCAGACAGTCGATCCGGTCGAGCAGATTCACAAGCTCTACCAGAGGCTCGGCTGGCGGCTCGATGGCGCGTTCGATGCGCGCGTGCGTGCCTGGCAGGACGTGAATCCGCAGGGCCTGCACAAGGTCGATCCGGGATTCTTCGGGCTCGATGCGGCCGGGCTGGCGCAGCGATATGCGTTCTATACCGACGGCGGCATCGCGCAACGGGTGGACGGCCGGTAAGGCTGCCGGGTACCAAGGTCGCGGGCATGGCCCGCTCCTACAGCAGAACTTGCAGGAGCGAGCCATGCCCGCGACGGTGCCCCTCGATGACTAACGGCTCGACGACATACCGAAGCGATAGCGCAGGTCGATGCCGTAGATCCGCGGCTCGCCGTAGGCCACCGTGGCGAAGCCCAGCGCGTTGCTGGCGATCGACGGCGCGGTCACGTATTCCCTGTTGCTGAGGTTGCGCACGAACAGGCCGACGTCCAGCGCCGTATTGCCCACCGAACCCCACTCGATCCGCGAATTGGCCACGCCATAGGCCGCGGCATGGTAGTCGCGCAGTTCCTCGCTGCTGACGTGGTAGTAGCTGAGGCTGGCAGTGACTTCGCCGCCGAGACTGCCGCCCAGCGGCACCACGTAGCGAAGATCGGCGTTCTGCGTCCACTCGGGTGTGTAGAAAAACGGCGGCGCCGGCGTCACCGATCCGTTGAATTCGCCCGGGTCCTTCTTCGCGTCGGTGTAGGCGCCGCCCAGGTTCAGCGTGAGGCCCTGCACCGGCGAAACCGAAGCGGACAGCTCGCCGCCCTGGATGGTGCCCTTGCTGTTGTTGACGATCAGCTGGTTCGACGCCGGATCGTTGGAGGTGTTGTTGTCGCCATCGAGATTCGGCGGCACCGTGACCACGCCCTGGATGTCGTCGTACTTGCCGCGATAGGCCGAGATGTTGAAGCGGCCCACCCAGTCGCCCACCGACCAGTCACTCTTGAGGCCGATCTCGACGTCGGTCAGCGTCTCCGGCTTGAAAGTCTGGTAGGCCGACAGCGAGTCCGCGAGCTTGGGGCCGTTGAAGCCGCCGCCACGATAGCCGCGCCGCGAAGTGATGTAGCCGAACAGGTCCTTGTCGATCTGCCAGTCCAGGCCCACGGTCCAGGTCACGGCATTGGACTTCACCTTGCCGACATAGGCCGGCGTGTTGTTGAGGCCCACGGATGTGGCGCAGTCGTCGGGGTCCACCAGCGGCGCGTTCAGCGACGTGGTCAGCGAACAGCCTTTCTGCTGATCCTCGGTGTAGCGGCCGCCGAGATTGAACTTGACGCCTTCCGCGAACTCGGAAAGGTCATAGGCGATCTGCGCGAACACCGCCTTGCTGGTGTCGGTGAAGTGCTGCTGGCTGTCGCGGCTGTTGGGATAGGAATCCTGCGGCACCTGCGGTGGACGCAGCGTATCCAGCGCCGTGCCCTGCGGGCCGCCCGGCTCGCTCTTGAGGTAGAACGCGCCCAGCGTGTAGTCGAGCCTGTCGTCGAACAGCTTGCCCAGCAGCTGCATTTCCTCGCTGAGCTGCTGGGTATGGATCACCACGTGCGTGGCGTCGAGCACCGCCATGGTGACACCGTCGGCGCTGTTGTCGTACGCGGTCTTGGATTCGCGATAGGCGAGGATGTTCTTGAAGGTGACGGAGCCGAAGTCGTAGGCGCTGGTGTTGGACGCACCCCAGACGCGCGCGGCGTTCTTCATGTCGAGGTTGGACGAGGTGGTACGCGGGCCCCAGGCCTGCTGCCGCTCGAACTGCAGGTCCTCGTCGCAATCGACCGAGGTGCCGCAGTTGAAGTACGGCGCGAGCGAAGGCGTGCGGATGGCGCCGGTCGCCAGCACCTGGCCCAGGATCGCCGAGGTACCGTTCTCCTCGGTGTTGAGATAGTCGAAAACCGTGGTGCTCTTGAGATTCTCGATCGGCTCCAGCAGCAGCGACACGCGGAAGGAATCCTTGTGCCGGTTGTCCAGGTCGGGCGAGCCGACGCCGAGATTGCGCGTGTAGCCTTCGCGCCGTGTGATCTGCGTGGCGATTCGCACGGCGGCCTTGTCGTCGATCAGCGGCACGTTGACCGCTCCCTCGAACTGCTTGCCGCTGTAGTTGCTCTGCTGCACCTGGCCGTAGCCATCCCACTCATAAGTTGGAGCTTTGGTGTAGACCAGCAGCGCGCCGCCGGTGGTGTTGCGGCCGAACAGCGTGCCCTGCGGCCCCTTGAGCACCTGGATCGAACTCATGTCGTAGGCCGGCACGACGCTGCCGGCAGTGGGCATCGGCACATCGTTGAGATAGGTCACCACGCCGGGCAGGCCCGAGCCCACCGCGGACTTGGACTGTCCGCGAATGGTCAGCAGTGTTGCTTCCGCAGAGCCCGAGCTGGTGAACACCACGCCGGGCGTCATGAATTGCAGGTCGTTGGTCGACTGGATGGAGCCCTGGCGCAGCGACTCTTCGCTGAAAGCGGTGATCGAGGTCGGAACGACCTGCAGGTTCTCGGCCTTGCGGCGCGCGGTCACGACGATTTCTTCGATCTGGCGCTCGCCACCGGTTTCGGCGGCAGCGGCGGCGGGTGCTTCGGGCGCCGCGGCAGCGGCGGGATCAGCAACCGGGTCGGTGGCCTGCATCGGTGCCTGCGGCTCCGCCGCCGCATCGGCCGGCGTGAGCTGTTCGGCCGCGGCGGAAGCCGCAACCAGCGTACCGGCAGCAAAAGTCGCCGCCCGCACCAGAATCATCTGTCTCGAATCTTTTCTCATGTCTCCCCCAAAAGGACGTTTTAGTATTGGCACTGCGTATCGCTGGGCACACCGTCAGGCGCACCCGAAACCAACGCGCATTCGATCACTGCGAATGACCCGGCCCACAGTCGTCAGGCGACCTGTTCGAGGCACGCAGGCCATGCGGCCTGCAACATGCCTCCTGGGCTCTTCTTGCGATTATTTTTTTTGAAAAGCGATCAGTGATCGCTACTGACAAGCATAGGAGGAGCGAGGAGCGGCGGCACGCAGAGACTGTTACGCCTGCACCTCGGACTTTCCATTTCACGCCGACCGCTTCTGACTCACGACACTAGGCGCCTTTCGATTCCCTATGCTTCTTGAGCGCGGCGGTGACGCCGTTGTGAACCGCGGTACCGTTGCCCCAGCCACAGTAGAACGCCAGCTGCAGCACCATCTCGTTGCACTGCTCTTCGGTGAGCTCCTTGTTCTTGAGCGCGCCGGTGACCTGGATTTCGATCAGGTCGGCGCGGCTCATCTGCGCGGTGGCGCCGATCACGAGCATGCGGCGGTCACGGATCGACAGCGCCGGCCGCGACCACACGTCGCCGAACAGCCAGCGCACGGTGGCGTCGATGTAGGGCGGCAATTCCATCGAGGCCGGCGGCATCGGCACGGTGCCCTTGCCGTAGACCTCGTCCATCATCTGCAGGCCGCGCACTTTCGAGTCCTCGTCGAGCTTCGGACCATGCGGCGTGGTACCGGGCGGCAGGCCATAGATCAGGTCGCCGCGTTCCATCGACAGCCGCGCGCCGGGGACTTCGACGTTGAGGCTGTCGGCCAGATCGATGCCGGCATCGAGATCCTTGTAGAGCAGGTTGGCCCAGCCGCGGAACTGCTCCATGGTCTCTTCGGGCAAGCCTTGCAGCGGCTGGGTGCCGCGCTTCTCCAGCAACACCGTGCTCATGATGTTGTGCGGGTCGCTCTTGCGGATCACGTCAATGAGCTTGGCGATATCGACACCGGCCGCCTCGGCCAGCAGGCCGCCTTCGTAGGCGCCCAGCGTGGCGCCGTAATGCATGATGTTGCGCGCGACTTTGGCCGCCATGCCGGCGCCCAGCGGTCCCATGTGCGAGAACAGCACGGCGAAGTCTTCCATCACGCCGCGCACCGACTCGATGGTCTCGGTGTCGCCGCCGGCCATGAGTGCGGAGCCGCCATTGGCAACCGAGCCACCGCCGGTGGTGATCGCCACATCGATCAGCTTGAAACCGCTGTCGGCCGCGCGCTGCGCGAGTTCGCGCACGATGGGCACGCGGATGGTGCTCATCAGCGCCACCACCAGATCCGGCCGCGCCGAACTGGCAATGCCGTTCTCACCGAAGATCACCGACTCGGCCTGCTGCGCATTGACCACCGACACGACGATGACGTCGGAATGGCTCGCGACTTCGGCAGGCGAGACGCAGGCATTGACGCCTTCAACCGCAGCTACAGCTGCGGGACGCACGTCGAAGCCGCTCACCTCCCTGCCCTTGCGTACCAGGCAGGCGGCGACGCCCGCGCCGATCATGCCCATGCCGATCACACCGCAGCGTTGCTTGCGACCCGCGGAAACCTGCGTCATTTTTCTGCTCCTGGATGATGTGTCGAAACGATGTCGTGCGTGCGCAAACCGGCGGATCGCTCAGGCGCCCGCTTGGGAAACGGAAGAGGCCGCGGACGCGGGACGCGCTTCATCGGCCATGCCTTGAGCGCGGCGCGACTCGTTGCGCGGCGTCGAACCATGGGCGCGTACGCGCAGCCGGTAGGCGCTCGGCGCCTCCTGCGTGGAGCGGCGAAACGCGACGCTGAAATTGGCCGCATGGTGAAAGCCGAGCTGGATCGCAATCGCCTTGAGCGGCAGATCGGTCCCGGCAAGCAGGCTGCAGGCGCGCGCGATGCGGGCCGCCTCCAGGTAGGCATGCACGGTTTCGCCCGTGGTCGCCTTGAACGCGCGGATCAGCTGGCGCACGCTGATGCCGCAAAGCTCGGCCATGTCGGCCAGCCGCGGCGGAGCATCGCTTTCCGCGCGATCGCAGATGCGCTTGAGCTGCCAGGGCGCGAGACTGCCGGCCTCGCGCTGCTCGACGACGCGCCGCATCTGCAGATGGCGGCCAAGATCGATCAGCAGCGAGGTTGCCAGCGCTTCCAGCAGCCCCTGGCTGGCGAGGCCCGGCACGCGCATCTCGCGCGCCATGCGCATCAGCGTGCAGCGGATATCGCGATCACGCACGTCGAGCCCGGCCACCAGCTCGGCGACGCCGAACTCCAGCTGCTGGCCCAGCAAGGCTTCCAGCCGCGCCGGCTTGATGCGGCACAGCAGCAACTGCTGCGGTCCGCCGTCGGACTGCGCCAGCAGAACCTGGCCGGCCGGCAGGAAGTTGACCGAGCCGGTGGTGCAGGCGTGGCCGTTCAGCGGCGTGAGCTGCAGCGAAGTGCGCGCGGGGCGCGTCGACAGCGACATCCACAGCACATGATCGTCGAGGCGCTCGCGCGTGCGCGTCGGACGCTCCCACTCGCAATGCAGAATCTCGCAATCCATGGCCGACAGCTGCGCGCGGGCCTCGCTGTACGAGACGTCGAACAGCCGCGAACGCAGGCCATGATTCAGCAGTGACGATGCGCCGCCCTGCCTGCGGTCGGCATGGGCGAGGCTGCGGTGTGCGCTGGCTGCGGGGCTGGGCATAAGGGATTTCTCGGCGCGCTCGTTCACGGAACCAGCGCGCTGGCCTCGCCGAAGATTTCGCGGATCGCGATCACCGGCGTGCACAGCAGCAGCCAGTAGCTGAGATTCCAGACCAGCAGCCAGCTCAGCGCACGCAGGGCCTCGCGTCTCCATCCCGCCGGAAACCGGTCGGGACGCAGCAGGCGCTCGAAGCTCGGACGGCCAGCGACGTCCTGCCGCAGGATCAGGTAGCAAGTCACGCCGCCGAACAGTCCGAAGGGAATGCCCGGATAGAGAATCGGCTGCTGTCCCTTGGCGGTCGACAGCGCCGGGCCGATCACGTCGACATACGACCACTGGCCCGCGTAGGCCACCGACACCGCCTCGAAGGCGAGGTTGATCGCGAACAGGGCCGGCGCCGCCGTGAGCAGGCAGACCAGCAGCGGCGACGTGGCCGGGAACCTGCGGATCGCGCGGCGCGTCGCCCACAGCATCGCCGCGAACGCCGACCACATGAACACCGGGTACGAGCAGATCACGAACCAGGGCTTGTCCGGCGTGGTCCACAGCGTCGACTTCCACGGCATCATGTGGAAGCTCGGGCTCCACAGCAGGTAGGCGCCCCAGTCGGCATAGAACTCCTGCCAGAAGATGCCCAGGCCAGCGATCGCGCACAGCGCCGGGATGCTCAGCGAGCCGCGCCGGCGTGCCTCCAGCCCGTAGCCGACCAGCAGCGCGAGCGCGATGGCCACGCTGCCGATCTCCACGCCCAGCGCGCCTTCACCGGCGAGGTAGGTCGCAGCGCTGGGTATGGTGCTCATGGCTCAGCGATTCCAGACCAACTGCAACTCGTTCACGTGGATCACGTTGCTGAGCAGGAACGGCGTCTTGAAGCCTTCCTTGAGGCGGAACTCCGGGATCGCCAGCAGCATCTCGCGCAGCGAGACGTCCAGCTCGCGCCGCGCCAGATGCGCGCCCAGGCAGCGATGCAGGCCGAAACCGAAAGTCAGGTGCACCGGCCGGCGCTGGATGTCGATGGTCTGCGGATTCGGGAACGCCTCCGGATCGTTGGAGCCCAGCGGCGTCGACATGGCGATACGATCACCGGCCTTGATGGTGACGCCGTGCAGCGTGAAATCCTGCTTGCACAGGCGGAACGTGGTCACGGCCGCGTAGGCGCGCAGCAGCTCCTGCAGTGCGTTGTCGATCTTCGACGGATCCTCGCGCAGCTCGCGCTGCAGCTCGGGATGGCGCGCCAGATGATAGAAGTGCAGGCCGAGGTTGGCCGTCACCGTATCGAGCCCGCCCAGGAACAGATTGAAGCAGTGCCCGAACACCTCCTCGCGCGACCAGGGACGGCCGTTGACGCGCAGCCTGATCACCTGGCTGATGAGGTCGTCGGCCGGATCGGCGATGCGCGCATCGACGGCCTGGTAGAGCATGTCCTTGGCCAGCCTCACCGCCTGGCCGCGCACTTCCCAGGTCGGCGCATGGACCAGCGCGCTCTCCCAGTCGAGGAACTCCTGCATGCGGTCCTGCGGCAGGCCCATGAGATCGAGGAAGATCGAGACCGGAAACGGGATCGCGTAGTCCTTGATGAAGTCGCAGCCGTCGCGATCCTTGATGCGCGCGATCAGGCCCTGCGAGCGCTCGCGCACCTTCTGCTCCAGCTCCGCCATCTTCTTGGGCGTATACAGCGGATTCAGCGCCGTGCGAAACGCGGTATGCGTCGGCGGGTCGAGTTCGGTGGGAATGATGTCCCAGCTCTCGCCGATCATCGCGGCGAACTGCGTGTTGCCGCGCTTCATCACCTCGCTGGTGTTGTCGTAGACCGCCTTGAGATCCTCGTTGCGCCGGATCACCCAGCCGCCGCCTGTCGGCCCCGGGAAGATGTCCGTGCCCCAGAACACTGCCGGCCCCTCGTGAATCTTCGGCACCAGCTCGGCGAAAGGATCGACGTAGCTGGTGGTCCGCGGCGTCAGCACGAAGGGACCTGCGATCTCGGGCGGGACATGGGAAGGGATATGGGGAAGATTGGACAGCATGGTTCTGCCACTCGGTGATCAAGACAGCTTGATGGGTGCCGGCGATACGGGGCTCGAAGGTCCGCTGCTGCGGTCGGGTGATGCGTCATCGCGGACTCCTCGCGCCATGCCGGACGCCGGGCCGCTCGAGCTCATCTTAGCTGACGTTTAGTCAGCTCTGCACCGACGCCAGCCCGCAGGCCGGGTCGAGCTGCGGGCTGGACTCAGGCGACTGATAGCATCCGGGGTGCGACATTCGATCCTCCGGCACCCGTCGTTGCAGGTGCCTGTATGGCGGCGTTGATCGCCGCGCTTATAGAAATCCATCTTTTACAGGGCGTTCAAACGGCGGCGCCCTCGGTTTGAAAAGAATAGAGGGGGCGACATGGGCCGTCACGCTATTAAATGTAATATGCGTTTTCCACGAAATTCGGCGGTAGCGTTCGACTTGGCCGACAAGCTGCAGTTATCGCCACGTTTGCAAGCGGCACCGGCAGACGATCGCGACAATAATCATTTGAATCCCTACGTCGTTTTTTCATGTTTCCAGTCCACATTCCTGTCACCTGACGGACACCTAGAGTCTCGTCGATGAGCAACAAGAAACCGGAAACCCTGCAGCGGGTGCTGGAGATTGCGAGCCTGCTGTTTGTCGAGCATCCCTTCCCGGAAGTTTCGGTCATCACCATCGCCAAGCTGGCCCATTGTTCCACTGCGACGATCTACGACTGCTTCGGCGGCAAGGAGCAGCTGTTCGCCGCGGCCGTTCGCCACCGGCTCAAGGAGTGCCTGCCCTACCTCGACACGCTGCACGATCGGCAGGGCCTGGATGCGCTGCTCGAATTCACCAAGGCGCGCATCGAGGCGCTGTCGAGGCCGACCACGCGGGCCATCCTGAACGCGATCAGCAAGCAGTCCGAAATCCTGCAGCCGGCACTTGCCCAGCAAATGCAGGAGCTGCAGCGGGAGACCGACGACACGGCCTATCTCTGCATCCGCGGCGCCCTCGACGAAGGCTCGCTGCGGCCGCTGCCGGTGGAGACGCTGCGCTACAGCATTTTCGCGGTCAGCGCCTATGGCCCTACGCTGCTCTCGCTGTATGGCACGCAGTACCCGATGTCGATGCCCGATGCGATCGAAAGGACCTTCAATGCGATCGTCTCGGAATCGGGCAAGGCGATTCTCGAGCGCTACCTGCGCGAGCGGTTTCCGGGCGAGCGCAGCTGAGATCTGTTCTTCAGCGTCATTAGGAGACGAACATGCCCGCTGCCCAGTACCCGATCTACATCGCGGGGAAAACCCAGACGGCCTGCGAGCTCCTGCCGCGATCAGACCTTCCACACCAGCGGCAGCGACAGCGGCTGGATGATCGGGCCGATCGAGGTGGTGATTTTCGCGCCGGGCTTGATGCGGAACTCCGGGATCGCTTTCAGGAACTCTTCCATCGCGAAGATCAGCTCGCGCCTGGCCAGCGGCGCGCCCACGCAGCGATGCGGGCCGGTGGCGAAAGTGGTGTGGCGCGGGTTGCGGTCGAGCCGCACTTCACTCGGGTTAGGGAAGAAATCCGGATCGCGGCCGGCCAGCGAAGTCACCATGGCCAGCTTGTCGCCGGGCATGATCTGCACGCCGCCGATGGTCACCGGCTTGATGCAGGTGCGGTAGGTGGTCACGGCCGCGTAGGCGCGCATGAACTCTTCGAGCGCCAGCGGAATCTGCTCGGGATTGGCGCGCAGCTGGTTCTGGTGCTCGGGATGCTCGGCCAGGTGACGGAACTGCAGGCCCATGTGCGTCGACACGGTGTCGAGCCCGCCGATGAACAGGTTGAAGCAGAAGCCCACCATCTCGTCGTCGCTGAGCTTGCGGCCCTGCACTTCGCTGGCGATGATCGTGCTGATGAAGTCGCCCGTGGGCTGCTTCTTGCGCTCCTCGATCACGCCGATCAGGAAGTTCTTGACCAGCAGCGTGCCTTCGGCCATTTCCTCGATCGACTTGGGATGCGTGAGCTTCATTTCCCAGGCCATGAACTTGGGCAGATCGTCCAGCGGCAGGCCCATGAGTTCGAGGAACACCTGGATCGGGAACTGGAACGCGAGATCGGCCATGAAGTCGCACTCGCCCTTGTGCTTGAACTTGTCGATGGCGGTCTTGGCGAAGCTGCGCACGTGGTCTTCGAGTTCGGCCATCTTCTTGGGTGCGAACAGCGGGTTCATGATCTGGCGGTAGAAGCCGTGCATCGGCGGATCGGTCTCGGCCGGGATCTGGCTCCAGTTCTCGCCGAGCAGTTTCGCGAACGGCGCGAAGTCCTTGCTCGAAAGATGCTCGGTGTCCATGTAGATGGCCTGCTGGTCCTTGACGTGGCGGAAAATCCACACCGGCCGCTGACCGGGATAGCCATCCGTGCTGTAGAAGATGCCGGGGCCTTCGTGCAGCTTGGGCACGATGGTCTCGAAGGGATTCTCGTCGGTGAGCATGCCCAGCTGCATCGGATACGGGCGCACCATGTCCGGTGTCACGTGATCGGGAAGGCGGCCATTGAGGGCCGGGCCAAACAGTTTGTCTAAGTCCATCGTGAAGCTCCTTGCTGATTCAGCAGCGTTGCGTGATTGTTCGATTTCGATGGTGGATCAGGGCGCGTACTGCGCCAGCAGCTGGCGCAGCGAGCCCAGCATCTCGGGGTCGTCGCTGAGCGGCTGGATGATCGCGGCGTCCACGGCGATGTCGCGCGGCACGCCGGCCACCAGCAGCCGCGCCGCCGCGACCAGCAGGCGCGTCGACGCCACTTCGCGCAGACCCGAAGACGACAAGCGGCGGATCGCCTGCGCCAGCGTGACCAGGTAGGCGGCATCGGCCGCGCTCGCGCCGGACTCGTGCGCGACGATGCGCTGTTCGAGTTCGCGCGCGGGATAGCCGAGTTCGATCGCCACGAAGCGCTGACGCGTCGACGGCTTCATGTCCTTGAGCACCGACTGGTAGCCGGGGTTGTACGACACCACCAGCATGAAACCCGGCGCGGCGTCGAGCGTGATGCCGAGGCGGTCGATGGGCAGCTGCCGGCGGTGATCGCTGAGCGCATGCAGCACCACCGTGGTGTCCTGACGCGCTTCGACGATCTCGTCGAGATAGCAGATCGCGCCCTGGCGCATCGCGCGCGTGAGCGGGCCATCCGACCACACGGTCTCGCCGGCGCTGAGCAGATGGCGGCCGACGAGATCGGAGGCCGACAGGTCTTCGTGGCAGGCGACCGTGATCAGCGGCCGCTGCAGGCGCGCGGCCATGTGCTCGACGAAGCGCGTCTTGCCGCTGCCGGTCGGCCCCTTGAGCAAGACCGCGAGTCGCTGACCGGCCGCGGCATCGAATACGGTTTCTTCATGCGCCTGCGGCAGGTAGTACGGCGCTTCGCTCAACGCTGCCTCCGACGCGCGATGCAGGGGAATGGACATCAGGCGGCCTTGTTCAGTGGCGCGCGGCTACGGCGGCGCTGGGTGTTTTCGATGAGCCGCAGTGCATTGAGCAGCAGCGGCCGGATCAGGGCGCGCATCGCTCGCCAATCCGGCGCCGCGGCATGGCAGGCGGCACCGAACACGCGCGCGAGTACGGCATCCGCGGTGGCGGTGCCGAGCGTGATGCAGGCCGCGCCGATGCCGGCGGCGCGCACTTCCTGCAGCGCATGCGCGGCATCGGCTTCGGCATACGGGCCTTCATAGCCCTCGTCGCAGGCGAAGCCGTCGCTGATCACGATCAGCAGCTGACGGCGCGCACCGGCCTGCTCGCGCAGCATCCAGGCACCGTGGCGGATCGCCGTGCCCAGGCGCGTGTAGGCGCCGGGCTCGACGCCGCCAAGGCGTCGCGCGACGGCTAGCGTCGACGGCTCGTCGAAGCGCTTGACGCTACGAAAATGCACTTGCCCGCGGCCTCGCGAATGGAAGGCCTGCACACCGACGCGATCGCCGTGCGCTTCGAAGGCGTCGAGCAGCGCGGCGGCCGCGTCGAGCTGGTGATCGTGCACGCGCCGGCCGTCGGGCGCGCGCTCCAGCACCGAGCCGGAGATGTCGAGCAGGATCAGCGCGCCCAGATCGCGCGCGCGCCGCAGCAGGTCCACCGCGATGCGCTCGTCGGGCGTGTGGCCGTTGCGCCGGTCGATCAGCGCCTGCATGGCGGCGTCGTAATCAAGGTCCATGCCCTGCGGCTGGCGGCGGCTGCGGCGCAGATCGCGGCCCAGTTGCGCCACGGCGCGGCGCACGATCAGGTCATGGCGGGTACATGCTTCTCCTTCAGTAGCACAGAAGCTAGCCACCGAGCACCACTGCGGCCTGTAGCGTCGCTGCGCCTCGTCCCATTCCGGCCACGTCGCAACTGTGGGCCCGCTCAGTGCGTCGGCATCGCCTGCGGCGCCCGGCGCGCGCACGCGCGTGATGCTGCCGGGCGCCACCGGTGCGTGGCCGCTGCTGAGACCGTCGCCGGCCGCGCCGCCCTCGCCGTCTGCGGGCAGGCGCGAATAGCGCTTCTTGCCGAACAGCTGGCTCAACATGCGCGTGACCGCGTTCTCGCGCATCGCCAGCTGCGACAGCAGCGCCTGCAGCTGCGAAGTGGAGCCGGCCTGTTCCGCGCTGTCTTCGGTCTGCGGCGGCTGCGCCTCGTCGCCGAACTGGCGCGAGGTCTTGGCCACCGTGCTCGCCATGGTGGCGGCGGCAAGGCGCGGACGCAGCGTTCCCAGCCATTCCGGCGCGACGGGCAGGGGCCGATGGCCCAGCGCCAGCTGCAGGGCCTCAGCGGCGCTTTCTGCGGCCGGTATGCCCAGCGCCTCGATCGCCCGCGCGATGCGCGGCGGAATCAGCGGCCCCAGCGCACGCGCGGCGCGGCTGCCTTCGATCAGCAGCCAGCGGCGGCACGCGATATTGCTTGCGCGCAAGGCGCGCAGCACATCGGGCTGCAGGCTGCCGGCGCCGATCAGCGCCGCATGCAGCGCCACGGTGAGCAGCTGCCGATCCGGCGTCAGCCCGGCCGCGAGGCGCAGCGCCGAACCGTCCAGGCAGCCGACGCCGTCGCGCGCCTCGACGATCGTCAGCGGCTGGCCCGCGACGGCGGTCGCGAACAGCGTGACGAGCGAGGTGCTAGCAGCCTGTCGGACTTGGGAGATCGTAGCGAGGGTTTGGCCTGCTGTGTCCAAGCTGCGGGCGACTGAGGAAAATATCGAGTCATATTTGACGAGGGCGCCCGCAGTTTGGGCGCAGCGGGCCGAAGCCGCAGTAGATCTTGCCAAGTCCGACAGGCTGCTAGGCGCGTGCATGGCTCAGCCCGGCGGCATCATCTGCGAGTTGCGGATCGGGATCGGCACGTTCGGTCCCGGGCAGGCCATGGGCGTACCGACACCGCACATGTGATTGTGCAGATGGCTGGCATAGCCCGACGGCGTCTGCACGTTGGGGCTCACGAGGTTGATGACCGCGAGCGCCAGGCCGTAGGCGATCAGCAGCACGTTGATGAAGCCGACCACCGCGAGCAGCCGCACGCCGGTGCGCGCGGTCTCGGACACCTGCAAGGCGTCGGCGCCGCGCTCCACCACGCTGCGGCCGCGATCGTCGCGGAAGAAGCGCAGCGCCGCGGTCGCGACCCACACCGCGCCCCAGACGATCGGGTTGTAGATCGGGTACTGGTAGGTTTCGCCGCTCCAGATCGCGAGGCTGCGTTCCGAGCCCGGGTAGGCCTGGATGCCGAGTCGGTTCATGACCAGTTCTTCGATCAGCAGCGAGCCGCCGCAAAACAGCCAGGCCACGAACACATAGCGCAGCGCGCCCGCATTCGGCCAGCGCCGGCGTGCCCACTGCATGAGCAGGCAGGCCACGATCGGCACCCACAGGAACACCTGCGAATAGCCGAACGGCGCGGTCAGCAAAATCGGCTCGGCGTAGAACTCCGCACGCGGCGCCAGCCAGCCCGGGATGTACGGCCCCCAGCTCTGCAGGTTGACCATCGCCGAGCTGCCGAAGAACTGCGGCCGGATGAAGTTCGCCAGCGGATCGGCCCAACCCGCGAGCGCGCCGGCGATGAACAGCATGGCGTCGAACGTGAGCTGCTTCTCCTTGATCGAGCGCAGCGTCACGTAGACCGCGCCCGCGATGCAGGCGCCGACGCCGAAGATCTGGAACAGCAGGCAGGCGATGCGCGTGTACTTGGGCACGTCGGCCGGGTCGGGCACGATGGCCTTGGCGCCGCCGTCGGCGATCCAGGCGCCGAACACATAGATCTGCAGCACGATGAAGAACGCGCCGAGCGCGGCCCAGACGATGGTGCCGTTGTAAGTGCTCTGCTTCGACAAGCTGGCCGCGATGGCGGGTGCGCGGCCGGCGCTTCCAGTGGTGAAGGTACTCATCGCAGTCTCCCGCCGGCTTGCGAGCCGGCACGTCTTACAAGAAAAAACTCTGTCATTCCCGCGAAGGCGGGAATCCAGTTCCAGCACGAAGAACGGCGGTTCATCGCATTGCGCGCACTGGATTCCCGCCTTCGCGGGAATGACAACAAGGGCCTGGGTTCATCAGCAGAGCTCCACATGCAGCCGCGTCAACCGCAGGCTCTGGATGCGCCAGGCTTCGCCCTTGCGCACATAGGTCTCGTGGTAGTGGCCATAGCCGTGCAGCCGCGTGAACGGACCTTGCCTGGGCGCGTCCTCGGCCCAGACCAGCAGGTCTTCCATGGCCCAGATGCCGGTCGCCTTGTCGGCCGACAGCATCTCGATGCGCGGCATGTGACCGTGATGCACGCTGGTCACGCCCGTGAGCATGCGGCTCACGGTTTCGGTGATCGCCGCGGCAGTCTTCACCACGCTGCCGGGGCCGGGCTGGTCGCCGGCGATGTCCATGGTCGCGTCATCGGCGAACAAGGCGCCCCACTCGCTCCAGAGCTTGCCGTCGATGCACTCGAAGTAGCGGGCCTTGAGCTGCCTGATCTGCTCGATGGCGAACAACTCGTCGATGCGATCCATGCGGCGTCTCCCTTAACCGACTATATAACTGACTATCAATCACTTCTGCGGCCGAAGCAACGCGCGACGCGCGTGCTACCGGGACAGGCCGCTCCAGACGAACTTCGAGGGCGTCGGCGGCGTCAGGCCCAGCATCTGCGCGAGGTAATGCGTGCCGAAGTTGTCTTCTTCCAGTTCGCGCGAATCGGCAGGCAGCCGGCCCTGGCCCTTCAGCAGCCGCGCCAGCCCCATGATGTTCACGGTCATGCGGAACGCGGCCAGCACGATCAGATAATCGAGATCGCGTGCCTTCAAGCCGCTGCCTTCCTCCCACAGCGCGATGGTCTCCGCGGCGTTGCCCAGGCCCGGCAGGCGCTGCAGGCCGAAGGCCACGCTGTTGGCGTGGTCCATCAGCAGCCACCAGCCCAGATCGCTGACCGCGCCGCCCAGCGACATCAGATCCCAGTCGAGCACGGCGACGCAGCGCTCGTCGCGGAAGATCATGTTGCCGACGCGCGCATCGCCCCAGGCGAAAGCCGTGGGATGGTCCTGGGGCAGGTGATCGAGCAGCCACTGCGCCGCGGTTTCGAGTATCGCCTGCTCGCGGCCCTGCGCGGCCCAGCGATACGAGGCGATGTAGTAGCGCAGCAGCTGTTCGAGGCCCGAGTCGCCGTATTGCGGACGATCGAGGAAAGCCACACGCGCGCGATCGACGCGATGCAGCCGGCTCATCACGCGCACCGCGTCGCTCCACATCGCGTGGCGCTGCTGCGGCGTGGCGTCGAACACGAAGCCGGTGGCGTTGTAGGGCGGCACGTCGGCCGGCACCTGGCCGTCGATGCGCTCCATCAGATAGAACGCGCGGCCGATGATGCCAGCGTCGGGCTCGTAGCCGTAGAGCTTGGGCACCGGTACGCCCGGCAGGCCGGCCAGCGCCTGCAAGGTGCGCGGGTGATCCTCGAAGCGGAAGTCCATGTACATCGCGTCGGGCGTGTCGAGCCTCAGCACGAAGCGGCCGCGGCGCTCGGCGCCGTTCTCGGCCCACTGCGCTTCGAGCATCAGCGTTTCGTTGGCCACACCGTTGCCGGCAGGCGCGCGCAGCTCGGTGATGATCACCGGCGCACCCGCCGCAAGCTTGGCCGACAGCCATGGCTGCAACTGCTGCTGCGTGGCCGCGAGGTCGCGCTCGTGGCCACGCAGCGGGATGCCCGGTCCGCGGGTTTCGGTTTTCTGTTCTGCCGTTTCGGCCATCGTCATGTTCTCCTCCATGTTTTTTTTGCGGCGCAGGCCGCGCGGTTCAAAGCCGCATGAAACTTACGAGCAGCAGGGCCAGCGACAACGAGGCCAGCAGCGCGAAGCCAACCCATTCCGGCGCCGACAGCGCCTCCTGCGGCTGCGTGTCGCCGAGGCGCGCACGCAGGCGTTCGCGATGCGCCAGGAACAGCGGCACGAAGATGCTGATGGTGATCGTCATGCCGCCGAGCACGTACCACCAGGTGCTGCGCATCTTCAGCCGGCGGCCCTCGCCGATCATCCACAGCACGATCGCGGCGGCCAGCATGAAGGCGTCGATGCTGATCGAGCGCGTGCCCGGCGTCAGCAGCATGTCGGCCACCAGCTGGCGCAGCATGCCGGGCATGCCCATGGGCAGATACGCCAGGTTCTGCGCCCAGGTGCCCACGGCCGCGGCGGCCGCGATCAGCAGGTAGACGATGAACTTGGCGCGCTGCGCGGCGTTCATTCGCTGCCCGGCTTCAGACGCGCGGAGCGCTCGATCAGGCCGTAGGCGCTGTCGCCGTCCCAAAGCCAGTGACCGTGGCCGGGCGCGTAGATACCGTAAGGGCCGTCGAAGTCGGCTCCGAAGGCCATGCCCAGCGGTTTCTGCGGCGTGGTGTAGTGCGTGCGGATGGTGGTGCAGAGGAATTCGTGCACGCCGAGATCGGATTGCAGCTTGATCGTCAGCTGCTCGCCGCGATTCTGCAGGCGCTCCAGCTTGGGAGCTTCGACGATGCCGGCGTGATGCAGCTGGCCGTCGACGGTCACGAAAGCCGTATCGAGCGTGACGCGGCCCTCGGGCGTCCACATGCGCTGCAGGCCGAAGCCGCGGCGGCTGTGCGGAAACCAGGCCGTCGCCAGCACGTGGCCGCCCCACTGGTCCATGCCGTGGCCGCGGCGTCCGCGCGAGTGATCGCGCATGCCGGTGCCGGAGAACGGCTGGGTCTTGCCGCGCAGCGTCACCGTGCCCTCCACCGTGTACAGCTGCTGGTAGTGCGAGCTGGCCCAGACCTGTTCTTCCATGCTGCCACCGCCGTAGCGGCTGCTGGCGGACTGATGCGCGTCCCAGACCGGCGCCTGCATGGTGGCGGTGAGTTCGATGCGCGCGAGTTCCTTGGCGCCGTCGCGCAGGCGGCCGCTGCGCATCTCCTGGTCGCTGCTGTGCGTGACCAGGCCGTCGAAGCTCGCGGTCCAGGTCTTGAACGGCTCGACGCAGCGCAGCCGCAGGTTGGCGCCCGCGGGGCGCTCCTCGGCGGCCGGCCGGCGATAGGCGTACATGCTCAGCTGGCCCTCGTCGCCGGGCAGCGAGATGATCACCTGGTCCTCAAAGATGCCGAAGTCGTCGGGCCAGGTACCCAGGTGCAGCCACAGGCCGACGTCGATCTTGGGATCGTAGGTCACGATCATGAAGTTTTCGGCGAAGCGCTCGACGCCGCTGGCGCCGGTCAGCGCGTATTCGCGGCTGGCTTCGAGGCCGGAACTCAGGTCGGGGGACGGGCTCTGCTGCATCTCTTCTCCTTTCCGCAAGTCTTAAGCCTGCGCTGTCGTTTGAACTTCCTTGCGCGATCGATTGCTGAGGTCTGCACACTCTCAGCGCCGCACCCGTTGTGTCTTCAACCCACGCTCGCCCGCGCCGCCGTCACGACGGGCACCGCGAGCGTGTGCTCCACCGCCGCACTGCGCCCGGCGCGACGCCCGGCGAACACGCAGTCCGCGATCGAGGTGCCGCTCACGTAGAAGCGCGAGCAGATGCCGATGGCGTTACGGCCGGCCGCGAACAGCCCGGCGATGCGCGAACCGTCGTCGCGCTTGACGTGACCGCTGTCTTCGTCCACCACCAGGCCGCCCATCGGAATCGACGGGCAGGGATATTTCTTGCTGTCGATCGAGATGTCGATCGCGTAGTACGGGCCATCGACCAGCGGGTCGAGATACTCGGCGCTCTTGCCCAGCGGATCGACGCCTTTCGCCACCGCCGCGTTGTACTCGGCCACGGTGCGTTCGAGAGTCGCCGCCGGGATGCCGCATTTCTGCGCGAGCTTGGCCAGCGTCCTGCCCTTGCGCGTGTTGGTCAGCAGGTTGATCAGCAAGGTGAAGCCGTACGACAGCCATTCCGGCAGCCAGCCTTTCTCGAAAGTCGGCAGCACGTTCTTCCAGGATTCGCGATACAGCGGCCGGTCGACGATCAGCAGCGCCTTGCGATCCGGCAGCGCGGCGATGCGCTCGCCCATGCGCCCCAGGTAGACGTCCTCGGAGACGAAGCGCTCGCCGCTGCTGGTCACCGCCACGCCCTTGACGAACGCGGTCGGCGGGCTGATCGAGCGCCAGGCCGAGACGCGTTCCATCTCGCCGATCGCGCCGCCCGCGGTCTGGCCCATGCGGATGCCGGCGCCGTCGCAGCCGACGCTGCCCAGCGCCATCGCGCCCGCGTAGTTGGGCGCGTAGTGACGCACCATCGGCCGGTTCATGGCGAAGCTGCCGGTGGACAGCACCACGCCGCGACGTGCACGGATCAGCATGCGCTCGCCGTCGTTCTGTTCGAGCACCGCGGTCTTGCGCGCGGCCCATTGGATCACCGGCTCGAAGTAGTTGAGCCCGGAGTTGACCAGGTTGATCAGGCGGCTGTGTTGCTTCCAGGCCCTGGCGCCGGGCGGAATGCGCCGCACTTCGATGCCCACCACCGCGCCGCTGCGATCCAGCACCAGGCGCGATGCCGGCGCGTGCGTCATCAGCCGCACCCCCTTGCCCAGCGCCGAATCCTTGAGCGCCTGGAACAGCACGCCGCCAGTGTAACCATCACCGAACACGCGATGGCCGCGCGGCGCCGGCTTGGCGTGTTCGCGATAGCCCGCGACGAGTTCGTTGCCGGAGAAATACAGGTAGTACTTGTTGGGCGGATACGAGCGCTTGGTCTTGTACAGCGTGCTGTCGAAGCGCACGCCCTGCGCCTGCAGCCACAGCAGGTTGCCGTTGCTGTCGCGGCAGAAACGCATCAGCGTCTCGTCGGCGACCACGCCCTCGGTCTCCAGCTTGAGGTAGCGGTACATCTGCTCGGCCGTGTCTTCGTAGCCGGCCTCGCGCTGCACCTGCGTGGCGCCGCCGTAGTAGATGCCGCCGCTGATCGCGGTGGAACCGCCGCCTTCGAAGCGATCCACGGCCAGCACGTCGGCGCCGCTTTCGCGCGCCTCGATCGCGGCGGAAGCACCGGCCGCGCCGAAGCCCACGATCACCACGTCGGCGCTGTCCCTCCATTGCGCGCGCTCGACATCGTCGAGCACCAGCGGCGGCTCTACGGGCGAGTTCCAGTTTGCATCACCGGGCTTCATTGATCTCGATTCTCTAAAATTTCGGTGCCGACGCTCAGGCCGGCAGATAGTCGGTAGCCGGCAGCGGCTCGTGGCGCGGACCTTTCCAGGCCGCCCAGGCGCGATCGCGGTAATCCACGTAGACCTTGGCGCTGTGATTCATGTGCGCTGCGAGATCAGGAGCATCGCCGTCGGCGATGCGCAAAATCTGGAATGCGAACCACATGCTCTCCATCAGCACGGAGTTGTAGGTGGCGCCGTCCATGTCGCCGAGCTGCGACTGCAGCAGCTGCTGGTAGTCCAGGGCGCGCTCGGCCACGCCGGACATCAGCCGCGCGGGCAGATCGGGCTCGATGCACAGCGGCCGGCCGATGCCGATGGCGTCGATCAAGTTGGCCTGCAGGGCTTCTTCCATCGCACGGCGCGTGCGGAAGCCGCCCGTGACCATGAGCGGAATCCTGCAGACCTCGCGCACGCGCGCCGCGTAGTCGAGGAAATAGGCTTCGCGGCGACGCGTGCTGTCCTTGACCGGTGCGGCGTCGCCGGCTTCGCCCTCGGAGCCGAACATGCTCATCTGCTCGAAGTTGCCGCCGGAAATCTCCAGCAGGTCCACGGCCTCGTCGTTGAGCCACTGCACCACGCGCATGCATTCCTCGGCGCTGAATCCGCCCTGCTGGAAGTCCGCGGAATTGAGCTTGAGGCCCACTGGGAAATCTGCGCCGACGGCGCTGCGGATCGCGCGCAGGGTCTCCAGCAGGAATCGCGCGCGATTCTCCAGCGAGCCGCCCCAGCGATCCTCGCGCCGATTGCTGCGCGGCGACAGGAACTGCGAAATCAGGTAGCCGTGCGCGCCATGCACCTGCACGCCGGTGAAGCCGGTTTCACGCGCGACCCGCGCGGTGTAGGCGAAGCGCGCGATCACGTCGAGGATCTCGCACTCGGTCATCGCGCGCGGTGTGCCGAAGTAGTCGCCCAGCTCCACTTTCACCGCCGACGGCGCCAGCGGCTGCGGGTTCACCACCACCGAGGTCTGGCGTCCGGTGTGGCTGATCTGCAGCCAGAAATGGTTGCCCGCGACGGTGCCGGCCTTGGCCAGCGAAGTCAGCGCTGCGCGGTCGACCACGCCGTCGATCAGCACGTTGATCGGATTTTCGAGATGACGGCCGTCCACCATCACGTTGCCCGACAGCAGCAGGCCCGATCCGCCCTCGCTCCAGCAGCGGTAAAGCTCGTCGAGGCGCGCCGTGGAGTTGTTGTCGCCGCCGGCGAGCTGTTCGCTCATCGCCGCCTTGACGATGCGGTTGGGCAGCACGGCGCCGCAGGGCAGCGCCAGCGGCTGGTTCAGAAGGCTCATGCTCGACTCCGGCTTACTTGGCGTACAGGTACTGGTGCAGCACTTCATGGAAGTGCGAGATCTGCACTTCCTGTACGGGGTTGGTGCGCAGGCCCTTGAGGCCCAGCGAATGCAGACCGCGCTGTACGCCCTCCATGTTGCGCAGGTCCTGCACCAGCAGCTTGGGAATCTTGTCGACGTGGTCCTTCCAGTCCGGATAGAACTCGCGTTCGAGAACCGGCACCTCCTGCGGCGCCATGCGCAGGATCGACCACATATCGAACACGCAGCTCTCGAGATCGTCGCCGTTGGGCCGCGCGCGGAACACCAGGCAGCCGTCGAAGGCGAACACCAGCACCATGTTGGGGAACAGGTTCCAGTCCACGCCCGCATCCATGGCCTGCTCCATGCTCAGGATCGGCCATTGCACGCCGACCTTGGCCGCGGCCTCCATCATGTAGCCGATCGCCGCCATGGTGATGTCCATCGGCGGCAGGCCGGCCGGCAGTTCGGTGAGCACGCGCTGCGCGGCATCGATGCTGCGCACCGTGACCTGGCCCTTGCCCTCGGCGTCGCCGACCCATTCCTTGAACACGCTGAGCACGCTGGCGATGCCTTCGCGCAGATCCTCGGGCACCGGCTTGCCGGTGCGGAACGAGGGCGCGCCCATGGGCCGTTCCAGCGTGTAGATGTGCTTGCCGTGCGGGCCCTCGGCGAAACTCTTGTTGCGCTCGTCGACGATCGGCAGGTACTGCGGATGGACCGACGCGACGTGATAGCTCTCCATGAAGGATTCGAGCGCGGTCTTCCAGTTGGTCTTGATGACCATGGTCTTGTACCAGGCGAAGCGCATGTCCTCGAAGCGCATCGGCCCGAGCGCGCGCTGCGCCGGCGCGATGTATTCCTCGAAGGGCTCGCAGGCGGGATCCATGTTGATGAACACGAAGCCGCCCCAGCTCGCGCTACGTACTTCGGACAGGCCCAGGTCGCTGTCCTGCATGTGCGAGCAGCCGGCGTAGTCGTCGCGGTCGTGCACGCGCAGCAACTCGCCGTCGAGGTTCCACTGCCAGCCGTGGAAGCTGCAATGGAACTTGTTGACCGTGCCGCAGCCCGCGGTGAGCTGGCGGCCGCGATGCAGGCAAACGTTGTGATAGGCCTTGATCGCGCCGGACTCGGTGCGCACCACGATGATCGACTGGCCGATCACGTCGTAGGTGACGAAGTTGCCCACGCGCGGAATCTCTTCCTCGCGGCAGGCCATCTGCCAGGTCCGCGTCCAAAGCTTCTGCTTCTCGAGCCGGGCAATTTCCGGCGAGATGTTGTCTTCCTGCGGCACGAAATCCGGGCGGACGGCCCGTTCGCCGCGGGGCATGCTGAAATCGTTCATCTTTCATTCCTCCATCGTCGCGCCGGGGTCTATCCACCTGGGCTGCATCCGGCCTTTATAGCATTAAATCGGCTTTAGCTGAATACTTGTCAGTTTCTTGTGCACGTTGAAACGCCGGCTCAGGTCGCGCGCCGCGATGCCCTGATCCGCGGCGTCTTGGCAGCGCTGGCCACGGCCGCGCGCAAGGGCGCGACGGCGGGTACGCCCTGCCGCATGGCTTCGGCGCCGCCGACGATGAAGCTCACCATGCGCTCGACGCGGGTTTCGTAATCGAACGAGTTGCAGATGCCGCCCGACAGCTTTTCGAGTTCGTAGACCTCGAAGGCGACGTGGTTGAGCATCCAGTGGATGAAATACATCAGCCAGCAGGCGCGCTCGCGTTCGTAGCCTGCGCGCAGCAGTTCCTCGAGGTAGCGCGCGAATACCGGCTCGTAGGCCTCGCGCAGCGGCTTGAGCAGTTCCGGACGCTGGCTGAGGCTGTCCGAATGGATCATCAGCTTCAGGTAGTTGCGCCAGCCCGCGTCTATCTTCGGCAGGCTCGCGATCGGCATTACGAAAGCGCGCACGATGGTCTCCACCGACAGCGCCTTGCCCGGCTGCTGCGCGAGCGCGTTGGTCAGCGAGCGGAACGCGGCCTGTGTCACCGGCTCGGCGCGGCGCGCGACCACGCGCCGGAACAACTCGTCCTTGGAGCCGAAGTAGTAGCGCGTGAGGCTCAGCTCGGTTCCGGAAAGCGCGGCGACCTCGCGGATCGACACGCCGTGGTAGCCGCGCAGCGCGAACAGCTGCTCCGCAGCATCGAGGATGCGCTCCGCCGTCGAACCCGTATCGATCGAACCGTCCAACGCTGTTTCCCGTGCGTAGTCCGCTGAATCGGAGAAATCAGATGTGCCCGACCGCCCGTTCCGCGCACGCTGCTGCGTCAGAAATGCTCGCAATAGTCACCACTATTGCTGTGCTTTCTTCCTTGCATCGCACACGGCCCGGA